>NZ_JBFBEM010000041.1:0-1008 GCF_040683675.1 Streptomyces sp. NPDC093252 | reverse complement strand
CTAGGGGTTGTCCGGTCGATCATGTGACTGTCCCGTGCGTGGGTCGTTGGTGTGGGCATGGGGCGGGGTGAACTGAGTGATGCCGAGTGGGAGCGGCTGCGGCCGTTTCTGCCGGTCGGCAACAGGCGTTGTGGCAGGTGGCGGGATCACCGGCAGGTGATCGACGGAATCCTGCACCGGGTGCGGACCGGGGTGCAGTGGCGTGACCTGCCCGAACGGTTCGGGCCGTGGAAGACGGTTTACGAACGGCACCGGCTGTGGTCCGCGGACGGGACCTGGGAGCGTCTGCTCCAGCAGGTCCAGGCGGAGGCCGACGCGGCCGGGGAGATCGACTGGGACATCTCGGTCGACTCGACCGTCGTCCGTGCCCATCAGCACGCGGCCGGTGCCCGGACCGATCCGCCGCCTGCCCTTGCGGCAAAGGGGGCCGAACCGGCAGAACTCCGGGACGGGACGCCGTGGCAGAGCCTTTACGCCCGGCTGGCGGAGGTGGTGCAGGAGGTGAGGGCCCGGGCCGCTCGCGCGGCGGGTTCACCACCAGACTCCACCTGAGTGCCGACGGCCGCTGCCGCCCTCTGTCCCTGACCGTCACGCCGGGACAGTGGGCGGACTGCAGCCAGTTCCAGCCCGTGCTGGAGAAGATCCGTGTCCCCCGCCGGGGGCGGGGAAGGCCCCGGAAGAAGCCGGACAGCCTGGCGGCGGACAAGGCATACAGCAACGGGCCCTGCCGCCAGTACCTGCGCAGGCGCGGCATCCGGCACACGATCTTGGAGAAGACCGACAGCCGGGCCGCCCGCCTGCGCAAAGGCTCACGCGGCGGACGGCCGCCCGCCTTCGACGAAGAGCGCTACAACAAGCGCAACACCGTCGAACGGGCCATCAACCGGCTCAAGAACGCCCGGGCGGTTGCCACCCGCTACGACAAGCGCGGCTACATCTACCTCGGTACCGTAACCGCCGCAGCCCTCACCATCTGGCTCCGAACATGATCGGCCGGACAATCCCTAG
>NZ_JBFBEM010000040.1:0-1025 GCF_040683675.1 Streptomyces sp. NPDC093252 | reverse complement strand
GTAAGCGAGTTGTGGACGGTTGACGAGTGAGAATGCAGGCATGAGTAGCGATTCACACGTGGGAAACGTGTGCGCCGATTGACTAAGGGTTCCTGGGTCAAGCTGATCTGCCCAGGGTAAGTCGGGACCTAAGGCGAGGCCGACAGGCGTAGTCGATGGATAACCGGTTGATATTCCGGTACCCGCTGTGAAGCGTCAAACATTGAATCCAGTGATGCTAAGCCCGTGAAGCCGTCGTGTGCGTCTTCGGACAAGCATGAAGTGGTGGAGCCGGTGGCCCGAGCTGGTAGTAGGTGAGTGATGGGGTGACGCAGGAAGGTAGTCCATCCCGGGCGGTGGTTGTCCCGGGGTAAGGGTGTAGGACGTCGGGTAGGTAAATCCGCCTGGCACATAGTCTGAGACCTGATGCCGAGCCGATTGTGGTGAAGTGGATGATCCTATGCTGTCGAGAAAAGCCTCTAGCGAGTTTTATGGCGGCCCGTACCCTAAACCGACTCAGGTGGTCTGGTAGAGAATACCGAGGCGTTCGGGTGAACTATGGTTAAGGAACTCGGCAAAATGCCCCCGTAACTTCGGGAGAAGGGGGGCCATTTCCGGTGATGGGTTTTACATCCTGAGCTGGGGGTGGCCGCAGAGACCAGCGAGAAGCGACTGTTTACTAAAAACACAGGTCCGTGCGAAGCCGTAAGGCGATGTATACGGACTGACGCCTGCCCGGTGCTGGAACGTTAAGGGGACCGGTTAGCTCCATTTCGGTGGGGCGAAGCTGAGAACTTAAGCGCCAGTAAACGGCGGTGGTAACTATAACCATCCTAAGGTAGCGAAATTCCTTGTCGGGTAAGTTCCGACCTGCACGAATGGCGTAACGACTTCTCGACTGTCTCAACCATAGGCCCGGTGAAATTGCACTACGAGTAAAGATGCTCGTTTCGCGCAGCAGGACGGAAAGACCCCGGGACCTTTACTACAGTTTGATATTGGTGTTCGGTTCGGCTTGTGTAGGATAGCTGGGAGACTTTGAAGCG
>NZ_JBFBEM010000038.1:0-1339 GCF_040683675.1 Streptomyces sp. NPDC093252 | reverse complement strand
GATGGACAAGGTGGTCGCCTCGGCTGCGGCGGCGGTGGGTGATGTGCCGGAGGGCGCGTCGCTCGCGGTGGGTGGTTTCGGGCTCAGCGGGGTGCCGAACACCCTGATCCAGGCGCTGTACGAGCGTGGTACGGGCGGGCTGGCGGTGGTGTCGAACAACTGCGGTGCCATGGAGTCCGGCCTCGCGGTGCTGCTGGCGGCGGGCCGGATCGCCCGGGTCACGGGGTCGTACATCGGGGCCAACAAGGAGTTCGCCCGCCAGTATCTCGCCGGGGAGCTGGAGGTCGAGCTGATCCCGCAGGGCACTCTCGCCGAGCGGCTGCGTGCCGGGGGCGCCGGGATCCCGGCCTTCTACACCCCGGCCGGGGTCGGCACCCAGGTCGCGGAGGGCGGGCTGCCCTGGCGCTACGACGGGTCCGGCGGGGTGGCGCTGGCGTCCCCGGCGAAGGAGGTCCGGGAGTTCGACGGCGTCGGGTACGTCCTGGAGCGCGGGATCCGCACGGACTTCGCGCTGGTCCGGGCGGCCCGGGGCGACCGGCACGGGAATCTGGTCTTCAACAAGGCCACCCGCAATTTCAACCCGCTCGCCGCGATGGCCGGGAAGGTCGCCATCGCGGAGGTGGAGGAACTGGTGGAGCCCGGGGAGATCGACCCGGACGCGGTGCATCTGCCCGGCATCTTCGTGCAGCGGGTGCTGGCGCTGACCCCGGAGCAGGCGGCGGACAAGAGGATCGAGCAGCGGACGGTGAGCGACTGATGGCGTGGACCCGGCAGGAGATGGCCGCGCGGGCCGCCCGTGAACTGCGCGACGGCCAGTACGTCAACCTCGGCATCGGGCTGCCGACCCTGATCCCCAACCACCTCCCCGACGGCGTCGAAGTTGTCCTGGAGTCGGAGAACGGGATCCTGGGCACCGGCCCATACCCGACCGAGGACCAGGTCGACCCGGATCTGATCAACGCGGGCAAGGAGACGGTGACCGTCCTGCCCGGGGCGTCCTTCTTCGACTCGGCGCTGTCCTTCTCGATGATCCGCGGCGGGCACATCGATGTCGCCGTGCTGGGCGCGATGCAGGTCTCCGCGGCCGGGGACCTGGCGAACTGGGCCGTCCCCGGGAAGCTGATCACCGGGATCGGCGGGGCGATGGACCTGGTGCACGGCGCCCGGACGGTGATCGTCGTGATGACCCACACCGCGAAGGACGGCTCCCCCAAGATCCTGGAGCACTGCACGCTCCCGCTCACGGGCAGGGCGTGTGTGAACCGGGTCATCACCGACCTCGGCGTCCTCGACATCACGGAGGAAGGTCTCGTGCTGGTGGAGTGCGCGCCCGGGGTGA
>NZ_JBFBEM010000037.1:0-1463 GCF_040683675.1 Streptomyces sp. NPDC093252 | reverse complement strand
TCCGACGCTCCCACGGCTTGTAGGCACACGGTTTCAGGTACTATTTCACTCCCCTCCCGGGGTACTTTTCACCATTCCCTCACGGTACTATCCGCTATCGGTCACCAGGGAATATTTAGGCTTAGCGGGTGGTCCCGCCAGATTCACACGGGATTTCTCGGGCCCCGTGCTACTTGGGTGTCTCTCAAACGAGCCGTCAATGTTTCAGCTACGGGGGTCTTACCCTCTACGCCGGACCTTTCGCATGTCCTTCGCCTACATCAACGGTTTCTGACTCGCCCTGCCGCCGGCAGACGACAGACAAGAGATCCCACAACCCCGTATACGCAACCCCTGCCGGGTCTCACACGCATACGGTTTGGCCTCATCCAGTTTCGCTCGCCACTACTCCCGGAATCACGGTTGTTTTCTCTTCCTGAGGGTACTGAGATGTTTCACTTCCCCTCGTTCCCTCCACATGCCCTATGTGTTCAGGCATGGGTGACAGCCCATGACGACTGCCGGGTTTCCCCATTCGGAAACCCCCGGATCAAAGCCTGGTTGACGACTCCCCGGGGACTATCGCGGCCTCCCACGTCCTTCATCGGTTCCTGGTGCCAAGGCATCCACCGTGCGCCCTTAAAAACTTGGCCACAGATGCTCGCGTCCACTGTGCAGTTCTCAAACAACGACCAACCACCCGTCACACACCGCACACGCAGTGCTGCACCGGGGCCGGCAACTGAAGGAAGAAGATCATTCCCTCAGACACCCAACAGCGTGCCCGGCCCGCACCCGCCCCGAAGAACCACGTTCCACGCTCTGACGAGCAGTACTAGTGGTCTCCGAAACCGGATCCAGACCGAATAATCAACGTTCCACCCATGAGCAACCAGCACCGGGCACTCGCCGGTGTACTGGCCTCTGACCAGCGGTGAAGCTGGTGAGAAGTGCTCCTTAGAAAGGAGGTGATCCAGCCGCACCTTCCGGTACGGCTACCTTGTTACGACTTCGTCCCAATCGCTAGTCCCACCTTCGACAGCTCCCTCCCCGAGGGGTTGGGCCACCGGCTTCGGGTGTTACCAACTTTCGTGACGTGACGGGCGGTGTGTACAAGGCCCGGGAACGTATTCACCGCAGCAATGCTGATCTGCGATTACTAGCAACTCCGACTTCATGGGGTCGAGTTGCAGACCCCAATCCGAACTGAGACCGGCTTTTTGAGATTCGCTCCACCTCACGGTATCGCAGCTCATTGTACCGGCCATTGTAGCACGTGTGCAGCCCAAGACATAAGGGGCATGATGACTTGACGTCGTCCCCACCTTCCTCCGAGTTGACCCCGGCGGTCTCCTGTGAGTCCCCATCACCCCGAAAGGCATGCTGGCAACACAGAACAAGGGTTGCGCTCGTTGCGGGACTTAACCCAACATCTCACGACACGAGCTGACGACAGCCATGCACCACCTGTACACCGACCACAA
>NZ_JBFBEM010000036.1:0-1895 GCF_040683675.1 Streptomyces sp. NPDC093252 | reverse complement strand
CACCCACCTCACCACCCACCACCCCCACCCCACCCACACCGCCCACACCCTCACCACCCGCACCCACCACCCCCACCGAGCCGTCATCCTCACCAACCAACACCCGGAGACCCCCCTCACCCACCTCGCCACCCACACCCCCCACCCCCACCTCACCACCACCCCCGCGACCCCGCCCCGCAACGGCGCCAGACTGGCCGTCCTCTTCCCGGGCCAGGGGGCGCAACAGATCGGGGCAGGACGGGAGTTGTACGACTCCTACCCCGCCTTCGCCGCCGCGCTGGACGCCGTGTGCGAGGAGTTGGACCCGCTGTTGGACCGGCCGCTGCGCGCGGTGATGTGGGGCGCCGACCAGGATCTTCTGGACCGTACCGAGTATGCGCAGCCCGCGCTGTTCGCGCTGGAGGTGGCGCTGTTCCGGCTGGTGGAGTCCTGGGGTGTGCGTCCGGATGTGCTGCTGGGGCATTCGGTGGGTGAAGTCGCCATGGCGCAGGTCGCCGGGGTGCTCTCCCTCGCCGACGCCTGCACGCTGGTCGCCGCGCGCGGCCGGCTGATGGGTGCCCTGCCCGGGGGCGGGGCGATGATGGCGCTGGAGGCGTCCGAGGCGGAGGTCGTTCCGCTGCTCGGCGCCGAGGTGGGTATCGCGGCCGTCAACGGCCCGGTCTCCGTGGTGGTCTCGGGCACCGAGGCGGCGGTACGGGAACTCGGCGCGCACTGGGAGGCACGGGGGCGCCGGACCACGCGGCTGCGGGTGAGCCATGCCTTCCACTCCCCGCTGATGGAGCCCGCGCTCACCCGGTTCGCCGAGGTGGCGGAGGGTCTGACGTACGGTGCTCCGGCCATCGCCCTGGTCTCGACGCTGACCGGCGAGGCGGTCACGGACGGCCTGCTGTCCAGTGCCGCGTACTGGGTGCGGCACGCGCGGGAGAGCGTACGGTTCGCGGACGGGGTGCGGGCGGTGGAGCGGCGGGGCGTGGGGACGCTGCTGGAGCTGGGTCCCCGGGGGCCGCTGTCGGCGCTGGTGCGGGACTGCCTCGCCGACCCGGAGTCACTGGTCGCGGTACCGGCCCTCCAGGAGGACCGGCCCGAGGGCGCGGCGCTGCTGACGGCGGTGGCGCGGGCGTTCGTGCGGGGTGTCGAGGTCGACTGGGGCAGCCACTTCACCGATACCCACGCCCGGCACATCGACCTCCCCCACTACCCCTTCCAGCGCCAACGCCACTGGCTCACCGCGGACACCGGCCCCCGAGCGACCGGCCTCACCCCGACCGACCACCCCTTCCTCACCGCCACCACCACCCTCCCCGGCACCGAAGTCACCCTCTACACCGGCACCATCGACCCGGAACAACACCCCTGGCTCACCGACCACACCATCAACGGCACCCCCCTCCTCCCCGGCACCGCCCTCCTCGACCTCGCCCTCCACACCAGCGGCACCCCCCACATCGAAGAACTCACCCTCACCGCCCCCGTCCCCCTCACCACCCCCCTCGACCTCCAGGTCCAGGTCACCCCGTCGACCGTCACCATCCACACCCGCCCGGCGCACACCGACACCCCCTGGACCACCCACGCCACCGCCACCCTCACCCCCCACCCACCGACCACCCCCACCGTCCCCAGTCCCCACCCCGACACCGCCACCCCCCTCGACATCACCGACCTCTACGACCGCTGCGCGACCGCCGGTTACCAGTACGGCCCCGCCTTCCGCCGCCTGACCCACCTCACCCACCACCAGGGCACCTACCACGCCCACCTCACCCAACCCCCCACCACCCACGGCGGCCCCTTCCACCTCCACCCCGCCCTCCTCGACGCAGCCCTCCACCCCCTCCTCCACCCCACCCTCGACACCCCCACCCCCCACCTCCCCTTCACCTTCACCGGCA
>NZ_JBFBEM010000035.1:0-5090 GCF_040683675.1 Streptomyces sp. NPDC093252 | reverse complement strand
ACCACCCCCCCCCCCCCTTCGTCGGTCTCGGGGAGGCTGCACCCCGCGCGACCAGCCCCCACCGACCCGCACCCGAACTACTACCCGCGGCCGGACTACAGCCCGTACCGCTCCCGCGCTTCCTTCACCGAGGTCGCCGGGACGGCACCCCCGCGGGCCAGCCGTGCCAGCGCCGCCACGACGATCGACTCCGCGTCCACCCCGAAGTGGCGGCGGGCCGCGTCACGGGTGTCGGAGAGGCCGAAACCGTCGGCGCCCAGCGAGGTGTAGTCCTGCTCGACCCACTGCGCGATCTGGTCCGGCACCTGGCGCATGTAGTCGGACACCGCCAGCACCGGGCCCTCCGCGCCCTGGAGCGCCTGCCGTACGTACGGCACCCGCTCCTCGCCGCGCAGCAGGGCCGCGTCCGCCTCCAGGGCGTCCCGGCGCAGCTCGGTCCAGGACGTCGCCGACCAGACGTCCGCCGCCACGCCCCACTCCTCGGCGAGCAGCCGCTGCGCCTTCAGCGCCCAGTGGATCGCCGTGCCGGAACCGAGGAGCTGGATGCGGGGCGCGTTGACCGCCGCCACGTTCAGCCCCGCGGACTCCGCCGTGTTGAAGCGGTACAGGCCCTTGACGATGCCCTCGTCGATACCGAGCCCGGCGGGCTTCGCGGGCTGCGGCAGCGGCTCGTTGTAGACGGTCAGGTAGTAGAAGACGTCCTGGTCCTCGCCGGGCGCGGCCTCCCCGTACATCCGGCGCAGGCCCTCGCGGACGATCACCGCGATCTCGTAGGCGAACGCGGGGTCGTAGGAGAGCGCGGCCGGGTTGGTGGAGGCGATCAGCGGGGAGTGGCCGTCGGCGTGCTGGAGGCCCTCGCCGGTCAGGGTGGTCCGGCCCGCGGTGGCGCCGATGAGGAAGCCGCGGCCGAGCTGGTCGCCGAGCTGCCACATCTGGTCGGCGGTGCGCTGCCAGCCGAACATCGAGTAGAAGATGTAGAACGGGATCATCGCCTCGCCGTGCGTCGCGTACGCGCTGGACGCGGCGATGAAGTCGGCCATCGAACCGGCCTCGGTGATCCCCTCGTTGAGGATCTGGCCGTTCGTGGCCTCCTTGTAGTACATGAGCTGGTCGCGGTCGACGGGCTCGTAGGTCTGGCCCTTGGGGGAGTAGATCCCGAGGGACGGGAACAGCGACTCCATGCCGAAGGTGCGGGCCTCGTCGGGCACGATCGGCACCCAGCGCTTCCCGGTCTCCTTGTCCCGGACCAGGTCCTTGACCAGCCGGACGAAGGCCATGGTGGTCGCCACGCTCTGGGTGCCCGAGCCCTTGTCGAAGGAGGCGAACGCCTTCTCGGCGGGGGCGGGCAGCGGGGCCAGGGGGTGCGTGCGGCGGGCCGGGGCCGGGCCGCCGAGGGCCGCGCGGCGCTCCTGGAGGTAGCGCACCTCGGGGGAGCCGGCGCCCGGGTGGGCGTAGGGCACCTGGCCGTCGGCGAAGGCGGAGTCCGGTACCGGCAGCTCCAGCAGGTCGCGCATCGCCTTGAACTCGTCCACCGTCAGCTTCTTCATCTGGTGGTTGGCGTTCTTCGAGGCGAAGCCGGTGCCGAGGGTGTGGCCCTTGACGGTCTGCGCCAGGATCACCGTCGGCGCGCCCTTGAACTCCACGGCCGCCTTGTACGCCGCGTACACCTTGCGGGCCTCGTGGCCGCCGCGCGAGAGGTGGAAGCACTCCAGGATCTTGTCGTCGCTGAGCAGCTTCGCCAGCTCGGCGAGGGCCGGGTCCGCGCCGAAGAAGTCCTGGCGGATGTAGGCCGCGTCCCGCGTCTGGTACGTCTGCACCTGGGCGTCCGGGACCTCGCGCAGCCGCCGCAGCAGCGCGCCGGTGGTGTCGAGCGCGAACAGCTCGTCCCAGGCGCCGCCCCACAGCGACTTGATCACATTCCAGCCCGCGCCGCGGAACTGGGCCTCCAGCTCCTGCACGATCTTGAAGTTGGCCCGGACCGGGCCGTCCAGACGCTGGAGGTTGCAGTTGATGACGAAGGTGAGGTTGTCCAGCTCCTCGCGCGCGGCCAGCGCGAGCGCCGCCGTCGACTCCGGCTCGTCCATCTCGCCGTCGCCGAGGAACGCCCACACGTGCGAGGACGAGACGTCCTTGATGCCGCGGTGCGTCAGATAGCGGTTGAAGCGGGCCTGGTAGATCGCGGAGAGCGGGCCGAGGCCCATGCTGACCGTCGGGAACTCCCACAGCCACGGCAGCCGCCGCGGGTGCGGGTAGGAGGGCAGACCGCTGCCGCCGGACTCCTGGCGGAAGTGGTCCAGATGCTGCTCGGAGAGGCGCCCGTCGAGGAAGGCGCGGGCGTAGATGCCGGGCGAGGCGTGGCCCTGGATGTAGAGCTGGTCGCCCGAGCCGTCGCCCTCCTTGCCCTGGAAGAAGTGGTTGAACCCGGTCTCGTAGAGCCAGGCGGCGGAGGCGAAGGTGGCGATGTGCCCGCCGACGCCGTACTTGCTGCCGCGGGTCACCATCGCCGCCGCGTTCCACCGGTTGTACGCGGTGATCCGGGACTCCAGCGCCTCGTCACCGGGCACGGCCGGCTCGGCGGAGGTCGGGATGGTGTTGACGTAGTCGGTTTCGAGGAGCTTCGGCAGCGCGATGCCGGTGCCCTCCGCGCGCTCCAGGGTGCGGCGCATCAGATACGCGGCACGGTGCGGGCCGGCAGCCCTGGCGACGGCGTCCAGTGAGGCCTGCCACTCGGCGGTCTCCTCCGGGTCCCGGTCGGGGAGCTGGTCGAGCGCGCTCGGCTGGATGGCGTAGGGGTCGGTCATGTCGCCGCCTTCCTCAGTCGAAGGGGGTTCCCTCATCGGTAAGGGTTCGGGGGTGCCCTTGGTCTTTGGCAGGACAGGGCGTGAGGCTCTGGTGGAAGCCCATCGGTGACTGTAACTCCCTGATCGATGATCGATCAAAGGGTTGAGGGGGAAAATCTCTTGATCACGAGAAAGTGGGCACGGGGTGTCATTCGAACGGGCACGCGGTGCCGTTTTTTCGCCGGATTTTCGCCGTTTTGTCGCAGGGCTCCGGCGGGGGCTCCGGCAGGGCTCCCGCAGGGTTTCCGCAGGTGGGGGAGGTCTGGGCGAACGGGCGCTCACCCGTCGCCGGTCGGCTGCTCCGGGCTGGTGTGGGGCGCGCAGCCCAGCACATGCGCCTTCACGATCTCCGCGATCCGCGGATCCCGGCGCCGGAACGCGTCCACCAGCTCCTCGTGCTCCTCGGCGTACGACTGCTGGACCGTGCCCAGCCAGCGGATCGACAGCGCCGTGAACACCTCGATGCCGAGCCCCTCCCAGGTGTGCAGCAGCACCGAGTTCCCGGCCGCGCGGACCAGCTCCCGGTGGAAACCGACGGTGTGCCGCACCTGGGCGGTGCCGTCGGCGCGGCTGTCGGCCTCGTACAGCGCCGTGACATGGGGCTCCAGGGCCGAGCAGTCGTCGGCCAGCCGCTGCGCCGCCAGCTCCGCGGCGATGGCCTCCAGCCCGGCCCGCACCGGGTAGCTCTCCTCCAGATCGGCCGCGGTCAGATTGCGCACCCGCACGCCCTTGTTCGGCGCGGACTCGATCAGCCGCAGCGACTCCAGCTCGCGCAGCGCCTCGCGCACCGGGGTCTGGCTGACCTCCAGCTCCGTGGCGATCCGCCGCTCCACGATCCGCTCGCCCGGCTGCCAGCGTCCGCTGATGATCCCCTCGAGGATGTGCTCGCGGATCTGTTCGCGCAGCGAGTGGATGACGGGCGCGGTCATGAGAGCTCCTTAACGTTTGACGTTTAGACAATACGGCGGGAGCGCTCCGCTGGGGTGGTGGGGCGGGGTGCTTTCGTGCAGGTGAGATGAGGGTTACACGGGGTTCTACGCGCCTAGTGGGGTGGGTGGATTCTCATGGTGCGGCGGGTGCGGGTGGGTCGTGGCTGGTCGCGCAGTTCCCCGCGCCCCCAAAAAGGGCGACGCCCCCGCCCCGGGGTTTCCGGGGCGGGGGCGTCCTATGTGCCGAAGGGCTGTTACAGGCCGAGTTCCACCTCGAACTCGCCCGCCTCCAGGATGGCCTTGACGGCCGTCAGGTAGCGGGCCGCGTCCGCGCCGTCGACCAGGCGGTGGTCGTAGGACAGGGTCAGGTATGTCATGTCGCGTACGCCGATGACCGTGCCCTCCTCCGTCTCGATGACCGCCGGGCGCTTGACCGTGGCGCCGATGCCCAGGATGGCGACCTGGCCGGGCGGCACGATGATCGTGTCGAACAGCGCGCCCCGCGACCCCGTGTTGGAGATCGTGAAGGTCGCCCCGGCCAGCTCGTCCGGCGTGATCCTGTTGCCGCGGACCTTGCCCGCGAGATCCGCCGTGGCCTTGGCGATACCGGCGATGTTCAGATCACCGGCGTGCTTGATGACCGGGGTCATCAGGCCCTTCTCGGAGTCCACCGCGATACCGACGCTCTCGGTGTCGAAGTAGGTGATCGTCCCCTCGGCCTCGTTGATCCGGGCGTTGACGACCGGGTGGGCCTTCAGCGCCTGGGCCGCCGCCTTCACGAAGAAGGGCATCGGGGAGAGCTTGACGCCCTCGCGCGCCGCGAAGGAGTCCTTCGCCTGCGTCCGCAGCCGCATCAGCCGGGTGACATCGACCTCGACGACCGAGGAGAGCTGCGCCTGCTCGTGCAGCGCCTTGACCATGTTGTCGCCGATGAGCTTGCGGATGCGGGGCATCTTGACGGTCTGGCCGCGCAGCGGCGAGACCTCCAGCGTCGGCGCGCTCTTGCGGGCGGCCGGCGCGGGGGCGGCGGCAGCGACCGGCGCCGGAGCGGCGGCGGCGGCCTTCGCGGCCTCGGCGGCGGCCAGCACGTCCTGCTTGCGGATCCGGCCGCCGACGCCCGTGCCCTTGACGGCACCCAGGTCGACACCGTTCTCGGCGGCGAGCTTGCGCACCAGCGGGGTGACATAGGCGCCCTCGTCGGTCGCACCGGCGGCGGGCGCCGGGGCGGCCGGGGCGGCCGGGGCAGCCACCGGGGTGACCGGCGGGTGACGGTCCGTCGGATTGAGGCGGTGGGGGCGGGGCAGGTGGAGCGTCACGTACG
>NZ_JBFBEM010000034.1:0-5227 GCF_040683675.1 Streptomyces sp. NPDC093252 | reverse complement strand
TGCCGGTGAAGGTGAAGGGGAGGTGGGGGGTGGGGGTGTCGAGGGTGGGGTGGAGGAGGGGGTGGAGGGCTGCGTCGAGGAGGGCGGGGTGGAGGCGGAAGGGTTTGTGGTGGGTGGTGGGGGGTTGCGTGAGATGGGCGTGGTAGTGGGTCTTGTGCCGGGTGAGGTGGGTCAGGCGGCGGAAGGTGGGGCCGTAGGTGTAACCGGCCGTGGCGTAGCGGTCGTAGAGGTCGTCGGTGTCGAGGGGTTCGGCTTCGGGGTGGGGTGTGGGGGGCGCCGGGTTGGTGGTTGGTGGGTGGGGGGTGAGGGTGGCGGTGGCGTGGGTGGTCCAGGGGGTGTCGGTGTGGGTGGGGCGGGTGTGGATGGTGAGGGTGGTCGCGGTGGTGTGGACTTGCAGGTCGAGGGGGGTGGTGAGGGGGACGGGGGCGGTGAGGGTGAGTTCTTCGATGTGGTGTGTGCCGCTGGTGTGGAGGGCGAGGTCGAGGAGGGCGGTGCCGGGGAGGAGGGGGGTGCCGTTGATGGTGTGGTCCGTCAGCCAGGGGTGCTGGTCGGGGTCGATGGTGCCGGTGTAGAGGGTGGCCCCGGTGTCGGGGAGGGTGGTGGTGGCGGTGAGGAAGGGGTGGTCGGTCGGGGTGAGGCCGGTCGCTGTGGGGCCGGTGTCTGCGGGGGGTGTGAGCCAGTGGCGTTGGCGCTGGAAGGGGTAGTGGGGGAGGTCGATGTGCCGGGCGTGGGTGCCCGCGAAGTGCCGCGTCCAGTCGACCTCGACACCCCGCACGAACGCCTGCGCCATCGAAGCCAGCAACTGTTCCGGCCCGCCCCGGTCCCGGCGGAGCGACCCGCCCACCACCGCGTCGGCCCCGGCCTCGTCTACCGTCTCCTGCACCCCCACTGTCAGCACCGGATGCGGGCTCATCTCCAGAAACGCGTCGAACCGCTCCTCCAGCAGCCGTCCCACCGCCTCCTCCAGCCGTACCGTGTCCCGCAGATTGCGGAACCAGTACGCGGTGTCGGCGGCGCCCTCGGCCAGCCAGTCACCGGTCACCGTCGAGAACAGCGGCACCCGCGCCGGACGCGGCGCGATCCCGGCCAGCGACCCGGCCAGCTCCGCCCGCACCTCGTCCACCTGCGCCGAGTGCGAGGCGTAGTCCACCGGAATGACCCGAGCCTTCACCCCCGCCCCGGTCAGCTCCTCGTGCAGCGCGCCGATCGCGTCCGCCGCGCCCGAGACCACCGTCGACCGGGGCCCGTTGACCGCCGCCACCGACAACCGCCCCGCCCAGCGCTCCAGCCGCGTCCGGACCTCGTCCCTGGGCAGCGGCACCGACATCATCCCGCCGCGCCCCGCCAGCCGCAGCAGAGCCCGGCTGCGCAGCGCCACGACCCGCGCCGCGTCCTCCAGCGACAGGATCCCCGCCACACACGCGGCGGCGATCTCCCCCTGCGAATGCCCCACCACGGCCGCCGGTTCGACCCCGTACGACCGCCAGACCGCCGCCAGCGACACCATCGTTGCGAACAGCGCGGGCTGGACCACGTCCACCCGGTCCAGGGAGGCGGCACCGGGCGCGCCGGTCACCACCGCCGTCAACTCCCAGTCGGTGTGCGGCGCGAGGGCGTCGGCACACTCCCGCATCGCCGCCGCGAACACCTCCGAGGTGTCCATCAGTTCCCTGGCCATCCCCTCCCACTGCGACCCCTGCCCAGGGAACACGAACACCGGTTTGCGGGACTTGGCGGGCTCGGGGGTGGTGGTGAGGTGGGGGTGGGGGGTGTGGGTGGTGAGGTGGGTGAGGGGTTCGTGGGGGTGGTCGGTGGTGAGGATGACGGCTCGGTGGGGGTGGTGGGTGCGGGTGGTGAGGGTGTGGGCGGTGTGGGTGGGGTGGGGGTGGTGGGTGGTGAGGTGGGTGTGGAGTTGTTGGGCGTGGGTGGTGAGGGCGGTGGGCGTCTTCGCGGTGAGGATGTAGGGGGTGAGAGGTGGTGTGGTGGGTTCAGGAGCGGGCGGGGTGGATGGGGGTTCTTGGAGGATGAGGTGGGCGTTGGTGCCGCTGATGCCGAAGGAGGAGATGGCGGCGCGGCGTGGGCGGTCCGGGTCGCGCGGCCAGGGCTGGGCCTCGCCGAGCAACCGGATCGGGCTGGACGCCCAGTCGAAGTGCTCGGTGGGTTCCTCGGCGTGCAGGGTGCGGGGGAGGGTCTCGTGGCGCATCGCCTCGATCATCTTGATGACGCCGCCGACCCCGGCCGCCGCCTGCATATGGCCCAGGTTCGACTTCAGCGACCCCAGCCACAGCGGACGCTCCCGGTCCCGGCCGTAGGTGGCGTGCAACGCCTCGATCTCGATGGGGTCGCCGAGGGGGGTGGCGGTGCCGTGGGCTTCGATGGCGTCGATGTGGTGGGGGGTGAGGTGGGCGGTGGTGAGGGTGTGGGTGATGAGGTGTTGTTGTGCTTGGCCGTTGGGGGCGGTGAGTCCGTTGGAGGGTCCGTCCTGGTTGGTTGCGGTGGCTTTGATGAGGGCGTGGATGGTGTGGTTGTTCTTTCGGGCTTGGGTGAGGGGTTCGAGGAGGAGGAGTGCGGTGCCTTCGGACCAGCCGGTGCCGTTGGCGTGGGTGGAGAAGGAGCGGCAGTGTCCGTCGGGGGAGAGTCCTTGGAGTCGGCTGAATTCGATGAAGGTGCCGGGGGTGGACATGATGGTGGTGCCGCCGGCGAGGGCGAGGGTGCATTCGTTGTTGCGGAGGGCTTGTGCGGCGGTGTGGATGGCTACCAGAGACGAGGAGCAGGCGGTGTCCAGGGTGAGTGCGGGGCCGGTGAAGCCGAAGTGGTAGGCCAGCCTGCCCGACAGCACACTCCCCAGGTTTCCGGTGAGCAGCAGCCCTTCCAGGTCCTCCGGCATCTGACCGGCCGCCGGGGCGTAGTCGTGGTACATCAGGCCGACGTAGACGCCGGTGGGGGTGTTGTGGAGGGTGGTGGGGTTGATTCCGGCGTGTTCGAGGGTGTGCCAGGTGGTTTCGAGGAGGCTGCGTTGTTGGGGGTCCATGGCGAGGGCTTCTCGGGGGGAGATGCCGAAGAATTCTGCGTCGAACTGGTCGGCGTCGTGGAGGAAGCCGCCTTGGTTGGTGTAGGTGGTGCCGGGGTGGTGGGGGTCGGGGTGGTGGAGGTTGGTGGGCCAGCCCCGGTTGGTGGGGAAGTCGGTGATGGCGTGTTCGCCGTTGGCGAGGAGTTGCCAGAGCTGGTCGGGGGTGGTGATGCCGCCGGGGAAGCGGCAGCCGATGCCGACTACCGCGATGAGATCGTCTTCGTCGTCGTTCGGTTGGGGGGTTGCGGGGGCGGGTGTCTGGGGGCGTTGCTCCGGCTGGAGGAGGTCGGCCAGGTGGTCCGCCAGGGACTCCGGGGTGGGGTGGTCGAAGATGACCGGGGCCGGAAGGCGCAGCCCGGTCGCCGAGTTCAGGCGGTTGCGCAGTTCCACCGAGGTCAGTGAGTCGAAACCCAGTTCCTTGAAGGTACGGTCCAGCGCGATCCCGCCGCGTTCACCGAAGCCCAGCACCTCCGCCGCGCGGGTCCGCACCAGATCGGTGAGCAGCCGTCTGCGCTCCACCGCCGAAGCCCCGGCCAGCCGACCCGCCAGGGTCGACGCCCCGGCATCGGACACCGAGGGCCTGCCCGCACCTCCCACCAGGCCCCGCAGCACCGCGGGCACCGGCTCCCCGGCCGTCACCCGGGATCGCAGCGCCCCCCGGTCCAGTCGCAGCGGCGACAGCAGCGCCTCGGGACGGCCCACCGCCGCGTCGAACAGTGCGAGCCCCTCCCGGGGATCGAGCGGCGCCACCCCGACCTGCGCGAACCGGGCCACGTCCGACGCGCCCAGCGCCCCGGCCATACCGCCCTCACCGCCCCACAGCCCCCAGGCCAGCGAGGTCGCCGCGCGCCCCGACTCCCGGCGCCGGGCGGCGAGGGCGTCCAGGAAGGCGTTGGCGGCGGCGTAGTTGGCCTGCCCGGCGGCGCCGATCAGCCCGGACACCGACGAGAACAGCACGAACGCCCGCAACTCCAGATCCCGGGTCAGCTCGTCCAGCAGCAGCGCCGCCTCCGCCTTCGGCCGCCACACCCGCGCCAGCCGCTCCGCCGTCAACTGCTCCACCACACCGTCGTCCAGCACCCCGGCCGTGTGCACCACCCCGGCCAGCGGATGCGCCCGAGGTACGGTCGCCAGCACCGCGCCCAGCGCCTCCCGGTCGGCGGCGTCGCAGGCCACGATCCTGACCTCGGCCCCCGCCGCCGCCAGTTCGGCCGCCAACTCGTCCGCACCGGGAGCGGATGGGCCCTGACGGCTCGTCAGCAGTAGATGCCGGACGCCATGGCGCTCGACGAGATGCCGGGCGAGCAGAGCGCCCAGCCGACCGGTGCCACCGGTCACCAGGACCGTGCCCTCGGGTCCGAAGGGGACGGCGGATCCCGGGGGCTGTCCGGTCCCGGTCGGCGTCACCGGCCGCAGCCGGGGTACCGACACCCGGCCCGCCCTGATCCTGACCTGCGGCTCACCCTCGGCCACGGCCCCGGTCACCGCGCCGGGCAACGCCCGCCAGGACAGCGGGTCGGCGTCCAGGTCCGCGACCATCACCCGCCCCGGATGCTCGGTCGCCGCCGACAGCAGCAGCCCTCGGGCCGCCGCCGCGTACAGTGCACCCGCCTCACCTTCGGTGACCACCACCAGCCGGCTCCCGGCGTGCAGCGGTGCGGACACCCAGTCCCGGACGGCGTCGAGCGCCGTGCGCGGGGCGTCGACGGCAGCGGCAGCAGTGTCGGCAGCGGCAGCGCTGGCGGCAGCGGCAGCAGCGGTGGCCAGGGGCAGGACGGCGGTGATCGGCTCGTCGGCGGGCAGGGAGGCCAGGTCGGGATGGATGGCGGGGTAGGCGTCGATCGGTGCCGAGTGGGGCGCGCCGGTCTCGATCAGCACCCAGCGGGAGGGGGTGTCGTCGTCGCTCCGGGTGTCCGGCTCCACCCAGTCCAGGGTGTGCAGGGCGGAGTCGGTGGTCTGCGACGGGCGCAGGGTCACCCCCTCGATCCGGGCGAGGATCTCGCCGTCGGTGTCGGTGAGGGTGATGCCGCCTGTCGCGGCGTCCACAAATGCCTCATATGCCTCGACGGGGCCGGTGGGGGGTGGGGTGTGGAGGGTGATGCCGGTGAAGGTGAAGGGGAGGTGGGGGGTGGGGGTGTCGAGGGTGGGGTGGAGGAG
>NZ_JBFBEM010000033.1:0-6052 GCF_040683675.1 Streptomyces sp. NPDC093252 | reverse complement strand
GGCACCGGCCGGGCCCGTACGGCTCTGCGGGTGGTTGCGGGGCGTCCGGAGCGGGTCCCGTTGTCCTTCGCTCAGCGGCGGTTGTGGTTCCTGGGCCAGCTCGAAGGGCCGTCCCCCACCTACAACCTCCCGGTGCCGATCCGCCTGACGGGTGTCGATGCCGCCGTGCTGAACACCGCGCTGCGGGATGTGATCGGGCGGCATGAGTCGCTGCGGACGGTGTTCCCGGCCGTCGACGGGGAGCCGTACCAGCGGATCCTCGACCCGGAAGACCTCGACTGGGAACTCCAGGTCAGCCAGGTGGAGCCCGCTGGACTCGCGGATGCGGCCCTGGCAGCCTCGCGGTACGCGTTCGACCTGTCCTCGGAGATTCCGATCCGGGCGTCACTGTTCCAGGCCGCTTCGGGCGAACAGGTTCTGGTGCTGGTGGTGCACCACATCGCGGGTGACGGATGGTCGACGGCACCGCTGGGGCGCGATCTGTCCACGGCGTATGCCGCCCGCCTGCGCGATGAGGCGCCGGTGTTCGCGCCGCTGCCGGTGCAGTACGCCGACTACGCGCTCTGGCAGCGGGAGTTGCTGGGTGAGGAGACCGACCCGGAGAGTCTGCTGCACACGCAGGTGGAGTACTGGCGGCGCACCCTGGCCGGGGTCCCCGAGGAACTCGTCCTGCCGACGGACCGCCCACGTCCCGCGGTGGTGAGCCATCGGGGTCATGTCGTGCCGGTGCGGGTACCTGCCGAGGTGCACCAGCGGCTGGTGGAGCTGGCGCGGGCCGAGGGCGTGACGGCCTTCATGGTGTTGCAGGCCGCGCTCGCGGTGACCCTGTCGCGGCTCGGGGCCGGTACGGACATTCCGGTCGGTTCGGCGGTGGCGGGGCGTACGGATGAGGCGCTGGACGATCTGGTCGGGTTCTTCGTCAATACGCTGGTGATCCGGACGGATCTGTCCGGGGATCCGGAGTTCCGTGAGGTGCTGGGGCGGGTGCGGGAGGCGAGCCTCGGCGCGCTGGCCCACCAGGACGTGCCCTTCGAGCGCCTGGTGGAGGAGCTTGCCCCTGAGCGCTCCCTCGCCCGCCACCCCCTCTTCCAGGTCATGCTGGCGGTGCAGAACGTCGACCGCGCGGCGCTGGAACTGCCCGAAGTGGAGGCCGGGAGCCTGCCGCTGGAGGGTTCGTCGTCGGTGGTGCGGTTCGACCTCGATGTGTCGTTGGCGGAGACCTTCGACGCCGAGGGCCGTCCGGGCGGGCTGCGAGGCGTGCTGGTCGCCTCCACGGACCTCTTCGAGCGAACCACCGCCGAACGGCTCACGGGATGGTTCACCCGGGTGCTGGCGACGGTGACCGAGAGCCCCGAGATCCCCCTCCGTGCGGTGACCGTGGTGGATGCCGCCGAACGCGACCGCATCCTCGGCGCCTGGAACGACACGATGGCGGAGATCCCGGACGTCTCGGTGGTGGACCTGTTCGAGCGGCGTGCCGCGGCCGCCCCGGACGCGGTGGCGGTGGTGAGCGGGGATGCGGAGCTGTCGTATGGGGAGTTGGATGCGGCGGCGAATCGGGTGGCGCAGTATCTGCGGGGGCGGGGGGTTGGGCCGGAGTCGGTGGTGGGGCTGCGGCTGCCGCCCGGCGCGGAGCTGGTCACCGGGATGCTGGGCGTGTGGAAGGCGGGCGCCGCCTATCTCCCCATCGACACGCAACTGCCCGCAGAGCGGATTGAGTTCATGCTCGCGGATGCGGGGGTTGCTCTTGTTCTCGGGTCGGGCGATCTGGACCAGGTGGGGGAGGTGCCGGAGGAGACTCCGGGTGTTGCCGGTGATCTGGCGTATGTGATCTACACATCGGGTTCGACGGGAGTGCCGAAGGGTGTCGCGGTCTCGCACGCCGGGCTGGTGAACCTGGTGTCGGCTCAGGGCGAGCGGTTCGCGGTGGACGAGACGGCCCGGGTGCTCCAGTTCGCGTCGGTCGGCTTCGACGCGGCGGTGTCCGAGGTGTGGGTGACGCTGTGTGCCGGTGGGGTGTTGGTGGTGGGGTCCCGGGACGAGGTGGTTCCGGGCGCCGGGTTGTCGGAATTGGTGGCGCGTCATGGGGTGACCCATGTGACGCTGCCCCCGGCGGTGCTGGGTGCCCTGGGCACCGGTGACCTGGGGTCGGTGCGGACGCTGGTGTCGGCCGGTGAGGCGCTGGACGCGGGGCTGGTGGAGCGGTGGGCTCCGGGTCGCCGTCTGGTGAACGCGTACGGCCCGACGGAGGTGACGGTGTGTGCCTCGATGTCCGAGCCCCTCGCCCCCGGCGACGAGCCGACCATCGGCGCCCCGATGGCCAACACGCGGGTCCATGTGCTGGACGAGGGCCTTGACCCGGTGCCGGTCGGGGTGACGGGTGAGCTGTATGTGTCGGGCGCCGGGCTGGCGCGGGGGTACGTGAACCGTCCCGGGCTGACCGGGGAGCGGTTTGTCGCCTCTCCCTTCGAGGCCGGGCGGCGCATGTACCGGACCGGGGACCTGGCGCGCTGGACGGCGGACGGGCAGTTGGTGTTCGGGGGCCGTGCCGATGACCAGGTCAAGGTGCGCGGCTTCCGGATCGAGCCGGGTGAGATCGAGAGTGTGCTGCTGTCGCACCCGGAGGTCACTCAGGCCGCCGTGGTCGCCCGTGGCGATGTCCTGGTGGCGTATGTCGTGCCGGGCGGACAGGGCGTGGAGGGGCTGCGGGAGCTGGTGGCCTCCCGGCTGCCCGAGTACATGGTCCCGGCGGCGTTCGTGGGTCTGGACGAGCTGCCGCTGACCGCCAACGGGAAGCTGGACCGCAAGGCGCTCCCCGCGCCGGAGTACGCGGCCGGCGCCGGTCGGGCCCCGGCGACCGTGCAGGAGGAGATCCTGTGCGCGGTGTTCGCCGAGGTGCTCGGGCTGGAGTCGGTCGGGGTGGAGGACAACTTCTTCCGCCTGGGCGGCCACTCACTGCTCGCGGTATCGCTGGTGGAGCGGTTGCGGGCCCGGGGCGTGTCGGTGTCGGTGCGGGCGCTGTTCGAGTCCCCGACCCCGGCGGGGCTGGCGCGGGCGGCCGGGGCCGTGGCGGCGGAGGTGCCGGAGAACCTGATCCCGGCGGACGCGGAGCGCATCACACCGCAGATGCTGCCGCTGGTGGAACTGGACCAGGCCGAGATCGACCAGATCGTGGCCTCCGTCGACGGCGGCGCGCCGAACATCGCCGATGTGTACCCGCTGGCCCCCTTGCAGGAGGGCCTCCTCTTCCACCATCTCATGGCGGCCGACGGTGCGGATGTCTATGTCACCGTCCGGGTCGTCGAGTTCGCCTCGCGGCCCAGGCTGGACGAGTTCGCGCGGGCGCTCCAGCAGGTGGTGGACCGGCATGACATCTACCGGACCGGCGTGGTGTGGGAGGGCCTGCGGGAGCCGGTCCAGGTGGTCTGGCGGAGCGCGGCGCTGGCAGTCCGGGAACACCGGATCGACACCGAACAGCACGCCGACCCCGCTGATGCGCTGCTGGCGGTGGTGGGCTCGGTGATGGATCTGGGTCGGGCTCCGCTGATGGATCTGCATGTGGCGGAGGTGCCGGGTGGTGGTGGCCGGTGGCTGGCGGCGGTGCGGATGCATCACATGTTGCAGGATCACCTGGGCATGGATGTGCTGCTGCGGGAGTTGCGGGCGGTGCTGTCGGGTCGGGCGGACGAGCTGGCGCCGGCGTTGCCGTTCCGTAATTTCGTGGCGCAGACGCGTCGGGTCGCGCGGGCGGAGCATGAGCGGTTCTTCGCGGGGCTGCTGGGTGATGTGACCGAGCCGACCGCGCCCTTCGGCGTCCTGGACGTGCGCGGCGACGGCAGCGGCATGGCCACCGAGCTGGTCGAGATGCCCCGCGACCAGGTCACCCAACTCCGCGCGACGGCACAGGCGTTGGGTGTGAGTCCGGCGACGGTGCTGCACGTGGTGTGGTCACGGGTGCTGGCGGTGCTGTCCGGGCGGGACGATGTCGTCTTCGGGACGGTACTGTTCGGGCGGATGAACGCCGGGGAGGGCGCCGACCGGGTACTGGGCCCGTTCATCAACACCCTCCCGGTACGGGCCCGGACCAGCCGGATCGGCGTACGGGCCGCCGTGGAACGGATGCGGGACGACCTCGCCGCGCTGCTGGAGCACGAGCACGCGCCGCTGGCGGTCGCCCAGCAGGCCAGCGGGATCGCGGGCAACACCCCCCTCTTCACCGCGCTCTTCAACTACCGCCACGCCGACCACACCACAGTCAACGACCGGCAGGGATCCCTCCCCGGCATCCAGCAGGTCTCCCGCCGGGACGGCACCAACTACCCGCTGACCATCGCGGTCAACGACCTCGGCCCGGACCTCATCAGCTTCACCGTGGAGGCCGTCGCCCCGATCGACGCGACCGTGGTCGGACGGCTGCTCGCGACGACGACACGGAATCTGCTCGACGCCCTGACCAACGACTCCACCCTGCCCCTCGACCGCGTGCCGGTCCTGGACGCCCCCGAGCGGGACCGGCTGCTGCGGGAGTGGAACGACACGGCCGCTGAGCGTCCCGACCTGACGGTGGTGGAGCTGTTCGAGGGGTGGGCTGCGGCTGATCCGGGTGGGGTTGCGGTGGTGTGTGGGGGTGTGGAGCTGTCGTATGGGGAGTTGGATGCGGCGGCGAATCGACTCGCGCAGTATCTGCGGGGTCGGGGGGTTGGGCCGGAGTCGGTGGTGGGGCTGCGGTTGCCGCGTGGTGCGGAGATGATCGTCGGGATTCTGGGGGTGTGGAAGGCGGGGGCGGCGTATCTGCCGATCGATTCGCAGCTTCCCGATGAGCGGGTTGGGTTCATGCTCGCGGATGCGGGGGTGTCGCTGGTCCTGGGTGTGGAGGATCTGGATCAGCCGGGGGAGTCGGCGGAGGCGCCGGGTGTGGTCGGCGATCTGGCGTATGTGATCTATACGTCCGGGTCGACGGGGACGCCGAAGGGTGTGGCGGTCTCCCATGGTTCGCTGGCGAATCTGGTGTCGGTGTTCGGGTCGGTGATGGGTGCGGGTCCGGGTGTGGGTGTGTTGCAGTTCGCGTCGTTCAGTTTCGATGCGTCGGTGCTGGATGTGGCGGTGGCGCTGTCGTCGGGGTCCTCGCTGTGGATCGCGAGTGAGGAGCAGCGGGCGGAGCCTCGGCGGTTGGCGGAGCTGGAGGGCGTGACGGCCGCCAGTGTGGTGCCGTCGCTGCTCGGTGTGCTGGAGCCTGCCGATCTGGGTGGTGTGGAGACGTTGCTTGTCGGTGCTGAGGCGATCAGTGGGGCGGTGGCGGGGGAGTGGTCGGTGGGTCGGCGGCTGGTGAACACCTATGGGCCGACCGAGGCGACGGTGATGGTGGCGGCGGAGACGGTGGATGCCGGCCGTGCGGGTCCGGTGCCTTTCGGGCGTCCGATCGCGAACACCCGGTTGTACGTTCTCGATGACGCGCTTGAGCCGGTCCCTGCCGGTGTGGCCGGTGAGTTGTATGTGGCTGGTGCCGGGTTGGCGCGGGGGTATGTGAATCGTCCGGGGCTGACGGGTGAGCGGTTCGTGGCGTCGCCGTTCGATGCCGGGCGGCGGATGTATCGGACGGGTGACCTGGCGCGGTGGACGTCTGATGGGCAGTTGGTGTTCGCGGGGCGTGCGGATCAGCAGGTCAAGGTGCGCGGTTTCCGGGTCGAGCCGGGCGAGATCGAGACCGTCCTCCTCACTCACCCGGACGTCGACCAGGCGGCCGTGATCGCCCGGGACGAGGCCCTCGTGGCCTATGTCGTCCCGGCGGTGCAGGACGTGGAAGGGCTGCGGGAGCTGGTGGCGTCCCGGCTGCCGGAGTACATGGTTCCCGCCGCGTTCGTGGGTCTGGACGAGCTGCCCCTGACCGCGAACGGGAAGCTGGACCGGCGGGCCCTCCCGGAGCCGGAGTATGCGACCGGCGCCGGCCGTGCCCCGGGGACTGTGCAGGAGGAGATCCTGTGCGGGGTGTTCGCGGAGGTGCTGGGGCTGGAGTCGGTCGGGGTGGACGACGACTTCTTCCGGCTCGGTGGGC
>NZ_JBFBEM010000032.1:0-8402 GCF_040683675.1 Streptomyces sp. NPDC093252 | reverse complement strand
TCCACCTCACCCCGCGACACCACCACCCCATCCCCCACCACAACCACCGCACCCGCATCCACACCCACCCACTGATCAAACAACCCCAACACCGAGGAACCCCCGACCGAACCCGCACCCACCAACGACGACCCACCCCACTCAACAAGCACACGCTCACGCTCGGCGGGGTCGAGGATCTCCACGGCGGCGAGGCGCAGGGCCGGGTCCGTGGTGACCGAGTCCAGGACCCGGGTCCAGCGTCGGGTGAGGGCCTCGACCGTGGCGGCGTCGAACAGGTCCGCCGATCCGACGACGGCGCCGCGCAGTCCGGCGGGGTTGCCGTGCTCGTCGTACGCCTCCGCGATCATCACATCGAGGTCGTACTTGGCCGAGGCGGACGTGGTGGCGGCGGTCTCGGTGCCCGTCGCCGTTCCGGTGCGCTCGGCGTTCTGGAGGGTCAGGGCGACTTGGAAGAGGGGGTGGCGGGACATCGAGCGTTCGGGGGCGAGTTCCTCGACGAGGCGTTCGAAGGGCACGTCCTGATGTGCCCAGGCGCCCAGGCTGGCCTCGCGGACCCGCTCCAGGATCTGCCGGAACTCCGGGTTCCCGGAGAGGTCGGTGCGGATGACGAGGGTGTTGACGAAGAAGCCGACCAGGTCGTCCAGGGCCTCGTCATTGCGGCCGGCGATGCCGCAGCCGACGGGGATGTCGGTTCCGGCGCCCAGCCGTGACAGGGTGACCGCGAGCGCGGCCTGCATCACCATGAACACGGTGACACCCTCGGCGCGGGCGAGTTCCACGACTCGCCGATGCACCTCGGCGGGTACGTTCAGCAGGATCTGGTGGCCCTGGTGGCTGGTCACGGGCGGGCGGGACCGGTCGCCGGGCAGTTCCAGTTCCTCCGGTGCGCCGGAGAGTGCCTGCCGCCAGTAGTCGACCTGGGCGTTCAGCAGGCTGCCGGGGTCGGAGGCGTCGCCGAGCAGGTCCCGCTGCCAGAGGGCGTAGTCGGTGTACTGGACGGGCAGCGGGGCCCAGTCGGGTGCCTCGCCGCGCAGGCGGGCCGCGTAGGCGGTGGAGATGTCGCGCCCCAGGGGGCCCATGGACCAGCCGTCACTGGCGATGTGGTGCATGACCACGACGAGGACCCGCTCCTCCGGTCCGGCGTCGAACAGCCAGGCCCGGATGGGCAGTTCGGTGGCCAGGTCGAAGGCGTGCCGCGACACCCGGCTCACGGCCCCGGCCAGCTCGTCGCGCTCGACCTGGGTCACTTCCAGTTCCCAGTCCAGGTCGTCCGGGTCGAGGATGTGCTGATACGGCTCGCCGTCGATCTCGGCGAACACCGTCCGCAGTGATTCGTGCCGGGCGATGACATCCCGCAGCGCCGCGTCGAGTACGACGGGGTCGGCGCCGTTCACCCGGATCGGGACGGGGATGTTGTAGGTCGGGTTGGGTCCTTCGAGCCGGCCGAGGAACCACAGGCGCCGCTGCGCGAACGACAGGGGTACCCGCTCGGGTCGTTCGGCCACGGCCCGCAGGGGGGTGCGGGCCTGCCGGGTGCCCTGGGCGAGCCGGGCCGCCAGGCGGGCGACGGTCGGCGCCTCGAACAGCGCCCGCACCTCGACCTCCACACCCAGCACGGACCGGATCCGGGAGGTGAGGCGTACGGCCAGCAGGGAGTGTCCGCCGAGGCGGAAGAAGTTGTCCTCGACCCCGACCGACTCCACGCCCAGGACATCGGCGAACAGGGTGCAGAGGATCTCCTCCTGCACGGTGGCCGGGGCCCGGCCGGTGCCGGTCGCGTACTCCGGGGCGGGCAGGGCCCCTCGGTCGAGTTTGCCGTTGACCGTCAGCGGCAGCTCGTCCAGGGTGACGAAGGCGGACGGGACCATGTACTCGGGCAGCCGGGAGGTCACGAGGTCCCGCAGGGCGTCCACGTCCTGGGCCGACGGTACGACGTACGCCACCAGGGCGCCTTCACGGGCCACCACCGCGGCCTGGGTCACCTCCGGGTGCGACAGCAGCAGACTCTCGATCTCACCGGGTTCGATCCGGAAGCCGCGGACCTTGACCTGGTCGTCGGCGCGCCCGGCGAAGACGAGCTGTCCGTCGGGGGTCCAGCGAGCGAGGTCGCCGGTGCGGTACATCCGCCGGCCGGTCTCGAACGGGGATGCCACGAATCGCTCGCCGGTCAGTCCCGGGCGTCCGACGTACCCGCGCGCCAGCCCGGCGCCGGACACATACAGCTCACCCGTCACCCCGACCGGCACCGGCTGGAGAGTCTCGTCCAGGACGTAGGCGCGTGTGTTGGCCATGGGGGCGCCGATGGTCGGCTCGTCGCCGGGGGCGAGGGGCTCGGACATCGAGGCACACACCGTCACCTCCGTCGGGCCGTACGCGTTCAGCAGACGGCGACCCGGTGCCCAGCGCTCCACCGACCGGGGGTCCAGTGCCTCACCGGCCGAGATGAGCGTGGTGACCGACCCCAGGTCACCGGTTTCCAGGGCGCCCAGCACCGCCGGGGGCAGCGTCACATGGGTCACCCCATGCCGGGCCACCGCGCCTGCCACGCCCGCGCCGGAATCCAGTTCCTCCGCCGAACCCGCGACCAATACCCCGCCCGCGCACAGAGTCACCCACACCTCGGACACCACCGCGTCGAAACCGACCGACGCGAACTGGAGCACCCGGGCGCTCTCATCGACGGCGAACCGCTCACCCTGAGCCGACACCAGGTTCACCAGCCCCGCGTGCGAGACCGCGACACCCTTCGGCACCCCCGTCGAACCCGACGTATAGATCACATACGCCAGATCACCGGCCGTGCCCGGAGCCTCCGACGGCTCGTCCGGCTGATCCAGGTCCTCCGGACCGAGGACCAGGGACACACCCGCGTCCGCGAGCATGAAGTCCACCCGCTCGGCCGGGAGGCGCGAGTCGACCGGGAGATAGGCAGCGCCCGCCTTCCACACGCCCAGCATCCCGGTGACCAGCTCCGCACCGCGCGGCAGCCGCAGGGCCACCATCGACTCCGGGCCGACACCCCGGCCCCGCAGATGGTGCGCCAGCCGGTTCGCCGCCGCGTCGAGGTCGCGGTACGACAGCTCACCGGCCTCGCTCACCACCGCCACCGCGTCCGGGACTGCCGCCGCCCGGCGTTCGAAGAGGTCCACCACCGACCCGTCCGGGACCTGAGCGGCTGTGGCGTTCCAGGTGCGGAGGATGCGGGCGCGGTCGTCGGTGTCGAGGACGAGGACGCGGTCGAGGGTGGTGTCGGGGCCGCCGTCGAGCGTGCGGGTCAGCGCGCCGAGGAGATGGTCGAGGGTGGTCTGGAGCAGGTGTCCCACCGCTGCGGCGTCGATGGGGGTGACGGCTGCCACGGTGAAGCCGATGTGGTCCGGGCCGAGGTCGTTCACGGCGACGGTCAGGGGATAGTTGGTCCGCTCGCGGACCATGACATTGCGGATGCCGTCGATCGGCTGCTGTTCGAGGGTCTCGTCGTCGTCCGTGGCGTCGCTGGTGGTGTCGCTGGTGGTGTCGCCTGTACCGGTTGTCGTGCGGGGGTCCGCGTGGCGGTAGTTGAAGAGTGAGGTGAACAGGGGGGTGTTCTCGGTGATGCCGCTGGCCTGCTGGGCGACCGCCAGGGGCGCGTGCTCGTGCTCCAGGAGGGCGGCCAGTTGGTCCCGCATCAGCTCGATGGCGGCGCGCGCGCCGACCCGGGAGGTACGGACGCGGACCGGGAGGGTGTTGATGAACAGGCCGAGGGCCTGGTCGGCGCCGTCACCCGCGTTCATCCGCCCGAACAGCACCGTGCCGAACACCACGTCGTCCCGGCCGGACAGCACCCCGAGGACCCGCGCCCACACCACATGCAGGACGGTCGCGGCGCTGACGCCGAGCCCACGGGCCACCTCCCGCAGTCGGATCGCCAACTCGGCGGGGACGGTGAGCACTTCGGTCGCGGAGTCACTGCCGTCCCCGTGGACGTCCAGCACTCCGAAGGGCGCGGTCGGCTCGGTCACATCGGCCAGGAGGTCCGCGAAGAACCGCTCGTGCTCCGCCCTCGGGACCGCGCGGCTCTGGGCCACGAAGTTCCGGAAGGGGGCGGCCGGGGCGAGCCGGTCCTTGCGGCCGACGAGGATCGTGCGCAGTTCCCGCATCAGCACATCGGTGCCCATGTGGTCCTCGACCATGTGGTGGATCCGGATCAGCCCGAGCCAGCGGCCGTCGGCGACCTCGGCGACATGCAGATCCATCAGGGGCGCCCGCCCCAGGTCCATCGACAGTCCGCCGGCGGCCATCAGGGCATCGGCCCAGCGCGCGGGTTCCGTGCCGTCGCGGTCGAGGACATGCTCGATCACGGGCAGCGTCGCCCGCCGCCACACCACCTGCACCGGTTCCCGCAGGCCCTCCCAGACCACGGCGGTCCGGTAGATGTCGTGCCGGTCGAGGACCTGCCGGAGCGCGCCCGCGAACTCGTCAAGGCGGGCCCGGGTGGTGAACTCGACCAGGCGCACCGTCACATAGGCGTCGGCTCCACCGGCCGCCATGAGGTGGTGGAAGAACAGGCCCTCCTGCAAGGGGGCGAGCGGGTAGATGTCGGCGATGTTCGCGGCGCCGCCGTCGACCGAGGCGACGACCCGGTCGATCTCGCTCTGCGACAGCTCGACGAGGGGCAGCAGGTCGGGGGTGATCCGCTCGGCACCGGCCGGGATCGGATTCTCCGGCACCTCCACCGACTCGGCTCCCGCGCTGCCGGCGAGTCCGGCGGGGGTGGGCGTCTCGAACAGCGCCCGCACCGACACCGACACGCCCCGGCCCCGCAACCGCTCCACCAGTGTCACGGCGAGGAGGGAGTGCCCGCCGAGTTGGAAGAAGTTGTCCTCCACCCCGACCGACTCCAGCCCCAGCACCTCGGCGAAGACCGCGCACACGATCTCCTCCCGGACGGTCGCGGGGGCGCGGCCTGCGCCGGTCGCGTACGCGGGTGCGGGAAGGGCCTCGCGGTCCAGCTTTCCGTTCGTGGTCAGGGGCAGTTCGTCGAGCGTGACGAAGGCGGCCGGGACCATGTACTCGGGGAGCCGGGAGACGAGCAGTTCACGGAGCGGGGCGGTGTCGGGGAGGGCCGGGACGACATAGGCGACGAGGGCTTCGTCGCGGGCGATCACGGCGGCCCGGGTGACCTCGGGGTGGGTGAGCAGAGCCGTCTCGATCTCGCCGGGTTCGATACGGAACCCGCGCACCTTGACCTGCTGGTCGGCGCGCCCGGCGAACACCAACTGCCCGTCCGGGGTCCAGCGGGCCAGGTCACCCGTGCGGTACATGCGCTGCCCGGCATCGAAGGGGGAGGCCACGAACCGCTCACCCGTCAGCGCCGGACGGTTCACATACCCCCGCGCCAGCCCGGCTCCGGCCACATACAGCTCCCCGGCGACACCGGCCGGAACCGGCTCCAGGCCGTCGTCCAGGACGTAGAGCCGGGTGTTGGCGATCGGCCGCCCGAAGGGCACGGGGCCGGGGCGGTCGGTGTCCACCGTCTCCGCCGCCACCATCACCGTCGCCTCGGTGGGACCGTAGGTGTTGACCAGTCGCCGACCGGCGGACCACTGCCGTGCCGCCGTCTCACTGATCGCCTCGGCGCCCACGAGGAGGGCTTCGACGCGGGCGAGATCCGCCGGTTCCAGGACCCCGAGCAGCGACGGCACCACACTGGCGGCCGTGACACCCGCCAGCTCCGCGAGCCGCCGCGGGTGCTCCCGCTGCTCCTCGTCGGCGATCCAGAGCGCCGAGCCGGACGAGAGCGCCACCGCCACATCCAGCACGGAGGCATCGAAACTGAACGAGGCGAACTGGAGGATGCCCGCGCCGGGACCAGCGCCCATGACGGGCCCGAACACCGACACCAGGTTCGCGAGGGAGCCGTGCGCGACGGCGACGCCCTTCGGGGTCCCCGTCGAGCCGGAGGTGTAGATCACATACGCCAGATCACCGGCGACGCCCGGAGCCTCCGACCGCTCACCAGGCTGGTCCAGATCCTCCGGCTGGTCCAGATCCTCCGGACCGAGGACGAGGGTGACACCCGCGTCCGCGAGCATGAACGTGACCCGCTCAGCGGGCAGTTGGGGATCGACGGGCAGGTACGCCGCCCCCGCCTTCCACACACCCAGGATCCCGACGACCATCTCCGGGCCGCGCGGCAGCCGCAGCCCCACCACCGACTCCGGCCCAACCTCTCGGCCCCGCAGAGAGTGCGCGAGCCGGTTCGCCGCCGCGTCGAGGTCACCGTAGGACGTTTCGACGCCCCCGCTCACCACCGCCACAGCAGCCGGATCGGCCGCGGCACGCGCCTCGAACTGCTCGACAACCGTCAGGGCGGGACGCTCGGCGGCCGTGTCGTTCCAGCGCTCCAGCACCGCTTCGCGTTCATCGGCGGCCAGGACGTCGACGGCGTGCAGCCGGATGTCGGGTGCCGAGGTCACCGTGTCGAGGACGCGCAGCCAGCGCTGGACCATGACCTCGGTGGAGGCCACGTCGAACAGGTCGGCCGACGCCGTCAGGGCGCCGCGCAGTCCGGCGGGACGGCCCTGGTCGTCCAGGACCTCGCCGACGATCACATCGAGGTCGAACTTCGCGGACACCCGGGCCGGCCGCTCAGCGGAGGGCTGTTCCGGCCCGGCGGCGTCGATGTTCTGGACGGTGAACATGACCTGGAACAGCGGATGCCGGGCCAGTGACCGCTGCGGGGCCAGTTCCTCCACGAGGCGTTCGAAGGGGACATCCTGGTGGGCCATCGCCCCGAGGCTCGCCTCACGGACCCGGGCCAGCACCTGGCGGAACTCGGGGTCGCCGGACAGGTCGTTCCGGATGACCAGGGTGTTGACGAAGAAGCCGATCAGGTCGTCCAGGGCCTCGTCGGTGCGGCCCGCGACCGCCGAGCCGACCGGGATGTCCGTGCCGGAGCCCAGCCGGAACAGTGTGACCGCCAGGGCGGCCTGCAACGCCATGAAGACGGTCACGCCCTCCGCGCGGGCGAGTTCCACCAGGCGCTGATGCACCTCGGCCGGCACCTGGAGCGGTACCCGGTGACCGACATGCCCGGACACCGCCGGACGCTGCCGGTCCACGGGCAGGGCCAGTTCCTCGGGGGCTCCGGCCAGGGTGCGGCGCCAGTACTCGACCTGCTCGGACAGCAGGCTCTCCGGGTCCTCCGGGTCACCCAGCAACTCCCGCTGCCAGAGCGCGTAGTCCGCGTACTGCACGGCCAGCGGCTCGAACGCGGGTGCCTCACCACGGGAGCGGGCGGCGTACGCGGTGTCGACATCGCGGCGCAGCGGGCCCATCGACCAGCCGTCGCCCGCGATGTGGTGCACGACCACGACCAGCACCCGCACCTCGTCGTCGTCGGTCTCGAACAGCCAGGCGCGGATGGGGAGTTCGGTGGACAGCTCGAAGCGGTGCTGTGTGGCCCGTGCCACGGCCTCCGGCAGCCGCCCGGATGTCACCCGGGTCACCTGCACGCCCCAGTCCAGGTCGTCCGGGTCGAGGATGTGCTGGTACGGCTCGCCGTCGACCGCCGGGAAGACCGTCCGCAGCGACTCGTGCCGGGCGATCACATCCCGGAGGGCCGTGTTGAGTACGGCGGTGTCGACATCGCCGGTCAGCCGCATCGTCGTGGGGAGGTTGTAGAGGGCGTTCGGTCCGTCGAGCTGGGCCAGGAACCACATCCGGCGCTGCGCGAAGGACAGCGGCACCCGCTCCGGCCGCTCGGCGGCGGCCCGCAGCGCGTGTCGGGCCCGCCCGGCGGTGCCGGTGGCCAGCCGGGCGGCGAGGGCGGCCACGGTCGGCGCCTCGAACAGGGTGCGCAGGGGTACCTCGACCCCGAGGACGGCCCGGATCCGGGACATCAGGCGGACGGCGAGGAGGGAGTGTCCGCCCAGATCGAAGAAGCTGTCGTCGACGCCGACGGACTCGACTCCGAGGATCTCGGCGAAGGCACCGCAGAGCAGTTCCTCGGGGAGGGTGCTGGGGCGTCGGCCTTCGCCAGCCACATAGGAGGGCGCGGGCAGTGCGCGGCGGTCCAACTTGCCGTTCACCGTCAACGGCAGCCCGTCCAGGGCGACGAACGCCGCCGGGACCATGTACTCCGGCAACCTGGACGCCACCAACTCCCGCAGGCCGTCCACGTCCACAGTGCCCTCCGCCGGGACGACATAGGCCACCAGCCGCCTGTCACCGGGTGCATCCTCGCGGACCACGACAGCGGCCTGAGCCACCGCCGGATCACCGAGCAGAACGGCCTCGATCTCGCCGAGTTCGATCCGGAAACCCCGGACCTTCACCTGCTGATCCGCCCGCCCCACAAACACCAACTCACCATCCCCGGTCCACTTCACCAGGTCACCCGTCCGATACATCCGCTCACC
>NZ_JBFBEM010000031.1:0-22220 GCF_040683675.1 Streptomyces sp. NPDC093252 | reverse complement strand
ACCCGTCAGGGCCAGGAACAAGCCGTTGAAGTCCTCGGCGGCCATGAACGTTCTTCCCGGTCATCCGCGCCGCGTTGTACGCGATCGCCACCACCGGACCTCCCAATTACCGGATCCTGCCTCCCGGGTTACGTTTCCGCAAGCCCCGTGACACATGAAATTAACTGAGATCGGGAGGAGTTAGGTTTTCTTTACCGAGAGCGACAGCTTTTGAACAGAACCCGGACAGCGGAACCCGGACAGCAAAAGAAGCCGGACAGCAAAAAGGGGCACACCGCTGGCCTCGGCCAACGGTGCGCTCCGCGAGAGTGAAGGTTCGGGGCAGATTTCTCTGCAGCGGTCAGAGAATTCCGGTCCGAACCGCCTGGGCGACAGCCTGGGTACGGTTCTTGCACTTCAACTGCTTGACGCTGTCATGGATGATGCCCTTGATGGTGCGCTCCGAATAGCTCATCCTCTCGGATATCTCCACCGTGTTCATTCCTTCGGACAGCATGCGCAGCACCTCGATCTCACGGGCCGAGAGCCCGCCCCGTCGAGTTAACCGCGCCAGCGTCTGCTGCCGCTGCTGGTGGCCGAGCTCGGCAATGAGATGACCGACCAGTTCGTCCGGCATACGACTGCGCCCAGAACTTGCCTCCATGGTGGCGTCGAGCAATTGCTCAAGGCTGGAACTGCTCCGGTAGAGAAAGCTGGTGAGTCCGTATTCCACGGCGAGCGTGAGCTGCCGTTCGTTGACCCGGTCAGCCATCACCACGACGGGGACGGGTGAACCGCCCGCCCGCGCCGCGTCCTGCTTCAGGATCCTGAGCCAGTCGTCGTCCAGGCTGTGCAGGAGCAGCACCGAGACATCCGCCTCGGCGAGGCCCTGCTGAGGAACGATGGTCACCGTCGCCCGGGTCTGGAGATAGGCGCTGGTGGCATGTTCCAGGATGGTGTCGCTGGCGCGCAGTACGACCGAGATCGGTGCGCCCAACGCGCCGGCTATGCCTTCCGCTTGAGTCATTGTCACTGTCACTTCGGTTCCCCACATAGAGCCGACATACGAAGCTCGGTTCTGTGCCTTGCACCCCTCCCCGCCACACTCGCCGACGTCCGAGCGGCGTCCGCGTGTCGATGCGTGACTAGGCACTCCTGCACCGTAGGCGACCGGGGAAGCGCTGAGCTTCCGTCAAATGACCGAGTGCGACTTAGCCCGTTCTGACATTGCCTCAACCCTTTTGGGTTACTTTCAAGCAACCAATTGTCGGGATCGGTCCGTTGGCGACAGTGACGCAGGTCACGCGGGTGGTGCGGGTCACGCCGGCCGTGCGGGGTGCGCGGTTCGTGCGGAGGGGACGGGCGGGCCGGGCGGCTGCGGGGGCCCGGGTGGGGGCGCGGCTAGCGCAGTTCCACCGTCCCCTGGCCCCCCGGCGGCGGTCCCCCGGCGGGCGGCGCCGCCGGGGTCCGGGGCTGCCCGGAGGTCTCCGGCTCCGGCTCCCCCGACGCCGCGCAGCCCGGCGCCGTGCTGATCACCGGCTGTCCGGCGAGGGCGCTCTGCGGGGAGAGGTCGGGGCCGGTCGGCAGCATCGCCAGCAGGTTGGAGGGCAGTCCCCGGGCCTTCGTCAGGTCGTAGCCGAGAGCGGCAGCCGCCTGCGGGGTCGGGATCAGATACTTCATCCCGGTCTCGGTGACGAGATAGGTCGTGCCGCCGATCTGGCCGCCGCCCGCGCCCAGCGCCCGCACCAGGCTGCCGCCGTCCGGCTCCACCGCCACCGCGTCCACCGGCACACAGGCCGGCCGGGCCGGCGCCTTGGCGGCGGCGGGCAGTCCGCCCAGGTCGATCAGGGCCACCCCCACCGACATGCCCCCCGCGTCCCCGGACCCGGACGGCTGCGCGTCGCCCCCGGCCCCCTCCCAGCGCACGCAGGCCGCCTGATGGGTGCTCACCGGCAGCAGGGTCGGCGGGTTCTGCGGCAGGGACTTGCCGGCGTTCTCCACCGCCGAACCGGCGCCGGTCAGCCGGCCGCTGAGGCTGTCGGCGGTGAGCGGCACGGCGACCGGGGCGGCGCCGTCGTAGGCCCGCTCGCGGACGCCGGGGCCGCTCAGGGACAGGGCCGCCTGGGTGGGCGTGAGCGGCACCAGACCGGCGCGCAGCAGCAGGTAGTAGCGCTCGGCGGAGCCCGGGGTCTGCACCACGAAGACCTGCCCGACCCGGGTCTGGCGGCCGTCCAGCGCGGGACCCTCCTCGCCCTGCCCGGGGACGGGCGTCGGGGCGAGGTCGGGGCCCGCCGGGAGGCCGTCGAGGAAGGCGGCGGAGACCGGCATGGGGGCGCTGGCGCCGTAGCCGAGGGCCTCGGCGGTGTCGGTGCCGTCGGCGAGGCGGTAGCGGTTGCCGCGCCAGATGAGGTAGTGGGTGTCGTCGGGGCCGGTGACGAGGAGGGCGTCGTCGGCGCCGAGGCCGGGGCCGGGGGTCTCGCCGTCCACGACGAGGGTGGTGGCGGCGGTGCGCTGGTTGCTGTCGGTGGTGCGGATGGTGGCGCACACCTCCCAGCGGCCGGTGTCCAGCGCGGACGCCTTGGGCAGGGTGTCCGGGGCGCCCTCGATGCCGACGGCACCGCCGCGCGCGGTGTTCGCCAGGGACTTGGACGGGACCGTGCGGGTGCTCATGCCGGTGCCGACGATCAGCTTGGCGGAGGCGTAGTTGCGGACCGGGCGCAGGGAGCCGTCGTAGAGGTAGCGGTTGCCGGTGCCGCTCTCCACGATGAGGGTCTTGCCGTTCTGCCAGGTGTTGTTGCCGCCCGGCGAGATGAACCCGTACACCAGGAAGCCGATGGCGACGACGACGCCGATGCCCATACCGATGCCGATGCCCATGTTGGTTCTGCGGTTGGGGCTCTCGGGGAAGTCCGGGTCGGTGCGCATCAGGCCGGTGCTCAGCCGGTTGACGACGAAGCGGTGGGCCTGGACCTGGTCGCGGCGGGTCTGCATGGGTGTCGGGTCTCGCTCTCGGATCTCGGCTCTCGGCGGCGCGCTGTCGCGTCAGCCCTTGATGCCGCGCAGGTCGGCGTACACGTCCAGGACCCACAGCACCATCGGCAGCAGGGCGATGGCCGCCGCGGACTGGAACAGGTCACCGGCCCGGCCCCAGTAGGGCAGCAGGCGGCGGCCGGGCACCGTCCACAGGATGATCGCCACGACCACCCCGCCCAGCAGCATGCCCACGGCGGTGAGCTGGCCGTCCCAGTCGCGCTGGAGGGCCGCGCACACGGTCAGCAGCACCGCGCCGACCGCGCCCGGCAGCACCAGGGCGAGCCGCTGCCAGGCGTTGCCGAGGTTGCGGCCGTGCAGCAGCAGCACGGCGCAGAGCAGGGCGCCGGTGAGCAGTTGCGGGGTGCTCAGGGCGGTGGCGAGCCCGGCGAGACAGGCCGAGCAGATCACCCCGACGGCCAGGTACAGGCCGGTCATCCAGCGGTCGGTGGCCGCGGTACGGGCGGTCAGCTCGTCACTGGGGTAGGGGTCGATGCCCTCTTGGAGTTCGTCGGGGGTGGTGGGCAGCGGCGGCAGCCGGAAGCCGGACAGGGAGAAGCTCAGGGTGGGCACGAACGCGCCGAACAGCACCGCGATCACGGTCACCCCGGCCGCCGCCCCGTCCACGCTCTCGTCCAGGGTCAGCATCAGCACCCCGCCGAGCACCCCGGCGACCGCGACCACGATGCTCGCCACGAACGCCACCGGCCAACTGGTGACCACTGTCATGGCCAGCGCGGTGGCGATGCCCCACAGCGCCGCCCCGGCCAGCCAGCGGGCGCCGGTCAGTCCGCCGTCGCCGACGCCGGTCGCGTCGCCCACCACCAGGGTGCCGCCGAGGGCCGCGAAGGGGCCGGCGGCCAGGCCCAGCAGGATCGCGCCGGGCATGTCCTCCAGCACCCGGGCCGCCGCGCCCGCCCCGGCCAGCAGCATCAGGACGGCGCCGCCGCAGACCACGGCCCGGTCGGCGCCCGCTCCCTCGGTGAGGGCCAGCAGCAGCAGGACGGCGGCCAGCACCACCAGCAGCACCGAGCGCAGCGCCCAGCGGCTGACCTCGGGCGACCAGGAGTTGGGCAGATCGCGGATGGTGCTGGACACCCCGTCGACGAGGTTGTCGAAGCGGACCGGCGGCAGGGTCTCGGCGACCGGCCGCAGCAGCAGCATGTCCCCGTCGTGCAGTTCGAGGGACTGGGCGGTGCCCTCGGGGTCCAGCGGGTCGCCGCCGACGCGCTGGAGGGCCCAGCCGCCGTGCTCCAGACCCGACTCGTAGAGATCGTCCCCGGCGTAGCCGACGATCACCGGCAGCAGATCGGCCACCGGGATGTCCGCGGGGACCGCGAGGTCCAGCAGCTTCTCCGGCGCCCGTACGGTCAGCCGGCACAGACCGGAGGTGCCGGGCAGGGCCGCCACCTGGCTCTCGCTCATCAGGAGTGCCACCCTCCGAACAGTAGATTTGGTGCGTGCGGTGCCACCCGTGGCGACGCGGCGCAGCAGCGGACGCGGGGCGAGCGGGATGCGGTCCCGGACAGGCCCGACGGGTGACATTGGGGCGGCAACCCTTGCCTGAGGGGCGGTCCCAGGTGCACATAGTGGGGGCTGGCCGCTCGACTTGGGAAGCGGCGCGTCCCCCGGCGCGGCGAACCGTGGCCGCTCGGGCGGTCTTCCTCGCCCGAGTTGACATGACATTACGGCAGCCCGCGGGCGGTCCGGGGGACCCTGTGCCCCGGATTCCTGCCCTGTCGGGTGCGGTAAGTCTGCCCCAAGGGGCAGGGGCCTTGGCGGGGGGCATCGTCGGCCGGAGCATGTGTGTCAGACATGGAGGTGCGGCCCCGCTTGTGCCGCGCCCGCGCGCATCCGACCCGCGCTCCCGCCTCCCTCCGGGACGGGCGGCGGCCGGTCGGGTTCAGTCCGACAGCCAGAGGTGACGTTCCCTTGAGTGTGGTCTTCTTCCGCCGGCCCACCCGCCGCACGGGCCCCGAGATGCCCTCGGGCGACCTCGCGCTCCAGGAGCCGCCGGTCATCACCGAGCCGACGCCGAACAACAGCGGCGTGATGACCTATCTGCCGATGGCGATGATGACCGGCGCCATGGTGCTGCTCTACATGCGGCCCGGCTCCACCTCCAGCCCGATCACCTATGTCATCGTCGGTGTGATGGCGCTGGCCATGGCCTTCATGCTGATCGGCCAGCTCATGCGGACCGCCGCCGAGCGCAAGAACACCCTCAAGGGCTCCCGCCGGGACTATCTGCGCTATCTGTCCGGGGTGCGGCGCCGGGTGCGGCGGGCGGTCGCCGAGCAGCAGCGGGCGCTGGCCTGGCGGCATCCGGAGCCGGCCGCGCTGTGGTCGTTCGCGCGCAGCACCCGGCTGTGGGAGCGGCGGCCGAGCGACGACGACTTCGCGGAGGTGCGGCTCGCGGTCGGGGACCAGCGCCTCGGGCTGAAGCTGACCACCACCGCGACCACCCCGGTGGACGACCTGGACCCGCTGACCGCGCACGCGCTGCGCGCCTTCATCAACGCCTACTCCACGGTCCCGGACCAGCCGATCGCGGTGTTCCTGCGGACCTGGGCGCGGGTGCTGATGCGCGGGGAGCGCGAGCAGGTGGCGGGCACCGCGCGGGCGGTGCTGGCGCAACTGGCGGTGGCGCACGCCCCGCAGGACCTGATGATCGCGTTCTGTGTGTCGCCGGACCGGCGCGAGGAGTGGGACTGGGCGAAGTGGCTGCCGCACAGCCTGCATCCGCACGAGACGGACGGGGCGGGCCCGTCCCGGCTGATCTCGGGCAACGCGGGTGAGCTGGAGGATCTGCTGGGCGACGGCTTCAGTGAGCGTCCGCCGTTCGATGTGGCGGCGGAGATCACCAAGGAGGAGCCGTTCACGGTGGTCGTGCTGGACGGGGGGCAGTTGCCCGGCGGGCACCGCTTCGACCGGCAGGGGTTCCGCAACTGCGTGGTGATCGATCTGTCCGACACCCTGAGCTGGCGGCCCGGCCGGACCGTGCTCCGGCTCGAACTGGGCGAGGGCACGGTGTCGCTGGTGCGGACCGACCGCAACCGCAAGGAGGCCACCACCCCGCTGGGCCGCCCGGACTCGCTGGGCCCGGCGGCGGCCCGCGCGGTGGCCGCCCGGCTCGCCTCGCAGCGGATCGGCGACCTGGGCGAGGCCAGCCGGCCGCTGGAGTCGGACATCCAGCTCACCAGCCTGCTGGGCATCCCCGATCTGCACCGGCACGACCCCGTCGCCTACTGGCAGCGCCGGGCGGCGAGCACGTCGGGGCGGCTGCGGGTGCCGATCGCGATGGGCGCCGACGGGCATCCGGTGGACCTGGACATCAAGGAGTCGGCGCAGGGCGGCATGGGCCCGCACGGCATGCTGATCGGCGCCACCGGCTCCGGCAAGTCGGAGCTGCTGCGCACCCTGGTGCTGGGGCTGGCCCTGGCGCACTCCTCGGAGACCCTGAACTTCGTCCTGGTCGACTTCAAGGGCGGTGCGACCTTCCTCGGTCTGGACGAACTCCCGCACACCTCGGCGGTGATCACCAACCTGGCCGGGGAGGCCGCGCTGGTGGGCCGGATGCAGGACGCCCTCCAGGGCGAGATGATCCGCCGCCAGGAGCTGCTGCGGGCGGCCGGCAACTACAGCTCGCTCCTGGAGTACGAGCGGGCGCGGGCCGCCGGCACCCCGCTGGCGCCGCTGCCCAGCCTGTTCGTGGTGGTCGACGAGTTCAGCGAACTCCTCGCCGCGCACCGGGAGTTCATGGATCTGTTCGTGATGATCGGACGTCTCGGCCGGTCCCTCGGGGTGCATCTGCTGCTGGCCTCGCAGCGGCTGGACGAGGGCCGGATGCACCAGTTGGAGAGCCATCTGTCGTACCGGATCGGGCTGCGGACGTTCTCCGCGATGGAGTCCCGGGGTGTGCTCGGGGTGCCGGACGCCTATGAGCTGCCGTCGGCGCCGGGCAACGGGTTCCTCAAGAGCGGTGTCGAGCCGCTGACCCGGTTCCGGGCGGCGTATGTCTCCGGCGCCTACCGGCAGCGGTCCTCGGCGGCGGTGCAGGCGCAGATCCAGAGCCAGGTGGTGCTGTGGACCGGCGAGTACGTGGCCGCCCGGCAGGCGCCGGTGCCCGCGCCGGAGCCCGAGCCCGAGACGGATCCGGGGGTGAGCGAGCCGGAGGGCGGGGCGGGCTCCCTGCTGGCGATCGCCATCGGCACCATGCGGGACGCGGGACCCCCCGCCCACCAGGTGTGGCTGCCGCCGCTGGGCCAGCCGCCCACGCTGGACCAGTTGCTGCCGCCGCTCTCCCCCGACCCGGCCCTCGGGCTCACCACCGCCGACTGGCCGCAGCGCGGGAAGCTGACCGTGCCGGTCGGCATCATCGACAAGCCCTATGAGCAGCGGCGCGATCTGCTGACCGTCGATCTGTCGTCGGCGGGCGGGCATCTGGCGATCTGCGGCGGCCCGCAGAGCGGCAAGTCCACCCTGCTGCGGACCGTGATGGCCGGGCTCGCGCTCACCCACACCCCCGCCGAGGTGCAGTTCTACTGCCTGGACTTCGGTGGTGGCGCGCTGGCGTCGCTGTCCGGGCTGCCGCATGTCGGCGGGGTCGCGGCCCGGCTGGACACCGAGCGGATCGGCCGGACCCTCAACGAGGTGACCTCGCTGCTGGCCCGCCGGGAGCGGATGTTCCTGGAGCACGGCATCGACTCCATGCCGACCCTGCGGCGGCGGCGCGCGGCCGGGGAGTTCCCCGACGAGCCGCACGGCGATGTGTTCCTGGTGATCGACGGCTGGTCGACGGTCCGCAACGACTTCCAGGACCATGTGCCGACCATCAACCAGATCGCCACCAGCGGCCTCAACTACGGCATCCATCTGATGACCACCACGACCCGCTGGGTGGAGCTGACCGCCCAGGTCCGCGACCAGTCGGCGACCCGGCTTGAGCTGCGGATGGGCGAGGCCCTGGACTCGCTCGCCGATATGCGCCGCGCCAAGGAGGTCCCGAGGATCCCCGGCCGCGGTCTGACCATCGACAGCAAGCTGCACTTCCTGGCCGCGCTGCCCCGGATCGACGGCACCGAGGACGGCGAGGACCTCGCCGACGGCATCGGCGACCTGGTGTCGGCGGTCGCCGAGAGCTGGGCGGGGCCGGTCGCGCCGCCGGTGCGGATGCTGCCGACCCACCTCAGCGCGGCGGACCTGCCCGCCTTCGTCCCGTCGCCGCCGAGCGGACGGGCGCCGACCGCCGCCGAGGTGGTGCGGCGGTTCCGGATGCCGATCGGGCTGGAGGAGAACGAACTGGGCACCGCCTGGCACGACTTCTCCGAGATGCCGCACCTGGTCACCTTCGGCGACACCGAGAGCGGCAAGACCAATCTGCTGCGGGTGATCACCCGGAGCATCACCGAGCGGTTCACCCCGGCCGAGGCCCGGATCCTGGTGGTCGACTTCCGCCGCACCCTGGTCGAGTCGGTCCCCGAGGAGTACCGGCTCGGGCACGCGGTCTCCCTGGACCAGCTCGCCGAACTCGTCGACGGCGCGGCCCGCGCGCTGAAGACCCGCACCCCGGGCCAGGACATCTCGCCGTCCCGGATGAAGTTCGCCGACTGGTGGCGCGGGCCGCGGCTGTTCGTCCTCGTCGACGACTACGACCTGATCGCCTCGCCGATGCGCAACCCCTTCGACCAGCTCCTTGAACATCTGCCGCTGGGCTACGAGATCGGCTTCCACATGGTCCTGGCGCGGGCCGCGGCCGGCGGGATGCGCGGGATCAGCGATCCCACGGTCCGCCGGCTCATGGAGAACAACACCCCGGGCCTGCTGCTGTCCTGCCCGCCGTCCGAGGGCTATCTCTTCGGCAATGTGAAGCCGAAGCTGCTGCCGCCCGGCCGCGGCTTCTACATCACCCGCCGCAGCACCGTCCAGATCCAGACGGCGGTCCTGGAGCAGGAGCCCGAACCGACCCCGGAACTGCTGTGAGCGGGCGGCCCGGGTCAGGCCCGGCCGCGCCGGTGGCGGCGGGCGAGCAGGACCGCCCCGCCGAGCACGGCCGCCGCCGTCAGGGACACGGTGAGCACGGTGTAGGCCCGGCGGGCGGGCGCCGGGTCCTCGTACACCGGGTTCAGCCGGATGTCCGAGGCCCCGGCCCGCAGCGGCGGGGCGTCGGTGGGCAGGACGGCGGACAGGGCGCCGTAGGGGTTGAGGCGGGGCACCTGCGCCGGGTAGCCGCCCGCGACGAGCCGGTCGGCGACCTCCCCGGCGGTCAGCTCCGGCTCGTAGGACCGGACGAGGGCGGCGGCCCCGGCGGTGAACGCGGCGGCCACCGACGCCCCGTTGGCCAGGTAGTTGCCCTTGCCGCGCGGGCCGATCCCGGTGATGCCCTGGCCGGGCGCGGCGAGGTCGGCGCGCACCGGCTCGAACGCCCCGTCGGTGCGGGCGTCGTTGATGTCCAGGTCGACCACGGACAGCACCCCCGGCTGGGCGGCCGGCCAGAACGCCACCGGGCGGCGCTCCTCGGCCGGGGACTGGTCGGTGACCCCGTCCGGGACCCCGGCCGCGACGACCAGCACATCCTCGTCGGCGGCGTGGTCGAGGGCGGACTTGAGGGCGTCGGAGGCGGAGGTGAAGGCCAGCGACACGGAGATGACCTCCGCCCCGGCGTCCACCGCCGACCGGATGCCCTGCGCCACCCGCGCCGGGTCCGGCGCCCCGGTGGAGTCGATGGCCCGCACCGCGAGGATCCGCGCGTCGGGCGCGACCCCGCTGAAGCCGCTGCCCGCCGCCGGGCGCGCGGCGATCACCGAGGCGACGAACGTGCCGTGCCCCACGCAGTCCTCGGTCGCGCCGGTGCCCGCTCCGGACACCCGCCCCTTCAGCGCCGCCACCCCGCTCGCCACCCCGGTGTCGATGACCGCCACGGTCACCCCGGCGCCGGTGCTGAGCTGGTGGGCCCGGGTCAGCTCCAGCTTCTGCTGCGCCCAGGGCACGGCGGTCACCGTCCGGTCGGACCCCTCGGTGCAGGGGTTCTGGGTGAGGTCGTAGTAGGGCGGCATCACCGGCAGCTTGGGCGCCGGCGCGGCACTGGCCCCGGCCGACGGCAGCGGTACGGGGGTCTCGGCGCGGGGGGCCGCCGCGGCGGCGCCGGGGGCGACTCCTGCCGTGCCGCACAGCAGCGCCGTGGCCAGGGTGACGGCGGCGGCTCTGGACCGGCCGCCGGGACGGGGGTGCGATCCCGTGGGCCGGGGACCGGACCGGGAGCTGGACCGGGAACCTGGTATGCCGCTGCTGCTCAAGGCGGTGCCGCCTTCCTGGGAGGTCGGGTCCGCGGCGCGTTCGCCCACCGGACCGCCCGCAGTATATTCCGCGCATTCCAAACTTTCTCAACCTATCGAATTTTTGCCGCACTTAACGCTTTCCGCACATTTCGCACTTCGGTGTCCCGGAGGTCCCGATGAGCCCGCACAGCCCCCGCCGAGGCACCGCGTCCCGCCCCGGAAACGGCCGTTCCCGCACCGCCCCGCTCCGGCTGACCGGCGCCCGGGGCGTCTACGCCGTGCACGGCTCCGGCCCGGTCCCCGAGCCGCTGGCCGCCGCCGCGCAGGCCCTGGACGCGGTCACCGGCGCCTGGTCGTTCCCGGCCACCGCGACCGTGCTGGTCGGCGCCGGGTTCGACGATCTCGACGCCCTGTACGACACGCTGGAACCGGCGCTCAAGGAGTGCCGGGAGGCGGGCACCACCCTGCTGCGGCTGGTGATGTCCGGCGGCGCGGGCGGGTCCGGCGACCGCCCGGCACCGGCCAGCGCGCTCAGCGAGCGGTGGGGCGTGGACGTCCTCGCCCCCGCCGGGGTCGCGGTCGTCGTGCCCGGCGGCACCCTCTTCGCGCCCGAACTGCCCGACCGGGCGGGCGGCTGGTGGCAGCACTCCGCCACCCGGCGCCCCCGCCCGCTCGGCCCCCGCCATCCCGTGCCCACCTGGCAGGGCGCCCTGGACCGGGTCCCGCTGGACGGCGTCCCCGGCTGTGTCGTCGAGCACATCCCGGCCGGACTGCTCATCCAGCCCGCCGGAGCACCCCCGGAGGGCGTCGACGCCATCCGGTACGCGCTCCCCGTGGACCCCGACGGCCCGGTCCTGCTGGTGGACACCGCGGGCCGCGGCCAGGTGCCGCCCGACGCCGTCGCCGATGTCCTCGCCGTGCTGCCCGCCGCCGTGCGCGGCACCGTACGGCTGGTCTCCTCCGACGGCACCGACCTGCTCGCCCTCGGCCAGGAGGTCGCCGACCTCCTCGGTACGGAGGTGCAGGTCGCCAACGGGGTGACGGTCCTGCTGGAGGAGGGCCCCGCGGCGGCGCCCCGCCCCGCGCGCGGCGCCCGCCAGGAGACCCCCTGGGGCGACCCCGGCCAGTCCGGCGGCAGCCCCCGGACCGTGCTGCTCGACGCCGACGGCAACCCGTCCTGGCAGCCCTACGTCCGCGCGCTCACCTGCCGCCCCACGAACGGCGATGTGCCCGCCGCCCCCCGGATCGACAACTGGCGCGCCCCGATCGGCGGACTGCGCCCCGGCGCCGACCCCGGCACCCTGCTCCTGGACAAGAAGTGGCAGGTCACGGTGGTCCGGGCGGGCCTGTGGATCGGCGCGCACAAGGCGGTGCCGCCGCGCACCGCCGTCGAACGCCCGGTGCGGGCCGATGTGATGGCCGTCGACATCGGACTGCCGGGCCAGCCCCTGGACGACTCCCTGCTGGCCCCCCTGGAGAAGCTCTTCACCTCCCTCCAGGACGACGTCCGCGCCCACACCCTGATCCAGCTCCTCGGCGATCCCACCCCCGAGACCCTGCGCGCCCTGCGCCGCCTGGCGATCCGTCACGAGGTGGCCCTGCGCTCGGGCGCGGTCCGCCCGGAGCCGGTCCGGGCGGGCGGCCGGGCCGTGGCGGCACCGGTGGTCACGTCGACGCCGACGCCCACGGTGACTCCGGTGGCCCCGGCTGCGGTCGCCCCGGTGGCTCCGGCCCCGGTGGCTCCGGTGGCGCCCGTGGCTCCGGCCGTGGTCTCCGCCACGATCACGACGGGGATGGCGGGGACTGCGGGGGCTGCGAGCCCGGCAGGGACGGGTGCGGGAGCCCCCGCCGCAACTGCGGCCCCGGTTGCGACCCCGGCTCCCGTACGGCCGGCGCCCGTGCCGCCTCCGGCGCCCGCCCCGGCCCCGCCCGCCCCGCCCTCCGGCACCGGTGCCCCGGAGGAATCCGCACCCGCCTCCCTCTCCACCCCCGCTGCCGACCCCGCCCTCTTCGGTATCGCCCCCTTCGACCCCGGCCTGCTGGACGGCCCGCCCCAGCCCGCCGGACGCGAGGAGCCCGAGGAAGAGCCCGAGGAGCCCGCCCACCCCTTGCAGGGCCACGGCGGCGAGGGCGACGAGGACGAGGAGAGCGCGGCCCCGCCCTACGAGGAGCCCACCCCCGCCACCCCCCTCGGCGCGACCGGCTCGGACCCGCTCCCCGGCGCCTCCGCCCCCCGCCCGCCGACCGGCAACGCCCCCGCCCGCGAGGAGCGGCCGGCCACCGCGGCCCGGACGGCGCAGGCGACCGCGCTCGGCCCGGTCACCAACACCCGGCCCCCGGCCATGCCCCGCCCGAACCGCACCGAGCCGACCTGGAAGTCCGAACTCCCCCGCACCACCGACCCGGAGCGGGCCCCCTGGCCGCCCCTCCCCCCGGCCCCGGACCCGGACACCGACCCCGCCCCCGGCTCCTCCGACGACTCCGACCTCGCCCTCCCGGCCACTCCCCTGGCGGGCCTGATGACCTCCACCGCCCCGGACGGCGAGGCACCCCCGGCCCCGGCGCCCGCCCCCGTGGCACCCCCGGAGACCGACCCGGAGACCGCCCCGGACGCCGATCCGGACCCCTACCTCCACCCCTCCCCCTCCCCCTCCCCCGAGCCGGAGGCCACCGCCCCCGACCTCGATCCCGACCCCGAGCCGGAAGCCGCCCTCCCCGACAGCCCGGACGGCCCCGACGCCCCCGACCTCCGTACCGTCACCTGGCTCCCCGTCCGCCCCTCCCACCGCCCCGCCCCGGCCGAGCGGGACGGCGTCCGGGCCGGGTTGGGTGAGCGCTGGGACAACCACGCCGGTGCCGTGACCCGGGCGCTGACCCGGCTGCCCGCGCTGCGCAACACCGCCGACCCCGAGGACGCGGCGGCCGATCTGACGGTCCTGCACGCCTATCTGGCCGAGGAGTCCGGCATCCGGCGGGCCCTGCTGGAGTCGCTGGCGGCGGGCGGGGGCGAACTGCTGCCGCTGCTGGGCTGTGTGGCGTCGGGCCTGCGCAGGCTGCCCTCGTACCGGGGGGCCGCCGTACGGTCGGCGGGCGGGGCGCTCGGCGAGGCGGCCGAACTGCTGCTGCCGGGCGAGGAGCTGGGCGAGACCGGGCCGATCGGCGCGGTCGGCTTCGACAAGGTGTACCCAGCCGTGCCCGCCGACCACTATCTGATCTGGTCCATGACCGGCCGCAAGGCCGCCGCCGCGCTGGTCGAGCCGGACCCGGCGGCCGGACCGGACGGGGACACGGCGGCCGAGGTGCTGTTCGCGCCCGGCACCCGGCTGCGGGTGCTCCAGGTCGCCCGGCGCGGGGCGGCGCAGGTGGTGCTGTTGCGCGAACTCCCCGAGGCGGCCCCGCCCGCGGCGCCCGGCCGGCTCGACGACACCGACAGCTCCGTGCTCAAGCGGCTGCTCGGGCTGCTGGAGCTGGCGGCGGCGCCGGGGACGGGGGCCGAGGAGTGGCCGGAGCGGCGGACGGGGGCGCTGGGCGTGCTGGCCCCGGACGCGTGAAAGCGGGGGGCGGGCTTCCCCTATGGGCAGAGGTGTCCGTTCAAGAGGCACATCCGGGCGGTCGCCGTAGGCAACGGGCCGCGGGGCGCGCGAGAGTGGAGCCCATCGGGAAGCCGGTCTCGGAGAGGAACCGGCTTCCCGAGCCGACGCCCCGTCTTTCCGGGCGCGTCCGCGGTGTTGTCTTGGCCCACCGCCTCTCCACCCGGTATGTCGACAACGACACACAGACAGCTTCGCCGGGGCCCGTCCGGGCCCCGGTCGAGGTGAGGACGGCCGTCGCTTCGTGGGGGAGGCGGCGGTCGTCCTGTTTCCGTTTGGCCCGCACCGGCCGCACGTTCCGTACCGGTGCGCGAGCGAGCAAGACGATCAAGGAGCCAAGATGGCCATAGATACTCCGGTGGGTGGTTCCGCACCGCCCACCGTGGGGGCGGCCCCGTCGATCCGACGGGCCATTGCGCTGCCCCTGAACGAGGACGACTCCGGCGCAGCCGCCTCGGCGCTGCTCTCGGCCGGCCAGGCCGCGCGCAGCGCGACGGCGACGGCCGGGGAGGGCGGGACCGCGGCCCCCGGCCGTACGGTGCGGTCCGCGCGGACGGCCCCGGCGGCCGTCCCCGCGACCTTCGCACCCTCCGCCACGAACGCCGCCGCCCCGCACGCCTCCAGCTCGGCCGCCGCCCCGTCCGGCCGGCTGTTCCGGGGGCGTTCGCGCCGTCAGCAGGCCGCCGCGGCGGCGGGCGGTCCGGGCGGGCCCGGCCTGACCGTCGTACCGGCGACCGCCGAGGGCGAGGGTCCCGAGGGACGGCTCACCGCGGCGGCGGCCGAGGGCGCGGTGCAGAACCGCCCCGGGCGCACCCAGGCCGGGCACGGCTCGCGGCGCGGCAAGTGGCCGCTGATGGCCGCCGCGTTCGCGGGCGCCATGCTGGTCTCGGTGCCGCTGCTGAACAACAACCCCGGCAACAAGACGGTCACCGGTCTCGACGACCTGAGCAGCACCGCCGACGCCTACGCCAGCGACATGCCGACGCACGAGCCGCAGGACGGCGCGTCGAACCCGCTGGTGCCGGAGCCGGTGACCGACCCGGCCCCGGGCGCGGGGGCGCCGCCGCTGGTGACCAGCGTCGGCCCGACCTCGTCCGGCCCGTCGGGCGACACGACCCTGGACGACAACCTCCAGTCGGTGCCGAGCACCACGGACGGTCCGCCGTCCGAGGCCGACGGCCCGTCACCGGTCAAGGGCAATGTCCTGGGCAGTGTCCCGGGCGGCGACGCTCCGGGCAACGGCGTCTTCGGTCCGCCGTCCGCGCTGGGTGTCCCCCCGGGGGACAAGACCAAGCCGGGCAAGAACGGCGACACCGACCTGTCCGGCGCGCCGGGCTCGACGCCGGTGGTGGAGGCCCCGGCGGGGGCGCTGCGCGACGACGTGGCGATCCCGCGCACCCCGGCCCGTCCGTTGCAGCCGAGGACCGACGCGCTCCCGGCGACCCGGGACGACTCCGGGGACGAGCCGAAGAGCGAGACCCAGCCCCGGAGCCAGCTCAGCACGGCGCAGGACGAACCGAAGACCCCGACCCCGGTCAAGGCGCAGACCCGCGCCGCGGCCGACAAGCCGGAGGCGAAGCCCGAGCCCAAGCCCGAGCCGAAGCCCGAGCCCAAGCCGGTCGCGAAGCCGGAACCGAAGCCGGAGCCCAAGCCCGAGCCGAAGCCGGAGCCCAAGCCGGTCGCCAAGCCCGTGGCGAAGCCGGTCAAGGCGGAGACCAAGCCGGCCACGCCGGACTGGTCCACCCGGGTCGTCACGTCCACCTACCGGCTCGACCCGGGCCAGTCGGTGGCGTCGAACCGGATGAAGATCACCCTGCGCAGCAGTGGCAACCTTGTCATCACCGACGAGAACGGCGTGGTGCGCTGGTCCTCCGGCACGTCCGGCTCCGGCAACCGCGCGGTCTTCCAGGACGACGGTCACTTCGCCGTCTACAGCGCCGACGACAAGACCCTGTGGTCCTCCGGGACGGCGGGCAACCCCGGCGCCCGACTGGTCATCCAGGCGGACGGCAATGTCACCATCCTGTCGGCGGGTGGCGGCGTCCTGTGGTCCGCCGGGACCCAGCGCTGAGCGACAGACCGACGGATCGACAGACCGACGGATCGACAGAGTGACAGAGTGACAGAGTGACAGAGTGACAGGCTGTCAGAATTGACAGGCTGACGACAGGCTGAAAACAGCACCCCGGTACGCCCCTGACTTGACCTGGTCAAATCACGGTGTGTGCCGGGGTGCTCACGTTCCAGCGGGCCTCCGGCGCCCTCACCGGCACCGACCGGTGGCCCGCCTTCCCCTTGGTGCACGCGGGCTGCCCGTGTGGACCCAGGTGGACGTGGCCGATTGCGGGTCACCCGGAGCGAGATCTAGCGTCGCTCTAGCACTCCCTCTTTACGCCGCAAGGCACATCGCACATTCGCACATCACCTTCGCTCCAGGAGGTGCCGCTGCTCCTTCGAACGCGTCGCCGTTCGCGACGGGACGGTCATGGCGCGAGCCCCCGAGGCCGCCGGCCGCGAGGCATCCGGCATCACTCCTGGACCGCCGTCCCGATTGGGAGACCGTATGAGCACGCCGTTGCAGGCATCGACAACCGAGATCTACCAGGGCGCAATCAGCCTGCTGGAGGGTGCCAAGGGCAACCTGTCCAGCAGCCAGGGCCGGGTCCGCGACATGGCGTCCCAGTTGGGCGTCGACTACGGCGGCGCCGACGGCAAGATGTTCCAGCAGGTGCTGGAGAAGTGGCTGGGCGAGGTCGACCAGATCAAGTTCACCTGTGACCGGATGATCGAGCAGCTCAGCACCAGCATGACGACCTCCGGCAACGCGCAGGGCGACGCCGAGGGCCTGGTGCAGCAGTTGGGCAGCCTGAGCGCCCGCGACGACGCCTTCAACACCCTCACCACCTGACACCAGTAACACCCGAGCGCCCCCAGCCGCCCCGACCGTTCCAAGGAGCCCTTCGTGCCCGAGATCTACATCAACCACTCCGGCGCCGGCAACGCCGTCGAATCGATGACTGCGGAGAACCAGTACATCCGGCAGGTCCTCACCGAACTCCAGCAGTCGCTGAACGCCCGTATCGCGGAGTGGGCCGGTCAGGACCGCGAGGTCTACACCACCCAGGTGCAGCCCGCCTGGGAGCGCCAGGTCGCCAATCTGGCCCAGATCATCCAGCAGCACGGAAGCGTGCTCGACAACATCTCGTCGAACTACTACCGGACGGACCTCAGCAACGCCCAGGGCTTCGGCGACATCCGCATGTGAGCCGGTCCGTTCGGTCTGTTCGGTCCGTTCGCGTCCAGGGGAGCGCGCATCCGGGGCTCATGGCCGGGTGCGCGTCCCCGTCGTCCGGGCCCGTGGCATCCGGGCCGTCGTCCCCTCCCCGTGAAGAAGGTTCAGCATGCCCGATCTGACACAGCTCAACTCCACCACCCTCCAGGCGTTCATCGACAGCGAGCTGGTGCCGTTCTACAACCGGCTCGTCCAGCTCCGCGCGCCGGGACAGAACCCGCCGTCCCTGTTCGACATCGGCAGCATGCCGCAACCGCTGGTGCTGGGCCAGATGAACGGGGACTCGGACACCAGCGGTGAGACCGTACTCTCGAACACGGTGACCGCCGCGAACGCGATCGACAAGGTGCTCAACAAGCATGTGTCGGCCTTCCGCGATCTGGAGCTGGAGCTGGAGGAAGTGATCCGGAAGTTCCTCAAGACCCAGGACGACAACCTGAGCGATGTCACGGCACAGAAGTTCATGAGCGCCATCGACGACTACGTGGCACAGATGGACGGCGGTACGGGAGGCGGCAACCCCGCCTCCGGCAGCGGGAACTGACGGTCCGGCCCCCTCCCCCGGGCCGAGGCGGACGAGAAGCGGAGAGCACCCTTCATGGCTGTGGACAACTGGGAACACATCATCAACCTGATGACTGGGTTCAATCTGGGCGAGCGCGGCGACATCATGGAGGGCAAGGGCGACGGCGGCATTCCGTGGATGTCCGTGAACATCAAGGACAAGTCCAAGGTGCCCAAGCAAACCCACGACCTGGAATCGTGGGAGCGGGACGGCGGCAACGGCTTCTGGATCCGCTGGTACGGGCCGGTCAACACCAAGCGGCGCTGGACCATCTACGAGGCCGAGGTCAGGTTCACCGACATGACCGCCGGCCGTCAGTACTGGCAGCGGAGCTGGGACGCCCTGCGCACGCTCGTGCAGCCACCGTACTCATCGGTCGGCGCGAGCAGTGGCTACGGCGGCTCGCCCGGTATTGACCAGGGCGTGGACCTCAAGTCCTTCACCACGATCGCCCAGTCCTTCGACAAGGCCGGCGAGTTCTTCAACCAGCACACCGAGATCCTCAAGCAGTGGACGGAGTCGCTGGGTGACGAGAACGCGTCGTGGAAGGGCACGGCCGCCGGTGCCTTCTGGGAGCTGATCAACCAGCTCCAGGGGAAGTACGAGAACTTCAGGGGTGAGCTGTATCCCCCCGGCTTCTCCCCCTCCCACACCTCCGTCTCCACCAATTACCCCCCCAAGACCATCCACGCCGACTCACTGATCAACGCCGAAGTGTCGCTGCACACCGCGCTGTCGAACATGTACGACCAGTTCCTGCGGTTCATCTATCGCAACGCCAGCCCGATCCCGGTCACGAATCCCGACGGGTCGCGGGGGTCGATGAATGTCGACGGTGATCAGCGCGCCGCGATGATGCAGCTCATCCAGCAGCTCCTCATGTGGCTCGCGGAGAACAACTGGACCAAGCTGAAATGGGTCCCGGGCGACGGATACCAGCCCCAGCCGGGTTTCTCGCACACCACGGCCTGGGGCTCCCTCAACGACCTCAGCACCTGGGCGGGCATGGCCAACGAGTTGCAGTACCGGTGGCGGGTCAATATCGAGACCAATCTCGACACGCCCGCCCGGCAGGAGGTGGCGACCCTTCAGGAGAAGTGGTCACGGGTCCTCAACCCGGGCTGGAACACGGCGTTCGCCTTCGACGACACCTCGACCGTGACGCTCACCCAGGCGGTCCAGGAAGACACGACGGAGGCGAACGGCGACGCGAACAACGACGCCCTGAACGACGCCCTCAACAACATGGGGGACAACCTCAACGAGGGTCTGGGCAACATCGGGGACAACCTCAACGAGGGCATGGGGAACCTGGGGGACAACCTCAACGAGGGCATGGGCAACCTCGGCGACAACCTCAACGAGGGCATGGGCAACTTCGGGGACAACCTCGGGGGCCTCGGGAACAACCTCCTCGACGGCATGGGCAACCTCGGGGACAACCTGACCGAGGGCATGGGGAACTTCGGCGACAACCTGGGGGGACTCGGGGACAACCTCACCGAGGGCATGGGCAACCTCGGCGACAACCTCAACGAGAGCCTCGGCGGGCTCGGCGACCCGAGCACTCTGGGCGGACTGGGCGACCCGAGCACCCTCGGTGGGCTCGGCGACCCCGCCTCGGGCCTGCCCGACACCAGCACCCTGCTGAGCGGCAGCGAGATCCCCACCACCGGCGGCGACCTGCCCACCCTGGACGGCATGGGGAGTCTGGGCGACCCGAGCACCCTCGCCATGGACGGCACGGGCGGCCTGGACACCAACGGCGACGGCGTCCCCGACTCCCTCTCCGGGAGCGGACTGCCCCTGGACGGCTCCGGCTCCCTCGACGGCACCGGCTCCCTGGCCGGCGTGCCGGGCATGCTGCCGACACTCGGCGGCACCAACGGCACGACCGGCGGGGCGGGCGGCCTCACGGACGACCTGGGGTCCCTCGCGAACGGGGCCGGCGGTGTCACCACGCTCAACCCCGACGGCAGCCTGACCACCGAGTTCCCCGACGGCAGCAGCACGACCGTCAGCCCCACCGGCGAGATCATCACGACCAACCCGGACGGCACGGTCACCACCGACCAGCTCGCCCCCGGTCAGTCGCTGCTCAACCCCGACGGCTCGGTCACCAGCATCGACACCAACGGTGACATCACCACCCAGTTCCCGGACGGCAGCTCGCTCACCCACAACGCCGACGGCAGCATCACCAGCACCGACCCCGACGGCAATGTCACCACCGAGTTCCCGGACGGCACCTCCACCACCGTCACCCCGGACGGACTGGTGACCACCACCGACCCGACCGGCGCCATCAGCACCGACCAGCTCGACGTCGGTGAGTCCCTCGTCAACCCCGACGGCTCGATCACCAGCCTCGACGGGAACGGCGGCATCACCACCGAGTACCCGGACGGCAGCTCGGTCACCCACAACGCCGACGGCAGCATCACCAACACCGACCCCAACGGCAACGAGACGACCACCTTCACCAACGGGGTGGTGCAGTCGGCCACCCCGGACGGGCTGACCCAGCTCACCTCGCCCGACGGCACGGTCTCCACCCAGAACGCCGACGGCAGCCTCACCATGGACTTCCCGGACGGCAGCACCACCACGATCAACCCGGACGGCTCGGTCACCACGGTCAAGGCCGACGGTTCCGAGGTGACCAGCCAGCTCGGCGAGAACCAGAGCGTGGTCAACCCGGACGGCTCCCGCACCGCGCTCACCGACGACGGCGGCTTCACCACCACCTACCCCGACGGCAGCTCCATCACCGTCAACCCGGACGGCACGGTGACCTCGACGCTCCCGACCAGCGGCACCGGCTCGGGCCTGCCCGGTCTGGGCGGCACGAACGGCAGCACGGGCGGCCTCGGCGGTCTCGGCAACCTGGGCAGTCTGGGAAGCCTGGGAAGCCTGGGCGGTTCCGGCGGCAATGTCGACGTCCCCACCATCGGCGGCCTCGGCGGCGGGCTGACCTCCGACCCCGGCGGCCTGACCCTCGACAACGGCGACGGCTCCCTGTCGACCACCTTCCCGTCCGGCGCCACCTCCACCCTGGGTTCCGACGGCTTCACCAACACCCAGTTCCCGGACGGCAGCAGCACGATCAGCGGACCCAACGGAGAGTTCCAGTCGGTGCCGAGCCAGGCCACCGCCGACGCCGGCATCCCCGCCGACCAGCAACTGGGACTGGGCTCCACCGGCAGCACCACGACACCGAGCAGCGCCGCCAACGACTCCGGGATGGCCGCCCTGGGCGGCCTGATGTCCCCCATGATGATGATGATGGGTATGGCCCGGATGGCCAGTCAGGGCCAGGGACAGGGACAGGGCGGCCAGGGCGAACGCACCCGCGAGACCTATGTGGACGACGACGCCGACGGCCCGTTCGTCGCCGGCGGCGGCTACCAGCGGCCCCCCGAGCGCCCGGCCCCCGAGGTCTTCGAGGAGGAGGACGAGGACCCGGTGGAGGTGCCCAGCCGCACCCCCACCACCGGCCAGGGCGGCCAACCCGGCGAGGCAGCCGGCTGGCGCCCCGAGACCGAGGACTCGGGCTGGAACGAGGAAGAGGACGTCTGGGGCACCGGAGAGGAGGGCCTGCCCGCCTCGATCGGCCGCTGACCCAGCCCCTGGGCGGCCCCACCGCACCCACTCCACCGGAGAGGACCGGAACACCGTGAACGAATCACTTCGCCAGCAACTCGACCAGGCCATGGCCGACTTCGACAAACAGCGCAAATCCCTGGTCGAGGCCCGCAACGAGATCGCCTCCATCTCCGTGACGGTCCGCTCCAAGGACCGGGTCGTCGAACTCACCCTCGGCTCCGACGGCAAGATCGGCTCCCTGCGCTTCCTGGGCAACAAGCACCAGAGCATGACCGGCAACCAACTCGCCGCCAGCGTCATGGAGACCATGAACCGGGCCCACCAGGAGCTTTTCAGCCGGGTCTTCGCCCGGTTCGGCGAGCTGACCGACGCGGGCGTCGGGATCTCCGCCGACGGTCCCGACGCCGTCGACCGGATGGAGGGCATGGGCCTGGAGGAACTCCTCGAACCCCTGAAGGCCCCCGGCGGCCCGTTCAGCCCGGAGTGGGGTGAGCGACGTGGCTGACAACTCCTTCGCCGCCTCCCCGGACGGCATGAAGAACGGCAGCGGCCAGACCGAACAGCTCACCGATCTCATCAAGACCCTGCTCAAGGGCTACGACAGGTCGACCGTGTACCCCGCCGCCCCGTCCTTCGGCAAGGCCGGTGACGAGGTGGTCAACGCCGTGTGCGCGGTGTACGTCCCCATCCAGAACGGCATCATGGAGGGGCTCGAAGGCTCGGTCGGGGCGCTCCTCAAGTCGGCCGGCATGGTCAGAACCAGCGCGGGCAACTTCGAGCTCCAGCAGGACCAGAACATCAGCGACATCAGCAAGTCGGGGAAGCACTGACCCTGCATGGCCGCCGAGGACTTCAACGGCTTGTTCCTGGCCCTGACGGGC
>NZ_JBFBEM010000030.1:0-27757 GCF_040683675.1 Streptomyces sp. NPDC093252 | reverse complement strand
GGCACCGGCCGGGCCCGTACGGCTCTGCGGGTGGTTGCGGGGCGTCCGGAGCGGGTCCCGTTGTCCTTCGCTCAGCGGCGGTTGTGGTTCCTGGGTCAGCTCGAAGGGCCGTCCCCCACGTACAACCTCCCGGTGCCGATCCGCCTGACGGGTGTCGATGTCGCCGTGCTGAACACCGCGTTGCGGGATGTGATCGGGCGGCATGAGTCACTGCGGACGGTGTTCCCGGCCGTCGACGGGGAGCCGTACCAGCGGATCCTCGACCCCGAAGACCTCGACTGGCAACTCCAGGTCGAGGGAGAGACCGGTGACCTCGCCGAGGCCGTGGAACGGGCCTCGCGGTACGCCTTCGATCTCTCGGCCGAGCTGCCGATCCGGGCGTGGTTGTTCCCGTCGGGGCCGGACGAGCATCTGCTGCTGGTCGTGATGCATCACATCGCGAGCGACGGCTGGTCGATGGCACCCCTGAGCCGGGACCTCTCCACCGCGTACGCGGCCCGGCTGCGCGGCGAGGCCCCCGACTGGGCGCCGCTGCCGGTGCAGTACGCCGACTACGCCCTCTGGCAGCGGGAGTTGCTGGGTGAGGAGTCCGACCCGGAGAGTCTGCTGTCGGCCCATGTGGAGTACTGGCGGCAGACCCTGGCCGGAGTGCCCGAGGAACTCGCGTTGCCGGCGGACCGGCCGCGCCCGGCGGTCAGCAGTCATCGCGGGCATGTCGTGCCGCTGCGGCTCTCCGCTGCCGCACATCAGCGACTCGCCGCTCTGGCCCGGTCCGAGGGCGTGACCGCGTTCATGGTGTTGCAGGCCGCGCTCGCGGTGACGCTGTCCCGGATCGGGGCAGGCCGGGACATTCCGATCGGGTCGCCGATCGCGGGCCGTACGGATGAGGCGCTGGATGATCTGGTGGGGTTCTTCGTCAACACCCTGGTGATCCGCACCGACCTGTCGGGAGATCCGGAGTTCCGTGAGGTGCTGGGGCGGGTGCGGGAGGCGAGCCTCGGGGCGCTGGCCCATCAGGACGTGCCTTTCGAGCGGCTCGTGGAGGAGTTGGCCCCGCAGCGGTCGCTCTCCCGCCACCCCCTCTTCCAGGTCATGCTGACCGTGCAGAACACCGACCGGGGGTCGCTGGAGCTGACCGATGCCGCCGCGAGGGCCGGTGGCGCGGCGGCGGGTGGTGCGGGGACGGCCTCGGCGAGGTTCGATCTCGGGCTGTCGGTGTCGGAGGAGTTCGACGCGGACGGCGGTCCGGCCGGGTTCCGGGGATCGCTGACGGCGGCAGCAGACCTGTTCGACGCGTCGAGCGCCGCGCGGATCGCGGAGTGGTTCACCAAGGTCGTCGAGACGCTGACCGCAGCCCCCGACACCACCCTGAGCGCGGTCGACGTACTGGCGCCGGGTGAGCGTGACCTCGTCCTCCACCAGTGGAACGCCACGACGACGACCGGTGCGGAAGCGAGCGTCCTGGACCGGTTCCTGCGGCGGGCCGAGGAGTCGCCGGAGGCGGTGGCGCTGGTCGCCGAGGGCGAGGAGTTGACGTACGCCCGGCTCGCTGCGGAGACGGACCGGGTGGCGGCCGGTCTGGTGGCGGCGGGTGTCGGGCGGGACTCGGTGGTGGGTCTGTGCCTGCCCCGGGGCGCTCGGATGATCGCGGCGATCCTGGGTGTGTGGCGGGCGGGGGCGGCCTATCTGCCGATCGACCCGACGATGCCCGCCGAGCGGCTGGCGTTCATGCTGGCGGACAGTGGCGCCCGGGTGGTCGTGCTGGACGGCGAGGTGGACGGCACGCTGGGGGTCCCGGTGCTGTCGCTGGACGAGTTGCCGGAGGCGCCGGCCTTCGAGGCACCGCCCGCTGCTGACCCCCTGGACCTGGCGTATGTGATCTACACCTCGGGTTCGACGGGGACGCCGAAGGGCGTCGGGGTCACCCAGGGGTCCCTTGCCAACTACGTGGCTTCGGCCTCCGCCCGGCTGGACTGGACGGAGCCCGGCCACCGGTACGCGCTGCTCCAGGCGCAGGTGACCGACCTCGGCAACACCGTCGTCTTCGCGAGCCTCGCCTCCGGCGGACAACTGCACGTACTGGAGGCCGACGCGGCCACCGACCCCGGAGCGGTAGCGGCTTACCTCACGGAGCATGCGATCGACTCGTACAAGGTCGTGCCCTCGCACCTGTCCGCCCTGACCGGCGCGGCGGGCATCGAACACCTGCTCCCGGCCCGGTCCGTCGTGCTCGGCGGCGAGGCGGCCTCGGCGGGCTGGGTGCGGGAACTGGTGACCGCTGCGGCGGCGGAGGGCCGCCGGGTGTTCAACCATTACGGCCCGACCGAGACGACCATCGGTGTCGCCACCGCCGAGCTGACACCCGGCACGGGCGGGGTGCCGATCGGCTCACCCATCGCCAACACCCGCTTCTACGTCCTGGACGACACCCTCGGCCCGGTCCCGGTCGGCGTGACCGGCGAGCTGTACGTCTCCGGCGCCGCCCTGGCCCGTGGGTACATCGCGCGCCCGGCGCTGACGGGTGAGCGGTTCGTGGCGTCCCCGTTCGAGACCGGCCGCCGGATGTACCGCACCGGCGACCTCGCCACCTGGACCCCGGACGGTCAACTCCTCTACCTGGGCCGTGCCGACGCGCAGGTCAAGATCCGGGGCTTCCGCATCGAACCCGGCGAGATCGAGACAACTCTCCTCACGCACCCGGAGATTCGGCAGGCCGCGGTGGTCGCCCGTGAGGACACCCCCGGCGACAAGCGTCTCGTCGCCTACATCGTCGCGGGCTCCGGCACCGACACCGCCGGGGTACGGGACCTGGTGGCGTCGCGGCTGCCCGAGCACATGGTCCCGGCCGCCGTCGTCACCGTCCCGGAACTCCCGCTCACCTCCAACGGCAAGCTCGACCGCGCCGCGCTCCCCGCGCCCGACTACGGGAGCGGCATCGGCGGCGGTGCGCGCGGGGGCGTGACCGAGGAACTCCTCAGCTCCGCCTTCGCCCACGTACTGGGGCTGGACTCCGTCGGAGCCGACGAAGGGTTCTTCGAGCTGGGCGGGCATTCGCTGCTCGCGGTGCGGCTGGTGTCCCGGATCCGGGCCGTTCTCGGGGTCGAGGTATCGCTGCGGACCCTGTTCGAGGCGCCGACCGTGGCCGCGCTCGCGGCGCGCCTCGCGGACCAGGGGGAGACCCGGGCCCGTACGGTGCTGCGGGCGGCGGTCGAGCGGCCGGAGCGGGTGCCGCTGTCGTCCGCGCAGCGACGGCTCTGGTTCCTCGCCCAGCTCGAAGGCCCGAGCCCCACCTACAACCTGCCGACCGTGATCCGGCTGAGTGAGGATGTCGACGCGGAGGTGCTCGGCACCGCACTGCGGGATGTGATCGGGCGGCATGAGTCGCTGCGGACGGTGTTCCCGGCCGTCGACGGTGAGCCGTATCAGCGGGTCCTCGACCCCGGCGACCTGGACTGGGAGCTTGAGGTCGTGACCACGGCCGATGGTCTGGACGGTGTCGCTGATCCGGAAGGGGCCCACGGCCCGGACGATGCCCACGGCCTGGGCGAAGCCGATGGCCTGGACGAGGTCGGCGATCTGGACAGGGCCGTGGCGGCGGCATCCGCGTACCCCTTCGACCTCTCCTCCGAACTCCCCATCCGCGCCTCGCTGTTCGAGTCCGCCCCGGATGTCCGGGTGCTGGTGGTCGTCGTCCATCACATCGCCACCGACGGCTGGTCGCGCGGTCCGCTGAGCCGGGATCTGGCGACGGCGTACGCGGCGCGGCTGCGTGGCGAGGTCCCCGGATGGGCGCCGCTGCCGGTGCAGTACGCCGACTACACACTGTGGCAGCGGGAGTTGCTGGGTGAGGAGTCCGACCCGGAGAGCCTGCTGCACACGCAGGTGGAGTACTGGCGGCGCACCCTGGCCGGGGTCCCCGAGGAACTGGATCTGCCGACGGACCGGCCGCGCCCGGCGGTCGGTGGGCATCGCGGTCACCGGGTGCCGGTGCGGATCCCGGCGGAGGTGCACCGGCGGCTGACCGAGGTCGCCCGGTCCGAGGGCGTCACGGTGTTCATGGTCGTGCAGGCCGCGCTGGCGGTGCTGATGTCCCGGCTCGGGGCCGGTACGGACATTCCGATCGGGTCGCCGATCGCGGGCCGTACGGATGAGGCGCTGGACGATCTGGTCGGGTTCTTCGTCAACACCCTGGTCATCCGCACCGACCTGTCCGGGGACCCGGAGTTCCGGGAGGTGCTGGGGCGGGTGCGGGAGGCGAGCCTCGGTGCGCTGGCCCATCAGGACGTGCCCTTCGAGCGGCTCGTGGAGGAGTTGGCCCCGCAGCGGTCGCTCTCCCGCCACCCCCTCTTCCAGGTCATGCTGACGCTCCAGAACACCGAGGGAACCGCCTCCCCACTGGCCGCCCCCACCGGGCACGGCGACGACCCGCAGCGACCGGAGCCGTCCGTCACGGCCGGTGCCGCGCGGTTCGATCTGGACATCGCGCTGTCCGAGGTCTTCGACGCCCAGGGCCGCCCCGCCGGGGTGCGCGGCTTCGTCACCGGATCCACGGACCTGTTCGCGCCGACGACCGTCACCCGGATGGCCCGCCTGCTCCCGCGGATCCTGGACCGGCTGACCGCCGCGCCGGAGATCCGGCTGCACGCCGTCGAGATCCTCGACGCCCCCGAGCGGCAGCGCATCCTCACCGACTGGAACGACACGGCGGTGCCCATGCCGTCGGCGACGCTGCCCGAACTCTTCGAGGCCCAGGTCCGTCTGACACCGGACGCGGTCGCGGTGGTGTTCGAGGACACCGAGCTGACGTATGCGGAACTGGACTGCCGTGCGGACCGGGTCGCCCGCCATCTGCGGGCTCGGGGCGCGGGGCCGGAGACGGTGGTGGCGGTCGTCCTGGAGCGCGGTGTCGAGCTGATGGTCGCGCTGTGGGGCGTCCTGAAGTCGGGCGCGGCCTATCTGCCGGTCGACCCGTCGTACCCGGCCGAGCGCGTCGCCCTGCTCCTGGAGGACGGGTCACCGGTCGCCGTACTGGACGACGCGGCGACGGTCGCCCGGCTGTCGACCGGCGACGGCGTCCCCGACGCGGGGATGGGCGGCGACGGCATCCCCGACCCGGGGATGGGCGACGACCTCCCGCACCCGCCCGAGAACCCCACCCTCACCCCCACCCCCAACCCCCACCACCCCGCCTACCTCCTCTACACCTCCGGCTCGACCGGCCGCCCCAAGGGCGCGCTGATCTCGCACGACAGCATCGTCAACCGGCTGGTGTGGATGCGCGACCACTACCGCATCGGCGCCGGCGACCGGGTGATGCAGAAGACCCCCGTCGTCTTCGACGTATCGGTGTGGGAGCTGTTCTGCCCGCTGATCTCCGGCGCGACCCTGGTCCTGGCCCGCCCCGGCGGACACCGCGACCCGGGATATGTGGCCGACCTGATCCGCGACCGGCGGATCACCGTCCTGCACTTCGTGCCGTCCATGCTGGACGCCTTCCTCCTGCACTCCGGCGCCGCCCACCTGCCCAGCCTCCGGCACGTGGTGTGCAGCGGCGAGGCCCTCTCCCCGGAGACCCGGGCCCGCTTCCACACCGCGTTCACCGGGGTCGCCCTGCACAACCTCTACGGTCCCACCGAGGCCGCCGTCGACGTCACCGCCTGGGCCAGCGACCCGGACCGGGACGACGGCCGGGTCCCCATCGGCGCCCCCGTCGCCCGCACCCAGGTGTACGTCCTGGACGACCACCTGGAGCCGGTGCCCCCCGGCGTGACCGGCGAACTCTACCTGGCCGGTGCGCAGTTGGCGCGCGGCTACGCGAACCGGCCCGCCCTGACCGGCGAACGGTTCGTGGCCGGCCCCCACGGCGGCCCGGGGCAGCGGATGTACCGCACCGGGGACCTGGCGAAATGGACGTACGACGGTCAGTTGCTCTTCGTCGGACGCGCCGACGACCAGGTCAAGGTGCGCGGGTTCCGGGTCGAGCCCGGCGAGATCCAGGCCGTGCTCCTCACCCACCCGGACGTCGCGCAGGCCGCCGTGATCGCCCGTGACGACACCCTGGTTGCCTATGTCGTCCCCGTGGCGGACGGGGCACCGATCGTCCCCGTGGCGGACGGGGCGCCGACCGGGCTGCGCGAGCTGCTGGCGTCCCGGCTGCCCGACCACATGGTGCCCGCCGCCTTCGTCACGCTGCCCGAGCTGCCGCTGACCGTCAACGGCAAACTCGACCGCAGGGCACTCCCCGCACCCGAGTACACCACCGGCACGGGCACCGGCCGCGCGCCCGCCACCGTCCAGGAGGAACTGCTGTGTGCGGCCTTCGCCCAGGTGCTCGGCCTGGACTCGGCCGGAGTCGACGACGACTTCTTCCAGCTCGGCGGCCACTCCCTGCTCGCCGTCCGCCTGCTGTCCCGGATCCGGGCCGTCCTCGGGGTCGAGGTGCCCCTGCGCACCCTGTTCGAGGCGCCGACCGTGGCCGCCCTCGCGGCGCGCCTCGCGAACCAGGGGGACACCCGGTCCCGCAGCGCCCTGCGGGCGGTCGCCGCACGCCCGGAGCGGGTGCCGCTGTCGTTCGCGCAGCGCCGGCTGTGGTTCCTCGACCAGCTCGAAGGAGCCGGACCCACCTACAACATCCCGGTCCCCGTCCGGCTCGGCGGTGACATCGACATTCCGGCGCTGGCAGCGGCCCTGCGCGATGTCATCGCCCGGCACGAGTCGCTGCGCACCGTCTTCCCGGCCGTGGACGGCGAGCCCTACCAGCACATCATCGCCCCCCACGACCTGGACTGGGAGCTGGAGGTGACCCCGACCGAGCCCGGGGACCTCGCCGCCGAGGTCGCCCGCGCCGCCGGACACACCTTCGACCTCGCGGCCGAACTCCCCATCCGCGCCTGGCTGTTCCAAGCCGCCTCCGAAGCCGAGGGCCACCTCACCACAGGCACCGACACCGACACCGACACCGGCACAGGCATAGGCACGCCCCCACCCACCCACCTCCTCATGGTCGTCGTCCACCACATCGCCACCGACGGCTGGTCCATGAACCCCATGGGCCGCGACCTCTCCACCGCCTACGCGGCCCGGCTGCGCGGCGAGGCCCCCGACTGGGCGCCACTGCCGGTGCAGTACGCCGACTACACCCTCTGGCAGCGCGAACTGCTCGGCGACGAGTCCGACCCGGACAGCCTGCTGTCCGCCCAGGTCGACTACTGGCGCCGCACCCTGGCCGGGGCACCGGAGGAACTCACCCTCCCCATCGACCGCCCCCGCCCGGCGGTGGCCGGCCGACAGGCCCACCGGGTGCCCCTGGGGGTGCCGGACACCGTCCACCAGCGGATCGTCGCACTCGCCCGCGCCGAGGGCGTCACCACCTTCATGGTGCTCCAGGCCACCCTCGCGGTGACCCTGTCCCGCCTCGGAGCCGGCCATGACATCCCCATCGGGTCCCCGATCGCCGGGCGTACCGACGAGGCCCTGGACGACCTGGTCGGCTTCTTCCTCAACACCCTCGTGATCCGCACCGACCTCTCCGGAGACCCGCACTTCCGGCAGGTCCTCGACCGGGTCCGGGAGGCGAGCCTCGGCGCGCTCGCCCACCAGGACGTCCCCTTCGAGCGGCTGGTCGAGGAACTCGCCCCGTCCAGGGCCCTGGGACGCCACCCGCTGTTCCAGGTGATGCTGACCCTCCAGAACAACGAACGCACCGCCCTCACCCTGACCGGCACGCAGAGCGGCAACCAAGGATCCGCCCCGGCCGCCCCCGACGCCGCCGCGACGGCACCGGGCCGCTACGACTTCTTCGTCTCCGTCGGTGAGACCTTCGACGCCGACGGCCGCCCCGCCGGACTGCGCGGCGCCGTGACCGTCACCGCCGATCTGTTCGACGCCCCGGCCGCGGACCGGATGGCCGGGCGGTTCCTGCGCGTCCTGGACGCCGTCACCACCACCCCCGACCTGCGGCTCCACGAGATCGACATCCTCGGCGACCAGGAGCGCGACCTGCTCCTCGCGGGTGGCGGCACCCCGGTGGCACCCGGTCACCGGCCGACCGTTCTCGAACAGTTCCAGGACCGGGCCGGGGCCGACCCCGACGCCCTCGCCCTGGTCGCGGACGGCACCCGGGTGTCCTACGCCGGTCTGGACGCGGCGGCCGACCGGCTCGCCGGGCGACTGCGCGGCCACGGGGTCGGCCCGGAGGACGTGGTGGGCCTGTGCCTGCCCCGCGGTCTGCCGACGATCACCGCGATCCTCGCGACCTGGAAGGCCGGCGCCGCCTATCTGCCGATCGACCCCCACCTCCCGCCCGACCGCATCGCCTTCATGCTCGCCGACAGCGGCGCCCGCCTGGTCCTCACCCCGGAAGCGGGTGAGGACCCGGACACCCTGGGCGGCGTCCCGGCGATGTCCCTCGACCCGTCGGCACCCGGCACACCCACCGACCACCCCACAGCCCCCCGGACCACCCCTACCACCCCCGCCCCCGCCCCTGCCTCCACCCCCGCCCCCATCCCCGCCCCCGCACACCTCGCCTACGTCATCTACACCTCGGGCTCGACCGGCACCCCCAAGGGCGTCGCCGTCACCCACGGAGCACTGGCCGACTACACGGCCGCCGCGTCGCACCGCCTCGGCTGGACGGCGGCCGGAGCACGGTACGCGCTGCTCCAGCCGCAGTTCACCGACCTCGGCAACACCGTCCTGTTCCTCAGCCTCATCAGCGGCGGCGAACTCCACCTCCTGGACGAGGCCATGGTCATGGACGCCGAAGCCGTCGCCCGCTACCTCGGCGACCACCGGATCGACCATCTCAAGGCGGTGCCCTCGCACCTCACCGCGCTCTCCGCCGCCATCGGCGTCCGGCGGATCCTGCCCGCCCGCTCCCTGGTCCTCGGCGGCGAGGCCGCCCCGCCCGCCTGGGTCGCCGACCTCGTACGGGAGGCCGACGGCCGCGCGATCCACAACCACTACGGGCCGACCGAGACCACCATCGGCATCACCACCACCCCCCTGACCGCCGAGACGGCCGACGCGGGCGTGGTCCCGATCGGCACCCCCCTCGACGGCAACCACCTCTACGTCCTGGACGACACCCTCGCCCCGGTCCCCATCGGCGCGATCGGCGAACTGTACGCGGCGGGCGGCCAGTTGGCCCGCGGCTATGTCGGCAGCCCCGCCGCGACCGCCGAACGCTTCGTGGCCTGCCCGTACGGATCCGCCGGAGCGCGGATGTACCGCACCGGGGACCTGGCCAAACGCACCTCCGACGGGCGGCTGGTGTTCGCCGGCCGCGCCGACACCCAGGTGAAGGTCCGCGGCTTCCGCATCGAACCCGCCGAGGTCGAGGCCGCCCTGCTCAGCCACTTCGCCGTCGCCCACGCCGCCGTCGTCGCCCGCACCGACACCCCCGGAGACACCCGCCTGATCGCCTACGTCGTCCCCGAGACACCGCAAGCGCCGGAGACGACCACCGCCACGGACACGGGCGACCCCGGCGCCCCGGAGCAGACCAGCACCAGCACCCGAACCCGCACCGACACCAGCGCCGGCCCCCCACCCCCCACCCACCAGGCCGACGACCCCACGACAACGGCACCACCCCCCGGCGCCGAACAGGGCATCGCCGCCCTCCGCCGCCACCTCACCCGCCTCCTGCCCGACCACATGGTCCCCGCGGCCATCGTCCCGCTGCCCGAACTCCCGCTGACGGCCAGCGGAAAACTCGACCGCAAGGCGCTCCCCGCCCCCGGCAGCACGGCGGCGACCGGCCCGACCCGACGCGAGCCCGCCAACGAGAAGGAAGCGGTCCTCAGCGAAGTGTTCGCCGAAGTCCTCGAACGCGAACCGGACTCGGTAGGGGTCGACGACAGCTTCTTCGACCTCGGCGGACACTCCCTGCTCGCCATCCGGCTGCTGTCCCGCATCCGCGCCAGGCTGGGCGTGGACGTCAAGATCCGAACCCTCTTCGAGGCGCCGACCCCGGCGGCGCTGGCGGCGAAGTTGGGCACCCAGAAGTCGGCTCGGCCGGCATTGCGTCCCATGCGTAAGGAGAACGAGCGATGATTCCGTTGTCGTATGCGCAGCGGCGGCTGTGGTTCCTGAGCCGGCTGGAAGGCCCGACTCCCACCTACAACCTCCCGCTGGTCGTCACCCTCACCGGGGACCTGGACGTCGAGGCACTCGACGCCGCGCTGCGGGACGTGATCGTCCGCCATGAATCGCTGCGCACCCTCTTCAAGGTCGCCGACGACGGCGAGCCCTACCAGCACATCCTGGCCCCGGACGACCTGGACTGGGACCTCCAGGTGCGGCGCGTCGCCCCCGCCGCACTGGCCGCGGCGGCCGAAGAGGTCGCCTGGACCGGCTTCGACCTGTCCACCGAGATCCCCATCCGCGCCTGGCTCCTGCTCACGGACACCGACACCGTGCCCGCCACGGACACCACCGCCGGAGCCGCCCCGCACACCGCCACCGCGCCCGAGCCGGATACCGCCACCGCGCCCGCCCCGCACACCAGCGCCGGAGCCGCCCCGCACACCGCCGCCGGAACCGCCCCGGACGACCCCGAGGGCGGCGGCGCCCTGCTCGTCCTCTCCGTCCACCACATCGCCGGCGACGGCTGGTCCATGGCACCCCTGGCCCGCGATGTGTCGACGGCCTACGCGGCCCGGCTGCGCGGTGAAGCCCCCGGCTGGCAGCCTCTCCCGGTGCAGTACGCCGACTACACCCTCTGGCAGCGCGAACTGCTCGGCGACGGCGAGAACCCCGACAGCCTGGTCGCCGGACAGGTCGACTACTGGCGGCGCACCCTGGCGGGCGCACCGGAGGAACTGCCCCTGCCCGTGGACCGGCCCCGCCCCGCCGCCCCCGGCCACCGGGGCCACCGCGTCCCCCTGCACGTCCCCGCCGAGGTCCACCAGCGCCTCACCGACCTCGCCCGCGAAGAGGGCGCCACCCTCTTCATGGTCGTCCAGGCCGCCCTCGCGGTCCTGCTCTCCCGGCTCGGCGCCGGCACCGACATCCCCATCGGCTCGGCCGTCGCGGGCCGCACCGACGAGGCCCTCAACGACCTGGTCGGCTTCTTCGTCAACACTCTCGTCATCCGCACCGACCTGTCCGGCGACCCCGAGTTCCGGCAGACCCTGCGCCGGGTGCGGGACGCCAGCCTCGACGCCCTGGACTACCAGGACGTCCCCTTCGAACGTCTGGTCGAGGAACTCGCCCCCTCCCGCTCCCTGAGCCGCAACCCGCTCTTCCAGGTCATGCTCACCGTCCAGAACACCCGCCGCTCGGCCCTCGACCTGGCCGACGTACGCGCCGCGCGCGGCGGCCAGACCCTGGGCGCGCCGGTGATCGTCCCGGCCAAGTTCGACCTGGAGATCGTCGTCGGTGAGCAGTTCGACGCCCAGGGCCGCCCGGCCGGACTACGCGGCTCCCTGACCGCAGCCGCCGACCTCTTCGACGCCGCCTCCGTGGAGAAGATCGCCGAACGCTGGGCGCGCGTCCTGACGGCCGTCGGCGCGGGCCCCGACATACGCCTCGGCGCCCTGGACATCCTCGACCCCGGCGAGCGGGACCGCCTGCTGCTGGAGTGGAACGACACGACGACCCCGGACATGCCGGACGCCTCGGTGGTCGAGTCGTTCGAACGCCACGCCGCCTCGGCGCCGGACGCGGTCGCGGTGGTGAGCGGCGGCACGGAGCTGTCGTACGGCGACCTCGACGCGGCGGCGAACCGGCTGGCGAACCATCTGCGGGGTCGGGGTGTCGGTCCGGAGTCGGTGGTGGGGCTGCGGCTGCCGCGCGGCCCGGAGATGGTCGTCGGCATCCTGGGTGTGTGGAAGGCGGGGGCGGCCTATCTGCCCATTGACGCCCAACTCCCTCCCGAGCGGGTGGAGTTCATGCTCGCGGACGCGGGTGTCTCGCTCGTCCTCGGTGTGGAGGATCTGGATCAGCCGGGGGAGTCGGCGGACGCTCCCGGTATCGGTATCGCCGGGGATCTGGCGTATGTGATCTATACGTCCGGGTCGACGGGGACACCGAAGGGTGTCGCGGTCCCGCATGCCGGTCTGGCGAATCTGGTGTCGGTGTTCGGGCCGGTGATGGGTGCGGGTCCGGGTGAGGGCCTGTTGCAGTTCGCGTCCTTCAGCTTCGACGCCTCCGTACTCGATGTGGCGGTGGCGTTGTCGTCGGGTTCGTCGCTGTGGATCGCGAGTGAGGAGCAGCGGGAGCAGCCGCGGCGGCTGGCGGAGTTGGAGGGTGTGACGGCCGCCAGTGTCGTGCCGTCGCTGCTGGGTGTTCTGGATCCGGCGGATCTGGCGCATGTGGGTCCGATGGTGGTGGGTGCGGAGGCGGTCACCGAGGTGGTGGCGCGGACGTGGTCGGCGGGTCGGCGGCTGGTGCACGCTTATGGTCCGACCGAGAGCACGGTCATTGTGGCGATCGGGGAGGTGGACGGTGAGCGGCGCGGTCCGGTGCCGTTCGGGCGGCCGATCGCCAACACCCGGGTGTTTGTGCTGGACGAGGCTCTTCAGCCGGTGCCGGTCGGGGTGACGGGTGAGCTGTATGTGTCGGGTGCGGGGTTGGCGCGCGGGTATGTGAACCGTCCCGGTCTGACGGGTGAGCGGTTCGTCGCCTCTCCATTCGAGGCCGGGCGGCGGATGTACCGGACCGGGGACCTCGCTCGCTGGACGGCGGACGGGCAGTTGGTGTTCGGGGGCCGTGCGGACGACCAGGTCAAGGTGCGGGGCTTCCGGATCGAGCCGGGTGAGATCGAGACCGTGCTGCTGTCGCATCCTGACGTGACCCAGGCGGCGGTGGTGGCCCGTGAGGGTGCCTTGGTGGCCTATGTCGTCCCCTCGGCCCAGGATGTCGACCGGCTGCGGGAACTGGTGGCCTCGCGGCTGCCCGAGTACATGGTCCCGGCGGCCTTCATGCCCCTGGACGCGCTGCCGCTGACGGTCAACGGGAAGCTGGACCGCCACGCCCTGCCCGCGCCCGAGTACGCCACCGGTGTGGGCCGGGGCCCCGCCACCGTGCGGGAGGAGATCGTCTGCGCGGTGTTCGCGGAGGTGCTGGGGTTGGAGTCGGTCGGGGTGGAGGACGACTTCTTCCGGCTCGGCGGGCATTCCCTGCTCGCTGTGACGCTGGTGGAGCGGTTGCGGGGCCGGGGTGTGTCGGTGTCGGTGCGGGCGCTGTTCGAGTCGCCGAGTCCGGCGGGGCTGGCGCGGGCGGCGGCGGTCGGTTCGGTGGAGGTGCCGGAGAACCTGATCCCGGCGGACGCCGACCACCTCACCCCGGGGATGCTGCCGCTGGTCGAGCTGGACCAGGACGAGATCGACCGGGTGGCCGCGGCGGTCGACGGCGGGGCGGCGAACATCGCCGATGTGTACCCGCTGGCCCCCCTCCAGGAGGGGCTGTTCTTCCACCATCTGATGGCCGGGGGCGGAGCCGACGCCTATGTGACGGTCCGGCTGGTGGAGTTCGAGTCGCGGGCCCGGCTGGATGAGTTCGCGGGTGCGTTGCAGCAGGTCGTGGACCGGCATGACATCTACCGGACCGGTGTGGTGTGGGAGGGGCTGCGGGAGCCGGTCCAGGTGGTGTGGCGGCGGGTCGAACTGCCCGTCGTCGAGCACACCCTCAATGTCCCGTCCACCGAGCCCGCGCGCTGGGCGGATGCCCTCGTCGCCGCCGGTGGCTCGGTGATGGACCTGCGCCGCGCGCCGCTGATGGATCTGCATGTGGCCGAGGTGGCGGCGGACGGCCGGTGGCTGGGGCTGGTGCGGATGCATCACCTGGTCCAGGACCACCTGGGCATGGATGTCGTGCTCCAGGAACTGCGGGCGGTCCTGACGGGGCAGGTGGACCAACTGGCGCCCGCCCTGCCGTTCCGGAACTTCGTCGCGCAGACCCGGGCCGTGCCGCGCGCCGAGCACGAGCGGTTCTTCGCCGGGCTCCTGGGCGATGTGACGGAGCCGACGGCACCGTACGGGCTGCTGGATGTGCGCGGTGACGGCAGTGGTGTGGTGTCGGGTGTGGTGTCCGTGGAGGACGAGGTGGTCGCGGGGCTGCGGGAGGTGTCGCGGCGGCTGGGGGTCAGTCCGGCGACGGTGCTTCATGTGGTGTGGTCACGGGTGCTGGCGGTGCTGTCCGGGCGCGACGACGTGGTGTTCGGGACGGTGCTGTTCGGGCGGATGAACGCCGGTGAGGGTGCCGACCGGGTCCTCGGCCCATTCATCAACACCCTGCCCGTGCGCGTACGGACCGGCCCGGTCGGGGTGCGGGCCGCGGTGGAGGGCATGCGGGACCAGTTGGCCGCGCTGCTGGAGCACGAGCACGCGCCGCTGGCGGTCGCGCAGCAGGTCAGCGGGGTCGCGGCCGATATGCCGCTGTTCACCTCGCTGTTCAACTACCGGCATGTCACCGGCAGCGGTGGCCGCGCCCCGGACGCCGGGGAGAGCGGCGAGGAGCGGCCCGTCGAGGGCATCCGTACGGTCTTCGCCGAGGAGCGGACCAACTACCCGCTGGTGGTGTCGGTCAACGACCGCGGCGCGGGGGGCCTGAGCCTGGGCGTGCAGACCGTGGACGTCCTCGACCCGCAGGCCGTGGGCCAACTGCTGGCCACCGCCGTCGAGAACACCGTCACCGCCCTCACCGCCGCCCTCGACGACGGCCCGGACACCGACCTGCGGGCCATCGACGTCCTCGGCGGCGAGGAGCGGGCCCGGCTGCTGCACGCCTGGAACGACCAGGTCCCGCAGACCGACGACACCACCCCCGCCACCCTCGCCGACCTGGTCGAACAGCAGGTCGCGGCGGCCCCCGACACCCTCGCCGTGGTGGCCGGCGAGACCCGGCTCACCTACGCCGAGCTGGACGCCCGCGCCACCCGCCTCGCCCATCATCTGCGCGCCCTCGGCGCCGGTACGGAATCCACCGTCGCCGTCATGCTGGACCGCGGCGCCGACACCGTCGTGGCGCTCCTCGGCGTCCTCAAGACCGGCGCCGCCTACCTCCCCGTCGACCCGCGCCACCCGGCGGAACGGGTGAGCTATGTCCTCGCCGACGCCGGAGCGGTGGCCGTCGTCACCTCCACGGCCTGCCTCCCGCAGCTCGCGGACCATCTGCCGCCCACCGTCCACGTCACCGTCCTGGACGACCCGGAGACCCGGGAGCGCCTCGCCGCGCTGGACGCGACACCCCTCCCCCGCTCGGTCACGCCCGACAACCGCGCCTATGTGATCTACACCTCCGGCTCGACGGGCCGCCCCAAGGGCGTCGCGGTCAGCCACCGCAATGTCGTCGGCATGTTCGCCTCCACCCGGGGACTCTTCGACCTAGGCCCGTCCGATGTGTGGAGCTGCTTCCACTCCTTCGCGTTCGACTTCTCCGTCTGGGAGCTGTGGGGCGCGCTCGTCCACGGAGCTCGTGTCGTCGTCGTCCCGTTCGATGTGTCGCGGTCGCCGCAGCAGTTCGCCCGGCTGCTGGCCGACGAGCAGGTCACCGTCCTCAGCCAGACCCCCTCGGCGCTCTACCAGCTTCTCGCGGTGGACGAGTTCCGGCCCAGGGACCTGCGGCTCATGGTGTTCGGCGGGGAGGCCCTCGACCACGCCCGGCTGCGGAGCTGGTGGCCCCGCGAGGACGACGCCCCGCGCGTCCGGCTCGTCAACATGTACGGGATCACCGAGACCACCGTCCACGCCACCCACTGGCGGCTCGGCCCCGCCGACGAGGAGACCGGCAGCGTCGTCGGCCGCGGACTGCCCGGACTGTCGACCTATGTCCTGGACGACTCCCTCGCCCCGGCACCGGTCGGGGTGATCGGCGAACTGTACGTGGCCGGTGACCAGGTCGCCCGCGGCTATGTGGGCCGCCCCGAACTGACCGCCGAACGCTTCGTCGCCTGCCCCTTCGGCTCCGCCGGTGAGCGCATGTACCGCTCCGGCGACCTCGCCAAGTGGACCCCCGACGGGCAACTCCTCTACATCGGCCGCGCCGACGAACAGGTGAAGATCCGGGGCTTCCGCATCGAGCCCGGCGAGATCGAGGCCGCCCTCCTGGCCCACCCCGACGTGGCCCGCACCGCCGTCGTGGCCCGCGAGGACACCCCCGGTGACAAACGGCTGGTGGCGTACATCGTGCCCGCCGACCCCGCCCGCCCCCCGGCCGACCCCGACAGTCTGCGCGCCTTCGTCGCCGGACGCGTCCCCGGATACATGGTCCCGGCGGCCGTCGTCACCGTCGCCGAACTCCCGCTGACCGCCAACGGCAAACTGGACCGCCGGGCCCTGCCCGCGCCCGAGTACACCTCCGGTGGCGGACGCGGCCCCGCCACGCTCCACGAGGAGATGCTCTGCGCGATCTTCGCGGATGTCCTCGGCGTCGACTCCGTGGGCGTCGACGACAGCTTCTTCCAGCTCGGCGGGCACTCCCTGCTCGCCGTCCGGCTGATCTCCCGCGTCCGGGTGGTGCTCGGCGTCGAGGTCGAGGTACGGGCGCTGTTCGAGACGCCCACGGTCGCCGGCCTCGCCGCCCGCCTCACCGAGCACAGCGGCCCGGCCCGCACGGCACTGCGGCCCGCTGCCGTACGCCCGGAGCGCGTACCCCTGTCCTTCGCGCAGCGCCGGCTCTGGTTCCTCGCCGAGCTGGAGGGACCCAGCGCCGCCTACAACATCGCCGTACCCGTCCGGGTGAGCGGCGTCGACGCGGGCGCGCTGGGCGTCGCCCTGCGGGACGTCATCGGACGCCACGAGTCGCTGCGGACGGTGTTCGCGGCGGTGGACGGCGAACCGCACCAGCGGGTGCTGGGCACCGCGGACCTGGACTGGCGGCTGGAGGTCACCCAGGTCGCGCGCGAGAACCTCACCGAAGCCGTGGACCGGGCGTCCCGGCACCCCTTCGACCTCGCCGCCGAACTCCCCCTGCGCGCCTGGCTGTTCGAAGCCTCCCCGGACGAGCAGGTCCTCCTCCTGGTCATGCACCACATCGCCGGTGACGGCTGGTCCCTGGGCCCCCTCGGCCGGGACCTCTCCACCGCCTACGCGGCCCGGCTGCGCGGCCGGGCCCCGGTCTTCACGCCACTGCCCGTCCAGTACGCGGACTACGCCCTCTGGCAGCGCGATCTGCTGGGCGAGGACACCGACCCGGCGAGCCTGCTCGCCACCCAGGTCGACTACTGGCGCCGGACCCTCGACGGAGCCCCGGAGGAACTCCCCCTCCCCACGGTCCGCCCCCGCCCCGCCGTCGCGAGCCACCTGGGATACCGGGTACCGCTCCAGGTCCCGGCCGAGATCCACCAGCGCCTCACCGACCTGGCCCGCGCCGAGGGCGCGACCCCGTTCATGGTCCTCCAGGCCGCCCTGGCGACCACCCTGTCCAGGCTGGGCGCGGGCACCGACGTCCCCATCGGCTGCGGCGTCGCGGGCCGCACCGACGAGGCCCTGGACGACCTCGTCGGCTTCTTCGTCAACACCCTCGTGATCCGCACCGACCTGTCCGGCGACCCGGAGTTCCGCGAACTGCTGGCCCGGGTGCGGGAGGCGAGCCTCGGCGCGTTCGCCCACCAGGACGTGCCCTTCGAGCGCCTGGTCGAGGAACTCGCCCCCGAACGCTCCATGTCCCGCCACCCCCTCTTCCAGGTCGTCCTCACCCTCCAGAACACCGAACGCGCGGAACTCGACCTGCCCGGTGTCCGCACCGGCTCCCTCCCGGCGACCGAGGCCGCCGTCGTCACCTCCATCAAGGGTGACGTGGAGGTGATGGTCGGCGAACTCTTCGACCGGGACGGCCACCCGGCGGGCCTGCGCGGCATGCTGACGGTGTCGGCGGACCTCTTCGACGAGCAGACCGCCACCCGGTTCGCCGACTGGTTCACCCGAGTCCTGGACACCACGACCACCACCCCCGAAACCCACCTGACCGCACTCGACCTGCTCACCCCCACCGACCGCGCCCGCATCCTCGGCACCTGGAACGCCACGGCCACGCAGGTCCCGGACGGGTCGGTGGTGGACCTCTTCGAACGCCGGGCGGCGGCTGCCCCGGACGCGGTGGCGGTGGTGAGCGGTGATGCTCGGGTTTCGTACGGGGAGTTGGATGCGGCGGCGAACCGGCTGGCGCACCATCTGCGGGGCCGGGGTGTCGGTCCGGAGTCGGTGGTGGCCCTGCGGCTGCCGCGCGGTGCGGAGCTGGTCACCGGGATGCTGGGCGTGTGGAAGGCGGGCGCTGCCTATCTCCCGGTCGATTCGCGCCTCCCGGCCGAGCGGGTGGACTTCATGCTCGCGGACGCGGGTGTGTCCCTGGTCCTCGGTCCGGAGGACCTGGATCAGCCGGGGGAGTCGGCGCAGGCTCCGGGCACGGCCGGTGATCTGGCGTATGTGATCTATACGTCGGGTTCGACGGGGGTGCCGAAGGGTGTCGCGGTCTCGCACGCGGGGCTGGTGAACCTGGTGTCGGCTCAGGGTGAGCGGTTCGCGGTGGACGAGACGGCCCGGGTGCTCCAGTTCGCGTCGGTCGGTTTCGACGCGGTGGTGTCCGAGGTGTGGGTGACTCTGTGCGCGGGCGGGGTATTGGTCGCGGGTTCGGCGGAGGAACTGGATTCCGGCGCGGGCGTGGCAGGCGCGGTGGCGCGTCATGGGGTGACCCATGTGACGCTGCCGCCGGCGGTGCTGGGTGCCCTGGATGCCGGTGACCTGGGGTCGGTGCGGACGCTGGTGTCGGCCGGTGAGGCGCTGGACGGGGGGCTGGTGGAGCGGTGGGCACCGGGTCGCCGCCTGCTGAACGCGTACGGCCCGACCGAGGTGACGGTGTGCGCCTCGATGTCCGAGCCCCTCGCCCCCGGCGACGAGCCGGCCATCGGCGCCCCCATGGCCAACACACGCGCCTACGTCCTGGACGAGGCACTTCAGCCGGTGCCGGTGGGTGTGACGGGTGAGCTGTATGTGTCGGGTGCGGGGCTGGCGCGGGGGTACGTGAACCGTCCCGGGCTGACTGGGGAGCGATTCGTGGCATCCCCGTTCGAGGCCGGGCGGCGGATGTACCGGACCGGGGACCTGGCGCGCTGGACGGCGGACGGGCAGTTGGTGTTCGGGGGCCGTGCGGACGACCAGGTCAAGGTGCGCGGCTTCCGGATCGAGCCGGGTGAGATCGAGAGTCTGCTGCTGTCGCACCCGGAGGTCACCCAGGCCGCGGTGGTGGCCCGTGAGGGTGCCTTGGTGGCGTATGTCGTGCCCGGCGGGCAGGACGTGGAGGGGCTGCGGGACCTCGTGGCCTCCCGGCTGCCCGAGTACATGGTCCCGGCGGCCTTCGTGTCACTGGACGCACTGCCGCTGACCGCCAACGGCAAGCTGGACCGCGGCGCCCTGCCCGCGCCCGAATACCGGGCCGGTGAAGGTCGGCGACCGGTCACCGTGCAGGAGGAGATCCTGTGCACGGTCTTCGCCGAGGTGCTCGGGCTGGAGTCGGTCGGCGTCGACGACCACTTCTTCCGGCTCGGCGGCCACTCCCTGCTGGCGATTCGCCTGGTCTCGCGGATCCGTGCCGTGCTGGGTGCGGAGGTCGAGGTACGGACCCTGTTCCAGGCGCCTACGGTGGCGGGTCTCGCGGCAGCCCTGGCCGAGGGCGACGGCCGGGCCCGAGCCGCACTGCGGGCCGCGGAGGAGCGGCCGGAGCGAGTGCCGCTGTCGTTCGCGCAGCGCCGGCTGTGGTTCCTGAACCAGCTTGAGGGGCCCAGCCCCACCTACAACCTCTCCCTCCCCATCCGGCTCAGCGGTGTCGACACCGCCGTACTGGACGCGGCGCTGCGGGATGTCGTCGGGCGGCACGAGTCGCTGCGGACGGTGTTCGGGGCGGTGGAGGGCGAGCCGTACCAGCGGGTGCTGGACGCGGTGGCCCCGGACCGGGGGCTGGAGGTCTCCCGGGTGGCGCCCGAGGATTTGGCGGAGGCGGTGACGCGGGCGTCGCGCCACGCCTTCGACCTGTCGTCGGAACCGCCGTTCCGGGCCTGGCTGTTCGAGGCGGCTCCGGACGAGCAGATCCTGCTGGTCGTGATGCACCACATCGCCGGTGACGGCTGGTCCATGGGCCCCCTGGGCCGGGACCTCGCCACCGCCTACGCGGCCCGGCTCGCGGGCCATGCCCCCGACTGGCGTCCGCTGCCGGTGCAGTACGCCGACTACGCGCAGTGGCAGCGGGAGGTGCTGGGGGAGGAGTCCGACCCGGAGAGCCTGCTGTCCACGCAGGTCGAGTACTGGCGGGACGCGCTCGCCGGGGCGCCGGAGGAACTCGCGCTGCCCGTGGACCGCGCCCGACCGGCGGTCGCCGGTCACCTGGGACACCGGGTGGCGATCACCACCCCCGCCGAGCTGCACCGGGGAGTCGTGGAGCTGGCGCGCGCCGAGGGCGTCACCGTGTTCATGGTGTTGCAGGCGGCGCTCGCGGTGACCCTGTCGCGGCTCGGGGCCGGTACGGACATCCCGGTCGGTTCGGCGGTGGCGGGCCGTACGGATGAGGCGCTGGACGATCTGGTCGGGTTCTTCGTCAATACGCTGGTGATCCGGACGGATCTGTCGGGTGATCCGGAGTTCCGTGAGGTGCTGGGGCGGGTGCGGGAGGCGAGCCTCGGGGCGCTGGCCCACCAGGACGTGCCCTTCGAGCGCCTGGTCGAGGAACTGGCTCCGGGACGGTCCCTTGCCCGTCACCCACTGTTCCAGGTGATGCTCACGCTCCAGAACGCCGAACAGACGGGACAGCAGGCCGGGCAGGGCAGCGGCGGCGGCCTGACCGGCATGCGGGCGGCTCAGGACGAGCAGGAGGGCCGGGCGCCGGGCGGACCTGAGCTGGTTCCGGCCAAGTTCGACCTTGAGGTGGTCGTCGGCGAGCAGTTCGACGCCGAGGGCCGGCCGACCGGGCTCCAGGGTGCGCTGATGGGATCGGCGGATCTCTTCGACGCCGTGTCGGTGGAGGTGATCGCGGAACGCTGGGCGCGTGTGCTGGCGGCGGTCACGGCGAGGCCGGAGACACGGGTCGGGGCCGTGGATGTGCTGGGCGCGGGGGAGCGGGAACGGCTGGTGGTGGGGTGGAACGACACCGGGGCGCCGGTGGCGGGCGATTCGGTGGTGGAGTTGTTCGAGGGGTGGGCCGCGTCGGCTCCGGGTGGGGTTGCCGTGGTGTACCGGGGCGTGGAGCTGTCGTACGGGGAACTGGACGCGGCGGCGAACCGGCTGGCGCACCATCTGCGGGGTCGGGGTGTCGGCCCGGAGTCGGTGGTGGGGCTGCGGCTGCCGCGCGGCCCGGAGATGATCGTCGGCATCCTGGGTGTGTGGAAGGCGGGCGCCGCGTATCTGCCGATCGATGGCCAGCTTCCCGCTGAGCGGGTTGAGTTCATGCTCGCGGATGCGGGTGTCTCCGTTGTCCTCGGTGTGGAGGATCTGGATCAGCCGGGGGAGTCTGCGCAGGCTCCGGGTGTGGTCGGGGATCTGGCGTATGTGATCTACACGTCCGGGTCGACCGGCACGCCGAAGGGTGTGGCGGTCTCCCATGGTTCGCTGGCGAATCTGGTGTCGGTGTTCGGGCCGGTGATGGGTGCGGGTCCGGGTGAGGGCCTGTTGCAGTTCGCGTCCTTCAGTTTCGACGCGTCGGTGCTGGATGTGGCGGTGGCGCTGTCGTCGGGTTCGTCGCTGTGGATCGCGAGTGAGGAGCAGCGGGAGCAGCCGCGGCGGTTGGCGGAGCTGGAGGGTGTGACGGCCGCGAGTGTGGTGCCGTCGCTGCTGGGTGTTCTGGATCCGGCGGATCTGGCGCATGTGGGTCCGATGGTGGTGGGTGCGGAGGCGGTCACCGAGGTGGTGGCGCGGACGTGGTCGGCGGGTCGGCGGCTGGTGCACGCTTATGGTCCGACCGAGAGCACGGTCATTGTGGCGATCGGGGAGGTGGACGGTGAGCGGCGCGGTCCGGTGCCGTTCGGGCGGCCGATCGCCAATACCCGGGTGTTTGTGCTGGATGAGGCTCTTCAGCCGGTGCCGGTCGGGGTCACGGGTGAGCTGTATGTGTCGGGTGCGGGGCTGGCGCGCGGGTATGTGAACCGTCCCGGTCTGACGGGTGAGCGGTTTGTGGCGTCGCCGTTCGAGGCCGGGCGGCGGATGTACCGCACCGGGGACCTGGCCCGCTGGACGGCGGACGGGCAGTTGGTGTTCGGGGGTCGTGCGGACGACCAGGTGAAGGTGCGGGGCTTCCGGATCGAGCCCGGTGAGATCGAGACCGTGCTGCTGTCGCACCCTGACGTGACCCAGGCGGCGGCGGTGGCCCGTGAGGGTGCCTTGGTCGCCTATGTCGTCTCGTCGGTCCCGGACACTGCGGTGCTGCGGGAACTGCTGGCGTCCCGGCTGCCGGAGTACATGGTCCCGGCCGCCTTCGTGACCCTGGACGAATTGCCGCTGACCGCCAACGGGAAGCTGGACCGGCGGGCGCTCCCGGAGCCGGAGTACGGCACGGGCGCGGGCCGGGCTCCGGTCACCGTGCAGGAGGAAGTCGTCTGCGCGGTGTTCGCGGAGGTGCTGGGGTTGGAGTCGGTCGGGGTGGAGGACGACTTCTTCCGGCTCGGCGGGCATTCCCTGCTCGCTGTGACGCTGGTGGAGCGGTTGCGGGGCCGGGGTGTGTCGGTGTCGGTGCGGGCGCTGTTCGAGTCGCCGAGTCCGGCGGGGCTGGCGCGGGCGGCGGCGGTCGGTACGGTGGAGGTGCCGGAGAACCTGATCCCGGCGGACGCCCAGCACCTCACGCCCGAGATGCTGCCGCTGGTGGAGCTGGGACAGGACGAGATCGACCAGGTGGTCGGCACCGTCGACGGCGGGGCGGCGAACATCGCCGATGTGTACCCGCTGGCCCCCCTCCAGGAAGGCATGCTCTTCCACCACCTCATGGCCGGCGACGGCGCTGACATCTACCTCACCGTACGGGTCGTGGAGTTCGAGTCGCGGGCCCGGCTCGATGAGTTCGCGGGTGCGTTGCAGCAGGTCGTGGACCGGCATGACATCTACCGGACCGGTGTGGTGTGGGAGGGGCTGCGGGAGCCGGTCCAGGTGGTGTGGCGGCGGGTCGAGCTGCCGGTGGTCGAGCACGTACTCGATGTCGAGGTCGGGTCGACCGAGCCCGCGGAGTGGGTGAACGCGCTGACCCGGGCCGGGGGGACGGCGATGGATCTGCGGCGGGCCCCGCTGATGGATCTGCATGTGGCCGAGGTGGCGGACGGTCGTTGGCTGGGGCTGGTGCGGATGCATCACCTGGTCCAGGACCACCTGGGCATGGATGTGGTGCTCCAGGAACTGCGGGCAGTGCTGAACGGTCGGGTGGACCGGCTGGCGCCCGCTCTGCCGTTCCGGAACTTCGTCGCGCAGACCCGGGCCGTGCCGCGCGCCGAGCACGAGCGGTTCTTCGCCGGGCTGCTGGGCGATGTGACGGAGCCGACGGCACCGTACGGGCTGCTCGATGTGCGCGGTGAGGGCAGTGGTGTGGTGTCGGGTGTGGTGACCGTGGACGGCGAGGTGGTGGCGGGGCTGCGGGAGGCATCGCGGCGGCTCGGCGTCAGTGCCGCCACGGTGCTGCACGTGGCCTGGGCGCGCGTGCTCGGCACCCTGGCGGGCCGGGACGACGTGGTCTTCGGGACGGTGCTGTTCGGGCGGATGAACGCCGGGGAGGGTGCCGACCGGGTGCTCGGCCCGTTCATCAACACCCTCCCCGTGCGCGTACGCACCGGAGAGGTCGGCGTGCGGGCGGCGGTGGAGCGGATGCGGGATGACCTCGCGGGGCTCCTGGAGCACGAGCACGCGCCGCTGGCGGTCGCCCAGCAGGCCAGCGGGATCGCCGGGAACACCCCTCTGTTCACCTCGCTCTTCAACTACCGGCACATCACCGACACCACCCCCCGCGACGACCGGAACCGGACCGGCGACGACACCGAGGACCGTCCGGACTCGGTGCACGGCATCCAGACCGTCTTCATGGAGGAGCGGACCAACTACCCGCTGGTGGTGTCGGTCAACGACCGCGGCGCGGGGGGCCTGAGCCTGGGCGTGCAGACCGTGGACGTCCTCGACCCGCAGGCCGTGGGCCAACTGCTGGCCACCGCCGTCGGGAACATCGTCACCGCCCTCACCGCCGCCCTCGACGACGGCCCGGACACCGCCCTGCGCGAGGTGCTCATCCTCGATGAGCAGGAGCGCCGACGCGTCCTCGTGGACTGGAACGACACGGTCACCGAAGGCCCCGACCGCACGGTCGTCGGATCGTTCGAGGGGTGGGTTGCGGCTGATCCGGGTGCGGTGGCCGTGGTGAGTGAGGGCGCCGGGCTTTCGTACGGGGAGTTGGACGCGGCGGCGAATCGGCTCGCGCACTCTCTGCGGGGCCGGGGGGTTGGGCCGGAGTCGGTGGTGGGGCTGCGGCTGCCGCGCGGTCCGGAGATGGTGGTCGGGATCCTGGGTGTGTGGAAGGCGGGGGCGGCGTATCTGCCGATCGATTCCCAACTTCCCTCTGATCGGGTTGAGTTCATGCTGGCGGATGCAGGGGTGTCGGTTGTTCTCGGTGCGGGGGATCTGGATCACCCGGGGGAGTCGGCGGAGGCTCCGGCGGTTGTCGGGGATCTGGCGTATGTGATCTATACGTCCGGTTCGACGGGTACCCCGAAGGGCGTTGCTGTCTCGCATGGCTCGCTGGCCAACCTGGTGTCGGTGTTCGGGCCGGTGATGGGTGCGGGCCCGGGTGTGGGTCTGTTGCAGTTCGCGTCCTTCAGCTTCGACGCGTCGGTGCTGGATGTGGCGGTGGCGTTGTCGTCGGGTTCGTCGCTGTGGATCGCGAGTGAGGAGCAGCGGGAGCAGCCGCGGCGGCTGGCGGAGCTGGAGGGTGTGAGCGCGGCGAGTGTGGTGCCGTCGCTGCTGGGTGTGCTGGATCCGGCGGATCTGGCGCATGTGGGGCCGATGGTGGTGGGTTCCGAGGCGATCAGTGAGGCGGTCGCGCGGGACTGGTCGGTCGGCCGGCGTCTGGTGCATGCGTACGGCCCGACCGAGAGCACGGTGATCGCGGCCATCAGCGAGGTGGATGGTGAGCGGCCCGGTCCGGTGCCGTTCGGACGGCCGATCGCCAACACTCGGGTCTATGTCCTGGACGACGCGCTGGAGCCGGTGCCGGTCGGGGTCACGGGTGAGCTGTATGTGGCCGGTGCCGGGCTGGCGCGCGGGTATGTGAACCGTCCGGGGCTGACGGGTGAGCGGTTCGTCGCGTCGCCGTTCGACGCCGGGCGGCGGATGTACCGGACCGGGGACCTCGCGCGATGGTCGACGGACGGGGAACTGGTCTTCGGCGGGCGCGCGGACCAGCAGGTCAAGGTACGCGGATTCCGGATCGAGCCCGGTGAGATCGAGGCCGCCCTGCTGACGCACGCCGATGTCGCCCAGGCCGCCGTAGTGGCTCGGGACGATGTACTGGTGGCGTATGTCGTGCCCTCGGTCCAGGACGTGGACGGACTGCGGGAGCTGGTCGCCGCGCGGGTGCCGGAGTACATGGTCCCGTCCGCCTTCGTCGCCCTGGACGAGCTGCCGCTCACCGCCAACGGGAAGCTGGACCGCAGGGCCCTGCCCGCGCCCGAGTACGCCAGCGGTACGGGCCGGGCCCCGGCGACCGTGCAGGAGGAAATCCTGTGCGCGGTGTTCGCGGAGGTGCTGGGGCTGGAGTCGGTCGGGGTGGAGGACAACTTCTTCCAGCTCGGCGGGCATTCACTGCTCGCGGTGTCACTCGTCGAGCAGTTGCGCACGCGCGGGGTGTCGGTGTCGGTGCGGGCGCTGTTCGAGTCGCCGACCCCGGCCGGGCTGGCGCGCGCCGCGGGCGCCGGGCCGGTGGAGGTGCCGGAGAACCTGATCCCGGCGGACGCCCGGCACATCACGCCCGAACTGCTCCCGCTGGTGGAGCTGGACCAGACCGAGATCGACCAGGTCGTGGCCACGGTCGACGGCGGAGCGGCGAACATCGCCGACATCTACCCGCTGGCGCCCCTCCAGGAGGGCATGCTCTTCCACCACCTCATGGCCGGTGGCGGACAGGACGCCTATGTGACCGTGCGGGTCGTGGAGTTCGAGTCGCGGACCCGGATGGAGGAGTTCGCGGGCGCGTTGCAGCAGGTCGTGGACCGGCATGATGTCTACCGGACCGGTGTGGTGTGGGAGGGGCTGCGGGAGCCGGTCCAGGTGGTGTGGCGGCGCGTCGAACTGCCCGTGGTCGAGCATGCCCTTGACGCCGGGATCACCGACCCCGCGGAACGGGTGGACGCACTGGTGCGTGCCGTCGGGTCGGCGATGGACCTGCGCCGCGCCCCGCTGATGGATCTGCATGTGGCCACGGTCGGCGAGGACCGGCTGCTCGGACTGCTGCGCATGCACCACATGATCGAGGACCACATGGGCATGGACGTGGTGCTCCAGGAGATGCGGGCGGTCCTGAACGGTCAGGTGGACCGGCTCGCCCCCGCTCTGCCGTTCCGGAACTTCGTCGCGCAGACGCGGTCGGTGCCGAGGGCCGAGCACGAGCGGTTCTTCGCCGGGCTCCTGGGTGATGTGACCGAGCCGACGGCACCGTACGGGCTGCTCGATGTGCGGGGCGACGGCAGTGGGCTGCGTGCCCAGATGCTGCCGGTCGCCGATGGGGTGGCCGGGGAACTGCGATCGGTGGCCCGGAGGTTGGGGGTCAGCGCGGCGACCGTCCTGCATGTGGTGTGGGCGCGGGTGCTCGCGTCGCTCGCCGGCCGGGACGACGTGGTCTTCGGCACCGTGCTCTTCGGGCGGATGAACGCCGGTGAGGGTGCCGACCGGGTGCTGGGCCCGTTCATCAACACCCTGCCCGTCCGTGTGCGGACCGGCCCGGTCGGGGTGCGGGCCGCGGTGGAGGGCATGCGGGACCAGTTGGCCGCGCTGCTGGAGCACGAGCACGCGCCGCTGGCGGTCGCCCAGCAGGCCAGCGGGATCGCGGGGAACACCCCGCTCTTCTCCTCCCTCTTCAACTACCGGCACACCGCCGGGGCCACCCGGCCCCCCGCCGAGGACGCACCGGACGACCGTCCCGAGTCGTCGGTACAGGGCATCCAGACCGTCTTCATGGAGGAGCGGACCAACTATCCCCTGGTGGTCTCCGTCAACGACCAGGACACCGCCGGCCTGAGCCTGAGCGTGCAGACGCTGGATGTGCTCGACCCGCGGGCCGTCGGTCTGATGCTGTGCACGGCCATCGAGAACGTCGTCGCCGCCCTGGCCGCGACGCTCGACGGCGGCCCGGACACCGCCCTGCGCGAGGTCAGGGTTCTCGATGAGCAGCAGCGTGAGCGTGTGCTTGTTGAGTGGGGTGGGTCGTCGTTGGTGGGTGCGGGTTCGGGTGTGGGTGGGGGTTCGTCGGTGTTGGGGTTGTTTGATCAGTGGGTGGGTGTGGATGCGGGTGCGGTGGTTGTGGTGGGGGATGGGGTGGTGGTGTCGCGGGGTGAGGTGGATGTGGCGGCGAATCGGTTGGCGCATTATTTGCGGGGTTGTGGTGTGGGGGTGGGTTCGGTGGTGGGGTTGTGTGTGCCGCGGGGTGTGGATGTGCTGGTGGGGATGTTGGGTGTGTGGCGGGCGGGTGCGGCGTTCTTGCCGATGGATGTGCGTCTGCCGGTGGAGCGGGTGGGGTTCATGGTGGGGGACAGTGGTGTGTCGGTGGTGTTGACGGATGGGGTGATGGGTGGGGAGTTGGCCGGTCGGGT
>NZ_JBFBEM010000029.1:0-29089 GCF_040683675.1 Streptomyces sp. NPDC093252 | reverse complement strand
GCACCCCGCTGAGCCCGAAACCACCCACCGCGAGCGACGCGCCCTCCGGCACATCACCCACCGCCGCCGCAGCCGAGGCGACCACCTTGTCCATCCCCGAGCCCCCTTCTCTGTCCGGCGTCCCGACCGCCCCCGGGACCGTCGCACGGCCGGATTAGTCAGGGCACTGATTATTCTTTCAAGCCGTCCCTCACGCTGCCACCGGGACCGTGGAACCGTCAAGACCTGGTATATCTCGGGATCGGCGCGGGGGGCTGGGCCGGGACAGGGGGCGTGGCGGCCCGGTATCGTTCAGTGCACCGACGAATTGATGCCGGAGAGCACCGGCATCACCACCCACGGATCCGGACCACGGGAGCGCATATGGCCGCGGTGGACATCTCCACCCACCCCGGGCACCTCGCCCGACGGCTCCAGCAGGCGCACTATCTGCTGTGGAACACGATGGTGTCCGAGGAGATCACCTCACCGCAGTTCGCCGTCCTCAACGCGCTCGTCGCCGAGCCCGGCCTCGACCAGCGGACCGTGGGGGAGCGGGTGGGGCTCGACCGCTCGACCATCGCCGAGGTGATCACCCGGCTCTGCCGCCGGGACCTGCTCGACAAGGTCCGCGACCCGCAGGACGGCCGCCGCTCCCTGCTGCGCCTCACCGACGAGGGCAGCCGCGCCCACCGCCGCCTCGCGCTGCGCGCGGCCCGGATGAACCAGGTGTTCCTGGCCCCGCTGACCGGGGACGAGCGCACTCAGTTCCTCGATCTGATCCGCCGGGTGGCGGACGCGGCGGAAGGGCTCCGCAACCCGACGGAGCCGACCCCGGACCGGGCCACCGATGGGGCCGCCGACCGGGCCGAAGACCGGGACGCCGATCGGGCCGCCGACGGGGCCGAAGACGAGGCCGCCGACCGAGCCACCGATCGGGCCGCCCGCTGAGGCGCACTCTGTGGGGACGGGGGCTCACTTCTCCGCGAACACCACCCACACCTGCCCCTCCGCGAAGTTGAGCGGCCTGCCGTCATCGGTCGTGAACCGGGTCCCGCCGGAGGCGTCCGGACGGCTCCACTCGGCGTCGTACGCCTTCCCGTCCCGCAGTACCTGGGCCGTGCCCGAACCGACGGTCTCGGTGTAGGGGGTGTGGTTGCCGTTGGAGTCGTGGAAGGCGGACGGGCGGACGGTGACGTGCTGGACGACCACGGTCGCCGGGGCGACGGCCCCCGCGTCGGTGGTGACCGCCTCCCGGCCGTCCATCGCCACCAGCCAGCGGTGCCGCTGCGACGACCAGGTGAAGGTGTACTCGGCGGCGGGGTAGCGCACGGTCGTGGAGTTCACCGGGGTGCCGCCGGACGGCGCCGGGCCGTACCGGAACCCCGTGGTCAGCGCGTCGGCGCCGGGCGGGGCGGAGAGCAGCTTGCCGGGGTGCAGATACAGGTTGTGCGGGGAGGCGCGGTCGGCGGAGCGGGTGTAGGCGTCGGCTGCGGTGTCCGGGGACTCCGGGTGCACGGGCGCCGCGTCGATCACCGGGAGCAGCTTGCCCTGTGCGCCGGAGAAGGCGAGCATCGGCTCGTCGAACTGGCGCAGCAGTTCAAGGTCGCTCTCCCGCGCGCTGCGCACCGGCCCGACCTCGGCGGGCAGCCGGGTCGCGTAGAGGGCCATCAGCCGGCTCAGCCCGCCCTCGACCTGCTCGACATAGACGATGTCGGCCGCGTCCAGCCCGGTCTGCGGCCGGGCCTGCGGCACATTGTCGATCTTCACGGCGAGTACCGGGCCGGTGGCGGTACGGGGGCTCTGCGAGGTGGCCGGGGGCGGGCTCACCGGGGCGCGGCCGTCGTCCCTGCCGGTGCCGCTGGTGCAGCTCGCCGTCACCGAGACCGTCGCCGCGGCGACCAGCAACGCCGCCGCCCGTGTGATCCGCCGTCTCCGCACCATGCCCACCGCAACCACCCGCCCACTCATGTACCCGATTGTGCGCTTATGGATAGTTTGATGGCCCTACCCTCCGATTGTCCGAACCGCTCGGCGAGGGTCAGCGGATTCACCGGAAACGGGAGAAAACCGGGCTGAACGGACGAGCGTGGGAGGGGGTACCCCCTCTGGGGGAGGAACTGGGCGACGCCCTCGCCGACCCGCAGAGACCCCACTTCCTCACCCACCCCCGAACACCTCCCCGAGGTCATAAGAGACCGGCTCCTCCAACTGCCCGTACGTACAACTCTCCGCCACCCGATCCCCCCGCCACCGCCGAAACCTCGCCGTATGCCGGAACCGGGCCCCGTTCTCCATGTGGTCGTACGCCACCTCCGCCACCCGCTCCGGCCGCAGCGGCACCCAGGACAGATCCTTCTTCCCGGACCAGCGGCTCGGCGCCCCAGGCAGTCGCGCCCCCTCGTGCGCGGCCTCGTCCGCCCAGGCCGCCCAGGGATGCCCGGCCGCGTCCGCCATCCGCAGCGGCTCCAGTTCCCCGATCAGCTCCTCCCGCCGCTTCATCGAGAACGCGGCGGACACCCCGACATGCTGGAGGACGCCCCGGTCGTCATACAGCCCGAGCAGCAGGGACCCCACCACCGGGCCGCTCTTGTGGAAGCGGTAGCCCGCCACCACCACATCCGCCGTGCGCTCATGCTTGATCTTGAACATGGCCCGCTCGTTCTGGAGATACGGCAGCGCCGGCGGCTTGGCGATCACCCCGTCCAGCCCCGCCCCCTCGTACTGCTCGAACCAGCGCGCGGCCAGCTCGGTGTCGGTGGTCGCCGGGGCGAGATGGACCGGGGCGGTGACCCCGGACAGGGCTCCGACCAGCAGCGCCCGCCGGTCGGAGAGCGGCACGTCCAGGACCGATTCGTCGTGCAGCGCGAGCAGGTCGAACGCCACGAAGGACGCCGGGGTGCGCTCGGCGAGCTGCCGGACGCGGGAGTCCGCCGGGTGGATCCGCTCGGTGAGGGCGTCGAAGTCCAGCCGTCCGCCGCGCGCGATGACGATCTCGCCGTCCAGGACGCAGCGCTGCGGCACCCGGTCCCGCAGCGCCGCCACCAGCTCGGGGAAGTACCTGGTCAGCGGCTTTCCCGTGCGGCTGCCCAGCTCCACCTCGGTGCCGTCGCGGAACACGATCGCCCGGAACCCGTCCCACTTCGCCTCGTACTGCATGCCCGGCGGGATCTTCGCCACGGACTTGGCGAGCATCGGTTTCACGGGCGGCATCACCGGCAGATCCATGCCTTGGATTCTCCGCCCCTGCCGGGCATTCCGCCCGATATGCGAGGTATGAGGGGTGCGCCTACCGTGGCTCGCATGGGCGAAGCGGTGGAGCTGGAGGTGGCCGGGCGGACCGTACGGCTGTCCAGTCCCGGCAAGGTGTTCTTCCCGGAGCGCGGGTTCACCAAGCTGGACCTCGCGCGCTACTACATCGCCGTCGGCCCCGGCATCCTGCGCGCCCTGCGCGACCGCCCGACGACCCTGGAGCGCTACCCCGACGGTGTCACCGGGGAGTCCTTCTTCCAGAAGCGGGCGCCCAAGAACATGCCCGACTGGATCCCCACCGCCCACATCACCTTCCCCAGCGGGCGCAGCGCCGACGAGATGTGCCCGACCGAGGAGGCGGCCGTGGTGTGGGCCGCCCAGTACGGCACCCTCACCTTCCACCCCTGGCCGGTGCGGCGCGCGGACGTCGACCACCCCGACGAACTCCGGATCGACCTGGACCCCCAGCCCGGCACCGACTTCGACGACGCCGTGCGCGCCGCCCACGAACTGCGCGCGGTGCTGGACGAGTTCGGCGGGCTGCGCGGCTTCCCCAAGACCTCCGGCGGGCGCGGACTGCATGTCTTCGTGCCCATCGAGCCGCGCTGGACCTTCACCCAGGTCCGCCGCGCCGCCATCGCCGTGGGCCGGGAGCTGGAGCGGCGGATGCCGGACCGGGTCACCATCAAGTGGTGGAAGGAGGAGCGCGGCGAGCGCATCTTCGTCGACTACAACCAGACGGCCCGCGACCGCACCATCGCCTCCGCCTACTCCGTGCGCCCCCGCCCGCACGCCCCCGTCTCGGCGCCGCTGCGCTGGGAGGAGGTGGGTGTCGCGCACCCGAAGGACTTCGATCTGGCGACCATGCCGGCCCGGTTCGCCGAGGTCGGTGACGTCCACGCGGACATGGACGACCAGCGCTACTCCCTGGAGTCCCTGCTCGATCTCGCCGCGCGCGACGAACGCGACCACGGCCTCGCCGATCTGCCGTATCCGCCGGAGTACCCGAAGATGCCGGGCGAGCCGAAGCGGGTCCAGCCGAGCCGCGCGAAGAAGGACTGACCGGAGCCGAGGTCGCCGGCGCCGAGAGGGCCCGGAGCTGAGGGAGGCCGGAGCTGAGGGGGGCGGAAACGCGCGGGGCCGGAAACGCCCCGGGGGCCGGTCCCGGACCCGCCGTCATGGCGTGCCCGGAACCGGCCCCCGGCCTCTCCCGGTCCCTCCCCGGTGTCCCGGTGTCCCGGTGTCCCGGGCTCCGTCGCCGCTCAGGGCGCCAGACAGGCGGTCCCCGGCACCTCGGTGGGCACCCCGAGACCGCCGAGCGAGATGAGCCCGGTCACCTCGGCCACGGCGCAGTCGACCGTGGCGATCGGGTCCGGGATGGCGACGGCGGGCGCGGACAGGGCGCCGACCAGGGCGAGGGCACCGAGGGCGACGGCTGCGATACGGGGCATGAACTTCCTCCAAGGAAGCGACGGTTGTGTCGCGTCGAGCCTGCCCCGATGTGTGCGCCCATCTCCCCTCGGTCACTCGAACGAGTCTGCTGAATCGATCCAGCCACTCCCGGGGTTCACGGAGCATCGATTTTCAGACTGATGATCCTGATATCGGCCAATTAGTCACGGAATGCACCATTCCCGCTTGTGGGGACCAGGAGGTCTGGACCAATCTTCCCCGTGTCATCACGGGCGGAACCCTGATGACCCCGACGAAAGGGAGGACACCGTCATGTCCCTGCGCAAGATGTTCGCCACCGCCGCCGTGGTCGGCGCGGTCGCCACCGCCGGACTGATCGCCGCTCCGGCCGCCCAGGCCGCCACCCCCGCCTCCGCCTCCGCCTCCACCGCCTCCGACACCCAGGTGGGCCCCACCCGATGGGTCCCCTGGGGCACCTACACCAGCCAGGGCGCCTGTTTCTACGCCGGCAACTGGGCGGTCATGAACGCCGGCGCCTCCTACTTCAACTGCTACGAGATCGCCCCCGGCCAGTGGGCCCTGGAACTCTGGCGCCCCTGACCGGACCGCATGAAGCGCCTGCGACCGCTCCCCCGGTCGCAGGCGCTTCGCCGTGCTCTTCCCTCCCCCCTACCTCCCTCCTACAGCTCCTTGATCCGGATGTCCCGGTACGAGATCACATCCGTGGTCCCGTGCACCTGGAGCCCGAGATAGCCGGAGGCGTACCGGCGTCCGTCCGTGCCCGGGTCGTCCCCGCGCGGCGGGACGAACTCCTGGCCGCCGTTGTTGTCGAACTCATTGATCAGCACACCGTTGCGGTAGACCGAGTAGTGCTGGTCGACCACCCGGATCTCGTAGTCGTTCCAGGTGCCCTTCTGGGTCACGCCCGCGCCGGCCAGGCCCACCCGGTCGAAGCCGTAGACCGAGCCCGTCTTGTACATATCGCCGTCGGGACGGTCGAGGACCTGCACCTCGTGCCCGAACTTGATGGCGACCCACTCCGGCCGGGACTCCTCCGGATGGTTCAGCACACTCGGGAAGCGCACGAAGACACCGGAGTTGGCGTTGCCCGTGCCCGGGGCGTCGTCCCGCCATTGCAGCCTCAGCGAGAAGTCGCCGTACTTGCGCTGCGGGAACCAGAGCATGCCCATGCCCGCCGTGGTGGTGCCGCTGGTCATCGAGCCGTCCGGGTTCAGCGCGAACGCACCGCCACCCACCTGCTGCCACTTGGCGAACGACGCCGCGGTGCCGTCGAAGATCGGGGTGTAGCCCGTCGTCTGGCCCGGTGTGCCGATGCCGGACTGCTTGGCGGCCCGGGTGATCGCGTTGTACTCGCGCTGGTCGATCACCCCGTCCTTGCGCAGCTTGTCCAGCACGGACTTGACGTGCTTGAGGAACAGGGCGTGGGACGTCCACCGCTTCTCGTCCTCGATCAGCTCGTTGATCCGGCACCGGCTCTCGGTCAGCCGGTTCGGCACCCCCGAGTCGACCGTGCCGACGATCACCGTCAGCCGCTCGTCGTACTCGGCGCAGTTCGGTGCGGGCGGGCCGCCCGACACCACGGTGAAGTACGCGGTGCGTGCCGCCGCCGTGTTGCCCGCCCGGTCCGTCGCCCGGTAGGCGAGGGAGTGCGCCCCCGCCCGGTCGACGACGACCGGCCCGGAGTACGTCAGATACGGGCCGCCGTCGAGCGAGTACTCGATCCGCTCGACACCCGAACCGCCCTCGTCCGTCGCCGTCACCGTCACCTTCGCGTTGCCGATGTACGCCCCGTCCGAGTTGCGCGCGCCCTCCACCGCGACGCCCGTCACCGGTGCCGTGGTGTCCTCGGGCGGCGCCGCCACCACCGTGAACTGCACACTCTTCGCGGCGGCCACATTGCCCGCCTTGTCGGTCGCCCGGTAGCGGACGGTGTGCGTGCCCACCTGGTGCACCATCACCGGTCCGGTGTACGGCTGCCAGGCGCCGGCGGCGCCGATCGCGTACTCGATGGTGTTGACGCCGGAACCGGTGTCCGAGGCGGAGACCGTCACCGTCGCCATGTCGACATAGGTGCCGTCCGGGTTGCGTTCGCCGGTCACGGTCGCCGAGGTCTCGGGGGCGGTGGTGTCGTCGGTCTGGGGGGCGGCCACGGTGAACTCCGCGGCCTTCTCCGCCGAGACATTGCCCGCCTTGTCGGCCGCCCGGTAGCGCACCTTGTGCGCCCCGACCCGGTCGACGACGACCGGCGCGGTGTAGGGCTGCCAGGTGCCCTCGTCGCCGATCGCGTACTCGATCCGGTCCACGCCCGAGCCGCCGGACTCGTCGCTCGCCGTGACCGCCACGGTCGCCGAACCCACGTACTCGCCCTGGGTGTTCTGCGTGCCGGTGACCTGCGCGGTCGCGGTCGGGGCGGTGGTGTCCTCACCCGTGCCCTCGGTCACCACCAGGATGCCCTGCATCATGCCGTGGCCGGGGATCGTGCAGTGGTAGAAGTAGCGCCCCGGGGTCAGATTGACCTGGGCGGTGTGCCTGCCGCCGTTGGCGTCGGACGGGTTGGCCAGGATGTTCAGTTGCACATCGCTGTTGAACTCCGGGTCGCTGGTCACGAACGTCAGGGTGTGCGGCATCCCGGTGGTGTTCCCGGTCGCCGCGCTGTTCTCGAACACGATCGTCGCGGGACCCGCCACCGCGGTCTGCGGCGCCGACAGATAGCGGTCGATCGGATCGCCCGCCGTCCAGGTCAGCGTCTGCTCCGCCGCGGGCGCGGCCGGTGCGGCGGGCGCGGCCGGCTGCTGCCCGAGGGCGGGCGCCGACGCCAGCCCCAGCATCATCAGCACGGCCGCCAGCAGCGCCGTGCACAACCGGCCCCGCCCCACTCCTCTTTCCGTTCCCGGGCGTCTCACTTGGCCCCCTTCGCGAGCTGGCCTGCGGCCGGGGTCGGGCCGCCGCCGGTGTAGGTGACCCGCCACAGCGCCGACTTGCCGTCCGAGGTGAAGAAGCCCCGGCCGTAGTCGAGCGCGTACAGCGCGCCGTCCGGACCGAATCTCCAGTCCATGAGGTTCTTGATGCCGTCGTTGCCGACCGGCACGATCTTCTTCAGCGACTCCGCGTGCACCGGGAGCCCGCCGGAACCGACCGTCTTCGGGTCCATGACGACCGCGTTGCGCGGCTGGTCGGCGTCGTAGAAGTCACCGACGAACCACTTCCCGTCCCAGTACGACGGCCACTTCACCGCGCTCTGCGAGGCGCTGTCGTACCGGTACACCGGCCCGTTCATCGCGGCCTGGCCGCCGCCCTTCAGCCACGGCAGCGCGTACGTCGACTCCTCCTGCCGGTAGGAGGGGAGGCCGTTCGCGTCGCGCGGGAAGTCGGGGCCGCCGCCCTGCGGGGAGTACCAGATGTTGTTGCCGGTCACCGGCGGCAGATTGACCAGACCGTCGTTGTTCGGTGACTCGTTCTTCGGCGCGTCGCAGTCGTACCAGCCCAGCGGCTGCGCGGGATCGGGCAGATTGCGGTCCCGGTAGGGCTGCTTGTTGCCCATGCAGTAGGGCCAGCCCCGGTTGCCCGCCTCGGTGATCGCGGCGAAGGTGTCGTACTTCGCCGGCCCCCAGGTCGTCGACGGCGACCCGGCGTCCGGGCCGACCCAGCCCGCGTACAGGATGTCGGTCTGCCGGTCCACGAAGATCCGGGCCGGGTTGCGCACCCCCATCACATAGATCTCGCCCCGGGTCTTGCCGCCGCCCTCGTCGGGCTCCTTGCCGGTGAAGAGGTTCCCCTTGGGCAGGGTGTACGTGCCGTCCGGCTCGGGGTGGATGCGCAGGATCTTGCCGTTGAGGTTGTTGGTGTTGCCCGCGGTGCGGCGGGCGTCGGCGAAGGAGACGCCCTTGTAGTTCGGCTCCGGGTTGTTGCCCGAGTAACCGCCGCTGAAGCCGCTGGAGTTGTTGTCGCCGGTGGCGATGTAGAGATTGCCCTGCGAGTCCCAGGTCATCCCGCCGCCCGCGTGACAGCAACTGTGGATCTGCACGGGCCACTTCAGCAGCACCTTCTCGCTGCCGAGGTCCAGCTTGTTGGTGGCCTGGTCGAGAGTGAAGCGGGAGACCCGCCGCTCGGCCATCCGGGTGTCGCGGTCGATCCGGTCGTGGGGGGTGTAGTGCAGATACACCCAGCCGTTGGCCGCGAAGTCCGGGTCCAGCTCGATCCCGAGCAGCCCCTCCTCGACCTTGACCAGCTCGTCCCCGCCGCCCTTGTTGCCGAACACGTCCAGCGCCCCGGCCAGGGTCACCTGCCCGGTCTTCGGGTCGTAGACATGGATCTCGCCCTTCCCCTTGCCGATGTCCGGGTTGTTCCAGTCCCGGATCACCGGCTGCGAGGAGTCGGCACCGCCGCGGCCGATGTAGAACACCCGGCCGTCCGGCGCGGTGACCAGCCCGTGCGGCTCGCCGATCTGGTCGTTCTGGCCCGGCTGGTTGGGCCGGGTGAGCCGCTCGGCCTTGTAGTTGCCGGTGATGGTGGCCTTGCAGTCGGCCTGCACCAGCCGGGTGGTCCACAGCAGTGCGCCGCGCAGATGCGTTCGGAAGTCGGTCTCGTCGTAGGCGGCGGCGGTCCCGCCCATCCCGGTGTAGAAGGACCGGCCGCCGTCGTAGTCCCGGCACCAGCTCACCGGGTGGTCCCAGCCATTGGCGCTCGCGCCCGGCTTGTACGTCGACTCGCGGACCCGGGCGACCGTGTGGACGGTGCCGGTCGGGTTCTTCACCCAGTTCGACCAGACGTCCGGCCGTTTCCAGGTCAGCGGCAGCCCCTTGGTCGCCGGGTGCTGACGGTCGCCGATCTCGACCGTGGCGCGCTGGACGTTCGCCGGGCTCGACGGGGCGGGCCGGGCACCGATCAGCCCGGTGAACCAGTCCGAGTAGGGCTCCGCCTTCGCCGCGTCATGGACGCCCAGGAAGCCGCCGCCGGCCTCCATGTACGCCTCCAGACCGGCCTCCTGCTCCGGGTCGAGGATGTCGCCGCCGCCGGTGACGAACGCGATGGCGTTGTAGCGGCCCAGCTTGGTGGCGTTGGTGAAGACGGAGGCGTCGTCGGTCGCCTCGGTGGTGTAGCGCTGGTTGGCCGGACCGGACAGTCCGATCGCCTCGATCGCCTCGATTCCGGCGTTCACCACGGGCGACTCCTCGCCGCCCGCCGCGGAGCCGTAGAACACCAGCACACGTACGTTCGCGCCGCCCGGGGGCGACTTGATGGACATCGTTGTCAGCGCTGGATCGGGGGCCGGGCGGGCGCTCGCGGACGGTCCCGAGAGCAGGCCCGCGGTGACGAACCCGGCGGCCAGTACGGCGGTCAGGGCCCGTCGCCCGGCGCGTCGTGGTCTTGGCGGCGGCTGTCCCGGTGCCCCCGAATCCGGTGCGGGAAAGGGTCTTTGGTGCGTCGTGGACCGCATGTGGTCTTCCGTCCCTCGTCGGTTCACAGTCGGCGCCAAGGAAAGCTAGACCTCTTTGCTCGATTCGCCAATAGGTATGACCGTGAAGAAACAAACTTTGTCCTGAGTGTGGAAAAACCCCCGGGCTCCCGGCTACCGTCCTGAATCCCGTACCGACGTGGGGAGTTCGGCATGGACAGACGCGGATTCAACCGGCGGGTGCTGCTGGGCGGCGCGGCGGTCGCGACATCGTTGTCCCTGGGACCCGATGCCGTGAGCGCCGAGGGCCCGGCCCGTACCGCCCCGGTCGGCGGCGAGACCCGGCGGATCAAGCTCTACGCCGAGAAGCTGGACGGCGGCAAGATGGGCTACGGCTTCGAGAAGGGCAAGGCCAGCGTCCCGGGACCGCTGATCGAGCTGAACGAGGGCGACACCCTGCACATTGAGTTCGAGAACACCATGGACGTGGCGGTCAGCCTCCATGTCCACGGCCTGGACTACGAGATCACCAGCGACGGCACCAGGATGAACAACAGCCATGTCGAGCCCGGCGCCACCCGCACCTACACCTGGCGCACCCACGCCCCGGGCCGCCGCAAGGACGGCACCTGGCGGCCCGGCAGCGCGGGCTACTGGCACTACCACGACCATGTGGTGGGCACCGTCCACGGCACCGGTGGCATCCGCAACGGTCTCTACGGCCCCGTCGTCGTCCGCCGCAAGGGGGACATTCTCCCCGACCGCACCCACACCGTCGTCTTCAACGACATGACCATCAACAACCGCCCCGCGCACACCGGCCCCGACTTCGAGGCCACCGTCGGCGACCGGGTCGAGTTCGTGATGATCACGCACGGCGAGTACTACCACACCTTCCATATGCACGGTCACCGCTGGGCCGACAACCGCACCGGCCTGCTCACCGGCCCCGAGGACCCCAGCCAGGTCATCGACAACAAGATCGTCGGCCCCGCCGACTCCTTCGGCTTCCAGGTGATCGCGGGGGAGGGGGTGGGCGCGGGCGCCTGGATGTACCACTGCCATGTCCAGTCCCACTCGGACATGGGGATGGTGGGCCTGTTCCTGGTCAGGAAACCGGACGGCACGATCCCCGGCTACGACCCCCACGCGGGCCACGGCACCGCCGCGGCCCCGCCGGAGGCGGGGGAGAAGGACGGAGCACCCGAGAAACAGCAGTCCGGGCACGCACACTGACGCCGGGCATCATGGCCGGGTGACCCGACTGCTCACCCGAAGTGACCTGGAAGCCCTGCTGGACCCGGCGGAGTGCGTCGCCGCGCTGCGGGAGGGGTTCCTCCGCGCCCCCGCCGAGGCGGACGGCCGCCGGATCCGGACCGACCTCCCGTTCCCCGGCACGGCCACCGTCCTCGTCCCGGGTCTGCTGCCCGGCATCGACGCCTACACCGTCAAGGTCAACGCCAAGTTCCCGGCCGCCCGTCCGGCCCTGCGCGGAGTGGTCTGCCTGCACAGCGGACGGGACGGCGAACTGCTCGCCCTCCTCGACTCCGCCACCCTGACCGCCTGGCGCACCGGCCTCGCCGCCGCCCTCGGCACGCATGCTCTCGCGGGCGACGGCACGAGGGTCGGCGTGATCGGCGCGGGCGCGCAGGCGGACCTGATGGTCCGCGGCCTGGCGACACTCCGCCCGCGCACCGACCTGGTGGTGACGGACACGGACCCGGCGCGCGCGAAGGCGTTCGCCGCGCGGCACGGAGGCCGGGTCGTCGCGGACGCCCCCGCGGTCGCCGCCGCCTCGGACATCGTCCTCCTCGCCACCTGGTCCCGCGCCCCCCTGCTCGCCCTGGCCGACACCCGCCCCGGCACCCATCTCACCAGCCTGGGCGTCGACGAGCCCGGCAAGCAGGAACTGGCCCCGGACCTGCTCGCGGAGTCTCTCCTCGTCGTGGACGACCGCGAACTGGCCGCCGAGACGGGCGCCCCGGCCGCGGCCGGTCTGCCCGCGGACACCACCCTCGCCGAAGTCCTCCGAGGCACCCACCCCGGCCGCACCACCCCCACCCAGCGAACGGTGTACGCCCCCGTGGGCCTCCCCTGGCAGGACCTGTCCCTGACCTGGCTGGCCTACAACACCCCACCCCGAACCCCCCGAACCCCCCGAACCATCAACCTCCTGACCTGACCACCCAGCCGACAGCCGAGCCCCGGCCCACGCACCCATACCGCTCAGGCCACCCTCGTCAGGGGCGCGGGGAACTGCGCGCCAAGCCACGGCGATCCCGCACTCGCCCCCCTGCCCGGTGGGCCACCTTCTTCAGGGGCGCGGGGAACTGCGCACCGAGCCTCAACGAACCCGCACCCATTCCCCGCCTGGTGGGCCACCCCCCTCAGGGGCGCGAGGAACCGCGCACCCCACCCCAACCCACCCTCACCCACCACCCCCCCTGGCTATCCTGACCCCACCCCCCAAGCCCCCGGAGCCCACAAGTGACCGACCCCGCACCCCACCCCCCGCCGGAGGCGCCCCCGACGTTGGAGGAAGTAGCCGCGCGGGCCGGAGTGTCACGAGCCACCGCCTCCCGCGTCGTGAACGGCAGCGACGCCGTCCGCGCCCCCCTCGCGGAGCGGGTCCGCCGGGCCGTCGAGGAACTCGGCTACGTCCCCAACCAGGCCGCCCGCAGCCTCGTCACCCGGCGCCACGACGCCATCGCCGTCGTCGTCGCCGAACCCGAGAGCCGGGTCTTCGCCGACCCCTTCTTCGCCCTCCAGCTCCGCGGTATCAGCAAGGAGCTGACCGCCCACGACAACCAGCTCGTCCTGCTGCTCACCGAGGGCCGCGACGACCACGCCCGGGTCGGCCGCTACCTGGCCGGCGGCCATGTCGACGGCGCGCTCGTCTTCTCCCTCCACCTGGACGACCCCCTCCCCGCCCTGATCCACCGCGCGGGCGTCCCCGCCGTCTTCGGAGGCCGCCCCGGCTGGCCCGACCCCGAAACCGGCACCGGCACCGGCACCCTGGACACCCCCACCCCCACCGTCTACGTGGACACCGACAACCGCGGCGGCGCCCGCGACGCCGTACGCCATCTCCTCGCCCTCGGCCGCACCCGCATCGCCCACATCACCGGCCCCCCGGACCAGACCTCCGCGGCGGACCGGCTCGACGGCTACCGCGAGGTCCTCCCGGACGGGGACCCGGCACTGGTGGCGGGCGGCGACTTCACCCCGGCCGGTGGTGAGCGGGCGATGCGGGAACTGCTCGACCGGCGGCCCGGCCTGGACGGCGTCTTCGCGGCGAACGACCTCACGGCCGTGGGCGCCCTGCGGGTGCTGCGGGAGCGGGGCGTGCGGGTACCGGAGGAGGTCGCCGTGGTCGGCTTCGACGACATGCTGCCGATCGCCGAGCAGACCGACCCTCCGCTGACGACCGTCCGTCAGGACATCGAGGGCATGGGCCGTCTGATGGCCCGCCATCTCCTCACCCGCCTGCGCGGCCACCCCACCGCCACCCCGCCGCCCACCAGCGTGATCCTCCCGACGACCCTCATCCACCGCGCGTCCGCGTGACGCGCCCCGTCCGCCTGACGCACCCCCCTCACCCCCCACCCCCCCTCCTCACCCACCCGGAGGGTTCACCCACCCCGGCGGGGTTCCGGCCGCAGCAGCGCGAACCTCGCCCCGAACGGATCCGCCAGCCGCGCCACCCGCCCCACATCCGGCAGGTCCAGCGGCGCCAGCCGCACCGTCCCGCCCAGCTCCGTCGCGCGGGCGCACACCGCGTCCGGGTCGTCCGTGGCGAAGTACGGCAGCCAGTACGGCTCGCCGGACGCCTCCGTCGGGTCCTCGTCCAGCGGCACCAGCCCCCCGAACATGGTGTCCTCGTCCTGCCCGGCCGGGTTGACGCAGGTGTAGGAGCCGCCGGGGAAGGCGACCGAGGAGGTCTCCCAGCCGAGCACCTTGTGGTAGTAACCGGCCGCCGCCGCGATGTCCCGGGTGTACAGCTCGACCCAGACCAGCGCGCCGCTCTCGCCCGTCACTTCGAAGCCCTCCGTCCGCCCCGGCTGCCAGATGCCGTACGCCCCGCCCCCGCGGTCGGTGAGGATCGCCATGCGGCCCCGGTCCAGCACGTCCAGGGGCTCGGCCAGGACCGTGCCCCGCACCGCGCGGGCCGTCCCGGTCGTCGCGTCGGCGTCCTCGGTCCGGAAGAAGACCGTCCAGGCGGGCGGGCCCTGCTCGGGCGGGGTCGCCATCACGCCCGCGACCGTTCTCCCGTCGAGCTGGAAGAACCCGTACCCGCCGGTCCCGGGCCCGGCGGAGCGCCACTGCCAGCCGAAGAGCCCCTGGTAGAAGGTGGTGGCCCGGTCGATGTCGGGCGTGCCGAGATCGATCCAGTTCGGCGCGCCGGTCACGAAGTGGGTGCTGAGCATGATCACCTTCCCGAGGAACCGCTTCCCGAGGAACCGCTGCCTGTCCTCTGCCGAGTCTCGCACCGCCCACTGACAACCGCCGCCGGAGCACCCGCCCCCGCTCCCATCCGCACCCCCGCCCTCGCCCCCGCCCGCGCGCCGCCGTGGAGGGGATGCCGGATGCCGGACCGGGGAGCGTTCGAGGGCACCCGCGTTGATCGGGCGTTGAGCGAACGTTTTGCGCGGCCCCGGACGCTGTCCGTATGCACCTCGATTCCCTCACCCCGGCCGCACCCGCCTGGCAGGACCAGGCCCTGTGCGCGCAGACCGGGGCGGACTTCTTCTTCCCCGAGCCGGGCAGTTCGGTGCGCGAGGCCAAGCGCATCTGCGGCATGTGCGACATGCGCCGCGCCTGTCTGGACTACGCCCTGGAGAACGATGAACGCTTCGGCGTCTGGGGCGGCCTCTCCGAGAAGGAACGGCAGCACCTGCGCCGGATCACTTCTTGAGCCGACCGCCGTACAACCCGCCGTACAGCACGCCGCCGCCCACCCCCGTCATGCACCCCGCCCCCGAGCAGCGAGAGAAAGCGAGAAGCGGCGCCAGGGAGGACCTCCCCGGCGCCGCCTCCGCACTCGCCCCGACCCGGAGGGCCAGCCCCCCGACCCGGAGGGCCACCCCCTTCGACCCCGGAAGGTCAGCCCTGGGCGGCCCGTGCCGCCATCCGCGCCTTGCGCGCCGCCAGCTTCTCGTCGAACTTGAGCGCCTCCGCGTCCAGCCCGCCCATGAACAGCCCCAGCTCCTCCTGCGCCTGGCGGCCCTCCGGACCGAGACCGTCGATCTCCATGATCTTCAGGAACCGCAGCACCGGCTGGAGCACGTCGTCATGGTGGATGCGCAGGTTGTAGACCTCGCCGATGGCCATCTGCGCGGCGGCCCGCTCGAAGCCGGGGATGCCGTGCCCCGGCATCCGGAACTCGACGACGACATCGCGCACGGCCTGCATGGTCATGTCGGGGGCGATCTCGAAGGCCGCCTTGAGGAGGTTCCGGTAGAAGACCATGTGCAGGTTCTCGTCGGTCGCGATCCGGGCCAGCATCCGGTCGCAGACCGGGTCCCCGGACTGGTGGCCGGTGTTGCGGTGGGAGATCCGGGTGGCCAGCTCCTGGAAGGCGACATAGGCCACCGAGTGCAGCATCGAGTGCCGGTTGTCGGACTCGAAGCCCTCGCTCATGTGGGCCATCCGGAACTGCTCCAGCTTGTCCGGGTCCACCGCGCGGGAGGCGAGCAGATAGTCCCGCATCACGATGCCGTGCCGCCCCTCCTCGGCCGTCCAGCGGTGCACCCAGGTGCCCCAGGCGCCGTCCCGGCCGAACAGCGAGGCGATCTCGTGGTGGTAGCTCGGCAGATTGTCCTCGGTGAGCAGATTGACCACCAGAGCTATCCGGCCGATCTCGGTGACCTTGGACTGCTCCTTCTCCCACGCCTCGCCGTCCTCGAAGAAGCCGGGGAAGTTGCGGGCGTCGCTGAAGGGCACGTACTCGTGCGGCATCCAGTCCTTGGCGATCTTCAGATGCCGGTTCAGCTCGGTCTCGACCACTTCCTCCAGGGCGTACAGCAGCCGCGCGTCGGTCCAGACGGAGGGGCTGCCGAGGTGCGCGGGGGTGATGGTCACAGGAACTCCAGGGGGACGTCGTACCAGGGGGACGAGACCGGCGAGCGGTGCCGGAACCTACGGGATCGTAGGCTACGAACCCGTAGGTTACGAAACCGTAGGTTAAGTCCGCGGTAAAGGTCCCAGTTCAGGGCCTACGCTGCGGAAACCCCCGTGGGCCGGAGCGGTGGCGGTGACGGCTCCGGCGGTGCTGGTCGGGGCGCTGTCCGAGTGATGAGATCACCCGTCAGGCGTACAGGTCCCGCAACCGGACCGAGAGACACGTCACACAGCCTTCCAGCTTCTCGAACTCACTGATGTCCACCAGTACCGGCGCGTAGCCGAGATCCCGGAACAGCTCGGCCGTCCGGGGCGCCCCGGACGCCATCAGCAGCGCGTCGCCGCCCAGCAGTACCACATGCGCCCCGGACTCCTCCGGCACCGGCAGGAACCGCCCGAACAGCGACGGGGTGTCCACCGACGGAAGATGCCCGATCACCGTCCCGTCGGGCAGCGCGGTGACCGCCGACTTCAGATGCAGCACCTTGCTGACCGGCACGGTCACCACCCGCGCGCCCAGCGGCTCGAAGGTGGCCCGCACCTGCTGGATCCCGGCCGCGTTGGTGCGCCCGCCCCGGCCGACGTAGATCGTGTCACCGATCTTCAGTACATCGCCGCTCTCCAGGGTGCCCGGCTCCCACACCCAGTTCACCGAGCAGCCGAGCCCGGCCATGGCCGCCTCCACCCCATGGGTCTCGGCACGGCGGGACTCGGCGCCGGGCCGGGCGATCAGGGCGACGTTCCGGTAGACGACCACGGTGTCCTCCACGAACACCGCGTCGGGGCAGTCGTCCGCCGGGGCCGCCTCCACCGTCTCCCAGCCGTGGTCGGCGAGCGCCGCCACATACGACTCCCACTGCGCGGCGGCCAGCTCCGGATCGATCGCGGTGCGCTCGACATGGGTGACGAGGCCCTCGGCCAGCCGGGGGCCGGGGTGGCGGACAAGAGCCTTCTTGCTGGGCACGAGGGATCACTCCGGATCGATGACGGCGGTGACGGCGGTGACGGTCGTGATGATGGTGACGTGGGTGGCGGCGGTGCCCTCACGGGGCACTGGGCACTGGTGGGCCATGATGCAGCGCCGCCCGGCACGGACGAAACCCCCCGAATCTCAGGCGGTCGCGCGCCGGAGGTGGTCCGCGGTGAACGACCCGCGCGCGGCGAGCAGTTGGCGCGGGGTCCCCTCGAAGATCACCCGCCCGCCGTCCCGGCCCCCGTCCGGCCCCAGGTCGATCACCCAGTCGGCGTGCGCCACGACCTCCAGATTGTGCTCGACCACCACGACCGTGTTGCCGCCGTCCACCAGTCGGTCGAGCAGCGCCAGCAGCCGGTCCACGTCCGACATGTGCAGCCCGGTCGTCGGCTCGTCCAGCACGTACACCGCCCCGGACCGGTGCAGGTGGGTCGCCAGCTTGATGCGCTGCCGCTCACCGCCGGACAGTGTGGACATCGGCTGCCCGAGGGTCAGATAGGTCAGACCGACGTCCTGGAGGGCCCGGAGGCGCCGCCGGACGCCCGGGTCGGTCAGAAGGCCGAGGGCGCGCTCGGCGGTCATCTCCAGCACGTCCGCGATCGAGTGCCCGCCGACCGTCAGCCGCAGCACCTCCTCCCGGAACCGCCGCCCCTCGCACTCCGGGCAGACGGTGGTCACCGGGTCCATGAAGGCGAGGTCGTTGTGGATGATCCCGCGCCCCTCGCAGACCGGGCAGGCCCCGGTGGAGTTGAAGCTGAACAGCCCCGCGTCGGCGCCCGTCTCGCGCGCGAAGAGCCGCCGCACCGGATCCAGCACCCCGAGATAGGTCGCCGGGTTGGAGCGCCCCGAGATGCCGATCGCCGACTGGTCGACGACCACCGCGTCCGGATGCGCCTCGGTGAACAGCGACACCAGGGTGCTCTTCCCGGACCCGGCGACCCCGGTCACCGCCGTGAGCACCCCGTCCGGGAACTCCACCGTGACGTCCCGCAGATTGTGCCGGTCCGCCCCCTTCACCCAGCGCCCCCCGGACGCCGCCGCCTCCCGGACCCGCTCCTTGACCGCCGTACGCCGTCCCAGGCACCGCCCCGTCGGTGTCCCGGCGGCGGCCAGGGCGCGCGGGCTGCCCTCGAACACCACCGTGCCGCCCGCCGCCCCCGCGCCCGGCCCCATGTCCACCACATGGTCGGCCAGCGCGATCACATCCGGGTCGTGCTCCACCACCAGCACGGTGTTGCCCTTGTCCCGCAGCCGCAGCAGCAGATCCCCGAGCCGCCCCACATCGCGCGGATGCAGCCCGACACTCGGCTCGTCGAAGATGTACGTCATCCCGGTCAGACTGGACCCCAGATGCCGTACGGTCTTCAGCCGCTGCCCCTCGCCGCCGGACAGGGTGGACGTCTCCCGGTCCAGGCTGAGATAGCCGAGGCCGATGGCGTCGATCCGCTCCAGCGCGGCGACGGCCGCCCCGGCGATCGGCCGGGCCACCGGGTCGGTGATCTCCCGCAGCACCCCGATCAGCTCCGTGATCTGCATCCGGGCGCACTCGGCGATCGACCGCCCGCCGATCCGGGACGCCAGCGCCGCCGCGTTCAGCCGCGCGCCCCCGCACTCCGGGCAGACGCCCTCCGCCAGATGGCCGCCGACCAGATCGCGGGTCTTCTGGCTGAGCGCCGACAGATCCCGCTTGAGGTAGAGCCGCTCGAACCGGTCGGCGAGCCCCTCGTAGTCGGTGACCCAGGTGCCGCCGGAGCCGCTGATGGTGACCTTGGAGCCGGACCGCCCCCGCATCAGGAACGCCCGCTCGTCCGCCGTGAACGCGCCCACCGGTTTGTGCGGGTCCAGTTCCTCGGAGTTCAGATACGTCTGCCCCTGCCAGGTGCCGGCGGTGAACGGGGGGAAGCGCACCGCCCCGTCCGCGAGGGACAGGGCGGGGTCCAGGATGCGCTCCCAGTCGGGCTGGACCGTCCGGCCCAGTCCGTCGCAGCGCGGGCACATGCCCGCCGGGTCGTTGAACGAGTACGCCGTCGCCGCCCCGGCGCCGGGGGTGCCGTGCCGGGAGTACAGCACCCGCAGCACCGAGTAGACGTCCGTCATCGTGCCGACCGTGGAGCGGGAGTGCCCGCCGATCGGCCGCTGGTCGACCACGATCGCCGGGGCGAGGTCCTCCAGCGCGTCCGCCTGCGGGCGCTCGTACTTGGGCAGCCGGTTGCGGACGAACCAGGTGAACGTCTCGTTCAACTGGCGCTGCGACTCCACCGCGATGGTGTCGAAGACGACGGACGACTTCCCGGACCCCGACACACCGGTGAACACGGTCAGCCGGCCCTTCGGGATCCGCAGGGAGACGTCCTTGAGGTTGTTCTCCCTGGCTCCGGTGATGGTGAGGAACTGGCCGTGCCCGCCGTGCCCGCCGTGCCCGCTGTATCCGCTGTGTTCGTGCATACGGGGGACGCTAGGCGTCAAACCCGACAGCTTCTGGCGTGATTTCCGAGAGTTCTCCGTCCAGGAGCAGCCAGCGGGTGATCCCGAGGGACTCCAGGAACGGCAGATCGTGACTGGCCACGATCAGCGCGCCCTCGTACCCCTCCAGAGCCGAGGTGAGCTGCCGGACGCTCGCCATGTCCAGGTTGTTCGTCGGCTCGTCCAGCATCAGCAACTGCGGGGCGGGCTCGGCCAGCATCAGCGCCGCCAGGGCCGCCCGGAAGCGCTCGCCGCCGGACAGGGAGTCGGCGCGCTGGTTGGCGCGCTGCCCCCGGAACAGGAAGCGGGCGACCCGGGCGCGGATCTCCTGATGGGTGGCGCCCGGCGCGAACCGGGCCACGTTCTCCGCCACCGTCAGCGAGCCGTCCAGCACATCCAGCCGCTGGGGCAGGAACCGCAGCGGCACATGTGCCGTCGCCGTCCCCGACACCGGCTCCAGTTCCCCGGCGATGGTCCGCAGCAGCGTGGTCTTGCCCGCCCCGTTGCGCCCGATCAGCGCGATCCGCTCGGGACCGTACAGATCGAACCCGCCCGCGACACTGGCGCCGTAGCGCAGCTCCAGATCCCGCAGGGTGAGCACGGTCCGCCCGGCCGGGACGGCGGTGTACGGCAGGTCGACGCGGATCTCGTCGTCGTCCCGCACCGCGTCCACGGCCTCGCCCAGACGCTCCTTGGCATCGCTGAGCCGCTCCTCGTGCATGATCCGGTGCTTGCCCGCGGCCTCCTGTGCCGAGCGTTTGCGCTCCCCCATGACGATCTTCGGTTCGCGCTTCTGCTCGTACATCTTCTGGCCGTACCGCTTGCGGCGGGCCAGCTTGATCTGGGCGTCGGCCAGTTCGCGCTTCTGCTTGCGCAGATCGGCCTCGGCGACCCGGACCATCCGCTCGGCGGCCTCCTGTTCGGCGGCGAGGACCGCCTCGTAGGCGGTGTAGTTCCCGCCGTACCAGGTGATCGTGCCCGCGCGCAGATCGGCGATCTGGTCCATCCGGTCCAGGAGTTCCCGGTCGTGGCTGACCACGACCAGCACCCCCTGCCAGGACTCCACGGCCGTGTACAGCCGCTTGCGGGCGTACACGTCCAGGTTGTTGGTCGGCTCGTCCAGCAGGAGCACGTCCGGCCGCTCCAGGAGCAGGGCGGCCAGCCGCAGCAGGACCGACTCGCCGCCCGAGACCTCACCGATGGTGCGGTCCAGTTCGACCTGGCCGAGCCCGAGTTCGCCGAGCGTGGCCAAGGCGCGCTCCTCGACGTCCCAGTCGTCGCCGATGGTCTCGAAGTGCGCCTCGGACACATCGCCCGCCTCGATGGCGTGCAGCGCGGCCCGCTTCTCGGCGATCCCGAGCGCGCGGTCGACGGGCAGCGCGGTGTCCAGGGTGACGTTCTGCGGGAGATAGCCGACCTCGCCGGCGACCCGGACGGTGCCGTCCAGGGGCTGGAGTTCGCCCGCGACGAGCCTGAGCAGGGTCGACTTCCCCGATCCGTTGACCCCGACCAGCCCGGTGCGGCCGGTGCCGAAGGAGGTGTCCAGGCCCTCGAAGACGGGGGTGCCGTCGGGCCAGGCGTAGGACAGGGAGGTGAGAGTGAGTGACGTGGACGACGTAGACATGGTGGCCTCGCGGTTGCTCGATGGGGCGATGGGGCGGCAACGCGTATCGAGACACCGGGAGCGGCGATCCGGGAGGCGGGGGAGGCCCTGGACCCGCGGAGACCCGGAAGAGGGGCGGGCTCATGGAAAAGCCCTGTTCCGCAAGGAGGACGGCTCGAACGCCGAGGTCGCACGCAGCGCACACCCACCTACAGACGGTGGTGGTGTGACGAGGGTGTCTCAGGACCTCAGACGAGCAACGTCCTTCTCCCATCGGCGGCAACAGGACTCGACCACCGTACGGAGGCCGTACGGGGCAGTCAACGGGTTTTAAACGGCCGGCTCTCAGCCGGCGTCGCGCAGCAGCTCCGCCAGACCCCGGTCCAGGTCGAACCGGAGCCGCTCCATGCCCTCGGGGACCAGTCCTCCGGTGGCCGCCAGGAACCGGCGCACCTCCGCCGAGTGCACATGGATCACCGCAGTGCCCTCCGGGGCGTGGAACTCCAGCACCGTACGGTCGTAGCCGTAGGGGCGGGCGCGGACGTCGCCGTCGCCCGCCGGGCCCTCCAGGCCCTCCGCGAGCAGATCGCGCGCGAACGTCCAGCACACCTCCACGCCCTCCAGGGTGGCCTGCGCCGGGAACGTCATCCGGACCGCGAACGGGTCCAGCGGGTCGTAGTGCAGGGTGGCGGGGATCTGCGGCATGCGGGGCGCGGCGGCGACGAGGCGGGCTTCCACAGGCTGTTCGATGACAGTGCTCATGCCTTGCTCCCTCTGAGACGGCGGAACGGCTGCCGGGGACCGGCGGCTCCGCTCCGGACGGATCGGATCAGCGGATGAGGCCGGTTACCGGAAGAGACGAAGGAACGGGCCGGGAAGTGCACTGGATTTCCGGTGACCTCTGTCACCGTGCTTTACACCATCCTGATGCCTTGAATTTCCAGGCGGATTCGGGCAGACCCATTTCTTTCTGGGCGTTCCGGGCCGAGTGCCGCCCGCCGGGCCGCCCGCCCCCGCACCCCTCCTCCGGCCCGCCCCGCACCCCTCCTGCGGCCCTTCTCCGGCCCTCTAGGCTCGGTCCGTATGACGACCGTAGAGATCCCCGCGGGCTGGCCCGCGACCGAGGAGCAGGCCCGAGCGGTGCAGGACGAGCTGCGGGCGCGGGTCGTGCTCGACGACAGCGGACCGGCGCCCGGCACGGGCCGGATCACCGGGGTCGACGTCGCCTACGACGACGAACGCGACCTGGTCGCCGCGGCGGCCGTCGTCCTGGACGCGGCGAGCCTCGATGTCGTCGCCGAGGCCACCGCCGTCGGCCGGATCTCCTTCCCGTACGTCCCCGGCCTGCTCGCCTTCCGGGAGATCCCCACGGTCCTGGCCGCCCTGGCGGCGCTGCCCCACCCGCCCGGCCTGGTGGTCTGCGACGGCTACGGGCTCGCCCACCCGCGCCGCTTCGGCCTCGCCAGCCACCTGGGCGTCCTCACCGGCCTGCCGGTCATCGGCGTCGCCAAGAACCCGTTCGTCTTCACCTGCGACCCGCCCGGCGACCGGCGGGGCGCGTCCAGTCCGCTGCTGGCGGGCACCGAGGAGGTCGGCCGGGCGCTGCGCACCAGGGACGGCGTCAAGCCGGTGTACGTCTCCGTCGGCCACCGGGTGGCCCTGGACACCGCCTGCGCCCACACCCTCGCGCTCACCCCCTCCTACCGGCTCCCCGAGACCACCCGCAGGGCGGACGCGCTGTGCCGGGCGGCGCTTCAGGAGGCGGTCACGCGCCAGGAGCCGACCTCGGAGTACTCCGAGTCGTAGACCGCGCTGCCGTCACCCGGCTGGAGGGCGTAATGGTCCAGGTTCCCGCCCCAGTAGCGGAGGATCCGGCCCAGTTCGCGGACCGGGTCCTTGGCCATCACTCCCTCGTCCAGGGTGACCTCCAGGACGAACTTCATGCGTTCCACCCGCCTTTCTGCCCGGCCGGTCTCTGCCCGGCCGGTCGTCTTCGCCTTCCGGCTCGCTGCGAGTGTTTCATTCGAAGGAAAGGGAACGCGTCCCGCGTCACAATGGGCTAAGCGCTTGCTCGTTTCCGTCTTGTGCCGACCGGAACGGGTTCTTAGCATCACTGGTGTTACAGCAACACTGTCACAGTGGAGTGATGGGGGTCGTATGACCGAGGTGGCCGCAGGACAGGGCCCGCTGAACGGCGTCCGCGTGGTCGAGCTGGCCGGGATCGGGCCCGGCCCGTTCGCGGCGATGCTCCTGGCCGACCTGGGCGCCGATGTCGTCCGGGTGGACCGCCCCGGCGGCCCCGGGCTCGCCGTCGACCCCGCCCACGACCTCACCAACCGCGGCAAACGCTCCGTGCTCCTCGACCTCAAGGCCCCGGACGGCCCCGCCCGCGTCCTGGACCTCGCCGCCCGCGCCGACCTCCTCATCGAGGGCTACCGCCCCGGCGTCGCCGAGCGCCTCGGCGTCGGCCCCGAGGACTGCCGGGCCCGCAACCCCGCCCTGGTGTACGGCCGGATGACCGGCTGGGGCCAGGACGGACCCCTCGCCCGGACCGCCGGACACGACCTCGCCTACATCGCGGTCACCGGCGCCCTCGGCCTCATCGGCGACCCGGACCGCCCCCCGCCCGCCCCGGCCAACCTCCTCGGCGACTACGCGGGCGGCGCGCTCTACCTGGTCGTCGGCGTCCTCGCCGCCCTGCACCACGCCCGCGCCACCGGCACCGGGCAGACCGTGGACGCCGCCATCGTCGACGGCACCGCCCACCTCGGCACGATGATCCACGGCATGCTCGCGGCCGGCGGCTGGCAGGACCGGCGCGGCGCCAACCTGCTCGACGGCGGCTTCCCCTCCTACGCCACCTACGAGACCGCCGACGGCAAGCACATGGCGGTCGGCGCCCTGGAGCAGCGCTTCCACGACGAGTTCCTGCGGCTGCTGGGCATCGCCGACCGGGCTCCCGCGCGCGAGGACCCCGCCCGCCGGGACGAACTGCGCGCCCTGATCGCCGCCCGCTTCCGCACCCGTACCCGCGACGAGTGGACCGCCGTCTTCGCGGGGTCGGACGCCTGTGTCGCCCCCGTGCTGTCCCTGCGCGAGGCGCCCCGGCATCCGCACCTCGCCGCGCGCGGCACCTTCACCGACCACGCGGGCCACGTCCAGCCCGCCCCCGCGCCCCGCTTCTCCGCCACCCCCACCGCCCTGCGCGGCGGCCCCGCCCTCCCCGGCGCCGACACGGCCTCCGTCGCCGCCGACTGGGACGTCCCGGCCCTGGCGCCGCCCCGCGACCCCGCTCCCCACGAGAACCCCCGAAAGGCTGCCCCGTGAGCACCGAAGCGTATGTGTACGACGCGATCCGCACCCCGCGCGGGCGCGGCAAGGCCAATGGCGCCCTGCACGGCACCAAGCCCATCGACCTGGTGACCGGCCTCATCCACGAGATCCGCAACCGCTTCCCCGCCCTGGACCCGGCCGCCATCGACGACATCGTGCTCGGGGTCGTCGGCCCGGTCGGCGACCAGGGCTCCGACATCGCCCGGATCGCCGCCCTCGCCGCCGGACTGCCGGACACGGTCGCCGGGGTGCAGGAGAACCGCTTCTGCGCCTCGGGCCTGGAGGCCGTCAACATGGCCGCCGCCAAGGTCCGTTCCGGCTGGGAGGACCTGGTGCTCGCGGGCGGTGTCGAGTCGATGTCCCGGGTGCCGATGGCCTCCGACGGCGGGGCCTGGTTCAACGACCCGATGACCAATCTCGCGGTGAACTTCGTGCCCCAGGGCATCGGCGCCGACCTCATCGCCACCATCGAGGGCTTCTCCCGCCGCGACGTCGACGAGTACGCGGCGCTGTCCCAGGAACGCGCGGCCACCGCCTGGAAGGAGGGCCGCTTCGCACGGTCCGTCGTCCCCGTCAGGGACCGCTCGGGGCTCACCGTCCTCGACCACGACGAGCATCCGCGGCCCGGCACCACCGCCGACTCCCTCGCCCGGCTCAAGCCGTCCTTCGCCGACATCGGCGACCTCGGCGGGTTCGACGCCGTCGCGCTCCAGAAGTACCACTGGGTGGAGCGCATCGACCACGTCCACCACGCGGGCAACTCCTCCGGCATCGTGGACGGCGCCGCCCTCGTCGCCATCGGCTCGCGGGAGATCGGCGAGCGCTACGGGCTCACCCCGCGCGCCCGGATCGTGTCCGCCGCCGTCTCCGGCTCCGAACCCACCATCATGCTCACCGGCCCCGCCCCCGCCACCCGCAAGGCCCTCGCCCGCGCCGGGCTGACCATCGACGACATCGACCTGATCGAGATCAACGAGGCGTTCGCCGCCGTCGTCCTGCGGTTCGCCCGGGACATGGGCGTCGGCCTCGACCGGATCAACGTCAACGGCGGCGCCATCGCGCTGGGCCACCCGCTCGGCGCCACCGGCGCGATGATCCTCGGCTCCCTGGTGGACGAACTGGAGCGCCGGGACCGGCGCTACGGCCTCGCCACCCTGTGCGTCGGCGGCGGGATGGGCATCGCCACGATCGTCGAACGCGTCTGACCCGCACCCGGGGCGGTCCGCGCCGCCCGCGACGCCGGGGCCCGTCCGACCCGCCCCGGCGGCACTCCTCGGCCGACCGACCTCAACGGAGAACCCCCATGACCACGAGCACCACCATCCGCTGGGAACAGGACCGCACCGGGGTCGTCACCCTCGTCCTGGACGACCCCGACCAGTCCGCCAACACCATGAACCGCGCGTTCCGCGACTCGCTCGCCGCGGTCACCGACCGCCTGGAGGCCGAACGCGACACCGTGCGGGGCGTCATCCTCACCTCCGCCAAGAAGACCTTCTTCGCGGGCGGCGACCTGCGCGACCTGATCCGCGCCACCCCCGAGACCGCCCAGGAGGTCCTCGACGCCGGGATGGCCGTCAAGCGCGACCTGCGCCGGATCGAGACCCTCGGCAAACCCGTCGTCGCCGCGATCAACGGCGCCGCCCTCGGCGGCGGTTTCGAACTCGCCCTCGCCTGCCACCACCGCATCGCCCTCGACGCGCCCGGCGCCAAGATCGGCTGTCCCGAGGTCACCCTCGGCCTGCTGCCCGGCGGCGGCGGAGTCGTCCGCACCGTCCGGCTGCTCGGCATCACCGACGCCCTGCTGAAGGTCCTCCTCCAGGGCACCCAGTACAGCCCGCGCCGCGCCCTGGACAACGGCCTCGTCCACGAGGTCGCCGACACCCCCGCCGACCTGCTCGCCAGGGCCCGCGCCCACATCGACGCCCACCCGGAGTCCCACCAGCCCTGGGACGTCCCCGGGTACCGCATCCCGGGCGGCACCCCGGCCAGCCCCCGGTTCGCCGCCAACCTCCCCGCCTTCCCCGCCACCCTCCGCAAGCAGACCCAGGGCGCCCCCTACCCCGCGCCGCGCGCCATCCTGGCCGCCGCCGTCGAGGGCGCCCAGGTCGACTTCGAGACCGCCCAGCTCATCGAGGCCCGCTACTTCGTGGAACTCGCCACCGGGCAGACCGCGAAGAACATGATCCAGGCGTTCTTCTTCGACCTCCAGGCCGTCAACTCCGGTGCCGGCCGCCCCCGGGGCACCGAGCGCCGCCCGGTCCGCCGGGTCGCCGTCCTCGGCGCCGGGATGATGGGCGCCGGGATCGCCTACTCCTGCGCCCGCGCGGGCATCGACGTCGTCCTCAAGGACATCACCGCCGAGGCCGCCGCCCGGGGCAAGGGCTACTCCGAGAAGCTCTGCGCCAAGGCCGTCGCCCGGGGCCGCACCACCCGGGAGAAGGCCGACGCCCTGCTCGCCCGGATCACCCCCACCGCCGAGGCCGCCGACCTCGCGGGCTGCGACGCCGTCATCGAGGCGGTCTTCGAGGACACCGCCCTCAAGCACAAGGTGTTCCAGGAGATCGAGCACCTTCTCGCCCCGGACGCGCTGCTCTGCTCCAACACCTCCACCCTGCCCATCACCGCCCTCGCCGAAGGCGTCGAACGCCAGAGCGACTTCATCGGGCTGCACTTCTTCTCACCCGTCGACAAGATGCCGCTGGTCGAGATCATCAAGGGCGAGCGGACCGGCGACGCGGCCCTCGCCCGCGCCTTCGACCTGGTCCGGCAGATCAACAAGACCCCGATCGTCGTCAACGACTCACGCGGCTTCTTCACCTCCCGCGTCATCGGCCAGTTCCTCCACGAGGGCGTCGCCCTGGTCGGTGAGGGCGTCGAGCCCGCCTCCGTCGAACAGGCCGCGGCCCAGGCGGGCTACCCCGCCAAGGTGCTCTCCCTGATGGACGAACTGACCCTCACCCTGCCCCGCAGGATCCGCGAGGAGACCCGCCGGGCCGTCGAGGAGAGCGGCGGCACCTGGACCCCGCACCCCGCCGAGGCCGTCATCGACCGCATGGTCGACGAGTTCGGCCGCACCGGCCGGGCCGGCGGCGCCGGGTTCTACGACTACGCCGAGGACGGCACCCGCACCGGCCTGTGGCCCGGCCTGCGCGAGCACTTCACCCGTCCCGGCGCGGAGATCCCCTTCCGGGACATGCAGGAACGCATGCTCTTCGCCGAGGCCCTGGACACGGTACGACTGCTGGAGGAGGGCGTACTGACCTCCGTCGCCGACGCCAACATCGGCTCCCTCCTCGGCATCGGCTTCCCCGGCTGGACCGGCGGGGTCCTCCAGTACATCAACGGCTACGAGGGCGGCCCGCGCGGCTTCGTCGCCCGCGCCCGGGAACTCGCCGACCACTACGGCGAGCGCTTCACCCCGCCCGCGTTGCTGGTGGAGACGGCGGAACGGGGGGACACCTTCGGTGATGCCGGGTGAGGGCGAGGGTGAGGGGTGCGGCTCGGTGAGGGTGGGGGTGGTGTCGGTTGAGGGTGAGGGCGATGCCCGGTGAGCGTGGGGGCGGCGTCGGCTGAGTGGGCGATGCCCTCACCCCCTGGGAGCATCGCCCCCGGACTGCCACGCCCGCAGCTCCTCCCTCAGCGACCGCTGGAACGCCGTCAGCAGCGCCTGCACCACGATCGGCTGCATCTCCGCCGACAGCGACCGCACCGCCTCGCTGTCCCGCTCCGCCACCTCCGCCCGCAGCAGCCCCGACAGCTCCCGTGCCGCCGCCCGGGAGTGCTCGATCAGCACGGTCCGCGCCGCGACGATCGCCTCCGGGGACAGCGGAACGTCCAGCAGCTCGACGCCGAGCCGCAGCAGCCCGGCGTCCACCCGGAACCCCGTCCCCTCGGCGGCCACCACCCCCATCGCCGCGAGCCGCTCCAGCTCCGGGGAGCCGAGCGCCCGCCCGGCCCGCCGCTCCAGCTCCGCGCGCTCCACGGTCTCCTGCACGTCCGGCGCCCAGGACGCCACCACGGCGCGGTGCACGGCGAGGTCGTCGGCGCTCAGGCCGTCCGGCAGCCGGCGCAGGTAGCGCTCGATCGCCGCGAGGGTCAGTCCCTGGTGCCGCAGCTCCTCGATCAGCGCGAGCCGGGCGAGGTGGGTCCGCCCGTACCGCCCGACCCTGCGGGGGCCGAGGACGGGGGGCGGGAGGAGGCCCTTGGTGCCGTAGAACCGCACCGTACGAACGGTCACACCGGCACGCGCGGCCAGCTCATCCACGGTGAAGGGGGTGGAGGTGGAGGTGGAGCGGGGCTCCTCGACGTCGTCGTGGGAGGTCTTGGAGGTCATGGGGAGGAGTATCGCGGGTGGGGGTTGGGGGGTGGGGGTGCGGTGCGATGCGGTGCGGTGGGGTCGGTGGTGAGGCGCGGGTCGTGGTGGGCTGGTCGCGCAGTTCCCCGCGCCCCTAAAAGCCCTGGGGCCAGCCCCCTGCTTTTAGCGCGCCCCGAGGCCGGGACGTCCGGGGTCTCCGGGCGCGCTCTGATGCTGGAC
>NZ_JBFBEM010000028.1:0-38365 GCF_040683675.1 Streptomyces sp. NPDC093252 | reverse complement strand
GGGGGATTATTTAGTGCTTCGAGGTGGGGGCGGGGGGGGCGCCGGGTCCGCCCCCCCCCCCCCTCCTCCGTTGTGCTCTGCCGCCGGCTACTTCTTCTTGGCGCCGCGCTTCTCGCGGACCCGGACCGAGATGTGGATCGGGGTGCCGTCGAAGCCGAACTCCTCGCGCAGCCGGCGCTCCACGAACCGGCGGTAACCGGCCTCGATGAACCCGGAGGCGAACAGGACGAACCGGGGCGGCTTGGTGCCCGCCTGGGTGCCGAAGAGGATCCGGGGCTGCTTTCCGCCGCGCACCGGGTGCGGATGGGCGGAGACCAGCTCGCCGAGGAAGGCGTTGAGCCGCCCGGTCGGGACCCGGGTCTCCCAGCCCGCGAGGGCCGTCTCGATCGCCGGGACCAGCTTCTCCATATGACGGCCGGTGCGCGCGGACACATTGACCCGCGGCGCCCAGGCCACCTGGCCCAGCTCGGTCTCGATCTCCCGCTCCAGATAGAAGCGGCGCTCCTCGTCCAGCGTGTCCCACTTGTTGAAGGCCAGCACCAGCGCCCGCCCGGCCTCCACGGCCATGGTCACGATCCGCTGGTCCTGGACGGAGATGGAGTCGGCGGCGTCGATCAGGACGACCGCGACCTCGGCCTTCTCGACCGCGGCGGCGGTGCGCAGCGAGGCGTAGTAGTCGGCGCCCTGCTGGAGGTGGACCCGCTTGCGGATACCGGCGGTGTCGACGAACTTCCAGGTGATCCCGCCGAGTTCGATCAGCTCGTCCACCGGGTCGCGGGTGGTGCCCGCCATCTCGTTGACGACGACCCGCTCCTCCCCGGCCACCTTGTTCAGCAGCGAGGACTTGCCGACGTTCGGGCGGCCGATCAGGGCGATCCGGCGGGGGCCGCCGACGGCGGTGCCGAAGGACTGCTCGGGCGCGTCCGGCAGCACCTCCAGGACGGCGTCCAGCATGTCGCCGGTGCCCCGGCCGTGCAGCGCGGAGACCGGGTGGGGCTCGCCGAGGCCCAGTGACCAGAGGTAGGCGGCGTCGGCCTCGCCGCTCTGGCCGTCGACCTTGTTGGCGCACAGCACGACCGGCTTCCCGGCCTTGCGCAGCAGCCGGACGACCGCCTCGTCGGTGTCGGTGGCGCCGACCTTGGCGTCGACCACGAAGACCACCGCGTCGGCGGCCTCGATCGCGTACTCCGCCTGGGCGGCGACGGAGGCGTCGATCCCGAGGACGTCCTGCTCCCAGCCGCCGGTGTCGACCACCTTGAAGCGGCGGCCGGACCACTCGGCCTCGTAGGTCACCCGGTCGCGGGTGACACCGGGCTTGTCCTCGACCACGGCCTCGCGGCGCCCGATGATCCGGTTCACCAGCGTCGACTTGCCGACATTGGGGCGGCCGACGACGGCGAGCACCGGCAGCGGGCCGTGACCCGCCTCCTCGATCGCCCCCTCGACGTCCTCGATGTCGAAGCCCTCTTCGGCGGCCAGCTCCATGAAGCGCGCGTACTCGGCGTCGCCGAGCGCTCCGTGGTCGTGCCCGTCCGGCGAGCCCGCGGAGTGGATGTCGTCGTTCATGAAGTCCGTACCTCGTTGTTCATCGTGGTGATCGTGGAGCGCTCCGCCGCCCGGTCGGCGGTCTCACGGAGCTGATCCACTACTCAGTGTCGCTCAGCGCCCGGTCAGGCGCCTGGCGTTTTCCAGGTGGGCGGTGAGCTGTTTCTGGATGCGTTCGGTGGCCTCGTCCAGGGCCTTGCGGGTGCGCCGGCCGCTGCCGTCGCCCGCGTCGAAGGGGTCGCCGTAGACCACGTCGATCCGGCTGCGGAGCGGGGGCAGGGCCTTGACCAGGCGTCCGCGCCGCTCGGTGCTGCCGAGGACCGCCACCGGGACGATCGGGGCGTTCGCCCGGACCGCGAAGTAGGCGAGCCCGGCGCGCAGCGCGGCGAAGTCGCCCTCGCCCCGGGTGCCCTCGGGGAAGATCCCGAGGACGCCGCCCTGCTCCAGCACGCCGACGGCCCGGGTGATGGCGGTCCGGTCGGTGCTGTCCCGGTCCACCTTGAGCTGGCCGATGCCGGTCAGGAAGGGGTCCAGGGGCCCGATGAACGCCTCCTTCTTGATCAGGAAGTGCACCGGGCGCGGCGAGACGCCCATGACCATGGGGCCGTCGACGTTGTGGGAGTGGTTGACTGCGAGGATCACCGGCCCGGCGGCGGGCATCCGCCAGCTTCCCAGCACACGCGGCCGGAAGAGCCCGTACATCAGCGGCACGCCGATCCGGCGGCCGATGTCGGCGCTGCGCGTGGTGGGCAGATCGGTCACCGCTCGGCCCGCTTCTCCTCGACGAGGGTGACCACGCACTCGATGACCTGGGCCAGCGTCAGTTCGGTGGTGTCCACCTCGACGGCGTCCCCGGCCTTGGCGAGCGGGGAGGTGGTGCGGCCGGAGTCGGCGGCGTCCCGCCGGACCAGGGCCTCGCGGGTGGTGGCGAGGTCGGCGCCCTTCAGTTCCGCGCTGCGGCGGGCGGCGCGGGCCTCGGCGGAGGCGGTGAGGAAGACCTTGACGTCGGCGTCCGGCAGCACGGTCGTGCCGATGTCCCGTCCCTCGACCACGATGCCGCTCTCAGCCCCGGCGGCGATGGTCCGCTGGAGTTCGGTGATCCGGGTCCGCACCTCGGGGACCGCGCTGACCGCGCTGACCTTGGCGGTCACCTCCTGCGTCCGGATCGGCCCGGCGACATCCACGCCGTCCACCTCGATGAGGGGTCCGGCCGGGTCGGTCCCGGAGACGATCTCGGGCTTGCCCGCGGCGGCGGCGATGGCGGAGGGGTCGTCGATGTCGATCCCGTTGCTCACCATCCACCAGGTGATGGCCCGGTACTGGGCCCCGGTGTCCAGATACCTCAGCCCGAGCTGAGCGGCGACAGCCTTGGACGTGCTCGACTTCCCCGTGCCGGAGGGACCGTCGATAGCGACAATCACGGGCTGGGCGGCGCCGTTTTCCACGGAGGGACACCTTCCTGGTGCGGTGCGAGGGGGCACGGACGGGATGCGGGGGCTGGTACGGGGCCCCGGACAAGGTTACTGCGTACGGGTCACTCGTCGGCCCACGCGCGAGGTGGGCGGTCCGGCGCTACTGCCGCAGCGCCCATCCCCGCTCCCGCAGCGCCGCGCTCAGCACGGGTACCGCCTTCGGTTCCACCATGAGCTGCACCAGTCCGGCCTGCTGCCCGGTCGCGTGCTCGATGCGGACGTCCTCGATGTTGACCCCGGCGAGCCCCGCGTCGGCGAAGATCCGGGCGAGCTGGCCCGGCTGGTCGTCGATGAGGACCGCCACGACCTCGTACGCCCGCGGCGCGGAGCCGTGCTTGCCGGGGACCCGGACCTGTCCGGCGTTGCCCCGCCGCAGGACGTCCCGGACGCCGTCGACGCCCTCGCTCCGCTTGGCCTCGTCGGCGGACTGGAGGGCCCGCAGGGCGCGGACGGTGTCGTCGAGGTCGGCGGAGACATCGGTGAGCAGGTCGGCGACCGGCCCGGGGTTGGCGGAGAGGATGTCGATCCACATCGCCGGGTCGGAGGCGGCGATCCGGGTCACGTCCCGGATGCCCTGCCCGCAGAGCCGTACGGCGGCCTCCTCGGCGTGCTCCAGGCGGGCGGCGACCAGGGAGGAGACGAGGTGGGGCATGTGGGAGACGAGGGCGACGGCCCGGTCGTGGGCGTCGGCGTCCATGACGACGGGGACGGCGGCGCAGTGCGAGACCAGTTCCAGGGCCAGGTTCAGGACCTCGGTGCCGGTGTCCCGGGTCGGGGTGAGCACCCAGGGGCGGCCCTCGAAGAGATCGGCGCTGGCGGCCAGCGGCCCGGACCGCTCCCGCCCGGACATGGGGTGGGTGCCGATGTAGGCGGTGAGGTCGAGGCCCTGGGCCTCCAGTGCGCGGCGGGGGCCGCCCTTGACGCTGGCCACGTCCAGGTAGCCGCGTCCGGCGCCGCGCCGCAGGGCGTCCCCGAGGACGGCGGCGACATGGGCGGGCGGCGCGGCGACGACGACCAGGTCGACCGGGCCGTCCGGTGCCTCGTCGGTCCCGGCGCCCAGGGCGGTGGCGGTGCGGAGGTGCTCGGGGTCGTGGTCGGCGAGGTGGACGGTGACCCCGCGCCGGACCAGGGCCAGGGCGACGGAGGTGCCGATCAGGCCGGTGCCGATGACGAGTGCGGTTCTCACGGGGCGTGTCCTTGCGAAGGGCGGCTGCGACGCGGGTCCGGCCACCGCCGGTCACGCCCGTCCAGCCTAGTCAGGGCGGGGAGGGCGGCGGTGCGGCGCCCGTCCGCTGAGACGGGGGCGGACGGGCGCCGCGAGCGCCGGGTGGGACCCGGCCCGGTCCGGCCCGGTGCTCAGAGCCGCTGCTGCTTGATGATGTCCTCCAGCGACCCGGAGGGGACCTCTCCCTGCGGGGTGAGCCGGTCGACGGCCTGGGGCAGCACGGAGGCCAGTTCGTCGGCGGCCCGGTCGGTGCTGACGCCGGACTCCCGGGCGACCTGGCTGAGGGTCTCGTCGGGCAGCGCCTCCTTGATCTGGGCGCCGCTGACGGGCTTGTTCTGGCCCTGGCTGATCCAGGACTGCGCCTGGTCGACCAGCCCGGACTTCTGGAGCAGGTCGACCAGCCCGCCCAGCGGGTTCTGGGCCGCCCCGCCGGTGGCCGCGGCGCCGGTCCCGCCGGTCCCGCCGGTCCCGCCCTTGCTCGCCATCAGCGACCCGAGCAGCGACCCGAGGATGGCCACCGCACCGCTCGCGCCGCTCCCGCCACCGCCGCTCGCACTGCCACCGCCGCTCCCGCCGCTGCCGCCGCTCTGCTGCTTGCCGCCGCCGAGGAGGCCGCCGAGCAGACTGCCGAGATCGTTTCCCGCCATGATCGCGCCTTTCGAGAGTGCGGCCGGGCGCAGGACGCGGCTCCGGCCCCGACCCTGCCAATGTCACGTGACGGCTCCCGTTCCGCGACCGGGCGGCCGGGCAAGCCGGAAAACCGCAGGTCATCCCTACTGTGACGCTATGCGTCCCAGAGCGCGCCCAGTGTCACCAGCTCCCCCTGGTGCTCGACCCGGTCGGCCCACTCGGCGGGCCACGCCCCGGCGCCGAGATACGCCCCGGCGAACGCGCCGGTGAGGCAGGCGATCGAGTCGGAGTCGCCGGAGGTGCAGGCGGCCCGGCGCAGCGCGGTGAGCGGTTCGCCGACGAAGAGCAGGAAGCAGAGCAGCCCGGTGGCGAGCGCCTCCTCGGCGATCCAGCCCTCGCCGGTGGCCAGGCAGGGGTCGGTCTCCGGGGAGACGGTCCGGACGGCGCTCCCGAGCCGTTCCAGGGCCGCGAGGCACTCGTCCCAGCCGCGTCCGATGTAGTGCGCGGCGGACGGGTCCTGTCCCCGCGTCCACAGATCGCCGAGCCACCGCTCGTGGTACCGGCCCCGGTTGTCGTAGGCGTACGAGCGCAGCAGTCCGACCAGGCCGGTCGGTTCGGCGCCCTGGGAGAGCAGCCGGACGGCGTGGGCGGTGAGGTCGGCGGCGGCGAGGGCGGTGGGGTGGCCGTGGGTGAGGGCGGCCTGCAACTGGGCGGCCCCGGCGCGCTGTTCGTCGCTGAGGCCGGGGACCAGTCCGAGGGGCGCGACCCGCATATTGGCCCCGCAGCCCTTGGAGTGGATCTCGGAGGCGTCCTGCCAGGGCAGCCCGGGGTCCAGGAGGCGCTCGCAGGCGGCCAGGCAGGTGCGGCCGGGGGCGCGGTCGTTGTCCGGGGAGCGGTACCAGGCGGTGAACTCCTCGCTCAGCGGCCCGGTGAGGCTCTCGGGTCCGAGGACGCCCCGGTCCATGGCGGTGCGGACGGCCCGGCCGACGGCCAGGGTCATCTGGGTGTCGTCGGTGACGAACGCCGGGCGCGGCAGCGCCATCTCCCGCCAGGGCCCGCATTTCGCGAGGATCGCCGGTACGTCGTTGAACTCGGTCGGGAAGCCGAGCGCGTCCCCGAGGGCGAGGCCGAGCAGGGACCCGGTGGCGGCGCGCTTGCGGACGGCCGTCGTGGGCGACGGGGGTATGGCGTTCATGCGGGGTGTCCTTCCCGGGTCGGTCGCAGCAGGGGCGGGTGCAGTGCGGTGGCGGGGCCCGCGCGGTACAGGGCGGCCGGTTTGCCGCGCCCGCCGGTGAGCCGGGCGGCGCCGGGCACGGGGGTGACGAAACCGGGGGTGGCGAGGACCTTGCGCCGGAAGTTGGGCGGGTCCAGCTCGGTGCCCCAGACGCTCTCGTAGACCCGCCGCAGCTCGCCCAGGGTGAACTCGGGCGGGCAGAAGGCGGTGGCGAGGCAGGTGTACTCCAGCTTGGCGCCGACCCGGTCGTGGGCGTCGGCCAGGATCCGGTCGTGGTCGAAGGCCAGGCCGCGCGCGTCCGCGTACGGGACCCAGTCGGCGAGTGCCGCGTCGCCGCCGCCGCGCGGTGCGGGCGGGTGGGGCAGCAGGGCGGCGAAGGCGACGGAGACCACCCGCATCCGGGGGTCGCGGCCGGGGTCGCTGTAGGTGCGGAGCTGCTCCAGGTGCAGCCCGGAGACGTCCGCGAGCCCGGTCTCCTCGGCCAGTTCGCGCCGGGCGGCCGTCTCGGCGGACTCGGTGGGCCGCACGAACCCGCCGGGCAGCGCCCAGCGTCCGGCGTACGGCTCCTGCCCGCGCCGGACGAGCAGCACCCGCAGGACGTCCGCGCGCAGGGTGAGCACGGCGAGATCGACGGTGACCGCGAAGGGCTCGTAGGCGTGCTTGTCGTACCCGACGGTCATGCTCACGCCCCCTTATTAATAGTCAGGACGACTATAAATAAGGGGGTGGGTCGGCGACAACCCCTTTCAGCCGCTCCGGCGCCCCAGGAACGCCAGCAGCCGTTCGTCCGCCCCCGCGGACGGCGGTACGGCCAGCGGCGCCGCGAACCGCACGCCCCGGTCCGCGTCGGCCACCACCTGCCGGGCGACCGGCAGCAGCTCGGCCGCCAGCGGCACCGGCAGCGGCACCGGACGCCCGCCCGCCTGCCCCACGTCCCACCCGTGCACGGCGATCTCCACCGCCCCGACCGCGACCATCACCCGCGACGGCAGCGCCCGGTCCCCGACCGCCACCCGCTCCGGCGCCCCCGCGGCCCACGCCCCGAGCACCGCGCACGCCCGCCGCCGGAACCCGCACGCGGCGGCCTCCGGCGCTCCCGGGAACGGCCCGATCACCCCGCCCGTCAGCCCCTCGTACAGCGCGTCCAGGGCGTCGTCCAGATGCCCCAGCAGCGCGCCCAGGTCCCAGCCGGGGCAGGGCGTGTGCCGCCCCGGGCTCACGCCCTCCACCCCGGCCACACTGCCCAGCGCGTAGGCGAGGGAGCGCTCCAGCAGCTCCCCCGGATCGGTGTCCGTCCCCCGCGTCCTCGTCCCGGTCATCGGGCGCTCCCTCCCGTTGGTCGTCCGGCGTTCCCCGCCATGGGTCGTCCGGCGCTCTCTGCCGTGGCTCATCCGGCGTTCTCTGCCGTGGGTCATCCGGCGCTCCCTCCGCTGGCCGTCCGGCGCTCCCGGCGCCGGTCGTCCGTCGTCCCGGACCCGTCCGTGCCCCGGACCGGCCGCCACCCGTACCCGGTACAGACCGGCCGTCATCGGTACTCGATGCAGACCCGCCGTCACCGGTACCCGATACAGACCGGCCGGGCGGTCCAAAGACATCGGCCGGTCCCGGAGAATTCCAGGACCGGCCGTGCCGCGCCACCGCTGATGTCCGCGAGGACGGTGGTTGATCTACAGATCGACCTCGCTCAGCAGCATGCCGACCTCGGTGTTGGACAGCCGCCGCAGCCAGCCCGACTTCTGGTCGCCCAGGGTGATCGGGCCGAAGGCGACCCGGACCAGCTTGTCCACCGGGAACCCGGCCTCGGCCAGCATCCGCCGCACGATGTGCTTGCGGCCCTCGTGCAGGGTGACCTCGACCAGGTAGTTCTTGCCGGTCTGCTCCACGACCCGGAAGTGGTCCGCGCGCGCGTACCCGTCCTCCAGTTGGATGCCGTCCTTGAGCCGCTTGCCCAGATCGCGCGGGATCGGGCCGACGATGTGCGCGAGATAGGTCTTCTTCACGCCGTACTTGGGATGGGTCAGCCGGTGCGCCAGCTCACCGTGGTTGGTGAGCAGGATGACGCCCTCGGTCTCGGTGTCCAGCCGCCCCACGTGGAAGAGCCGGGTCTCCCGGTTGGTGACGTAGTCGCCGAGGCACTGCCGCCCCTCCGGGTCCTCCATGGTGGAGACGACCCCGGCCGGCTTGTTGAGCGAGAAGAACTGGTACGACTGGGTGGCCACGGTCAGTCCGTCGACCTTGACCTCGTCCCGCTCCGGGTCGACCCGCTTGCCCTGCTCGGTGACGATCTCGCCGTTGACCTCGACCCTGGCCTGGTCGATCAGCTCCTCGCAGGCCCGCCGCGAGCCGTAGCCCGCCCGCGCCAGCACCTTCTGGAGCCGCTCGCCCTCCTGCTCGGCGCCCGGGAAGGTCTTGGGGACCTTCACTTCCTTCTTCCCCGCGTACCGCTCCCGGTTGCGCTCCTCCGCCCGCGCCTCGTACTCGCGCGAGCGCCCGGGGGCCGTCCGGCCGCGCGCGGGCTGGCCCTGCTTGGGGCCGCCCTTGGCGCCGCCGCGGGCCGCGCCGCCGCGCCCGGCCTTCGGGCCGTCCTGGGTGGCCCCGGGGCCCACGTCGTAGCGGCGCTCCTCGGGGCGGGGCTTGCGGGGGCGGCCCTGGCTCTGGCCCTGGCCCTGCCGCTGGTCCCTGCCGCTCCCGGCACCGCGGGGGGTGCCGCGCCCGCCGCTCCTGCCGCTGCCGCTCCTGCCGCCGCCACCGCCGGCGCTGCCGCTGCCGCTACCACTGCTTCGCATCAAAGGTTCCGTCTGGTTCCGTCTAGTCGTCCGCGTCGTCTGCGCCCGGGGCGTCGGGCGCGTCCGGGTCGAACGACGGCACCCCTTCCAGGGTGTCGGCCTCGATCGCCTCCGCCTCGGGGAGGAAGGGCGCGAGTTCCGGCAGCTCGTCCAGGCCGCGCAGGCCCATCCGCTCCAGGAAGTAGTTCGTCGTCGTGTACAGGATCGCACCTGTTTCGGGTTCCGTGCCCGCCTCCTGGACCAGCCCGCGCTGGAGCAGGGTCCGCATGACCCCGTCGCAGTTCACCCCGCGCACCGCGGAGACCCTGCTGCGGCTGACCGGCTGGCGGTAGGCGACCACCGCGAGGGTCTCCAGCGCGGCCTGGGTGAGCCGGGCGTGCTGCCCGTCCAGGACGAAGCCCTCGACGGCCGCCGCGTACGCGGGCCGGGTGTAGTACCGCCAGCCCCCGGCGACCGCCCGCAGCTCGAAGCCCCGCCCCTGCGCCGCGTACTCGTCGGCCAGCTCCCGCAGCGCGTCGGCGATCCGGCGCCGGGGCCGCTGGAGGATCTTCGCGAGCTGCTCCTCGGTCGCGGGTTCGTCCACCACCATCAGTACGGCCTCCAGCGCGGGCTTGAGCGCCAGCTCGGCGACGGCTCCCGTCACCGCCGCCGTCGCCGTCCCGGCCACCCCGTCCGTCATGGCTTCTTCTCCTCCCCGGGCGGCTCCGGCGCCCGGTCGAACTCGTCGGTGACCAGCGGACCGGTCTCCGCCTCGCCCCCGGTCCAGCGCACCAGCAGTTCCCCGAGCGCGGTCTCCTGCTCCAGCGCGACCGCCTTCTCCCGGTACAGCTCCAGCAGCGCCAGGAACCGGGCCACCACGGTCAGGGTGTCGCCGGTGTCCTCGACCAGCGTCCGGAAGCTCGCCTCGCCGAGTTCCCGCAGCTTCGCGACCACGATCCCGGCCTGCTCCTGCACGCTGACCAGCGGGGCGTGGATGTGGTCGACGTACACCTGCGGCCGGGGCCTGGGCTGCATCGCCTTCACCGCGAGCCGCGCGAACCCCTCGGCCCCGATGCTGATCACCACATCGGGCAGCAGCTCGGCGTGGTGCGGCTCCAGCCCGACGGTACGGGGGTAGCGGCGGCCCTCGTCGTCGAGCCGCCCGCTGAGGATGTCGGCGATCCGCTTGTAGGCCCGGTACTGGAGCAGCCGCGCGAAGAGCAGGTCCCGGGCTTCGAGGAGCGCGAGATCGGCCTCGTCCTCCACCTCGGCGGCGGGCAGCAGCCGGGCGGCCTTGAGATCCAGCAGCGTCGCCGCGACGACCAGGAACTCGGTGGTCTCGTCCAGATCACAGTCCGGTCCCATCGCCCGGATGTACGCCATGAACTCGTCGGTCACCCTGGACAGGGCGACCTCGGTGACATCCAGCTTGTGGCGGGAGATGAGCTGGAGCAGCAGATCGAAGGGACCCTCGAAGTTGGCGAGCCGGACCGTGAAGCCACCGTTGTCACCGTCGTCCGGGTCCTGCGCGGCCGACTCGGCGACCTCGGTCGCTTCGGCGACTTCAGGGGCTGCGGAGGTCTCAGCACCGCCGGTGGCCTCCACCCCCTCGGAGCCCTCTGGGCCACCGGTGCCACCGGAGTCATGGGCGGCGGGCGCGGCGGCCACGGCCGGAGGAGGAACCGTTTCAGCGGTCCCGGCCGAACCAATGGTCCCCACCCCGGGGCCCCGCCCCAGCACACGCCGACGGCCGGAGCGGCCGTCGCCGGGGGATGCGGCATCTGTGGAGGTCATGGCCCCCGCAGGCTACCGCTACCGCCCGCGCAACCGTCGTACGAGGATGCTGGCGTCGCCGCGGGTCTCCAGATCCGCGAGGACCACGGCGACCGCCTCGCGGACGATCCGCCCGCGGTCCACCGCCAGTCCGTGTTCGCCGCGCAGCACCAGCCGCGCGTGCTCCAGATCCATCAGTTCCTCGGCGGAGACATAGACCGTGATCTTCTCGTCGTGGCGCTCGCGCCCGCTGGGCCGGCGGGTGCCACCGCCCCGGCCGCGCTTGCGGGGGGCGGCGGAGCCGTTCCCGGTGGCGGCAGAACCTTCCTGCGCCGCCGCGGCGCCCCGCCGGGCACCGCGCTCACGGTCCCGCTCGCGCCCGCGCGCCTCCGCGTCGGCCGACTCCGCGCCCGCGGCCACATGCTCGGCCCCGTCGCCGTCGCCGCCCTGGACGGGCACGGCGTGCGGGGCGTCCTCGGCGGCCTGCGGGTCGCTCTCCCCGGCCGGCGCCGGCACCCGGGGCTCCCCGCCCGGTCCACGCCGCGGCGTGGAGGGCTGGAGCGCCATACCCCCTGTCGTACGGAAGAGTTCGTCGGCCCCCGGCAGACTCACTCGGCGTGACACCGGGCGAGCACCTCCCTGGCGAGCTGGCGATAGGCGGCGGCACCGACGGAGTTGGAGGCGTAGGTGGTGATCGGCTCACCGGCGACCGTGGTCTCCGGGAAGCGGACCGTGCGGCCGATGACGGTGTGGTAGACGTGGTCGTCGAACGCCTCCACGACCCGCGCGAGCACCTCACGGCTGTGCACCGTGCGGGAGTCGTACATGGTGGCGAGGATGCCGTCCAGCTCCAGCTCCGGGTTCAGCCGCTCCTGGACCTTCTCGATGGTCTCGGTCAGCAGGGCGACTCCGCGCAGGGCGAAGAACTCGCACTCCAGCGGGACGATGACCTTGTGCGCGGCGGTGAGGGCGTTGACCGTGAGCAGACCGAGCGAGGGCTGACAGTCGATCACGATGTAGTCGTAGTCGGGCAGCAGCGGCTTCAGCGCCCGCTGGAGCGTGGACTCGCGCGCGACCTCGGAGACCAACTGGACCTCGGCGGCCGACAGGTCGATGTTGCTGGGCAGCAGGTCCATGTTGGGGACCGCGGTCTTCAGCAGCACCTCGTCGGCGGACATGCCCCGCTCCATGAGCAGGTTGTAGACCGTCAGGTCGAGTTCCATCGGATTGACCCCGAGACCGACCGACAGCGCGCCCTGCGGGTCGAAGTCCACGAGCAGCACCCGGCGGCCGTACTCCGCGAGCGCGGCACCCAGGTTGATGGTCGACGTGGTCTTGCCGACGCCGCCCTTCTGGTTGCACATCGCGATGATCTTCGCGGGCCCGTGGTCCGTCAGGGGTCCCGGGATGGGGAAGTACGGCAGCGGGCGCCCGGTCGGGCCGATCCGCTCGCGGCGCTGGCGGGCCGCGTCGGGCGCGAGGGTGGCCGCGTACTCGGGGTCGGGCTCGTACTCGGCGTCCGGGTCGTAGAAGTGCCCCTCGGGCAGTTCGTCGTAGTCGGCGAAGTGGTTGTGGGGCGCGCCACTTCCGTCGCCGGTCATGGCGTTCACGTGATGGCCATCCATGCTCTGGTGTGCTGACTGAGTCACCCCAGGCTTGAGGAGACCCTGGTGGGCTGCGAAGGTGCGCACCGCTACGGAGCCGACAGCCTCGAACCCCGCAGGAGCCTGGCCCCGCGCGAGGCTTCCTGGTTGACCACCCCCGGGAGAAAATGTCGACTCATTCACAAGTCGTCTTACCTCCTTGGATGTGACCAGGAACATTTATCGACAGGTCAGCGTGGCACCTTGCCGACGGTTGGCGACTCTATGGCGTGTCGGGCGTCCGCAGCAACACAATCCGCCGGACCCGGCAGGATGTGTCGGCAATGAAACATCCCTCTGTCAAGGGCGTACGGCCGTCGCACGGTGGGTTTCCCGGGTGTGCGAATCGGTCCAAGGTCGGTTCAAGGGTTACGTTCGAGGCGAGTTGACCGAGTGCGGCAAAGTGACCATACACACACCCGGCCGGACCTTGTCGGGCAAGGTCCGGCCGGGCGTGTGCGGTTGACGAGGTGTGTTGACGAATCGCCTTTTGCCGGACGACGACCCGACGGCGGCTCGACGACGACTCCACGGCCACTCCACGGCGACTCGATTTCGCCGTAGGGCGGCCGTTCCCGGGCGGGTCGCGGGTGGGGACGGGTGTTCCCCGGGAGGCGGGGGACGCGGCCCGGCGGTCAGCCGAGCAGGGTCACCAGTTCGACGTACTCCAGGCCGTGCGCCTCGGCGACCTCCTTGTAGACGACCTTGCCGTCATGGGTGTTGAGGCCCCTGGCCAGCGCGGGGTCCCGGCGCAGCGCCTCGACCCAGCCGTTGTCCGCCAGCGAGACGATGTACGGGAGGGTGGCGTTGGTGAGGGCGTTGGTGGAGGTGTTGGGGACCGCGCCGGGCATGTTGGCGACGCAGTAGAAGACCGAGTCGTGCACCCGGAAGGTCGGCTCGGCGTGGGTGGTGGCGTGGGAGTCCTCGAAGCAGCCGCCCTGGTCGATCGCGATGTCGACAAGGACACTTCCCGGCTTCATCCGGGAGACCAGCTCGTTGGTGACCAGCTTCGGGGCCTTGGCGCCGGGGATGAGGACCGCGCCGATGACGAGGTCGGCCTCCAGGACGGCCTTCTCCAGCTCGTAGGCGTTCGACATGACCGCCTTCACCCGGGTGCCGAAGATCTTGTCGGCCTCGCGGAGCTTGTTGATGTCCCGGTCCAGCAGGGTCACGTCGAAGCCCATGCCGACGGCGATCTGGGTGGCGTTCCAGCCGGAGACACCACCGCCGATCACGACGGCCTTGGCCGGGGTGACACCCGGCACACCGCCCGGCAGCACACCGCGACCGCCCGCCGGGCGCATCAGGTGGTAGGCGCCGACCTGGGGGGCGAGCCGCCCGGCGACCTCGGACATCGGGGCGAGCAGCGGCAGCGCGCGGCCGGGCAGCTCGACGGTCTCGTAGGCGATGGCGGTGGTGCCGGACTCGATCAGGGCGTCCGTGCACTCCTTGGACGCGGCCAGGTGGAGATAGGTGAAGAGGATCTGGTCCTTGCGCAGCCGGTGGTACTCCTCGGCGATGGGCTCCTTGACCTTCAGCAGCAGGTCGGCGGTGGCCCAGACCTCGTCGGCGGTCTCCAGGATCGCGGCGCCCGCCGCGACGTAGTCCGCGTCCGGGATCGAGGAGCCGAGGCCGGCCCCGCGCTCGACGACGACCTGATGGCCGTGGCGCACCAGTTCGTGCACGCCGCCCGGGGTGATGGCCACCCGGAACTCGTTGTTCTTGACCTCGCGGGGGATGCCGACCTTCATGTCGTCACGGTCCTTGGCTCAGAGTGGGTGCATATCCGATAAACCCGGGCACGCACGGGCACACCGGGAGACACCGCAGGAGAACGTGCGGTAGAGCCAGTTTAATGAAGGTGTTCTCCCTGTCTAGCCTTTCATTGCATCAATCTCCAGCGGGCACACTACGGATTTCGCAGGCGTTAGCGGCATGTTCCCTGGGTGCGTCGGCGATATCGGCCTCCCGGTCATCGTCCAGGCGCTCCTCCCCCAGCATGCGCGCGGCGGCACTGCGGTGCAGCCCGGCGGCCGTGGTGTCGCCGAGATGCAGCAGGGTGTCGGCGAGCCGCAGATGCAGCGCCGCCTGGAGCCGGGTGTCCTCGGCGCGGCGCGCCCACTCCACCGCCTCCTGGCAGGTGCGCAGCGACTCCTCGGGCCGTCCCGCGTACTCCTGGACCCGGGCCAGCTCGCTCAACGCCCGCGCGTACGCACCCACATCGTCGAGCTTGCGGTACCCGGCGAGCGCCGCCCGCCAGTTGCGCTGCGCCTCGCCGTAGCGGCCCGCGTAGGTGTGGGCGGTGGCGATCCGGCCGTAGAGCCGGGCCACGTCCTCGCGCTCGTCGCGGGCCAGCCGCTCGGCCAGCGCCCGGCCGAACCAGTCGGCCGCCCGCTCGTAGTCCCCCAGCTCCTGATGGGCACCGCCTACGGATTCCATCGCGCGGCCGGTGGCATAGGGGTCGTTCGCCTCCCGTCCGGCGTCCAGCGCGGCCCGGTAGCGCACCAGCGCGTCCGCGGTACGGCCGGTGCGGGCGTCCAGATCGCCCAGGTTCAGCAGCGCCGCCGCCCGCTCGCGGGGCAGCCCGCGCCGCTCGGCGACATCCAGCACGAGTCCGTGGACGCCGTACAGGTCGGGCGCGGCGGCCTGGGTGCCGACATGCGCCACCATCGCCCGGACGAACTGGGACATCAGCCGGCGGGCCAGGGTGTCCAGCTCGCCGTCGGCGACCGCGAGACGGGCCGACGCCAGCAGGGCGGGACGCCGGGCGCCCAGCCAGTCGGCGGCGGCCCGGGGGGTGGGGAAGCGCAGGGCGCGGGGCATGCCCTGGAGCTTCTCGCGCGCCTCGGGGTTGTCGGTCTCGGTGATCGCCCGGCAGGACTGGAGCAGCCGGACCGTGCGCTCCAGCATCCGGGCGCGGGCGAGCTGGAGTTCCGCGGGCTTGTCGTGGCTCTCGGTGAGGGCGGCCAGCAGGGGGTGCAGACAGCCGGGGACCTCGTACTGCGGCAGGGTGCCGGGGGTGCGGTGCAGCAGGCCGAACGCCACGAAGTCGTCCAGGGTGGCGCGGGCGCCGCCGACCGAGCAGCCGGCCAGGGCGGAGGCGGTGTGCGGGTCGGCCAGTCCGGCCGGGGCGAGGGAGAGCAGCCGCAGTATCCGGGCGGCCGGGGCCGCGAGCGAGGCGTACACCAGCCGGAAGACGCGGTCCAGCGCGCCGCCCTCGTCGCCCTCGGCGTGCAGTTGCTTGGCGAGGTCGGCGACGGCCGCCTTGGGCCGGGCGGCCAGCCAGCCCCCGGCCAGCGTCAGCGCGGCGGGCTGCGCCTGGCACGCCTCGACCAGCGCCTCCGCGGCCCGCGGGTCGACGGTGATCCGTACCGAACCGGTGTGCCGGGACAGCAGCTCGACCGCCGACTTGGTGTCCAGCCCGCCCAGGGTGCAGGGCCGGACATCGGCGATCCCGGTGAGCGGCCCGCGCGCGACGGCGACGACAAGGCACTCGGGGGTGTCCGGGAGCAGCGCGTCGACCTGCTCGGCGTCGGCGGCGTCGTCCAGCAGCAGCACGGCCCGGCGGCCGGTGAGCGCTTCGCGCAGATCGGCGGTGAGATCGTCCTCGGCGGCGCCGGGCGGGGTGGGGAGCGCGAGCGCGGTGAGCAGGTCACGGGCGGCGCGGGCGACGGGCACGGGGGTGCCGTCGGGCTCGGTGAGCCGGGTGCGCAGCACTCCGTCCGGGTAGCGGTCGGCGAGCCCGGACACCAGTTCCCCGGCGAGGGCGGTCCGCCCCGACCCCGGCTTCCCGGCGATCAGCAGGACCCGGGCGCGGGGGGCCTTGGTACCGGCGAGGGTGTCGAGTCCGGCGCGCTCGATGTCGGCGCGCAGTTCCTTCAGCTCCCGTGTCCGGCCCAGGAATCCGCCGTCCTGCGAGGCGTGTCCCGACAGCGTCGCGCCGTCCGTGTCCACCGCCTGATCCGTCACGGGCCACACTCCCGTCCACCGGCGCGCCCGCGACTCCGCCCGCGCCCGCACCTGTCCCTGGCTGGTCGCGACGAGCCTAGTTCACCCCGGGTGACACCTCCGGTGCAGCGCCGGGTGGGTCGCCCGGACGGATCAGCGGGTTGTCATATGGGAGTGGGGGGCTTGGACGGGAGGTGGTGGCGGGGGGGGATTCGTGGGTCTGTGCGGGTTGGTTGGGGGGGTGGTCCCGTGGGGCCGTGCGGGTCGGTGGGGGGTGGTCCCGTGGGGTCGTGGGGTCGTGCGGGTCGGTGGGGGCTGGTCGCGCAGTTCCCCGCGCCCCTGGGGGCGTGGGCCTGGGTGGCGAGGTCAGGTGGCCCCTCCCTCGCCACCGAGGGGCGCGGCCCGTCGCATCGCCCCGGCCGCGGGCAGGCAGCCGTGCCGCTGGGGCGATGGGATCCCCCCGCGCGAGCGAAGCCGAGCGTGGGCGCGGCGGCACCCGCCGACGCGGTGAGTGACACCCCCGCCCCCGACCTACGCGCACCCCGCCAACACCGGAAGTGACATCCGGTGACGGAACCCCTACGCCTCGAACGGTCGCGCCGGCCACGGTGACTGCGCCGGGCGCAGACCCTCCAGCCCCTCCGCGGAGCCGCGCGCCGCGACCAGCGACATCACCCCGGTCACCAGGCAGTTGTTGTGCAGTTCCCCCGCCAGCACCCCCCGCACCAGAGCCGTCACTGGTACCCGCGACAGCTCCAGGTCCAGTTCCTCGTCCTCCGCCGCGAACCGCTCCCCCTGCACCTCCGACAGCCCCCGCGCGAGAAAGATCCGTACCGCCTCGTCGCAGCCGCCCGCCGTCGTGTAGAGGTCCGTCAGCACCCGCCAGTCCTCCGCCTTGACGTGCGCCTCCTCGTACAGCTCGCGCTGCGCCGCGTGCAGCGGGTTCTCGCCCGGCACGTCCAGCAGCCCCGCCGGGATCTCCCACAGCTTCTGCCGCACCGGGTGCCGGTACTGGCGCAGGACGACCACCCGGTCCGCCTCGTCGAGGGCGAGCACCGCGACCGACCCGGGGTGCACCTGGTAGTCGCGCCGGACCACGGTCCCGTCGGGCATGACGACGTCGTCCGTCCGCACGGAGGTCTTGTTGCCCACGAACGGCGTCGCGGTCGCCCGGACCTCCCATTCCTCGGGGGTGTCCTTGATCGTCGTGCCCTGCATGCCGGGTGCCCTCCCACGCGCGAGAAATGCCAGAGAAAAAACCGGGGCGCGCCCCAGCAGAGGAGCGCACCCCGGCAACCGTACAGCCGGTACCCGAGCCGTTACTCGGAACCGTCCTCCGCCGCACCGGACGCCCCGGCGGCGGCCACCTTCCGCTCCACCGCGGCCCTGACCAGCCCCGCGAACAGCGGGTGCGGCCGGGTCGGGCGGGAGCGCAGCTCGGGGTGGGCCTGGGTGGCGACCAGGTAGGGGTGGACCTCGCGCGGGTACTCGACGTACTCGACGAGCTTGTTGTCCGGCGAGGTGCCCGAGAAGACGATGCCGGTCTTCTTCTCCAGCTCGGCCCGGTAGGAGTTGTTCACCTCGTAGCGGTGCCGGTGCCGCTCCTCCACGTACTCCTTGCCGTCGTACACCTCGCGGACGATGGAGCCCTCGGCGAGCTTCGCGGGGTACATGCCGAGCCGCATGGTGCCGCCCATGTCGCCCTCACCGGCGACGATGTCGAGCTGCTCGGCCATGGTGGAGATGACGGGGTGCCCGGTGGCGGGGTCGAACTCGGTGGAGTTGGCGTCGGTGATGCCGGCCAGGTTGCGGGCCGCGTCGATCACGATGCACTGGAGGCCCAGGCACAGGCCCAGCAGCGGGACGCGGTTCTCGCGGGCGTAGCGGATCGCGCCGACCTTGCCGGAGACGCCCCGGTCGCCGAAGCCGCCGGGGATGCAGATGGCGTCCACGTCGGAGAGCTGCTCGGCGGCCCCGGCCGGGGTCTTGCAGTCGTCCGAGGTGACCCACTTGATCTTGACGCGGGTCTTGTTGGCGAAGCCGCCCGCGCGCAGCGCCTCGGTGACCGAGAGATAGGCGTCGGGGAGGTCGATGTACTTGCCGACCAGGGCGAGGCTGATCTCGTGGCGCGGGTTGTGGACCCGGTCGAGCAGATCGTCCCAGGTCGTCCAGTCCACATCGCGGAACGGCAGGTCCAGGCGGCGGACGGCGTACGCGTCCAGGCCCTCGGAGTGGACCACCTTGGGGATGTCGTAGATGGACGGGGCGTCCGGGCAGGCCACGACCGCGGCCTCGTCGACGTCGCACATCAGCGAGATCTTGCGCTTGATGGCGGTGGGGACCTCGCGGTCGCAGCGCAGCACGATGGCGTCCGGCTGGACACCGATGTTGCGCAGGGCGGCCACCGAGTGCTGGGTCGGCTTGGTCTTCAGCTCGCCGGAGGGGCCGATGTAGGGCAGCAGCGAGATATGGACGACGAAGACATTGTCCCGGCCGACCTCGTGGCGGACCTGGCGGACGGTCTCCAGGAACGGCAGCGACTCGATGTCGCCGACCGTGCCCCCGACCTCGGTGATGACGACGTCCACGTCGTCGGCGGCCATCCGCCGGATGCGGTTCTTGATCTCGTTGGTGATGTGCGGGATGACCTGCACGGTGTCGCCGAGGTACTCGCCGCGCCGCTCCTTGGCGATCACCGTCGAGTAGACCTGGCCGGTGGTGACATTGGCGGAGCCGTCGAGGTCGCGGTCGAGGAAGCGCTCGTAGTGGCCGATGTCGAGGTCGGTCTCGGCACCGTCGTTGGTGACGAACACCTCACCGTGCTGGAAGGGGTTCATCGTGCCGGGGTCGACATTGATGTAGGGGTCGAGCTTCTGCATCACCACGCGCAGGCCGCGGGCCTTGAGCAGCATGCCCAGGCTGGAGGCCGTCAGACCCTTGCCGAGCGAGGAGGCGACACCCCCGGTGACGAAGATGTGCTTGGTCGTCGTGGCTGTGTTGTTTCGAAAGGCGGTGGGCGGCATGGCCAAGACGGGGCTCCCGTGGTCGCGGTCTGGGGGTGCGGTGGCGCCGCCGTACCGGATGCACGTACGAGCTTCCCTGCGGGATTCCTGGGATTCCTGGGAGATTCCGCCGGGGACTGCGTACCGGGCCGCCGGGGGCGCCGTCGCTGCGGTTCGGGGGTTCTACGCCCACCGGTCCACGGGCTACCAGGGTAACAGCGCCTCGGGGCGATACGGCCCGGCCACGCTCCGCGCACGCCCCGCCACGGATCCACACCCACGCACACGCCTTACGCACTTCTCACCGATCGCTCACTCGATCGGCTCACCCGCGTTGCCCGGAGCGGCACACAGATCATCTACGTGCGTCGTATCCTGCTCGGACACTCGCTGCCGAGCCCGCCGGAAAGACGGCACCACCCCCTGCCCGTATTCCCTCCGGTTCCCTCCCGGTTCCATCCCGGAGTCCGCCGGAAACAGCCGGAACAAGCCGGATGAAGCCGGAACAACGAGAGCTCGTCAGTTCGTTGAGCACAGACTGCTGAGCACGGACCGCCGTTTTGCCACCAGGCCGATCGGCTGTTTTGCTTCATGGCTCAACGAGGTACGGGACACCACTTCGCAGTACCTCTCGCACGACGTATGACACACCACCCTTGACCCTTGACCGCACTAGCGACAGCCCCTTCATGGGGTGACGTGGCCGTTCGACTGGAGTTGCACGTGGCCGGGCGCATCGAAGACTACGCACTCATCGGAGACATGCAGACCGCCGCACTGGTCTGCCGGGACGGCACGGTGGACTGGCTGTGCCTGCCCCGCTTCGACTCGCATGCCATCTTCGCCGGGCTGCTCGGCACCGAGGACCACGGTTTCTGGCGGATCGGCCCGGCCCACGCCCCGGACACCGAGCCGCCCTCGGCGAACCGGCGGACCTACCGGGGGGACTCGCTGATCCTGGAGTCCGAGTGGGACACCCCGCGCGGCACGGTCAGGGTGACCGATTTCATGCCCCCGAGGGACGGCGCGCCCCAGGTCATCCGGATCGTGGAAGGCGTCTCGGGCCGCGTCCCCATGCGCTCCACCCTGCGGATGCGCTTCTCCTACGGCCGGATCGTGCCGTGGGTGCACAAGCACGACGGGCGCACGGTCGCCGTCGCGGGCCCCGACTCGGTGTGGTTCGACACCCCGGCCGAGACCTACGGCAAGGCGCTCACCACCTACTCCGACTTCACGGTCTCGCCGGGTGAGCGGATCGCGTTCACGATCTCCTGGGAGCCCTCGCACAAGCAGCCCCCCGCACTGCCCGAGCCCGAGCTGTCGCTGACGGCGACCGAGGACTTCTGGCGCGAGTGGGTCGAGCACTGCACCTACCACGGGCCCTACCGCGAGGCGGTGGTCCGCTCCCTGATCACCCTCAAGGCCCTCACGTACGCCCCCACCGGCGGCATCGTCGCCGCGCCCACCACCTCCCTCCCGGAGGAGATCGGCGGCGTCCGCAACTGGGACTACCGCTACACCTGGCTCCGCGACGCCGCCATCACCCTCTCCTCCCTCCTGCGCACCGGCTACCGCGAGGAGGCCCGTGCCTGGCGCGAATGGCTGCTGCGCGCGGTGGCCGGCGACCCGGAGAACCTCCAGATCATGTACGGCATCGCCGGTGAGCGCGAACTGGGCGAGGCCGAGCTGGACTGGCTGCCCGGCTACGAGAACTCGGCCCCGGTCCGGGTCGGCAACGGCGCCGCCCACCAGCTCCAGCTCGATGTCTACGGCGAGGTCACCGAGGCCCTGCACCTGGGCCATATGACCGGCCTGGCCCGCAGCGACTACGCCTCCCTCCTCCAGCTCAAGCTGATCCACTACCTGGAGAACCACTGGAACGAGCCGGACGAGGGCATCTGGGAGGTGCGCGGCCCGCGCCGCCACTTCGTGCACTCCAAGGTGATGGCCTGGGTCGCGGTGGACCGCACCATCAAGCTGATCGAGTCCGGCGACGCGGACGGCCCCCTGGACCGCTGGCGCGATCTGCGCGACGACATCCACCGGGACGTCTGCGAGAAGGGCTACGACAAGGAGCGCAACACCTTCACCCAGTCCTACGGCTCCAAGGAGCTGGACGCCTCCCTGCTGCTGATCCCCCAGATGGGCTTCCTGCCCCCGGACGACAAGCGGGTCATCGGCACCATCGAGGCCATCCAGCGCGAGCTGTCCACCCCGGACGGCTTCATCCTGCGCTACCCCACCGACGGCCCCGAGGCGGGCGTCGACGGCCTCCCCGGCGACGAGGGCGCCTTCCTCGCCTGCTCCTTCTGGCTCGCCGACGACCTCGCGATGATCGGCCGCGTCGACGAGGCCCGCAGGCTGTTCGAGAAGCTCCTCGCGCTCCGCAACGACCTGGGCCTGCTCGCCGAGGAGTGGGACCCGCGCCTGAAGCGCCAGGTCGGCAACTTCCCCCAGGCGTTCAGCCACGTCCCGCTGATCGACACGGCCCTGCGCCTGACGGCGTCGGGGGCGTACGGCGGCTGACCCGGGCGGCCGGGATGCCGGCGGGGCGGGGCCGAACTGTCCCCACCCCGCCCGCGCGGGTAGCGTCCGCCTCATGGACAGCCGCACGGACCCCCGCCCCGATCCCCGCACCGACCAGCGGGACGCCCACACCCCGGGCGGGCGGTACGACAGCACCGGCGCCGGGATCACCGTCCAGCGGGCGCTGGAGCTGCCGGGCCTGCGCGGCGGGCTCCCCGAGGTGCTCGCGGGCGCCGACCGCCTCCAGCGCACCGTGCGCTGGGTGCACGCCGGCGAGGTGCCCAACATCGCCTCCCTCCTCAAGGGCGGCGAACTCCTGCTGACCACCGGCTACGGCCTGGGCACCCGCCCCGCCGAGCAGCGCGCCTTCGTCCGCACCCTCGCCGAGCGCGGTATCGCGGCCCTGGTGATGGAGCTGGGCCCGCGCTTCACCCGGCTGCCGGCCACCCTGGTGGAGACGGCCCGCTCGACCGGGCTGCCGCTGATCCAGTTGCACCGCGAGGTCCCGTTCGTGACGGTGACCGAGGAGATCCACACCGAGATCGTCAACGGCCACTACGCCCTGCTCCAGCGCGCCGAGGACGTGGTCCGCCGCTGCACCGAGGCGCTGCTCGGCGGGGGCGGGGTCCCCCAGGTGCTGGCCATCCTGGCGGACTTCACCGGCAACCCGGTGTTCCTGGAGACCCCCGAGGGCCTGCTCCTGTACGCGGCCGGGTCGGGCCCCGAGGGCGCCGAGCCGCTCCAGGTGTGGGAGGGGCTGCGCGGCCAGCACAAGGACGCCCCGCCCCCGGCGGGCTCGGTGCTGGTGGACGTACCGGGCGGCGGACCGGGCTCCGGTGCGGTACGGGCCCGGCTGGTGATCCTGCCGGTGCGCGGGGCCCCGGCGCCGGTGCACCGGATCGCGACCGAGCGGGCGGCGGAGATCCTCGCGGTGGTGCTGATGCAGGCCCGCCAGGAGGAGGAGCTGGCCGCGCGGGGCCGCGGCGACTTCCTCACCGACCTCGCCGAGGGCCGGATCACCGCGCAGGACGCCCCGGCGCAGGCCCGGGTGCTCGGCTTCAAGCCCGGTACCGGGCCGCTGCTGCCGGTCGTCATGCGGCTCGGCGACCCGATCGCGCAGGCGGGCGGCTGGGCGCTGCTGGCCCGCGCGGTCGCCGAGGAGCTGGCCTCGGTCGGGGTGCCCGCGCTGCTGGGCGTCCGGCCGGTGGAGGGCCGGGTGCCGCTCCTGGTGGGGCTGCGCGCGGAGGCCGAGCGGGCGTCGGTGGCCGACCGGGTGGCGGAGGCGCTGCGGGCGGGCGTGGAGCGGGCCGGGATGCAGCGGCCGGGGGCGCGTCCGCCGGTGGTGGTCGTGGGGGTGCCGGGCGGCTGGGCGGCGGCCTCGGCGGGGCTGCGGCACGCGGCGGAGACGGCGACCGCCGCCCAGGGTCTCGCCGACCGGCCCTGGTACGACGCCCGGCGCCTGGACATCGACCTGCTGTTGTGGCGGCTGCGGGACCATCCCGACCTGGCGGCGTTCGTGGAGCGTGCCATCGGCCCGATCCGTGAGCACGACCGCCGTTCCAAGCCGCCCCTGCTGCCCACCCTGGAGACCTATCTCGCACACGCCGGCCGCAAGGCGGAGACGGCCCGGGAACTCCATCTCAACCGCCAGACCCTCTACAACCGGCTGGCCCGCATCGGCGAACTCCTCGGCACCGACCTCGACGACCCGCAGACCGTCCTCGCCCTGAGCCTGGCCCTCCGGGCCCGCCGCCACGTCACCTGAACCCTGGCCTCACCCTGCGGGCCTGCCACCACGTCGGCCGAGCCCTCGCCCCGCCCTGCGGGCCTGCCACCACACCGGCCGAACCCTCGCCCCACCCTCTCCGGGCCAGCGTCACATCGGCCGAACCCTCACCCCACCCTCCGGGCCCGCCACCACACCGGCCGAACCCTCACCCCACCCTCTCCGGGCCAGCGCCACATCCACCGAGCCCTCGCCCCACCCTGCGGGCCCGCCACCACACCGGCCGAACCCTCGCCCCACCCTCCAAACCCGCCGCCAGCCCACGCGTCCCTCGTCCGGCGCCACACCGGCCCCCACCCACGCCCCCCGATGGCCGGCCCGCCCTCACCCCATCGGACGTGGCTGCGTCAGCTCGTCGTACACGCTCAGTACCTGAGCCACCGTCTGGTCCTCGGTGGGCCAGGTCGCCGCCTGGGCCTCCCCCTTGCGGCGCAGTTCGTCCCGCCGCCCGGCGTCCCCGAGCAGCCGCAGCACCCCGGCGGCCAGCGCCGGAGCGTCCCCGTACGGGACGAGTTCGGCGGCGTCCCCGACCAGGTCCGGGATGCCCCCGACGGCGGAGGCGACCAACGGCACCCGGGCGTGCAGGGCCTCCTGGGCGAGCACTGACCGCGACTCCCAGCGGCCGGGCAGCACCACCAGGTCGGCGGCACCGAGCAGTTCGGCGATGTCGTCGCGCCGCCCGAGCAGCCGCACCGGCAGGTCCTCGTCCTCGATCCGCCGCTGCAACGGTCCCCGCAGATCCCCCTCACCGGCGACCGCGACGAAGGGCGCGGGGTCGAGGAGCCGCCAGGCGCGGGCCGCGTCCAGCAGGACGTCGTAGCCCCGGTGCCGTTCGAGCGGTCCGACGGCGAGCATCAGCGGGCGGCCGGTGGCCCCGAGTTCGGCGCGCAGCTTGCCCGGGTCGGACTCGTCGCCGGGCGCCGTCCGCGTCCCGGGCAGGGCGGCGGGCGCCAGCCGGGCGTCGCGGGCGCCGCGCCGCCGGGCCCGGTCGACCAGATCGGACGACGTCCCCAGCACCACCGCCGCGGACCGCGCCACCCGGCGCTCCAGCAGCCGCAGCAGCCGCGCCCGCGCCCCTTCGACCCGGGCCCGGTTGTGCCAGGTCACCACCAGCGGCACGGGACGGCCGCTGAGCGCGAGCGCGGCCCGCAGCGAGGCGTGCAGCCCGTGCGCGTGCACCAGATCGGCGTCGGCGCAGGCCACCCGCAGCGCCGCGACGGACGACGGATCGCTGCTGCGCGGCACATGCGCGTGATCGGCCCCGGCCCCGCTGAAGTCGTACTCCCGCTCCGCCTCGGCCGGCGCGCACACCGTGACCCGCACGCCCCGGGCGACCAGCCCGGCGGCCAGCGACCGCACATGCGCGCTGCTTCCGGCGCTGCCACCGCCGAGCACCTGCACGGTGCGCAGCGTCGACTGGCCGTGCGGGTGGCTGCTCACGGGGGTCACGTGGCCGGGGCTCCTGGGTTCGGCATCGAACGGTCACGAAGAAACGTACAGAGAAACGTACAGAAGGATCGGCCCCGCACCCTGCACCGCGCGGCCCCTGCCTGCACCCGCCCAAGGATGCCAGCACGCCCACCGGTTCCCGCAACGCCCGAGGTCACGACCGGTCACACCGGGGTCGTTCCTTTCACTCACACGAGTGACCCGGGACCACCCCCGACCCGGACGGCCGACGGATCATCCGTCCATCCCGCCCCGCACACCCCACCCGCCCCGGGAACACCGCCCACCGGGCCCCCGGCGGCCCGACCGCCCCGCCCGAACCCCCGGACCAACTGGCCGAAACCAGCCCATCGACAGCGCCGCACAAGACGTTCGAAGACGTTCGAAGACGTTCGAAGACGTGCGTAGGGATGCGAACCGCCCGTCAGCCGCCCCGCCCCGCGGCACACCGCGCACCCGCCGGAGCAACCGGCGCCGGATCCCACCCCCTACCCATCCCCCCGAGCCGTGGCCAGCAACTCCTCCGCATGGGCCCGAGCCGTCTGCGAGTCCTCCTGACCGGCCAGCATCCGGGACAGCTCGCGGATCCGCTCCTCGCCCTCCAGCACCTTCACCCCGGACCGCGTGACCGACCCGTCGTCGGTCTTCTCCACCAGCAACTGCCGGTCGGCGAAGGCGGCCACCTGCGGCAGATGCGTCACGACCACCACCTGCGCGGACTTGGCGAGCCGCGCCAGCCGCCGCCCGATCTCGACGGCCGCCTTGCCGCCGACCCCGGCGTCCACCTCGTCGAAGAGATAGGTCGGCACCGGATCGGTCCCGGCGAAGACCACCTCCACCGCGAGCATCACCCGTGACAGCTCACCCCCGGAGGCCCCCTTGGCGATCGGCCGCGCCGGCGCCCCGGGGTGCGGCGCGAGCAGCAGCTCGACCTCGTCGACACCCGAGGGCCCGTACGCGACGGTCCGCCCGCCGACCTCGACCCCCTCCGGGTCGTCGCTGTGCCGCAGCGCGAAGGACACCCGGGCGTGGGGCATGGCGAGCGAGGCCAGTTCGGCGGTCACCGCCGCAGCGAACCGCTCCGCCGCCTCCTCCCGGGCCTCGCTGAGCGCCTGGGCCAGTCCGCCCAGCTCACCGCGGAGCGCGTCCCGTTCGGCGGTCAGCTCACCGATCCGCGAGTCGTCGCCGTCCAGCTCGGTCAGCCGCGCGGCGCCCTGTTCGGCCCAGGCCAGCACGGCCGCGATGTCGTCCCCGTACTTCCGGGTCAGCGCGGTGAGGGCGGCCCGCCGTTCCTCCACCGCGGCGAGCCGCAGCGGATCGGCGTCGAGGTCGTCGGCGTACCCGGCGAGTTCCCCGGCCACATCGCCGAGCAGGATCCCGATCTCCCCGATCCGGTCGGCGAGCGCCGCGAGCGCCGGGTCGTGCGACCGTACGGTCTCCAGCGCCCGGTGGGCCCCCGCGACCAGCGTGGCGGCGTCGACGCCCTCGGGGTCCTCGGGGTTCCCGGCGAGGGCGGCGTGGGCGACGGTCGCCGCGGACGCCAGGGCCTCGGCGTGCCCGAGCCGCTCGGCCTCCTCGGCCAGCTCCACGTCCTCACCGGCGCGGGGTTCGACCCCGGCGATCTCGTCCAGCCCGTAGCGGAGGATGTCGGCCTCCTGCGCCCGCTCCCGCGCCCGGGTGGTGATCTCGTCCAGCTCCACGGCGACGGCCCGCAGCCGCCGGTACGCCGCGCCGTACTTGGCGAGCGGTACGGCGACGGCGTCCCCGGCGTAGCGGTCGAGGGCCTGCCGCTGGCGGGAGAGTTTCAGCAGCCCCTGCTGATCGGTCTGCCCGTGCACCGCGACGAGTTCGTCGGCCAGCTCGGCGAGCATCCCCACCGGCACGGACCGCCCGCCCACATGCGCGCGCGAACGCCCCTCGGCGGAAACGGTACGGCTGATCAGCAGCGCCCCGTCGTCCAGCTCGGCCCCGGCCTCCTCGGCCCGGACGGCGGCCGTGGCGCCGGAGGCGAGCGTGATCCGCCCCTCGACCACCGCCCGGTCGGCGCCGATCCGTACCAGCGCCGGGTCCGCCCGTCCGCCGAGCAGCAGCCCGAGGCTGGTCACCACCATGGTCTTGCCCGCACCGGTCTCACCGGTGACGGCCGTGAATCCCGGCGACAGCTCGACCACGGCGTCGTCGATGACTCCGAGCGACCGTATCCGCATCTCCTCCAACACGGACACGACCTTACGAGGTCCCACCCCCGGATTGCGACCGCCCCCACCCCGTCGCCGGGGGGAGACAACGTCCTCCAGGGGCGCGGGGAACTGCGCGATCAACCCCAGACCCCCGGCACCCGCCACCCGACGGATTCCACCCTCCCGGATGGCGCCCACCACCTCCCCGAGCCCCTCACACCGCCCCCTCCGCACCCGGCACCCGGTGTCAGTGCGGAGCACCCCTCCAGCCGGACACCGGCAGCGCGAACTTCGCCACCAGCCGGTCCGTGAACGAAGCGTGATGCAGCCGGGCGAGCCGCACCGGCACCGCCCCCCGCCGCACCTCCACCCGGGCGCCCGCCGGAAGCTCGACCGTCCGCCGCCCGTCGCACCACAGCACCCCCGGCGGAATGTGCGGCAGCACCTCCACCGCGAGCACCGAGTCCGGCGAGGTCACCAGCGGTTTCGCGAACAGCGCGTGCGCGCTGATCGGCACCATCAGCAGCGCCTCCACCTCGGGCCACACCACCGGCCCCCCGGCGGAGAAGGCGTACGCGGTCGACCCGGTCGGCGTGGACAGCACGATCCCGTCGCAGCCGAACCCGGTCACCGGCCGTCCGTCGATCTCCAGGACGACCTCCAGCAGCTTCTCGGCGGTGGCCTTCTGCACGGCCGCCTCGTTCAGCGCCCAGTCGGTGTGCACGATGTCCCCGTTGCTGTGCACGACGACATCGACGGTCATCCGCTCCTCGACCTCGTACTCCCGGGTCACCACCCGGTCCACGACCTTGTCGAGGTCGTCCCGCTCGGCCTCGGCGAGAAATCCGACCCGCCCGAGATTGACGCCCAGCATCGGCACCCCGGAGGCCCGCGCGAACTCGGCGCCGCGCAGCAGCGTCCCGTCGCCGCCGAGCACGATCAGCAGCTCGCACCCGTCGAGGCAGAGCGGCGTGGCCTCCTTGACCAGCTCCACCTCGGCCGGCAGCGGCAGATCCCGCGCCTCGTGCGCCAGCACCCGCACCCCGATCCCGGAGCGCAGCAACCCCTTCACCACCAGTTCGGCACTGCGGATGGCCGCCGGCCGCCCGGTGTGCGCCAGCAGGAAAACCGTACGAGAACCAGAAACAGGAACAGGGTTCGATGTCAACGCGGCCCCTCCGCCACAGCACGGTCAACGTCGGCCGGGTCCGGTTCCGGTGCACCGGCCCGCAGCCACAGAAAGTATTCGACATTTCCCGAGGGTCCGGGCAGTGGACTGGCCGTCACGCCCCGCACCCCGAGCCCCAGCTCCCACGCCCTGGCGGCCACGCCCCGCACCGCCTCGGCCCTGAGCTGGGCACTGCGTACCACTCCCCCGCTGCCCAGTCGTTCCTTGCCCACCTCGAACTGGGGTTTCACCATCATCACCAGATCGGCGTCCGGCGTCACGCACCGCGCCAGCGCGGGCAGCACCAGCCCGAGCGGAATGAAGGACAGATCCCCCACGACCAGATCCACCGGCTTCCCGTCGATCGCGTCGAGCGTCAGCTCACGTACGTTCGTACGGTCCTTGACGGTGACGCGTTCATCGCTCTGGAGCGTCCACGCGAGTTGTCCGTACCCCACGTCCACGGCGACCACGTGGGCGGCCCCGGCGCGCAGCAGCACATCGGTGAACCCTCCGGTGGAGGCCCCGGCATCCAGCGCCCGCCGCCCCGCCACCACCAGCCCCTGCGGCCCGAAGACGGCCAGCGCCCCGGCCAGCTTGTGCCCGCCCCGGGACACGTAATCGGGATCGCCGTCGTCGGCGGCGACGACGATGGCCGCGGCCGTCTCCACCTGGGTGGCGGGCTTGGTCGCCAGGGTCCGCCCGACGCTGACCCGCCCGGCGGCGATGAGCTGACTGGCGTGCTCCCTCGACCGCGCGAGCTTACGGCGGACCAGCTCCGCGTCCAGACGGCGGCGTGCGACTCCTGCCACGTTCGGTTCAGCTCCTGCTCTCGGGGTACGGCGTCGGGGGCGCCGGAGGTCCCGGGCGGGCGTCGAGCGCGGTGAGCGCGTCGCGCAGCCCCCGGTGCACATCCTCGTACACCTCCAGATGCCCGTCCGTCGTCAGGTGGTCGGCGTCGGCCAGCCGCTGGAGCCGGGCGTCGACCCCGGCGTCACCGGTGGGCTCCCGGGGGACGTGCAGCGGCGCGGGAGCGGCGGGATCGTACGCCTCGCCGCTCCGGGGCCCATCACTGTCACCGTCACTGTCACTGTCACCGGCGGTGCTCTCCACCCCCGGCATCGGCTCGCTCATGCCCCGACGCTACCGCGAAGCACTGCGGTACCGTCGATCACGATGGCGACGATCGAGGAGTGCCGCGCCGCACTCGACAGACTCTCCGCGAAGCTGCGGGGCACCGAGGGCGACCTGCGGGCCGCCGCCGCCCTGGACCGTTCGGTGAGCTGCCACCTCACCGACCTGGATGTCACCTTCACCGGCCGGATGGCGGACGGCGGCATCCAGGTCCACGAGACCCGCACCGGGCCACCGCGCGAGAAGGCGCAGATCCGGCTGGCCCTGACCGGCGACGATCTGATCGCCCTGGTCGACGGCGACCTGAACTTCGCCCACGCCTGGGGCTCGGGCCGCGTCCGGCTCACCGCCGGTTTCCGCGACCTGCTGCACCTCAGAAAACTGCTGTGACCGAGGTGCCTCAGGAGGCCCCCGCGCCGCTCTCCGCCGTTGCGGCCACCTCCGCCGCCGCCGTTGCCGCCGCCCCTGCCCGGTCCCGGCCCCTCCGCGCCACGGGCACCACCAGGGGCGTCCCCGTCTCGGGATCGTCGATGACCTGACACCGCAGCCCGAACACCCGCTCGACCAGTTCCGCCGTGACGATGTCGCCGGGCGCGCCCTCGGCGATCACCTCGCCGTCCCGCAGGGCGATGAGATGCGTGGCGTACCGCGCCGCGTGATTGAGGTCGTGCAGAACGGCGACCAGCGTCCGCCCCTGCTCCTCGTGGAGTTCCGCGCAGAGGTCGAGCACATCGATCTGGTGCTGGATGTCGAGGAAGGTGGTCGGCTCGTCCAGCAGGAGCAGCGGTGTCTGCTGGGCCAGCGCCATGGCGATCCACACCCGCTGCCGCTGGCCGCCGGACAGCTCGTCCACATACCGCTCGCCGAGTTCGGCGACGCCGGTGCGGGCCATGGACTCCTGGACCACCCGTTCGTCCTCGACGGACCACTGCCGCAGGATGCCCTGGTGGGGATAGCGGCCCCGGCCGACCAGGTCGGCGACGGTGATCCCGTCGGGCGCGATGGACGACTGCGGCAGCAGCCCCAGGGTCCGGGCCACCTTCTTGGCGGGCATCGACTGGATGAGCTGCCCGTCGAGCAGCACCCGGCCCTCGCTCGGCTTCAGCATCCGCGACAGCGCCCGCAGCAGCGTCGACTTGCCGCAGGCGTTGGGGCCGACGATCACTGTGAAGGAGTGGTCGGGTATCTCGACGGACAGCCGCTCGGCGATGACCCGCTGGTCATAGGCGAGGGTGACCTTCTCCGCGGTCAGTCGGTTCACGGTGCTGTGCTCCTTGGGATGTACGGGTTCCGGGGGCCGGATTGCCCTGCTCCGGAGGACCGGGGACCGGCGCTGGCACCGGACACCTGGACCTGGTGGCCGGGGGGTACGGGAGTCCGTGCGGCGGCGCTCATATCCGCCCCGCTCGGCGCTCGGTGACCAGCAGCCACAGCAGATACCCGCCGCCCAGCACGCCGGTGACCACACCGACCGGCAGTTGATCGGCGCCGAACACCCGCTGCGAGGCCCAGTCGGCGGTGACCAGCAGGGCGGCGCCCATGCCCAGCGAGGGCACCAGGTTGGGGCCGGGCGAGCGGGTGAGGCGGCGGGCGAGCTGGGGGGCGGTGAGCGCCACGAAGGCCACCGGCCCGGCCGCGGCGGTGGCCCCGGCGACCAGCAGCACGGCGGCCACCATCAGCACCAGCCGCACCCGCTCGACCCGCACCCCGAGCGCGTACGCCACGTCGTCGCCCATCTCCAGCATGCGCAGCGCCCGCCCGTTGACGAGCACCAGCGGCACCAGCAGTACGGTCAGCGCCAGCAGCGGCCAGACCTGGTCCCAGCCGCGTCCGCTGAGCGATCCGGTCATCCAGACCATGGCCCGGGTGGCGTCCACGATGTCGGCGCGGGTCAGCAGATAGCCGTTGACGGCGGTGACCACGGCCGAGACCCCGATGCCGACCAGCACCAGCCGGTAGCCGTGCACGCCCCGCTGCCAGGAGAGCAGATAGATCACGGCCCCGGTCGCCAGCCCGCCGACCAGCGCGCCCACCGTGACCTGCCCCGCGTCCCCGGACAGCACGACGATCGTGATCAGCGCGCCGGCCGCCGCGCCCTGCCCGAGCCCGAGGACGTCCGGACTGCCCAGCGGATTGCGCGAGATCGACTGGAACAGCGCCCCGCCGAGCCCGAGCGCGGCCCCCACCAGCAGCCCGACCAGCACCCGGGGCAGCCGCAGCTCCCGGACGATGAACTCCTGCCCGGCATCGCCCCGCCCGGCCAGCGTCCGGAGCACCTCGCCCACGGCGATCGGGAAGTCCCCGGTGCCGACCAGCAGCACCCCCATGCCCAGCGCGACGCCCCCCAGCACCACGGTGACCACCAGCCCCCGCCCGTCCACCCGCAGCGAGACCGCACCGCGCGCCGACCGCACGACCCGCCCGGCGGATGTCCGCGAGCGCTCGGGGGGCGCCGAGGTTGCCAGCTTCTCCGGGGTCGCCGCCCGGGTCGCCGGGATCTGCGGGATCTGCGGGATCTCCGGGTCCGGGCTCTTCGGGTTCGCCGGGTCCGAGCTCGCCGGTATCTCCGGGTTCACCCGGTCCGGGGTCCCCGGGGTCCCCGGGGTCTCCGGGGTCTCCGGGGTCTCCGGGGTCTCCGGGGTCTCCGGGGTCTCCGGGTCCGGGTTCGCCGGGTTGGGGCTATCCGGTGTCTCCGGGGGCGGGCTCTCCGAGTTCCCCAGGTCCGGGGTCCTCGGGGTCTCCGGGTCAGGGGCTCCCAGGGCCTCCGGGTCCGGGGTGGCCGGGGTCTTCAGATTCGCCGGGTCCAGGGTCTCCGGGTTCGCCCGGTCCGGGATCCCTGGGGTCTCCGCGTTCGCCGGGTCCGGGGTCCCGGGGCTCTCGGGATTCGCAGGGTCCGGGTTCGCCAGGTCCAGGTTTGCCGGGCTCTCCGGATTCGCCGGGTCCGGGGTCTCCGGTTCCGGGCTCTCCGGGTTCGGGGTCTTCAGGTCCGCCGGGACCGAGTTCGCCGGTATCTCCGGGTTCACCCGGTCCGGGGTCTCCGGGGTCTCCGGGTCCGGGGTCTCCGGATTCTCCGCGTCCTGGCTCGCCGGTGCCTCCTGGTTGGCAAGGGCCGGGCTCCCCGCAGACGGCGGGCTCTCCAGGCCCGCGCTCACCGGTGCCTCCAGCTTCGCCGAGTCCGGGATCCCTGGCGACCCCGAGGTCTCCAGATCCGGGCTCACCGGGGCAGCCTGGTCCGCACCCTGCGGGGAACCCGGATTCCCCACCCCGCCCTCCGGAAGGATCCTCAGGTTCCTCACAGCCGACCCGTCCTCCGCCGTCGTACTAGATAGATGAAGACGGGCCCGCCCAACACCGCCGTGACGATCCCGACCTGCACTTCCGCGGGCCGCGCCACCACCCGGCCGATCACATCCGCGCCGAGCAGCAGCACGGGCGACAGCAGCGTGGCGTAGGGGAGGATCCAGCGCATGTCGGGCCCGGTGAAGGACCGCACCACATGCGGCACCATCAGGCCGACGAACACGATCGGACCGCACGCGGCGGTAGCCGCCCCGCACAGCACGGTCGCCGCCAGCATCGACAGCGCCCGGGTGCGCCGGAGATGGGCGCCCAGCGCCTTGGCGGTGTCGTCGCCCATGGCCATGGCGTTGAGCGGCCGGGCCAGCCCGAGCGCCAGCAGGGTGCCGGCCAGCAGGAAGGGCAGCACCTGGAGGACGGTCTCGTCGGTCGCCGAGTTCAGCGAGCCGACGGTCCAGAAGCGCATCCGCCCCAGCGCCGCCTGGTCCATGATCATCACGGCCTGGAGATAGCCGTACAGCGCGGCACTGATCGCCGTACCGGCGAGCGCGAGCCGTACCGGGGTCGCCCCGCGGCTGCCACCGAGGAACCACACCAGCGCGCCGACCAGCGCCGCGCCCGCGAACGCGAACCACACGTAGCCGATCAGGCTGGTGACCCCGAAGAAGGTGATGGCGGTGACGACCGCGGCGGACGCCCCCGCGTTGATCCCGAGCAGCCCGGGATCGGCCAGCGGATTGCGCGTCAGCGCCTGGAGCACCGCGCCGGACAGCCCGAGGGCGGCCCCGGCGAGGACCCCGAGCACGGTCCGCGACAACCGCTCACCGACGACGACATCGGCATAGCGGCCCGAGTCCTGGAACAGCCCGTGCCACACCTCGCCCGGCGAGAGCGGTTTCGCGCCGACCGCGATGCTCGCCAGCGCGACCAGCACCAGCGCCGCCAGCGCGACCAGCAGCCCGAGGCCACGAATCGCCCGACGGTTCACCGACGCGGGAACGGCTTCCGCACGCGTCTCGGGGGGACTCTCGACCAACACGAAGATTAGGTTAGCCTACCCTCGCAAACGAGCCCCTGGACGACCCAGCCGACCCCGCCGACCAGCAACAGAGCAGCTCCGGAACCCTGCACCACCCCTTCAGCACCCTCAAGCGCAGCGAGAAGCCATCACCGGACCTGGACATCTGCTTCCCACCAGCACCGCCGCCCGCCCCCCCCCACCGGACAAACACAACCCACCCCCTCAACTCCCCCTCCCCTCCTCACCACCCCAACCGAGCCAGCCCCTTCCCCGCGTCCAGCGCGCACGCCCCATCCCCGGCCGCCGTCCACGCCGCCGCGCACAGCGCCCGCAACCCGTCCAGCACCGCTCCCTCACCGTCGAGTTCCAGCCGCTCCGCCCCCGCCGTCGCCGTCCAGCCCCCGCACCGGAAGCCGTCCCCGCTCGGGGTGACCTCCGGCTGCCCGGTGAGGATCCCGCGCAGATCGGCGTCCACATAGGTCGGCCGGTGCCGCGGCGGCGCGGCCAGCAACTGCGCCGCGTCGGTCACCCCGGTCAGCACCAGCAGCGAATCCACATCGCCGTTGAACGCGCCCTCGATGTCCGTGTCCAGCCGGTCCCCCACCACCAGCGGCCGTTCGGCACCGGTCCGCAGAATCGTCTCCCGGTGCATCGGCGGCAGCGGCTTCCCCGCCACCTGCGGCTCCGCACCCGTGGCGATCCGCACCACCTCCACCGCCGCCCCGTTCCCCGGCGCGATCCCCCGCGCACTCGGAATCGTCAGATCCGTGTTGGACGCGAACCACGGCACCCCGCGCGCGATCGCGTAGCACGCCTCCGCGAACCGCCCCCACGCCAGCTCGGGTCCCCCGTACCCCTGCACCACCGCCGCCGGCCCGTCGTCCGCCGACTCCACCGGCACGAGCCCCCGCTCCCGCAGCGCCACCCGCAGCCCGTCCCCGCCGATCAGCAGCACCCGCGACCCCGAGGGCAACTGCTCGGCGATGAGCCGGGCCACCGCCTGCGCCGAGGTGATGACATCCCCGGCCTCGGCCGGTATCCCGAGCGCGGTCAGATGCGCCGCCACCGCGTCCGGCGTCCGCAGCGCGTTGTTGGTGACGTACGCCAGATGCATCCCGCCGTCCCGCGCGGCGGCCAGCGAGTCCACCGCATGAGCGATGGCGTTCCCGCCCGCGTACACCACCCCGTCGAGATCGAGCAGCGCCGTGTCGTACGCCTCGCTCAGCACCCGCGCACTGCCCTCGGGCCTGGTCCTGACGCCCTGCCTCATCGCACCCGCTCCTCGCTCCACCGACCGTTCCCCCGATCATCCCTCATGCCACTGACACCGGTACGCGGACGTACGATGCCGGGATGAACTCAGCAGGTCACTCGGAAGCGACGGAGCGCCGGGGCCTGGAACTCACCCCGTTCCGCGGCCTTCGTTACGACCCCGACCGGGTCGGTTCCCTCGCCGCCGTGACGTCCCCGCCGTACGACGTCGTGGTCCGCCCCGACGGCCTCCACCAGCTCCAGGCCGCCGACCTGCACAACATCGTCCGGCTGATCCTCCCCCAGGCGCCCACTCCCGAGGCCCGCAACGCCCAGGCCGCCACCACCCTCACCCGCTGGCGCGCGGAGGGCATCCTCACCGCCGACCCGGAGCCCGGTCTCTACATCTACGAACAGACCGACGACGAGGGCCTCCTCCAGCGCGGCATCATCGCCACCCTGCGCGTCACCGACCCGGCGGACCGGATCGTCCTCCCCCACGAGGACGTCATGCCCCACCTGGTGGCCGACCGCGCCGCCCTGATGCGCGCCACCTCCGCCAACCTGGAGCCCCTCCTCCTCACCTACCGGGGCGACGACCACTCCGAAACCGCCGCCATCATCGACCGCACCACCCACCACCCACCCCTCCTCTCCACCACCACCGAGGACGGCCACCACCACCGCCTCTGGTCCCTCACCACCCCCACCGACCTCACCACCCTCATCACCGACCTGGCCCGCCACCAGGCCCTGATCGCCGACGGCCACCACCGCTGGGCCACCTACCGCCGCCTCCGCGCGGAGCACCCCTCCCCGAGCCCCTGGGACGACGGCCTGGTCCTCCTCGTGGACACCGCCCGCTACCCCCTGCGCGTCCGCGCCATCCACCGCTACCTTCCCCACCTCCCCCTCCCGGACGCCCTCGCCGCCCTGAAGCCCCACTTCCGCGTCCGCCCCCTCCACACCCCCCTCGACCAGGCCCTCACCGCCCTGTCCGAGGCATCGGCCGACGGCAACGCCTATCTCCTGGCCGGCGACGGCACCTACCACCTGGTCGACCGCCCCGACCCGGCACTCCTCGCCCGCACCATCCCCACCGACCGCCCCACCACCTGGCGCACCCTGGACGCGACGGTCCTCCACGCCACCCTCCTGGCCCACCTCTGGCACATCCCGGAGGACTCCCCGTCCCACATCGCCTACATCCACGACACCGCCGCCACCGTCACCAAGGCCGAACAGGACGGCGGTACGGCCGTCCTGATGCACCCGGTCCGCGAGGAACTGGTCCGCGATCTGGCCCGCCAGGGCATCACCATGCCCCGCAAGTCGACCTCCTTCGGTCCCAAACCCGCATCGGGCCTGGTCCTCAGAGCCCTGGACCTCTGACCAACCACACAAAAAAAGGGGGCGGCCCCCTCCAACCAGGAGAAAGCCGCCCCCTCACCCCCCACAACCAACCTCAGCCGTCGCCCTTCTCCTCCCCCTCCACCTCACCGGCGTCGGCCTCCAACTCCTCGTCGAACGCGTCCACGAACTCCACCCCGTCCAGCTCGGCGAGCCGGTCCGACGCATCGGTACTCCCGTCCCGATCCGCCTCCACCGCCTTCGCGAACCACTCCCGGGCCTCGTCCTTCCGCCCCGCCTCCAGCAGCGCATCGGCATAGGCGTACCGCAGCCGCCCGGTCCACGGCTGCACCGAGTTCGAGGCCAGCTCGGAACTCTGCAAGGTCACGATCGCCGCGTCGAGCTGCCCCAGATCCCGCCGAGCCCCGGCCGCGACGAGCCTCATCTCCACCTGCCCGGCCTTGTCGAGCCGCTGCACCTCCGGCGCCCCGGCCATGTCCAGCGCCTTCTCCGGCCGCCCGAGCCCACGCTCGCAGTCGGCCATCACCGGCCACAGATCGGCGTTCCCGGTCATCCGCCGAGCGGCCCGGAACTCCGCGAGTGCCTCCCCGTACTTCTGACTCGCATACGCCGCGAACCCCGCCGCCTCCCGCACAGCAGCCACCCGAGAAGCCAGCCGCAGCGCGACCCGCGAATACCCGTAGGCCCCCTCAGGATCCTCATCGATCAACCGAGCGACCATCACCAGATTCTTGGCGACATCCTCCGCCAGCGTCTTCGGCAGACTCAACAACTCCTGCCGTACGTCCTTGTCGATCTCGTCGCCCGTGACGTCCTCGGGAATCGGCAGCCGCTTGATCGGCTCCCGGTCCCGGTCCCGCTCATCACGGAACCGGCCACCACCACCGGCAGGCCCCCGACGATCGTCCCGCCCCTGGTACCCACCACTGCGCCCACCCCGATCGTCCCGCCGGGGCCCACGCCGCTCATCCCGCCCACCGCGGTCGTCCCGCCCCCGATATCCCCCACGCTCCCCATCCCGCCGGAACCCGGGCCGATCCCCCCGGTCATCCCGCCGAAACGCCGGCCGATCCCCCCGATCGTCACGACGCCCATACCCCCCACGATCATCACGCCGCTCGACCCGCCGATCATCCCGCCGGTCATCCCTCCGGGGGTAACCCCCACGGTTGTCATCCCGACGACTGTCGTCCCGTCGACCCCCATCCCGGCGATTGTCGTCCCGCCGGAACCCACCCCGGTCATCGGTACGCCGGTAGCCGCCCCGCTCGTCGCCCCGCCGCTCATCGCGACGATCGTCCCTACGGAACGCAGGCCGATCCCCACGGTCGTTACGATCGTTGCGGTCGTTGTCCCGCCGGAACCCTCCCCCCCGATTCCGATCGTCCTCACGACGCGGCGCCCGCCCACGGTCATCCCGCTGATACGGCGGCCTGGAGCCCCGCTCCCCACCGCCGTCCCGACGGTCGTCCCGTCCCCGGTACCCCCCGCGATCCCCACGATCGGGCCGGTCAGAGCGGTCGGAGCGCTCACCACGCCCGACACCACGATTGCTGTCGTCCCGCCGACCATCGCGACCACCACCGCCGCGATAGCCACCACGATCGTTGTCCCGCCGGAACCCACCACGGTCACCACGATCACCGCGCTCGCTGCGACCACCACTACGGTCGCTACGCTCGCTGCGGTTCCCGCGGTCACCACTGTCCCGTCGCTGCTGATCGCGCTCCGGTCGGTCGTCGGGAGAGTTGGTGGACATCGGTGACTCCTGTCTTCGGTACCGCAAGCATTGTAAAAACAAAAGGACCCCTGGTCCCAGCTGAACGCTGGGACCAGGGGTCCTCCAAAGATTGTTCGGCGGCGTCCTACTCTCCCACCGGGTCCCCCCAGCAGTACCATCGGCGCTGTAAGGCTTAGCTTCCGGGTTCGGAATGTAACCGGGCGT
>NZ_JBFBEM010000027.1:0-44886 GCF_040683675.1 Streptomyces sp. NPDC093252 | reverse complement strand
TCACCGAGCTGCCTGTCCAGCTCCCGCTGCGGAACCGACAGATACTCCAGCATCAGCTTCGGATCCAGATTCGGCATCTCCGAACCCGTCAGCACGAGGAACAGACCATTCAGCTCATCCGAAACCATGCGAAAACCGCGCCCCATCCTCTCGAAGCACCCGCGTCAGGACCTCCGCCGTCACCGGCCCGTACCGACCGACCGGACACGGCCCGTGCCCGGACAGCTCTCAGTCCCGCGGACACGGGGGAGTTGCCGGAACAGTTGCAGACGGATGCTCCGCTCTCTGCCTGCCAGCCCTCCAAGGCTAGTTCCGTGACCAACCGGCACAGGCCACGACCGCGGTGTCGGTGACAACGGGCAGCGTCTCTGCATTTCCGGGTAGTTCCCATGTGCACATCTATGAAGCAACTATGTTCAGAGACAGCAAAGTTGATGGGGTGTCATCGGCGGGCAGTCCAGCCGCACCACAGTCCCGGAGCCAGCGGCACCGCGTCCGCCGGACCTGGTGGGCCGACGGTTCGCCGCGCCCGTCCGAAGTCTCTTGTGAATATGGGTAGTTGGTGGATCAGTCGATGTGGTGGTTTGAGGTCTGCTGCTCTGCCTGTGGGCGGATTGGGGCGTGATTCTGGGGCGGGGCGGCGTATCCGTCGTCCTGCGCGCAGTGCGGGCGATCCCGCAACCTGTGAAGGAGTAGACATGGCGACGTACAACACGGAGTTCCACACCGGTGGGGGCGGATGGCAGGCGGACCGGCCGCTGACCCTCTCGATCGCCAATCGCGGCGATGTCGTTCCCGTCCACGGGGCTCCCTCGACCGGCACGACGGTGACCTGGTCCGGCGAGGAGGGCAAGGGCAGCGTGACGTTCTTCGACGACGGCAACTCGTTCTCGGGGACGGCCCAGTTCCCGGGTGAGGGGCCGGTCGAATACCGGGGGACGCTGGCTTCCTGATCCGCTGACACGGGCCGTGCGCGGCGGACCGCTCCACCGAGGGCGGGGCGCCGGTCTCGCGCGGGCCTTTCGTCATGGCGAAGCCCCGGCCGGTGTCCCGGTCCGGGGCTTCGCGCGTGTCTGGTGTGCGCCCCCGACCGCCAGAGGCGCCGGCAGCCCAATCCCGCTGCCCCGGCAGGACGCCTCCGAAGAACCGCGCGAAGAAAGTCGACGACCGCTCGGGCGACATTCTCCGCCACGTACAGCCCAGTCCACATACGAACGGCCGGACCACACCCCAGCCCTCCCCAGCCCTCCCCTGCGAGGCCAGGGCGGCGCGCCCGCCCGACGCCCCGCGACGGCCGCCGACATTTCAGGACACGAAGGCAGACAGGTCGACCCCATCCGATTTCGGCAGGGACTGATCAGCGCAACTCCGGGAAAGACTGGTCGAGATACCTGAGGCCGAGCGGCCGGCGACCCTGATCCCGCTCTCAGGAAGCAAAGGGACCACGCGTTGCCCGACGGCACCCGGCGACCGACAACGCCCGGTTCCTGAACCCTCCGTACGCGCTCGAAGTGAAGGAGCCAGGATGACCACCTCAGAGGAAACGTCCTTACCGGCGGCGGATCACGCGACAGACGAGGAGCGCGTCGAGGTGGACGCCGTCATTCTCGGCGCCGGCGTCGCCGGGCTCCACCAACTGCACCTGCTGCGCCGCCGGGGACTGCGCGTGCTGGTCTTCGACAAGGCCGGTGACGTGGGCGGGACCTGGTGGTGGAACCGCTATCCCGGTGCCCGCTTCGACAGCGAGTCCCACGTCTACCAGTACATGTTCGACGAGGAGCTCTACAAGGGCTGGAACTGGACCGAGAGGTTCCCCGGACAGCCCGAGATCCAACGCTGGACCCGGTACGTCGCGGACCGGCTGGACCTGCGGGGCCACATCCGGTTCTCGACGACGATCACCAGCGCGGTGTTCGACGAGGACCGCAGCCGCTGGACGGTGCGCACCGACCGCGGTGACATCGTCGACACGCAGTTCTTCGTCAGTTGCGCCGGACCGCTCTCCGCACCCCTGGACCATGTCTTCGAGGGACAGAACAGCTTCTCCGGCGACATCCTGCACACCGCGAAATGGCCGGCCGAGGGCGCCGACCTGACCGGCAAACGCATCGGAGTCGTCGGCACCGGCGCCACCGGCATCCAGGTGATCCAGACCATCGCCGGAAGGGGCCGGCACCTCACCGTCTTCGCACGTACGCCGCAGTACGTGATCCCGATGAAGAACCGCGTCTACGGCGAGGAGCAGCAGACCGCCTACAAGGCCCGCTTCGACGAAGTCAGCTCGGCCGTCCGGCAGACCTTCGCCGGATTCGACTTCGACTTCGCACACGTCTGGGCCGAGTACACCCCGCAACGGCGCCGCGAGGTGCTGGAAGAGCTCTACGCGGACGGCTCGCTGAGGCTCTGGGTGGGCGGATTCGCCGACCTCTTCTTCCAGCGCGAGGTCAACGACGAGATCTCGGAGTTCGTCCGCAACAAGATGCGCGCCCGCCTCGGAGACGACCGGCTCGCCGACATCCTGGTCCCCTCCGACTACGGCTTCGGCACCCGCCGGGTCCCCCTCGAGGACAACTACCTCGAGGTCTACCACCGCCCGGACGTCGAACTGGTCAGCATCCGGGACAACCCGATCGCACGCATCGTCCCGGAGGGCATCGTCCTCAGCGACGGCACCGTCCACGAACTCGACATCATCGTGCTGGCCACGGGCTTCGACGCCGCCACCGGCTCGCTGACCCGCATCGACGTGCGGGGACGGGACAACCGCAGCCTCGCCGAGGACTGGGGCCGCGACATCCACACCCTGATGGGCCTGGGCATTCACGGCTACCCGAACCTGTTCACCATCGGAGCCCCCCTGGCACCGTCGGCCGCGCTGTGCAACATGCCGACCTGCACACAGCAACAGGCCGAATGGATCAGCGACGCCATCACACACGTCAGAACCCAGGGCGCCGCCACGATCGAGGCCACCAAGGAAGCCGAGGACGCCTGGATCGAACATCACGAGCAGACCGCCGCCGCGACACTCATCCCCAGCACCGATAGCTGGTACACGGGATCCAACGTGACCGGCAAACCACGGCGCTTCCTCTCCTACACCGGCGGCGCGGGGGCCTATCGGCAGAAGTGCCACGAGGTCGCCACCAGCGGCTACCCCGGATTCACCATCACCTGACCGGCAACCGAAGCACCGAAGCACCGGAACCCGCTCACTCACCCGCTCGCCCACCGGCCGTCCGGTTGCGTTACCCACCCAGCCCCCACCGGCCGTCCGGTTGCGCTTCCCACCCGGCCGACGGCCGACCCTCCCCATCGCGGCCCGGTACCGGCTCCTCCACCGAGGCCGCGTGACCGTCAGACAGAACGAACCCAGATTCACCGCCCGCCCCCAGCAGCGCCGTGCGCGCCCGGACCGGGGGCGGGCCGCGTCGTCGCTATCCCCTTCAGGGATCTCGCACCAGAGCTGTCAGACATGGCCGAGGGGTGCTTCCACGCACTCTCACGAGGAAGCGTTCGCCGTCCGGGCCGTGATCAGGTCGGCCAGCCGCAGCCCGTGCTCGTCGGCCAGGACCACCGTGGTCATCTCGGGTCCTGCCTCGACCGTGCGGACCCGGATGCGGTGAACGGCACGCAGGCTCACGTCGATCGCCCGGGGGTCCACTCCCAGCAGCGCCGCCAGACCCGCGGCCGAGCCAGGGTCCATCCGCACCCGGACAGCACGCCGCGGAGCCTGGTCCACCACCGCCGCCAGACCGGCCTCGCCGAGCGCCCATCGCAGCATGATCACCGGCTCGTTCGTCATACCGGCTGTCCCTTCCTGGGTTCCCCGACCGCCGAAGCCGAGGACCGCACCCGCTGTACGTCCCTCCGAGTGGCTCTCCGGCCCGGATGTCGCTCCACCGAGCCTACCGGCCTCAGCCAAGGGACCGACTGGCGGATCGATCATCGATCCCAGGGCGCGTTCCAGATTGCCACGATGAAATGCACCGCGAACTCCGCCAGAAGCAGCCCCAGTTGGAGCACGATCTTCTGCTCAGGTTGCCGGTGGGGAAGCACCAGGTGCTCGCACATAAACACCGCTTCCAGGGAGGGCATCTGATGACCCGTCAGTGGCAGTAACACGCCCGGCTCCGGATGGGCGGCCTTGCCCGTGCCGCGCACCGCTCAGAGGGCGGCGGGCGCCTGGGTGCGCGCCGGGTTCCCCTCGTAGGGCACTTCGCAGCTCAGCCGCCAGGGCTTGTGGCCGGACGCCTCGCAGGTCGCCCACAGCCGCAGGGGTCTGCCCTCGTGCTCGGTCCGCCAGCGTCGTTCGCCGTCCGCGCCCTCGTACCATTCGGGCCTCATGCTGGGATCGATCGCCAGCCGGGTCCGGTCGTCGGCGTCGAAGGTGACCGGGCCGGCGTCCCGGCCGTGCCGGAACTGGAACGGGCCCCAGATGACCCGGTCCCGCATCTCGCGCGTGTAGCTTCCCGCCAGGATGGCGTCCTGGGAGCGGTCGCGGTCGTCGCGGACCGTCAGCCGCACCTGGAGCAGGCCCAGTTCGGCGGGTCCCAGGAACCGGGCGTGGAGAATCTGGTTGTCCGCGTCGACCCGGAATTCCAGACGTGGTGTCAGCTCGCGGTGCCAGCGGTCGCGTTCGATCTGGGCGACGGAGGCCGCCGTCCGGTTGGCGTCCCGCGAGGAGCGCCACGACGCGACGGCCGCAGCGCCACTGAGGGCCGCCGCGATGGCTGCTATGGATGTGTCTGCGATACCCATGCCCGACTGTAGCGGGCGAGGGCGAGGGCGAGGCGGAGCTTGCCCCGGACGATGTTCGGGAGCCGCGCCCTGGACCGGCGCAGCACCGACGCGGCACCGATGCAGCGCATGGCCTGCCACTCGCTTCCGGTCACTCATATCCAACTGACCCGTCACCCACCGTCAACGACATCCGCCGTCCGGCTCGGGATGCTTGGCACAAGCGAACGCCCTTGACCGGCGAACCGGACTGGTCAGGATCTGGGCGGCTCACTCGGACCACAGCCAAGGAGAATCGATGCGTACACGAAGCCGGCTCGCCAGTGTTCTTCTGGGAACCGCGCTGCTGGTCGGTGGCGTTGTCACCACCTCGCAGGCGGCACCCGGAACGACGGCGCGCACCACAGGGGTCCAGGCGTGGATTCCCTTCGCGACCTACCGTACCTGGGCCGCCTGCCAGGCGGCCGGCAGCGGCTCCGCCAACGAGTGGAAGTGCGAGCAGAACCCCAATGGCCGGTGGACCCTCTACCTGTGGGTCTAGGGGCGTGTCCGACGCCCTAGTCCGATGCCGAGCGCCTCGGCCCGTGCCGCGGTGCTCGGACCGGCCACCCGACCGGGACGCCTCGGTGAACCGCTGACCGACCGCCGAGGAAACACGCCGCGGGTTGGGGACTACTCGCGCCCGGTACGCGCGGATCGGCGTGTGCCGGGTGCGAGCGCGCAGCGCCGGTAGTCCCTGGGCGGCAGCCCGTAGGTGACACGGAACAGGCGGCTGAAGTGTGCCTGGTCCGTGAAGCCCCAGCGTCGTGCGATATCGCGGATCGTCTCGTTCCACAGGTAGGGATTGGCCAGGTCGACGCGGCACCTCTCCAGCCGCTGCCGACGAATCCACTCGGCGATACCGATGCCGTCGGCCGAGAACAGGCGGTGCAGGGAGCGGAGGGAGATGTGATGGGCATCGGCAACAGTCCGGGGAGTGAGCAAAGGGTCGCCGATGTGACGGGCCGTGAATTCGTAGACGGCGGTCCTCAGCGCCGCCTGCGCGGCATGGGGTGACAGCGAGTCGCAGGTGTCCGTCACCTGGCTGAGAACCGACGAGAGAAGGCTGACGGTGACCTCGGCGAGCGCCGGTGTGTCCGCGGGGGCGAATTCATCGCCACGGGCCATGACATCCCCCAGCCAGCGCGTGAGCGTCCCTCCCATGCCCTGGTCGACGGGGATCGCCGTGGCGAGCGTGCGCCGGACGACCTGCGTGGACAAGGGGATCAGACTGCGAGGTACCTGCACCACGAGGGGCTTGTGCACCTGGGCGGCGTCGGCGAAGACTCCCTGGAAGGGGACCGAACTGTCCACCAGCACCAGCTCTCCGGCACGTATGCGGGTGTCGTGTTTCCCGGAGGAAACACCCCCTTCGCCGCGGGTCATCAGCAGGGCGTAGAGAACCTCGGGGTCGTGCTGCCGGACGAGCCTCGCGGTGCGGGCGACCTCCAGGTGAGGGAACGTCAGCGCGGAGATCTGAAGGCTGCCGAGGTCGAGCGCACGCATCCTCGCGCTGAACGACTCCTCCTGATCACTGCGGAACTGATTGGGCACATGCCACTGACCGGCCACTTCCTGGAACTGGGCACGCCGCTCCCGGGGGTCGACGGCATCGGTGCTGAACTCGGTCACCAGGCGGCTCATCACACCGCCTCGTGATGAGCCAGCCTGATACAGAAACGATCGGTCACGGTGTCGTCCATGGATGACTCGGGCAGGCGGGGCAGTCCGTTCCTGGCGCCGCCGATGGGGCTCCCCACGGCCGACTGCGCCGTCACCGCCCCCGGGACGCGGACACGCGACCAGTGCCGTACGTCGCGGTGCCGGGTGCCAGTACCGGGTGCCAGTATCGGAAGGCGGGTGGGGCGCCACAAGATGCGCGCAGCAGGGTTGGCCGACATCGGACCGGGCATTCGAGCCATCCGCCACCAGCCCACCCCGATGCCGGCCCGTTCGCGTCAGCCGGGCCCGGGAGCCGGATCGCCGTGCCGAGGTCGGCTCGCCGGCGGCGGCCGGTCCTCCGCTAGAAGAAGTCGCAGCGGACCGACGACGCGGTGTCGTTCTCGCTGGGGAGCAGGTTGACGCGATAGCCGTTGCGCATCTCGTGACCGCCGCCGGAATCCAGCCCGTTGTTCCACCACATGCAGGTCACGCCGCTGTTATTGGACCAGGACGACAACTGGTCGTTGAAGCCGTAGTTCGCCAGCGAGTACAGCTCGGTGCGCGACGACAGGGCGATGCCGCCGCCGGAGAAGTCATAGTCCCGGAACAGGCACAGGCGCCCTGCCGGGCAGTCCGAGCCGGAGAAGGTGGTGACGGGCGCGGCGTGCGCCGGCGCGGTGCCGGTCGCGAGGGCCGCCAGGGCCAGCGAAGCAGTGAGAAGGGCGGAACGGAGCACAAGTGTCCTCTGGTGGGCGCGGGCTGAGCGGGCAGCCGCCAGCATCGCGCGACGCCTCACCCGCACCGGCACGCCACGCCTGGTCACCCGGCCGGGGCGCCTGCCCTGTCACCCTTCCGGCGGGCGGCCGGAGCCAGGGCCGGGGCCTGTGCCGCCGGTCTCCCGCCCGGCCGACCTCACCCTCCGCTTCCGCGGCTGCCTGTGACTGAACCGGGCTCCGGCGCATCCGCTTCCGGCATCCTCACCTGCGGAAACGGCCCCTGAGCGTGAGGTGGCGCTCACCGAGCCATCCCCGGCCCCGTCCCTCACCTCTCTCCGCCCCCTCAGATGCACATTCGTTACACGTCTCCACGAACCAGTAGATCAGCAGAGTTAAAAGTTAGGTTAACCTCAGCTACCTTACTTCTTTATTGGAAAGGCTTTGCCATGTCATGGTCCAGTCCCGGTCGTGCCCGCGTGCTTGCCGTCACGGCGCTCTCCCTCCCCTTCCTCGCCGCCTGTGGCGGGGAGTCGGAGAGTGAGGGGACCGGTGCGGGTGGCGGGGCCGAGACGTCGGGGGCGGAGAGTTCCAGCCTTGTCGTCTACTCGGGGCGCAGTGAAGAGCTGATCGCTCCCCTGCTGAAGGACCTGGAGAAGGCCACCGGGGCCGAGGTGGAGGTGCGCTACGGCGACAGTGCCGAACTCGCCGCCCAGCTCCTTGAGGAGGGGGACCGGACGAAGGCCGATCTCTTCTTCTCGCAGGACGCCGGTGCCCTGGGCGCACTCGGCGCGAGCGGGCGCCTCGCGGAGCTGCCGCAGAAGTCCCTGGACGAGGTGGCCGACGTGTTCCGGGCCGAGGACGGCACCTGGGTCGGTGTCTCGGGCCGCGCCCGGGTGATCGCGTACAACGCCGACAAGGTCAAGGACGCGCCCGTCTCCGTGGACGAGCTGACGAAGCCGGAGTGGAAGGGCAAGGTCGCGTACGCCCCGACGAACGCCTCGTTCCAGGCGTTCGTCACCGGGATGCGGGTCATCAAGGGCGACGACGCCACCCGCACCTGGCTCAAGGACTTCAAGGCCAACGATCCGCAGGTGTTCGAGAAGAACGGCGCGGTCCTCGACGCCGTCGACGCGGGTGACGCGGAACTCGGCCTCATCAACCACTACTACTGGTACGAGAAGGCCGCCGAGGTCGGCGAGGACAAGCTGAAGGCCAAGCTCAGCTTCCCCACCAAGGGTGACCCCGGCGCGCTCGTGAACGTCGCCGGAGTCGGCGTCCTCAAGGGCACGGACGCCGCGGCCACCGCCCAGAAGGCCGTGGACTTCCTGCTGTCGAAGCAGGGGCAGACCTACTTCGCCGACGAGACGCACGAGTACCCGCTCGCCGCGGGCGTCGCCGGCAACAGCGAGCTGCCCGTGCTCGCCTCGATCGGCACCCCCGAGATCGACCTCAGCAAGCTCGAATCCCTCGATGTGACCCTGGAGATGCTCCAGGAAGCCGGGATGGTCTGACCGACGTGAAAGCACCCGGTTCCCGGGCGCGCGACGGCCGGGTCCCCCTCACGGCCCCCCGCGGCAGCGGGACCCGGCAGACAGGGCGGACCCGGCGGCGCGGCGGGGCGCGGCGCCGCCCTCCCGTGGCGCTGCTCCTCGCCGCCTCCCTCGCCGTCGTCGTCGCCCTGCTGCCGCTGCTCTACCTCGGCATCCGCGCCCTCGAACGCGGCCCCGCCTTCGCCTGGGACATCGTCACCGGGGAGCGCGTCGCCGCACTGCTGCTGCGCAGCCTGGGCCTGGCGGCGGTGGTCGTCACGGCGAGCCTGGTCATCGGCATCTCACTGGCCTGGCTGACCACCCGCACCGCGCTGCCCGGGGCCCGGCTGTGGGCCGTGCTGGCGACGCTGCCCCTGGCGGTGCCGAGCTATGTCGCCGGTTTCACCTGGATCTCGGCCAGCGACGCACTGGCCGGGTTCACGGGCGCCGCGCTCGTCCTCACCCTCGTGAGCTACCCCTACGTGTACCTGCCGGTCACCGCCGTGCTGCGGCGCATGGACCCCGCGCAGGAGGAGGCCGCCCGTTCCCTCGGCCACGGGCCCGTCGCCGTGTTCCGCCGGGTCGTCCTGCCGCAACTGCGGCCCGCGGCGGCGGGCGGTGGGCTGCTCGTCGCGCTGTATGTGCTCTCCGACTTCGGCGCGGTCTCGATCATGCGCTACGAGACCTTCACCCGCGCCATCCACACCTCGTACAAGGCGAGCTTCGACCGGACCCCGGCCGCCGCGCTCAGCGTCGTCCTCGTGCTGCTCACCGTCGCTCTGGTGGCGGGCGAGTCACGGACCCGCGGCCGGGGCGTGCACTTCCGTACCGGCGGTGGCGCGGCCCGTACCGCGCGGCGGGTCCCCCTCGGAGCCTGGCGGTGGCCCGCGCTGGCCTGGTCCGCGGCGGTCGCCGCCGCCGGTGTCGCCTTCCCGGTCGGCACCCTCGGATACTGGCTGACGGTGGGCAACTCACGCACCTGGGAGCCCGGTCTCCTCCTGGAGACCACCGGCAACACCGTCCTCGTCGCCTCCCTGGGCGCCGCCGCGACCGTCCTCCTCGCCCTGCCGGTCGGCGTGCTCGCCGCCCGCCACCGCACCCGGGGCGCCCGGCTGCTGGAACAGGCCGCCTACGCGGGCCACGCCATCCCCGGCATCACGGTCGCCCTCGCCATGGTCTTCCTCGCCGTCCGCTACGCCTACCCCCTCTACCAGGAACTGCCGCTGCTGGTCGCCGCCTACACCGTGCTCTTCCTGCCCGTCGCCGTCGCGAGCACCCGCGCGGCCGTCCTCCAGGCGCCGCCTGTCCTGGAGGACGTGGCCCGCTCGCTGGGCTCAGGACCGTTCACCGCGCTGCGCCGGGTCACCGTGCCCCTGGCCACCCCGGGCATCGCCGCGGGCGCCGCTCTCACCTTCGTCGTCGGCATGAAGGAACTGCCCGCGACGCTGCTGCTCCGCCCGACCGGCATGGACACCCTCGCCACCCGCCTGTGGACCGAGACCGCGACCGCCTCCTACGCCGCCGCCGCTCCCTACGCCGCGGTACTGATCGCGGTCGCCGCCGTCCCCTCCTACCTGCTCGGAAGGCACCGCCCATGACCGACCTGCGCATCACCGGGCTGACCGTCTCCTACGACCCGCAGCGACCGGTGATCGACGGGCTCGACCTGACCGTGCCGGCCGGCTGTCTGGCCGCCGTGCTCGGGCCGTCCGGCTGCGGGAAGACCACCATGCTGCGGGTCGTCGCCGGGTTTCTGCGCCCCGACTCCGGCACCGTGGACATCCGCTCCCGGACCATGACCGGGCCGGGTCACCATGTGCCCCCCGAGAAGCGGCGCGTCGGCATCGTTCCGCAGGAGGGCGCGCTCTTCCCCCATCTGAGCGTCGCCCGCAACATCGCCTTCGGCCTGCCGCGCGGCGCGTCGGCGGCCCGCCGGAGCCGGGTCGGCGAACTGCTGGAACTGGTCGGCCTCAGCGGATACGGCGACCGGATGCCGCACGAACTCTCCGGCGGCCAGCAGCAGCGCATCGCCCTGGCGCGGGCCCTGGCACCGAGCCCGGCGATCGTGCTCCTCGACGAACCGTTCAACGCCCTGGACAGTGCCCTGCGGGCCGGTATCCGTGACGATGTGCGCGCCGCGCTGGCCGCCGCCGGCGCCACGGGCGTCCTCGTCACCCACGACCAGGAGGAGGCTCTCTCCAGCGCGGACCTGGTCGCGGTGATGCGCGACGGCCGGGTCGTGCAGTGCGGCACACCCCAGGAGGTCTACCGCAGGCCCGCCGACCTGTGGACGGCCTCCTTCGTCGGCGACGCCGTCCGGATGCCGGGTACGGCACGAGGAGTGACGGCGGCCACGGCGCTGGGCGACATACCGCTGCACACACCCGTCTCCGGCGGTGCGGGCGTCGCCGTCCTGCGGCCCGAGCAACTCACCCTGACACCCGGCGCCGACGACCCCGGCGGCATCACGGCGACCGTCCGGTCCGTCGCCTTCCACGGGCACCACAGCATGGTGAGCGTCTCGGTGCCGGGGATCGAAGGAGCGGTGACGGCACGCGTCCTCGGGCCCGCGACGGCGGCGCCGGGGGAGAGCGTCACCGTCACGGTGTCCGGCGGGGCCATGTGGCAGCCGCAGCCGCAGCCGCAGCCGCGCCCGCAGGAGCACGAGCACTGACCGGGACGGGAGGGGGCGATACCGGAGGCAACGCCACAGTCGTTCCGCGGCCCCTCGGACGCCCTCGTCCAGTGCCCCGCACACGTCCTCGCCCTGTGTCCGTCACACCGCCCTCGTCCAGCGCCCCGCGCACCTCCTCACCCAGCCCCCGTCATCCCTCCTCGTCCAGCGCCCGGTACCGGCCGGGACGGCTCCGCCGCAGCCGTTCCGCGACGGCGACCCCCAGGGCGAACGTCACGGCGATGACCCCGCCCAGCACGATCGCGTTGGTGGTGCTTCCGACCAGCAGCGGGAAGTTCTTGATGACCAGCACCATGATCACGACGAGCCCGACGAACGCCAGCCCCGGTGCGATCACCGCCTGCCACAGGCTGGGCCTCCGGGCCTTCGTCAGGAAGAACACGATCACGGCCAGGCTGGTCATCGCCATCAGCGCTATCAGACCGAGCGTCGACGCGCCGGAGAACCACAGGTAGATCTGCGCGATCGGATCCCAGCCCAGCACCGCGACCGCCACCATCGCGGTCAGGGAGACCGTGCTGAAGGCCAGCGACGACCGTGACGGGGTGCGGTGCCGGGCGTCGACCTCGGCCATGGCGCGCGGCAGCAGACCCTTGCCCGCCAGCGTGAACTGGTAGCGGGTGATGACATTGTGGAACGACAGCACACAGGCGAAGAAGCTGGTCACCAGCAGTACCTGGATCACATCGGTCAGGATCGGAGAGACATAGCTGACCGCCAGGTCCTGCACGACACTCTCCGGTTCCGCCGAGGCCCTCTCGACGGCGTTGCCGATGCCGAGTCCCTGCACCACCGCCCACGCCGAGATCGCGTAGAACACACCGATGAACAGCACCGCGATGTAGGTGGCGCGCGGAATGGTGCGGTCGGGATCCCGTGCCTCGTTGCGGAACACCGCGGTCGCCTCGAAGCCGATGAAACAGAAGAACGCGAACATCAGACCGAGACTCGGCGCCCCCGCCGCGAACTCGGACGGCGACAGCGGCGCGGAGCTGAACCCGCCGTCCCCACCACGGCTGATGATCCCGACGTTGACGATCACCACGGCGAGCGTCTCCGCGACCAGCAGCAGCCCCAGCACCTTCGAACTCAGCTCGATGTCCCGATAGCCGAGGAACCCGACGATCAGCACCCACCCGATGGCGCAGCCCCACCACGGCACATCCAGGTGAACGGAGGCCAGCAGCTTGGCCGTGGCCACCCCGAGATAGGCGTAGAGCCCGATGAGCATCACGCCGTACGACCCCAGTGCCAGCGCAGCCGCACCGACGCCGACATGTCTGCCCAGTCCGCGCTGGATGTAGGAGTAGAAGGCGCCGGCGTTCGGTACGTAGGTGCTCATCGAGGTGAAGCCGACGGAGAACAGCGCCAGGATGATCGTCGCCAGGAGGAAGAACTGCGGTGCGGCGGTGCTGCCGCTGACCGAGACGATGATCGGCACACTGGCGGTCACCACGGCCAGGGGTGCCGCGGCGGCGACGACCATGAACACGATGGAACCGACGCCGAGCCCGCGGTGCAGCCCGGCCGCGCCATCGGGCGGGGGAACCATGGCGGTGGCCTGGGGCGGGGAATTCGGTGAGGTGGTCATGTGGGTGACTTCCTGACGAAGGGGGTGGGGTGAGGAGGACTCCGGGGCCGATGCGATCGGGCGATCGATACTGTTGACTCTGTTGAGTCTGGTCAGTCCTGGGTCATGACTCCGCGGAGCACGATGCTCTTGACCTGGGTGAATTCGTCCAGGGTGTAGGCGATGCCCTCCCTGCCGATGCCGCTCTTCTTGTATCCGCCGAACGCGGCCACGTCCGGACGGTAGGCGTTGCCCCCGTTGACCGAGACGATGCCCGCCTTGATACGGCGCCCGGCCCTGATGGCCTGCTTGAGATCGGCGGTGAACACCGCGGCATTGAGCCCGAACTGCGAGGCATTGGCGATCTCGATCGCCTCGTCGAGCCCGTCGACCGCCAGCACCGAGAACACCGGGCCGAAGATCTCCTCGTCGGTGGCGATACCGACACTCGTGTCGATCTCCAGCAGCGCGGGCGTGATGAACGCGCCGTCGCGGGTGCCGCCGACCAGCAGGCGCGCGCCCTGCGCCACCGCCTCCTGGATCTGCCGCTCCACCTCACGGGCGGCGTCGACGCTGATCAGCGGCCCGACATCGGTGTTCTCGTCGGTCTGGTCACCCACCCGCAGGGCCGCCACCCTCGCGCGCAGGGCGGTGAGGAAGGCGTCGTAGCGGGAGCGCGCCACCATGATGCGCTTGGTGGCGACACACACCTGCCCGTTGGCGTAGATCCGCCCCGCGACGGCATGCTCGACCGCCGCGTCCAGGTCGGCGTCGTCGCAGACGATGAAGGCGTCGTTGCCGCTCAGCTCCAGGAACACCCGCACCACATTGCGGCCGGCGTTGGCCGCGATGACCGAGCCGACCTCGGTGCTGCCCGTGAAGGTGACCGCGGCGATGGCGGGGCTCTTCGACAGATGGTCACCGACCACGGCGCCGTACCCGGTCACCAACTGGAGCGCGGCGCCGGGGACGCCCGCCCGGTGCAGGATCCCGGTCAGCAGGATCGTGGTGACGGGGTCGTCCTCCGGCGGCTTCACCACGATCGCGTTGCCCGCCGCCAGGGCGGCGCCGACCTTGTGGGCGAACAGTTCGGCGGGGAAGTTGAACGGCAGGATGCCCACCAGGACACCGAGCGGCTCCCGGACGGTGATCATCAGGTCGGACTGGAGGCCCTGCTGGATGTCGAGGGGGACGGTCTGCCCGAACAGCCGCAGTGACTCCTCGGCGAAGCCCTCGAAGATCCGGGCGGTGGTGTCGATCTCCAGGGTGGCGTGGGCGAGGGTCTTGCCGTTCTCGGCGGACAGCACCGCGCTGAGTTCCTCGCGCCGGGCGCGGATCTGCGCCGCCGCGGCCTTGAGGATCGCCGCCCGCTCGAACGCCGGGGTGGCGGACCAGACCTCGGCGCCGTCCCGCGCCGCGTCGAGAGCGGCCTGCGCGTCGGCCGCGGTGCCGGCGGGGACAGTGCCGATGACGGCGCCGTCGTACTTGTCGCGGACCTCGATGACCTCGCCGGACGCGCTGTCGCGGTCCTGTCCCGCGATCGACATCCGGTACCGGACGAGGGTCTCTGTCTCGGTGCTCATGGGTGGGTGGGCTCCTCTCGGGGGCGCGGCGCGGCGCCGCGTGGGTTCGGTGGGGGATGAGTGGGGTGGGAAGGTGGTGCTGGGGATGGTTTCGTGATCCCTCGCGGCATGTGTGCCGACTATGATGCAGATCACTTTTGTCCGGCGAGCGATATCCGAAGATCGTGCCGAGGGTGGTCGGGAATCTTCGATGATCTTCGGTCCCCCGCTGACGCGGATCCGCTCCGCTCCGAACGTTCTTCGGTCCGGGTCCCGCCGACAGCGGAAGCCGGGAGCGGCGGGACGCCCGTGGGGGAGTGCGGGGAATCCGGGGAGCCCGGGGAATCCGGCCGGGTCGGTCAGAACACGATCACCTGCCGGACGGCCAGCCCGTCCGCGAGCAGGTCCATCGCCTCGTTGATCCGGCCCAACTCGATCCGCGACGAGATGAGCTTCTCCACCGGCAGTCTCCCCTCCCGCCACATCTGCGCGTAGCGGGGTATGTCGCGGGACGGCACGGCGGAGCCGAGATAGCTGCCGACGACGGTCCTGGCCTCGGCGGTGACGGTCAGCGGGGACAGGGTCGCGCGCGCGGCCGGGGAAGGCAGCCCGACGGTGATCGTCGTGCCGCCCGGCCGGGTGGCGGTGAAGGCGGTCTCGAACGCGCTGGGGTGTCCGGCGCATTCGATGACGTACCGGGCCTTGATGCCCAGCCGCTCGACCTGCGCCGGGGTGTAGGTCTCGGTGGCGCCGAGATCGGTCGCCCGGTCGAGCTTCGCGTCGAGGGTGTCGACGGCGACGATCCGTTCGACGCCCAGTGCCTTCGCCGTGATGAGCGCGGCCATCCCCACGCCGCCGAGCCCGACGACCATCACCGGGTCCGACGGCGCCGGTTTCGCGACGTTGAGCACGGCGCCGCCGCCCGTGAGGACCGCGCACCCGAGCACCGCGGCGACCTCGGGCGGGATGTCGTCCCCGACCGCGACGACCGACGCCCGGTCGACCACGGCATGCGTCGCGAACGCGGACACACCCAGGTGATGGTGGACGGTCCCGGCGCCCCGGCGCAGAGGGCGCGACCCGTGCAGCAGGGTGCCCGCGCCATTGGCGGCCGTGCCCGCCGAGCAGGGCAGGCGGCCGTCCTCCGCGCACGCCTCGCACCGCTCGCAGCGGGGCATGAACGTCATCACCACCCGCCGGCCCGGCACGATGTCGGTGACCGCCGCACCCGTGGCCACGACGGTGCCGGCGGCCTCGTGGCCGAGCAGCATCGGGGTGGGCCGCGGGCGATGCCCCTCGACCACGCTCAGATCCGAATGGCACACACCCGCCGCCGCGACCTTGACGAGCAGCTCGGTCGGCCCCGGTTCACCGAGGTCGACGTCGCCGACCGTGATCGGCCGGGACTCCGCGAACGGCCGCGCCCGCCCGGATTCCTCCAGTACCGCCCCGGTGATCCTCATCGGCGGGTGAGCGCCGCGAACGCCCCGTCGGTGCGCTCCAGGGCCTCGTCGATGTCGGCATCGGTGTGGGAGGCCCCGACGAACCAGTTGTGGTACGGGTGCACATACACCCCGCGCGCACCGGCCTCGTCGGTCCAGCGCCGGGTCAGGGTGAAGTCGTCGTCACCGGCGAACCGCAGCAGCGGCATCTGCACCGGACCCGACTGGATCACCTCGAAGCCATGCGCCGACGCCTGTGCGGCGAGCCCCTCGCGCAGCCGCAGCCCGGCCCGCGCGATCCGCTCCAGCGCGTCGGTCTCGCGCAGCTCGGTGAGCGTGGCGACGGCCGCCGCCATCGAGGCCGCGGAGAACCAGAACGAGCCCGTCGCGTAGATCCGGCTCGCCGCGTCCCGCAGCGCGTCGGTGCCGGTGACCGCCGCCAGCGCGTACCCGTTGGCGATGGCCTTCGACCAGGCCGACAGGTCGGGCCGCACCCCCATCGGCTCCCAGCTCCCCGCGAGGTCGAGGCGGAAGCCGCACCGCACGTCGTCCAGGATCAGAGCGGCACCCGTACGGTCGCACAGCTCCCGCAGCCCGCGGGCGAACCGGGGGTCGGTCAGCTCCTGGTCGCGGTGCACATCCTGCCGGTGCGGGCAGACGATCACGGCGGCCAGGTCGTCACCGGCCCGCGCCGCGGCGGCCCGCACCGACTCCAGGTCGTTGAACTCGAAGTAGTCGAGATGCGCGCGGTCCTCGGGGGTGACCCCTTCGGTGACGGGCGTGCACCACGGCGCCGCACCGTGATAGGCGCCCCTGGCCATCAGCACCCTGCGCCGTCCGGTCGCCGCCCGCGCGATCGTCACCGACATGGTGGTGGCGTCGGTGCCGTTCTTGGCCAGCAGCGCCCAGTCGGCGTGGGCGACGGTGTCGACCAGCAGCTCGGCGAGTTCCACCATCACCGGCGCCGCGCCGTTGAGGCAGTCACCCCGCCCGAGCTGCTCGGCCACCGCCCGCTGCACCGCGGGATGGCGGTGCCCGAGCACGACCGGGCCCCACCCGCACAGGAAGTCGAGATAGGTGGTGCCGTCGGTGTCGGTGACCCGGCAGCCGTCGCCGGAGGCCATGTACTGCGGCAGCGTGTCCGAGAAGCCCCGCACGGCCATGTGCCCGTAGATCCCGCCGGGGACCACCGCCCGCGCCCGCGCGGCCAGACCGGCGTCATTCCCGCCCATCGCCCCGCTCATCGTCCTGGTCGCCTTCATCGTCTGCGTCTGCGTCTGCGTCTGCGTCTTCTGCGTCGGTGTCTTCGTCGTCTTCGTCATCGGAGCAACTCCTTGGCGACCTCCGCGATACCGGGGGCGTCGAGACGGTACGTGGCGTACAGCGCGGCGGGCGGACCGACGGGGATGTACTCGTCGGGCACACCGTGCTTGCGGAACGGCACCGCGCGCGCCCCGGCCTCGAACAGCGCCTCCGCGACGGCCGTGCCGAGCCCGTTGGTGACGTTGTGCTCCTCGACGGTCAGGACGGCGCCGGTCTCGCAGGCCGCGGCCAGCACCTCCTCGACGTCCAGCGGGGCCACGGTGTGCATGTCGACGACACGGGCGTCGATGCCCTCCGCCGCGAGGGACTCCGCCGCGTCCAGGGCGGGCTTGACCTCGCTGCCGGTGGCCACGATCGTCAGGTCCGTGCCCTCACGGAGCCGGATCGCCCTGCCCAGGGTGAGATCGGGGACATCGGCGTAGACCTCGGGATCGCGCCCGCGGCCGAGCCGGATGTACATGGCGCCGGGATGGTCCACCGACGCCCGCAGCACCGCCCGCAGATGGTTCTCGTCGGTCGCGCACACCACCGTCAGATCGGCGAACGTGCGCAGGACACCGAGGTCCTCCAGGGCATGGTGACTGGTGCCGTAGAACCCCATCGACATACCGGAGTGGTGGCCGACGATACGCACCGGCATCCGCGGATAGGCGCAGTCGGTGCGGATCTGCTCCGCGCACAGCAGCGCCGAGAACGAGGCGAACGTCGCGGCGAACGGCACATAGCCGCAGGACGCGATGCCCGCCGCGGTGGTGATCATGCCCTTCTCGGCGATGCCCAGATTGAAGAAGCGCGCCGGGTGCCGCGCGGCGAAGTCGGTGGCCCGGTTCGCACTGGCGAGATCGGCGGTGAGCACGACGATCCGGGGGTCGCTGTCGGCGAGTTCGGCCAGCTCCTCGCCGAAGACGAACGCCGGTATGGAGCTGGTGTCGCTGCCGTCGAAGGAGCGCTTGTCGCGCAGCTCGGTGGCGCCGCCGCCGAAGATCTCCGCCTGGTCCTGGGTCGTGGTCACTGTGCTGCCTCCAGCGGTCGCAGGCCCGCCTGTAGTTCCGCGATCACGTTGTCGTAGTCGGCGCCGACGAGATTGCCGACGTGCCAGTCGGGGTTGTACTCCATGAGCCGCACACCACGGCCCTTCACCGTGTCCGCCACGATGAGCTGTGGCGGGCCGTCCTGCGCGTCGGGCAGCGCGTCGAAGACATCGAGCACGGCGTCGGGGTCATGGCCGTCGACCCGGTGGGTCTCCCAGCCGAACGCGCGGAACCGGTCCTCGATCGGCTCGACGCTCATCACATCGTCGGTGAAGCCGTCGATGCACAGCTTGTTCCGGTCGACGATCGCGACGAGCCGGCCGAGCCGGTAGTGACCGGCGGCGTTGGCCGCCTCCCACACCTGGCCCTCGTGCAGCTCACCGTCGCCGAGCATGCAGAAGGTCCGGTACGGACGGCCGCCGACCCGCCCGCCCAGCGCCATGCCGACGGCGATCGACAGCCCATGGCCGAGCGAACCCGAACTGAAGTCGATGCCCGGGATCTTCTTCATGTCGGGGTGGTCGCCGAACGGGCTGCCCAGGCGGGTGTAGGTGTCGAGTGCGGACGGGGCGAAGAAGCCCACGTCGGCCAGCACCGGGTACAGCCCGATCGCGGCGTGCCCCTTGCTGAGCACGAACCGGTCCCGGTCCGCCCACCCGGGCTCCCCCGGCCTGTAGTTGAGCACGCCGTAGTAGAGGGCGGCGAACAGCTCCGCGGCCGAGAACGACGAGGTGTAGTGGCCCGCCCCGGCGATCCTGGACAGCCGCACCGTTTCCAGCCGGATGAACTTCGCGCGGTCGGCCAACCGGTCGAGCCACGCCTTCCGTTCGGACGTGCCCTTTGCCGGAATCGCTGGAGTCGCTGGAATCTCCGGAATCGCTGGAGTCGCTGAAGTCACTGGACTTGCTGGACTTGCTGGAGTTGCTGGGATTGCAGGAATCACTGGCTTGCTGCTCCCTTGCAGGGTTGTGACGGCTCCGGGGTGAGGGTGACCGGTGGCGGCCTCACCGCATCGCGGCCCGGCGTGGTGCGGCCCGGCACGGGTGGGCCCGCCGACCACCCGTCCCGGGGTGACCTGACACCATGCTGGGAGAACGTTCGCCGGAGCGCCGCAAGGTCTGAACATTCTTCGGACACACGCTTGACTCGGGCAGATTCTTCACCCAGGGTCGACGTTGCCTGGGCGCCTCCGAATGTTCTGCCGCCTCGCGGACGGACCGCGACCCGTCGGCCCAGGCTCCGCACAAGGAGGTCACCCATGCCGGGCTACGCGAACGAACGGTCCAGAGAGATAAAGATCGACGAGATCGACGAGATCCTGCTCTGGGAACTGACCACGGACGGGCGGATATCCAACAGCGACCTGTCCCGCAGGGCCGGCATCGCCCCGTCCACCTGCCACGCCCGGATCAAGCGGCTCGAAAAGCTGGGTGTCATCAAGTCGATCAACACCTTCGTGAACTACGAGGCGCTCGGTTTTCCGATCCAGGCCATCGTGTTCGTACGGCTCCAGGCCCAGGCCCGGGACCAGGTGAAGGCATACGCGGGCCGTGTCATTCGCTTCCCGCAGGTGCTCAATGTGTTCTTCATGGGCGGCCCGGACGACTTCCTGATCCATGTCGCGTGCACATCGAGCGCGCAGTTGCGGGACTTCGTCGCCACGAGACTCAGCACGGGCCCGGTGGCCGCGACCACCACCAGCATCGTCTTCGACCACTTCATCGGCGTGCAGCACATGGAGTACGTGAGCGGCTACGAGGAGATGCGCCGCCCGATTCCCCCGCGGGAGTCCGGGGGGACGGCGGGGGCGTTCCGTGATTGATGCCGTGCCGCAGTAGTGAGTCCCGCGGCAGGTCCCGCGCCGTGCATCCGGCCCGGAGCGGACCGCGGCCGACGAGCATGGGAGACGCGATGGTGCGGGCGAACGAGACGACGGTGCCGGTGATGCCCTGTGTGTCGGTGGCGCAGACGCTGGAGTTCTATCAGGCGCTCGGCTTCGAGGTCACCTACCGGCAGACCCGGCCCTACATCTATCTGGTGCTGGAGTGGAACGGCTTCGCGCCGCCTACGGCAAGGTCCTGGCCAAGGGCAGGCCGCGCATCACCCGGTACAGGCCCGGGGCGAGCCGGTTCACCGTCGTCGACCCGTCCGGCAACTCCATCATCTTCATTCAGCGGGACGAACCGGCGGAGCTGGAGTACGGCGGCTCCAGGAGCCTCACCGGCCTGGCCAGGGCATGGGACAACGCCAGGATCTTCAGCGAGTTCAAGAACGACGACCGCATCGCCCTGCGCGTCCTCACCACGGCCCTGCGTCGGCACGGGGACACCGCCCCGCCCCTGGACGTGGCCCGCGCACTCGCCACCCTCATCGAACTCGCCACCGCCCTGGAGGACACCGGCGACATCGAGGACTGGCGCCACCGGCTGAACGCCCTCACCCTCACCGACACCGAACGGCATCGGGTCACCGAGGGGCTCCGTGACTCCGGTGCACTCCACCTGTGGCGTACCGGGGACGCCCCGGAGGCCGGGGTGGCGGATCCGTCCTGACCTCGGCGCGGGGCGCCCGCCCGCTTCCGGCGACACTCGCGAGCTAAATTGACACTGGATGCCACACAAGTCACCCTGTGAAGGGATCGATGGATCCATTCGGATGCGAGAAGGGCTGATCGTCGTGGGCAAGACATGGTTCATCACCGGTGCCGGGCGCGGGTTCGGCAAGGAGTTCGCGCGGGCGGCCCTGGGGCGCGGCGACCGGGTCGCGGCGACGGCGCGCGACATCGGCGCGCTGGCCGATCTCGCCGATGAGTACGGTGCCGGGTTCCTCCCGCTGGCGCTCGACGTGACCGAGCGCGAGGCGGTTTTCGCCGCCGTCGCCGACGCGTACGGGGCCTTCGGCGGGCTCGATGTGGTCGTCAACAATGCCGGATACGGGCTGTTCGGCGCCGTCGAGGAGGTCGGTGCCGAGGAGTTGCGGCAGCAGTTGGAGGTCAATGTCCTGGGGCCGTTCCATGTCACCCAGGCGGTGCTGCCGATCCTGCGTGAGCAGGGCCGCGGGCACATCATCCAGATCTCGTCGTCGGGCGGTGTGGTCGCCTTCCCGCTGCTCGGCGCGTATCACGCTTCCAAGTGGGCGCTTGAGGGGCTCAGTGAGTCGCTCGCCCAGGAGACCGCTCACCTCGGCATCAAGGTGAGCCTGGTCGAGCCCGGCGGCTACCGGACCGACTGGGGCGGAGCGAGCGCGGTGCGGGCCGCGGGGCAGCCGCCGTACCAGCCGGTGCGTGAGGCGCTGGCGGTCGCGGCGGCCCGTAACCCCAGCTACGACCCGGCCGACGCGGGCGCCGCGATCCTCGCACTGGCCGACGCCGAGCAGCCGCCGCTGCGGGTCTTCTTCGGCACCTCTCCCTACGCCCAGGTGGAGAAGACCTACCAGGCACGCCTGGAGACATGGCAGCAGGGCCGGGACATCGCCGAACTGGCCGCCGGGAACCGCTGACCCCGGCACCGGCGCGCCGCACAGGTGGGGTGCGCGAGGGAGGGGGCGGACCCGGACCGGGCCCGCCCCCTCCCTCGCGCTCGCGTCCGCCTACACCCGCGCCGGTGTCTCGGCCAGGACGCTGCGCAGCCGCCGGGTCTGCTGGTCGATGGCCTGCGGGCCGTTGCCCGTGAGCAGCCGCAGGGCCGGATCGTAGACGACCCTGACGCTGCTGGGGTTGAGGGTGCCCGAGACCGGGAAACCGGCTTCCTCCAGCGCCTCGTCCACGTGGTAGTGCAGCCGGGTGCGCTTTCCCGGGACGCTGGGGTAGCCGATCCTGAGCATCAGGTTGCCCGCGCGTTTGCCGGCGGCGGCGATCTTCGTCCCCCGGAACGGGTTGTCACCGACCGGCACGGGCCAGCCCCGCTCGTCGACCCGCTGCGCGGTGGAGGTCAGGGCGATCGGGGCGTGGCAGATGAGGGACATCGGGACGCCCTTCTCACGGGCGAGGTGCAGGATCTCGCCGAACCACGGATTGTCGCGGAAGTCGACCATCGGGGCGTGACCGCCGGGGACGTGCACGAAGTCGAATCCGCCCAGGTCGAAAGGGTCGTCCGGCGCGCGATGGCGGGCCAGGACCTCCTCGAAGGAGGGGAAGGTCTTCTCCTCCAGCCGGGACAGGCGCTCCACCAGCCCGGGACGGAAGTCGGCCACCTCCTTGTCGGTCTTCGGCAGCGCCTCGGACACGGGCACGCGCCCCAGGTGGCCTTCGAGCAGCCTCAGCTCCTGCTCCCGGCGCTCGGCCAGGGGCACCCGGCGGGCGCGGAAGCGGTGGGGGTCGAAGGAACCCCGGTGCTGGGCCAGCGACGCGGACGCCTGGGCGTTGCCGATCTTCTCAATGGCGTGGATGGACAGCGCCAGGCCGTTGACGTCGAGCTGCGGCACCTTCCCGTCCGGGGTGGTGAAGACGAAGTCATGGGTGTCCTCGAACTCCTTCAGAACCTGGGCGAGTTCGACCAGGAAGAACCCGGTGGAGATCGACGGGACCTCCACGGGCTCGGCCAGCGGAAGCTCGCGGGCCGACGAGATCGGGATGAGCGCCTTGCGCCTGGTGGTCATGGCGGATGCCTCCTTGCGGACGGACAGGGCGGGTGGAACACCCCCCGCTGCAACTGTATGCCTAAAGTGTCACCCAGTGTCAAAGCTGGCGCTCGGTGGTAGGGTGGGGCCATGAAGCAGAGCACCACGGCCGTACCCGTGCGGGAGCGGGCCCGCCGGGCCATGCGCGAGGAACTGGTGACCCTCGCGCAGTCCCTGTTCGCCGAGCACGGCTACGAGTCGGTGACGGTCGAGGAGATCGCGCAGGCCGCGGGCATGTCCCGGCGCACCTTCTTCCGCTACTTCGCCTCGAAGGAGGAGCTGATGCTCGGCAAGTACGACCTCCTTGCCGACCAACTCGTGGAGCAGCTCACCGCCCGTCCGGGCGACGAGCCGCTGTGGACCTCGTTCCGGCGCTGCTTCGACACCGTGGCCGAGTACTTCGACGACCCGGAACGCACCGCCCAGGCCGCCGGGAACGTACGCCTCATCCACGCGCACCCCGCCCTGCACGCCGGTCTGTACGAGCGTCTGGCCCGGCTCCAGGAGCGCTGGGTCGACATCGTCCGCGAACGCACCGGGGACCACGACCGGAACGACCCCCGCACCCCGGCCCTCGTGGGCGCCGCGGTCGCCTGCCTGGCCGCAGCCAAGACCACCTGGGCCCGGGGCGACCAGTCCCGCAGCCTCGCCCAGCTCATCGACGACGCCATGGAGGCGGTCACCCCCGCCTGAGCGGTGATGAGCCACCGAGGAGGCCGCACGGCACCCTCACCCCGCCCTCGTGCTACCGCGCCCCTGTTCCTCCGAAACCAGGTGAATCCGCCCCCAATCCCTCGCGCGGCGCTCCCGGCACCCCGGCCCGCCCTCCGCGAGAGTCAGTGCATGACCCCGGCACAGGACCCTCCGCGGTACCCCCAGCGGCTCATCGGCCTCGAAGCGGCGCGGGCCGCACATGGCGAGACGGCCGACACCATGGCCAGGATGCTCACTGCGGGCGATCCGCTCGCCGACGCGGTGATCACGGAACTGGACGCGCTCGGAAAGGACGCCCGCCACCTCCTCAACCGTGGCCTCGCCGAGGGCCTGGACAGCCTCGACAGCCCGCCGCCGGCCGTCGCGGCCCTGCTGCGCCGACTCGAATCCGCCCCCGAGTGGGTCGACCACGAGGCGCTGGCCGCCGGGGACTCCGTCTCCCTGTCGGTTCCTCCGCACTGGAACCTCCTGGCGTTCGTCGCCGGCTCGCTCACCCACACCTACCGCTCACCGAGTATCGCCAAGCTCCTCGTCCAGACCGGACAGTTCGACAGGATGGCCCCGCGCCGACTGGCCGAGACCGGGGTGTGGCGGGCGAACGCCATCCTCCCGGGCGGACTGCTGCACGGCGCTCCCGGGTATGTGCAGACGGCTCAGGTCCGGCTGCTGCACGCCCGCGTCCGCTCGACAGCCATCGAGCACGGGTGGGACACCGCGCGGTGGGGCGTGCCCATCAACCAGGTCGACACCGCCCGGACCTGGCTCGCCTTCACCACCGTCCCCTTCCTCCTCCTGGAGCGCGTGGGCTTCGCACTCGACGACAGGGAGCAGCGGCGGCTGTACCGGTACTGGTGGTACATCGCCCATCTGCTCGGCCTGGACGAGGACCTCTTCCTCGGCATCGAGGACCACGCCGGCGCATCGCCGCTCCTGGACCTGCTCGATTCCACCATCGCACCTCCCGACGACAACAGCCGCGCCCTGGTATCGGCCCTGTACGACGCCGCCGTGCAGGTCATGGCGGCGGGGCCCGGCTCCTTCGTGACCGAGGCGGGGGCACGGGCGATGCTGCTCGCGCTGGCGCGCGACTTCCACGGCGACACCCTCGCCGACGCCCTGGGCATTCCCCCCTCCCCGGCAGCCGACCTCCTGCCCGTCATGGCGATCGGCAACACCCAGCTACGGCACTACCAGAGCGCCGCCCCCGGACCCGCGGCACAGGAGCGTGAGCTGATCGGCGCGTACTACCGCGACCTCGTCGCCGACCTGCCCGGCCGCACGGCCTATCAGACGTAGGCGCACTCCGCCCGAGCCGACCGGACCGATCCCCCCCGAGCCGACCGGACCGATCCCCCTGAGCCGTCCGGGCCGATCCCCCCCCCCGAGCCAAGCGGACCGATCCCCCTGAGCCGACGGGGCCGATCCCCCGAGCTGGCAGTAGCTTGCCCCCCGGAACGGAGCCGCAGGGATCCGCCCCGGTGTTCCTGCCCGCCCCGATCACCCCCCCGGGGCGGGCAGGACAGGCGCATGTCAGCCCCCGCTCGATCGCGGTGCTTGAATGGACCGTCGTTCGTTCCTGGTCTGGCAAGGAGAACCGCTGTGCCCCTGGTGTCAGTCGTGATGCCCGTGTACAACTCGGCAACCACCCTCGGCGCGGCCGTCCGGTCGGTGCTCACACAGACCCACACCGATCTGGAGCTGCTGATCACCGACGACCGGTCTTCCGACGGCTCCATGGACCTGCTGCGCGAGTTCGCCGCCCGGGACGAGCGGGTCCTGCCGGAGCGCGCGGCCGAACAGGGCGGCGCGGGCCGGGCCCGCAACCTGGCGATCGCGCGGGCCCGCGGCGACTACATCGCCTTCCTCGACAGCGACGACATGTGGCTTCCCGAGAAGACCGAGAAGCAGCTCGCCTTCGCCGCCGAGGGCACCGCGCCCCTGACGTTCACCTCCTACTACAAGATGGACGCCGACTACGACGGCGAGAGCACCGGCTGGGTTCCGAACGGGCGGGTGGTCCGGGCCCGGGAGCATGTGGACTACCGCGCGATGCTGGTCCGCGACTACATCGGCGCCCTGACCGCCATGTACGACCGCGCGGCCCTCGGCACCCGGCTGATGCCGGAGATGCGCAAGCGCCAGGACTACGCCCTGTGGCTGTCGATCATGCGGGACGGCGCCGACGCCCGGGGGCTGGCCGAGCCGCTCGCGGTGTACCGGGCCCACCAGGCGGGATCACTGTCCTCCAACAAGCTGTCACTCGTGCAGTACAACTGGGCCCTGTACCGCGAGCACGAGCATCTGTCCGTCCCGCGGGCGACGCGCGCGCTGGCCGGTGCCGTGTGGCAGTCCGTGCGCAACTCGCGGATCTAGTGCGCGTATTGAGTCGTGATCAATCTGTGGGGTTCGGCCCTCGTGGTCGCGGCTGATCCGATAGACCGTGTTGCGTGACACGACGGTCCGCAACCGCTTCCGGCAGTGGCGGGACGCCGGGGTCTTCGAGGCCCTGCTGGAGGGTGCGATCGCGGAGGCCGCGAAGCCGGGGTGAGGTGGACCTGTCGCTGGTCGGCGTGGATTCCACCACCGTCCGCGCCCACCACGACGCCGCCGGGATGCGCCTCGACCCGGACGCGCGGGCCGACCTGGAGATGGCGGCCGAAGAGGCGGGCAGGGCCCGGCAGAAGGGGGAGTCCCGGAGGAAGAAGCCGGGCAGGACATCGCAGGCGGCCCGGACTGGGACGAGCGGAGGCGTGTCCGGCGCCGGCGCGGGCTCCGTCTGGAGGCCGTCCTGCTCGGGCGCTCCGGGGGCGGGCGGACCGGCAGGGTCCACGTCGCCGGCGGGCGCACGTGCCGCCCGCCGGCCATCGTCCTGACCGGGGGGCGGGCCGCTGGCAGGCCGCAGTTCATCCCATCAACAGGCTGAAGGCCCGGCGGGGCATCGCCACCCGCTTCGACAAGAAGCCCGAGATCAAGTGCTTGGCGTTACTGACTGTTCCGCTGGTCCCCAAGGCCGAACCCAAAGGCAGGACACCAGAACAGGACCGCCACAATCCCTGAAGATCACTGCTCCATCATCGCGGTGCGGGTGAGCGACGACGGGGACGGTATGGACGCCAACCGCCCCCGCACGGGTACGGGCTGGCGGGAATGCGCAGAAGGACCGGGAAGCTCGGCGGGAGCAGGCAGCTTAGGAGCAGCACGCCGGGCGAGGGGACCACGATCCCGGTGGAGGTACCTCAATGACGGAACCCGAACCGATCACCGTGCCCATCGTCGACGACCATCCGGTCGTGCGGGCCGGGCTGCGGCGGGATGCCGGCGAACGAGGCCGACATCCACGTGGTCGGCGAGGCGGGCAGCGACTGCGGTCAGCCGCGGTCCGATCACCGTCGAGGACTGATCAGGTCATCGCTCTCGGGCGGCTTCCACGGGGATCTCCCTGCGCATCGACGCGAGCGACAGGGCATTGGTCCACCCACTGTCCGACGGGCCGACGGCATGGCGACCGACTCTGCCGCCGCCGCTCACCGGTACCCCTGCCCGCCTCCACCGAGCCCGTGATGGACACCATGACGGCCCGGCCGATACCCCGCCACCGATGGACCTCCTGTGAAAGTCGGCCATACGTGAGGTGTGTCAGGAACTCCGCGCCCCCTGGGAAACTCGCCAATTCCCCCACGGGCCGCACCTTCCCGCCCGGGTCCCGTCCGCTCCTCGGTCCCCTTCCTCCTCACACTCCGTGGAGTGCGCGGATACCGATCGAACGGTACGTGACGACGCCTCCACACCGTCTTCACGCATCGCACACTTTCGGCCGCGGGGCACGTTCGAGGGGCGTCGCGGGGCAGACGCTGCGCGTCCGATCTGCCTAGCCTCCCTGGCCATGCGATCAACTCTGCTCAGACGCTTCGGGCTCACCTCCGTTCTCGCCGTCGCGCTCGCCGTCTTCGGCTTCACGCCGTCCGCGAGCGCCGCCCAGGCCGACCTCACGTTCAGCACGAGCGCCGCCACCACCACGCCCGGCGGCTCGGTGAGCCTGTCGATGACGCTCACCAACAACCACACCTACGACATCTGGTTCGTCTACCAGACGATCGACCCGACGTGGCTGACCACCCAGCGGCCCGACCTGCTGTACAGCTTCACCGGCTGCACGCTGGCCACCCCGGGCGGCGGCTCCGTCCCGTGTTCGGGTACCGGTCCCGCGAATCTCGGCTCCAACTACGGCGCCACGATCCCGCCCGGCCAGAGCCGGACCGTGACCCTCACGCTGTCGGTCGACGCCGCCTCCGGCTGCAACGGCAACATCGGCTTCTACTCGTACAACTACATCGAGTTCAGCGACAGCACGAGCATCAGCGGCGGTCCGGTCTACACCCCCGAGACCCGGGTGCTCTGCGCCTGACGCACAGGCGGTTCACAGGGCGGCCGACTCCGGGGGACGGCCGCCATCCGCATACCGAGATCCACATGGGATGTAACCAGACGAAAAACGGGGACGTATACGGCCCTGTCGAGGATGTGCGGTCATGGCGGAGCAAAGACAGCGGGGCCGACAGCGACCGGGGGCAGGACCCTGACCTGCGAACATATAATCCGCCTGGGTCCGGACCTGGCGAGAACGCACCTTCCGGACGGGCCGCGCGGGCCGATTCGTCCCCCAACCCGTCGCCCGCACTTTTCCGCCACGTTCCGCTTCTGGACCACAAAAGCTACACAAGAACATCACCATGGATGCTGCGAGTGCGTCAGCGAACGTCTTAGGGGGGCGTGGCGCGGCGCATCGGGGGGGTGCGTCCGCTCTGTGCAGGAGCGGTGACCCACCCCTGCCAGGGGAGGGAAATTCACCGCATGAAGCGATCCATACGCACGGCCGCGCTCACCGTGGGCGCGGCCATCGCCGCGCTGTTGGCCCCGGCCACAGCACACGCCGACACCGTCACGCCCCGCATCGATCTGCGGGTCCTGATCGTCAGCGACGGTGGCCCGGCCACCGACGCCATCGCGTCCGAACTCGGGACCGCCGGAACGCCGTACACCGAGATCGATCTCACCGATCCCGCGAGACCCGTGATCAACGCGGCCTTCCTCGCGGACACGGCCGGCAGCGTGCCGCGCGCCAAGTACCAGGCGGTCGTGCTGCCCAACGACAATCCGTTCGCGGCCGGCAGTGCCGAGATGGCGGCGCTGGTCTCCTACGAGCAGACGTACGCGATTCCGCAGGTCGACGCCTACACCTACGCCCGTCCCCAGGCCGGACTTCAGTACCCGGTCTACGGCGGCTACTCGGGCAGCCTGGACGGGGTCACCGCGCAGGTGACCACTGCCGGTGCGGCGGGGCCGTTCGGGTATCTCGAAGGAGCCGTGCCGTTCGAGAACAACTCACCGACCGTGGGTGAGAGTTACGGCTATCTGTCGACTCCCGCGCCCGGCGCCGACTTCACCAGCTACGTGGACGCCCCGATCCCGGGGCGGACGACCCGTGGGTCGCTGGTCGGCGAGTACCGGCACGACGGGCGGCGCGAACTTGTCGTCACCTTCGTCTACAACCAGTACCAGCAGCAGTTCCGGCTGCTGGCGCGCGGCATCGTGGAGTGGATGACGGGCGGGGTGCACCTCGGCGCCTCCCGCAACTACTTCGGTGTGCATGTCGACGATGTGTTCGCGGCGGACGACCGCTGGGACTCCACACTCAACTGCACGCCGGGCGACATCGACTGTGCCCCGGGGCAGGGCGTGTCCGATCCGATCCGGATGACCCCGGCGGATGTCGACGCCGCCGTCACCTGGCAGCAGGAGCAGGGCATCACCCTCGACATGGTCTACAACGGCGCAGGAAGCGTGAACCAGCGCGAGGACAACGGTGGCGTGGATCTGCTCGCCGACGAGTTCATCGAGGACAAGAGCAGCTTCCGCTGGGTCAACCACACCTACTCGCACCCCTATCTCGGCTGTGTGCAGAACGTGACCGTGGTGCCGTGGGTGTGCGCCACCAACGCGAACGGCAGTACCCAGTGGGTCAGCGAGGCCACCATCTCCGACGAGATCGCCACCAACCGGGTCTGGGGCGAGTCCGTCGGACTGGAGCTGGACAACGAGGAGTTGGTGACCGGCGAGCACTCCGGTCTGCAGATCTCTCCGCAGCAGCCGGTGGACAACCCCAATCTCGCTCCCGCGCTCGCCGCCAACGGTATCGAGTGGCTCGCCTCGGACAGCTCCCGTGACCCCGTACAGCGTGCGGCCGGCCCCGCGACGACCGTCCCGCGCTACCCGATGAACATCTTCTACAACGCCGGGCGGGCCGCCGAGCAGGTCGACGAGTACAACTGGATCTACACCAGCCGCGCCCAGGGCGGCAGTGGCATCTGCGAGGACAATCCGGCGACCACCACCTGCCTCGCGGCGCCGCTCGACACCGCGACCGGCTACGCCGAATACATCGTGCCGCTGGAGACCAGGACCGCACTCGGGCATGTGCTCGCCAACGATCCCAAGCCGCACTTCATCCACCAGTCGAACCTGGCCGAGGACCGGATCGCCTACCCCGTCCTCGACGGTGTCCTCGACGGCTATGACGCCCTGTTCGCGGCGAGCACGCCCGTGGTGAACCTTCCGATGAAGGACCTCGGCATCGAGATGCAGCGGCGCGCCGACTGGGCCGCGGCGCTCGCCGCCGGTCAGGTCACCGCCTACCGCGTCGGCGACACGGTGACCGTCGAGGCGCCGAACGGCGTGGCCGTCACCGCGACCCTGCCCACCGGCACCACCCTGGGCGGCTCGGCGTTCGGCGGCGCCTACGCGGGCGCGGTGTCCGGCTGGACCGCCTCGGCGGGGCAGCCACTCACCTTCACCCTGCCGTCGGCCCCGGCCGCCCCGGCCGCGATCGACGACACCGCGGGGGCGGCCACCTCCACCGCACCCGCGACCACGGTGCCCCCCGGCGCGAGCCGGCAGGTGCCGTACCTCCCGGAGACCTGAGCGCGGCCTCTGCCCCGGCCGCACCGAGTGCGGCCGGGGTCGCTGCACCCACCACCGACCTCAGCCGTGGAGCCCATCCATGCACGCTTCCGATGGCGCGCGCCGTCTCGCAGCGACGCGCGTCACCCTGCTCACCGAAGGCACATACCCGCACAGTCACGGCGGGGTGAGCGTCTGGTGCGACCAGCTCGTCACCGGAATGCCCGATCTCGACTTCAAGGTGATCGCCGTGACCGGCACCGGACGCGAACCCCTCGTCTGGGATGTCCCCGCCCATGTCACCCATGTCGACTCCGTCCCCATGTGGGGTCCCGCGCCCGACGGCCGCCCGCCGCGCGGCCGGAGCCGTAACCAACTCGCCCTCGCCTACGAGCAGTTCCTCGCGGCCCTGCTCGACCCGCGCGCCGAGCACGGCTTCGCCCCCGCCCTCTACACCATGGCCCGGGCCGCGGCGGCGGGCACGCTCAGCCCCTTCCTCCGCGACGACCAGGCGATCGGCCTGCTGACCGCGGTGTGGAACCGGCCGGGCCTGACCGTACGGGAGGCCCGCCCGACGCTGCATGACGCGATCACCGCGACGGGCCTGCTGGAACACGCCCTGCGCCCGCTGGCCACACCGCTGCCCCGGGACGGGGTGTCGCACGCGGTCAGCGGCGGGGTCGCCGCGCTGCCGGGGCTCGCCGCGCTGGAACAGCACGGTGTGCCACTGCTGCTGACCGAGCACGGTGTCTATCTGCGGGAGCGCTACCTCGGCTACCGCACCGCCCCCTACCGCTGGCCCGTCAAGGCCGTCGTCCTCGGATTCTTCCGGCTGCTGGCCGAGGAGACCTACCGGCGTGCGGCGCTGATCACCCCGGGCAACCGGTACAACCGGCTGTGGGAGGAGGAGGGCGGGGCCGCACCCGAGTCGATCCGCACCGTCTACAACGGCGTCGACCCCAGCGCCTTCCCCCCGGCCGGGCCCGAACCGGTCGCACCCACCCTGAGCTGGGCCGGCCGGGTCGACCCGATCAAGGACCTGGAGACCCTGATACGCGCCTTCGCCCTGGTCCGGGGCAAGATCCCCAATGCCACCCTCCGGCTGTTCGGCGGTACACCGCGCGGCGGCGAGTCCTACCGCGAGCGCTGCGAAGCCCTCGCCGCGGACCTCGGTCACGGTGACGCGGTCACCTTCGAGGGACGGGTCGACGACATCAAGGACGCCTACGCCGCCGGGAACGTCGTGATGCTCTCCAGCATCAGCGAGGGCTTCCCGTTCACCCTGATCGAGGCCATGTCGTGCGGGCGGGCCACTGTCTCCACCGATGTCGGCGGTGTGCGCGAAGCCGTCGGCAGCGCCGGTCTGGTGGTCCCGCCACGCGATCCCGAGCTGATGGCGGACGCCGCGCTGGAGCTGCTGGGCGATCCGCAGCGCCGCCGCCAGATGGGCGAGGCGGCGCGGGCGCGTGTGATCGAGCAGTTCACCCTGCGCCAGACCGTCGACACCTTTCGCTCGATCTATCTGGAACTGGCCTCGGCCGCCCGGGTGTGGAGCCCGGCCGCCCACCGGCCGGAGCCGGTCGTGGGCGCGGCCGTCATCAGCACGAGGAGCATGGCCGGATGAGCGGACCGATGCCTCTCGACCCCGACGGCAGCCAGGGCGAGACCCTCGCCCTGCGCATGGTCAAAGCCCCGCTTCGTAAGGCCCTGCGATGGGACGAGACGATGACGCTGCGCCGGCCCAGGTTCGAGATAGACCACGCGGCGGTCGACGAACTGGCGGCCGAGCTGGCCGATCGGATCGGTCCCGCCGTGCACCCCTACGAGGTCGCCGCGCTACTGGAGTCGGAGGGCCTGACCGGTGAGCTGATCAAGGAGCGGTACGGCCACCGCAACCTCTTCTCCCTGGCCGCCGCGCTCTACGAGAAGGTGCCGCGCACCTTCCCGGAACCCGAGTCGCCACCCGACCCCTGGCGCCCGGACCATGTCCGTTCCGCCCTGCGCGGGGCCCTGTTCGCGCTGCCGGGGCTGGCGTATGTGCTCACCTCGCCCCTGTGGGACGCCGACCGTGCCCTCGCCGTACTGGTGGTGGCCGGTCTCGTCTCCTGGGCGTGGGGGCAGGCGCTCGGCCACCGGGCCTTCGCCCGGATGGTCGCCGGCCGCCGGGAAGCGGCCGTCACCCTGCTCAAGGGCGCTCCCCTCGGCGCGACTGCGGCGACCGGGGCCGGCATCCTGCTCTCCGGCTCGGGCGCCGCGATGGTCGCCGCGGCGGCCCAGTCGATGTATCTCGCGGCGGCGGGTGTGCTGCTGGTGCTGGGCAGGGAGCGGCTGCTGCTGGCCTCCCTCGCGCCGCTGGTCGCCGGGGCGGCGGTACTGCCGTGGTGGGAGCCGGGCGATGTGCTGCGCGCCGGGCTGCCGCTGCTGGCCCTGGTGGGTACGGTCGGTGCCGCCGCGGTGGTGCTGCGCACCGCCCTCGACGGCACCGCCCCGGCGGCGGACACCGTACGGCCTCCGCTCGGCCGGTCACTGCCGTACGGCCTGTTCGGGCTGGCGGCGGGCACGCTGGTGCTGCTGCTCGGGCGGGAGGAGCCCTGGGCGGTGATCGTGCTGACCGTGAGCATGGGGCTCGCCGAATGGCTGCTGTACCGCTTCCGGGGGCTGTCCGTGGCGGCGCTGCGGGCGAGTGCGACACCGGCCGGGTTCCGGCTGCGTTCGGCGGGCGTCCTCGCCCTGTGTCTCGGCTGCTATCTGCTGCCGCTGCTGCCGCTGGCGCTGCTCACCGGTTCCCCGCCCGTTCCGCTGCTGCTGCTCGCGGCGGCCCTGTGGATCGCCCTGCTGCTCCAGGCGTTCGGGGTGGCGTGGCCTCCGGCCGTGCTGTCCCTGGCCGCCGCCGCGGTGGCCGGCGCGCTCACCCTGGCCGACCCGCCCATCGCCCTGGACGCCCTGTCGGTCTGTACCGGGGCGGCGACGCTGGGCCTGCTCGGCTGGGCGCTGCGCCTGCTGGGACGACCCGCACCCCACGCATGAGTCCACCCGCCGGGCGCGGCACGCGCCACGCGCCACGCCCGGCGGGACGACGTACCGCCCCCAGCCCATCGAACCCGGCCCACACAAGACACATCACCCCGCACCATCAGCCGAAAGGAAGTACGCGTTGACCACCGCACCACTCGCCGCCGTCACCGGAGCCGAGGGTTTCATCGGCTCCCACCTCACCGAGGCGCTGGTCGCCTCGGGGCACCGGGTGAGGGCCATGGCGCAGTACAACTCGTTCTCCTCCTACGGCTGGCTGGAGACCCTGCCGAAGGACGTCCTCGACCAGGTCGAGATCGTCCTCGGCGATGTCCGCGACCCCGGATCGGTGCGCTCCCTGCTCGAAGGCGCCGAGTGTGCCTACCACCTGGCCGCGCTCATCGCGATCCCGTACTCGTACCAGGCGCCGCACAGCTACGTCGACACCAATGTCACCGGCACGCTCAATGTGCTGGAGGCGGTGCGCGCCCTCGGTACGCCCCGGCTGGTGCACACCTCGACCAGCGAGACGTACGGCACCGCGCAGACGGTGCCGATCACCGAGGACCACCCGATCAACACCCAGTCCCCGTACGCCGCTTCGAAGGCGGGCGGTGACCGGCTGGCGGACAGCTACCACGCCAGTTTCGACACGCCCGTGGTGACGCTGCGGCCGTTCAACACCTTCGGTCCGCGTCAGTCGATGCGGGCCGTGATCCCGACCGTGATCGGCCAGATCGCGGCCGGGGAACGCATCATCACCCTCGGCGATCTGCGTCCGACCCGGGACTTCTGCTACGTCAAGGACACCGCGCAGGCGTTCCTCGCCGTGGGCGGTGCGCCCGCCGGGCAGGTGGTGGGGCGCACCTTCAACGCCGGTACCGGCGGGGAGATCTCGGTCGGCGACCTGGTCGCGCTGATCGGCAAGGTGATGGACACCGGCCTCGACGTACGTGAGGACTCCGCGCGCATCCGGCCCGCGAACTCCGAGGTGATGCGGTTGGTCGCCGACGCGAGCCGACTGACCGCGGCGACCGGCTGGCGGCCGGCGCACTCCCTGGAGGAGGGCCTCGCGCGCACCGTGGAATTCTTCCGCGACCCCGCGAACCTCGCCCGGTACAAGACCGGCATCTACAACATCTGACGGACAGCACGTCCACGAGAGCCCGAAGCACACTACGGACACCAAGAAGGAGTCCCATGCACGCTGTGATCCTGGCAGGAGGCAAGGGCGTCCGGTTGCGGCCCTACACCACCGCGCTGCCCAAGCCGCTCGTGCCGATCGGAGACCAGCACGCCATCCTGGAGATCGTGCTGCGGCAACTCGCGGCGGCGGGGTTCAGACGAGCCACCCTCGCCATCGGTCATCTCGGCGAGATAATCCGCGCCTACGTGGGTGACGGCAGCCAGTGGGGCATGGCCGTCGACTATGTCTCCGAGGAGAGCCCCCTGGGCACCATGGGACCGCTGGTCACCATGCTGGACAAGCTGCCCGAGAGTTTTCTCGTCATGAACGGGGACATCCTCACCGACCTCGACTACGCGGGCGTCCTGGGCGCCCACCGCGCTTCCGGTGCGCCCCTCACCATCGCGACGTACGCCCGCAAGGTGCACATCGATTTCGGGGTGCTGACCACCACCGAGGGCCGGGTCGTCGCCTTCACCGAGAAGCCCAGCATGGACTACCGCGTCTCCATGGGCGTGTACGGGCTGTCCCGGTCCACGCTGGACGGTTACACGCCCGGGCTGCCGCTGGGCTTCGACGAGTTGGTGCTCGACCTGCTCGGCCGCGGCGATCCACCGCACGCCTACGAGTTCGACGGGTACTGGCTGGACATCGGCCGCCCGGACGACTACGACCAGGCCAACGCCGAGTTCACCACCCGCAAGTCGCTGTTGCTCAAGGGAGCCTGACCAACCGATGCGCATTCTCGTCCTCGGCCTCACCGGCTATCTGGGCGGCCATGTGGCCGGGCATCTGCGCGCCCTGGAGGGCGTGCGGGTGCTCGGCGGCGGCCGGTCCTCCGCCGCCGGGTTCGGCATCGACCTCGCCACGGTCCACCCGGACGACCTGGCGAACACCCTCAAGGAAGCAGCGCCGGACGCGGTGATCAACTGCGCGGGTGCCACCGGGGGCGACGCGGTGACCCTCGCCGAGGTCAACGCCCGGGGCCCGGCGGTACTGTGCGCCGCCCTGCGCGACGCGGCGCCGTCGGCGCGGCTGGTCCATCTGGGCTCGGCCGCCGAGTACGGCCCCGGCGTACCGCACTCCACAGTGACGGAGTCGGCGGCCACCCGCCCGCTGTCCGTCTACGGGGCCACCAAGCTCGCCGGTACGGTCGCCGTCTCCACATCGGGGCTGGACGCGGTGGTGCTGCGGGTCGGGAACCCGCTCGGGGCCGGTGCGCCGGTCACCGGGCTGCCGGGCCGGCTCGCCGGACTGCTGCGCGCGGCCGGCAACGACCCCGACGCGGTTCTGCGGCTGGGCGATCTGTCGGCGTACCGTGACTTCGTGGACGCGCGGGACGTGGCGCGGGCGGCGGTGCTCGCGGCGCGGGCGCCGGGGCCGCTGCCGGCGGTGCTCAATATCGGCGGCGGTCGGGCGACCCCGGTACGGGACCTGGTGCGGGCGCTGGCCCGGATCGCCGGGTTCCGGGGGCGAATCGAGGAGAACGGCGGCGGATCGGCCCGGTCCGGAGAGGTCTCGTGGCAGTGTTCGGACATCACGGCCGCGGGGTCCGCGCTCGGCTGGCGGCCCTCGTACACCCTCGACGACTCCCTGGGCGCGCTGTGGGCCCAGGTGGCACGGCCGGAAGGTGTCCGGATTCCGTGAGCCTGCTCGTTCCGCTGTACGTCCATCCGGCCGAGGACCCCGGCGCGTGGCATCGCCTGATCGAGGCGGCCTCGCACACCTATGGCGTGGTGCTGAACCCGGCGAACGGCCCCGGTACGGAACCCGACCCCGCGTTCACGGCGGTGGCCGGGGCGCTGCGGGAGGCCGGCGCGCGGCTGCTCGGTTATGTCGACACCGACTACGGCACCCGCCCGCAGTCCGAGGTGATGCGCGATGTGCTGCGCCACCACGAGTGGTACGGCACCGAGGGCTGCTTCCTCGACCAGGTGACGGCCGCGCCGCAGGAACTGTCCGCGTGCCGACGCCTGGTACGCGGGGTACGCCGCCTCGGTGCCTCGCCCATCGTGCTCAACCCGGGCGCGCATCCGGCGCCGGGGTACGCGCGGATCGCGGATCTGGTGGTGACGTTCGAAGGGCACTGGTCGACCTATGTGTCGGCGTTCAGCAGACCGACCTGGACGGCCAGGCACCCGCCGGAGCGGTTCTGTCATCTGGTCTACGGCGTACCCGAGGCGCTGGTGCCGCTCGCCGTGCGGACCGCGCACGCGCGCGGCGCCGCGGTCGCCGGCCCGGTCACGGGGGAACTGCCCAATCCCTGGGCGGGGTTGTCACCCGCGCTCAGGGAAGCGGAGCGCTGACACAGCACTGGCCGCGGTCCCCTGGGCTCTCAGCCGGTCGAGGCCGGGGAACCCGAGAGCCCGGAGCGAGGGCACGAGCCCGTAGGGGCGGACCCCTACGGCCTCATCAGTACGGACGTCCATCAGTACGGACGTCCCGCCCTGGGACGGACTAGGGAGCGTATTCGGTCATGACCGAGGAAGGGTCTTGGTGAGGTCCTCGATCCAGATCATCGAGGCGCGGAGGTGGAGGCCGGCGAGGTGGCTCTCGGGCTTCTTGTCGAAGCGGGTGGCGATGCCCCGCCGGGCCTTCAGCCTGTTGATCGGGTGCTCGACGGTGTTGCGCTCTTCGTGGAGTTCGGCGTCGTGGCCGACAGGCCGGCCACCCCGGCTGCCCTTCTTCTTCCTCCGGGACTCCCCCTTCTGCCGGGCCCTGCCCCCCTCTTCGGCCGCCATCTCCACGTCGGCCCGCGTGTCCGGGTCGAGGCGCATCCCGGCGGCGTCGTGGTGAGCGCGGACCGTGGTGGAATCCACGCCGACCAGCGACAGGTCCACCTCACCCCGCTTCGCGGCCTCCGCGATCGCACCCTCCAGCAGGGCCTCGAAGACCCCGGCGTCCCGCCACTGCCGGAAGCGGTTGCGGACCGTCGTGTCACGCAACACGATCTATCGGATCAGGCGCGACCACGAGGGCGAACCCCACAGATTGATCACGACTCAATACGCGCACTAGATCCGTGACCCGGCGGGGCGCGGGACGCGGAAGGTCCTGACATCACCGGACCGGCGCCGACCTGACCCGCCCCGCCCCGTCCCGCTCCACCGCCCGGCTGACCGTGACACCGCCCCTCGCCCACTTCAGCCCCGGCCACCGTCCCCCGCCCCCTTTCCGTTATCCAGCGCCAAGAGCCCTGGTCTCCACTACGGAAACCCCCGCCGACCGCACCGCATTGCCTCGCACGGCAGTGCATCGCGGCGCGGCGGAACCGGATGTGGAGCGGACAGGAGTGTGGTGACATGCATCGTGGCCCAAAGCCCATGCGCCGACGAGGGCACGCGCGAGGTGTGCCGGGTCGGCATCGTGTCTCCGGGGGGCGGCGGCGCTCACCGGGACGCCGTGGCCGGGCCGTCCTGGCCGCCGCGGTGTTCCTCACCTGCCTCGCCGTGGCGGCCGGTCTGCTGATCAACCGTCAGCAGACGGGAGACGACGCCATAGCGGCACCGTCGTCGTCCACATCCCCCTCCACGCCCCGTACGCCGGAGGCCGACCCCACCTCCGTCCCGAGCCCCTCGGCGACGACCTCGCCGCGGACCGGGTCGCCGTCGCCCTCGGCCTCGCCCGGGGCGCGGAAACCGAGCCCCGCCACCCCCTCGCCGTCCCGGACCGCCGGGCAGCCCGCGGATCCGGGCCCCGGCCAGCGGACCATGACACTGGTCAACCGCCTCGACGAGACGATCTGGCCCGCGGTCGCCGAAGACCCCGATCGTCCGGTGGGCGTGACGACCACGGGATGGGAGCTGCGCCCGGGGGCCAGCGTCAGTTTCACCATCCCCGACCACTGGGAGGCCCGGGTGTGGGCGCGCGCCGGTTGCGACTTCGACGGCGCAGGCGAGGGGCGCTGTCTGTCCGGGGACTGCGGCGCGTTCGAGTGCGGACGGACCTGGGGAGAATTCCCCTCCACCCTGGGCGAGTTCAATCTGAACGCCTGGAACGGCATGGACTTCTACAACGTCAGCCTGGTCGAGGGCAACAACCTGCCCATGTGGATCAACAGTGACGGTGGTTCCACCCCCGACAGGATCGACGAGAACGGATGCTCCGACCTGGGATGCACCCGGGACGCCAACGCCATGTGCCCCGACGAACTGCAACGCGTCCGGGACGGTCGTGTGGTGGCCTGTCTGAGCGCCTGCCTGGTGTACGGCACGGACCAGACCTGCTGCACGGGTGAGTACGCCGAGCGGTCGAAGTGCGTGCCTTCGTCGTGGCCGGTCGACTCCGCGGCCGTGTTCGAGAAGGCCGAACCCTTCGCCTACTCCTATGTCAACGACGACGAGACGGGCGTACTCACCTGCTCCGGAGACTGCGACTACCGCATCACCTGGGGTGTGAGCCCATGACCGCACGGCTGCCCCCGGCCGCCGGGCCCTGTTGCCGGTGGCCGGGGGCAGCCGCGCGGCCGGTCAGCGCGCGGCCCGGAAGGCGCGGCCGGCCGCCGTCGCCGTCGTCCCGTCCGTGAACAGCCCGCTGCTCGGCTTCGCCGGGTCCGCGCCCAGCCCGAACCACGCGTAACGCTGCACGTAGGAAAGGTCGTTGAGCGCCTCCGTGGACGCGGTGACGAAATCGGCCTGCTGCTCGGCGGAGGGGAAACGGGTCCCCTGGGAGAAGTCGATCAGCGCGTACTCGGTCAGCCAGATCGGCTTGCGGTAGCGCTCGTACACCGCGGCCAGGTAGGACGTCAGTTGGTCCACGGCCTGCGCGGTGCGGAAGTCACCCCCGTACCAGTGGACCGTGATGAAGTCCACGCGGTAACCCTTCGCCTCGGCGCCCGACATGAACCGGTCCAGCCAGCCGCCCGGGGTGTCCGCCCCCGTCGCGACGGCGGGGCTGCCCAGAACCCGCCCCGCCGCCATGAGCCTGGGCCACAGCTCCAGCGCCCTGTCCACCGACATGTTCGACTGTTCCGCCATGTCGGGTTCGTTGAAGCCCAGCAGATAGGGGCCGTTCGCGCGGGCCTGGGTGAGCTGGGCGTCGGTGACGGACGCCTCGCCCCAGATCATGGGGACGAAGGAGGCCGACGCGGGGGTCGAGACGCCCGGATGCTGACTGTTCCAGTTGTAGTACCAGCGCGCCCCGCTCGCGCCGAGCGCCTGGCTCACTCCATTGAAGTCCCACACCCCGACGCCCTTCTTGTCCCCGGCCGCGACGGGCACGGGCGCCGCCGCGGACTGCTGCGGCGGAGCCGACTCCGCCGAGGGTCTTGGCGACGGGCTGGGGCCGGAGGACACGGACGGAGACGGAGAGGGAGAGGGGGAAGGGGTGGGAGTCGGGGTGGGGGTGGAGGTGGTGGGGATCGGTGCGGGCGGGGTTCTCGTGTCGGCCGGGGTCGAGGAGTCCGCGTTGAAGTGGGTCACGATCAGCGCGGTCACCGTGACGACGACCGCCACCGCTCCCGCCGAGCCGGCGATGGTCCGCCCCCGTGTGCCGCGCGGGCGCGGACCACGGCGGCGGTGCGCTCCCGCGAGACCGTGACCCTCCGTCGCCGAGTGCGCGGAGACCGAGGGCGGCGCGCCGACGCCCGGGGCGGGGTCCAGGACCGAGCCGCCGCCCTCGCCCTCCGGGCCGGAGTCCATGTCCCCCGGCCCGGAGGGCGTCGCACCCCCGTCGGTGACAGCGGTCAGCACCCGGCCCGGGTCGAGACTGGACGGCAGAGCCACCAGCGGCAGCCCGCTCAGCAGCCCGCCCATCGGCAGCAGATCCTCGTCCCGTCCCGCACACACCGGGCAGTCGCGGACGTGACGGGCGAACCGCTTGCGCCAGAGCGGGCTCGGGGTACCGCCCCAGGTGGCGGCGGTCTCGTCGAGCACCGTGCACCGCGGCACGGCCGCCAGCGCCCGCACCACCAGCCTGGACACCTCCATCTGCTGCTTCATCCGCTGCACCCGAACCGCGGCGTGCCGGTCGGACAGGCCCAGCGCGGTGGCGAGTTCCGCCCGCTCCAGCTCGCCGGTCTCCTCCAGCCACCACAGGGACAGCAGTTCCTGGTCGTCCGGGTCGAGCCAGCGCGTGGCCTCGGCGACCTCGCGGCGCTGCTCGGTGAGTCCCAGGCGCAGGATGGTCAGACCGACGAAGTCGAGGGCCGGGCTGGGTATGGCCTCCGCGTCCTCGAGGTGCGCCCGGCGGTCGCGGTCCGACGCCCGCAGGTTCTCCCGGTTCCGTACCTGCCGGATCGTGATGGACACCAGCCAGGACCGGAACGCGGACGGGTCCCGCAGTTTCGGCAGCCCCCGCACCATGCGCAACAGCGTCTCCTGTACGACGTCGTCGACATCGGCGTGACCGTTCAGGGCCCTGCCGACGATGTTGTAGACCAGTGGCAGGCACTGCCTCACCAGTTGCTCCAGGGACTGTCTGTCGCCCGAGCGTGCGGCCGTCACCACGCCGGGGTCGGGTCCACCCCTGTGGGTGTTGTGCATGTGGGCCTCTTCTTCCGCTTGCGGTCCGGCAGTGCCGGGTCCGGCACCGGACCCGTGAGCACTCTCCCTGAATCGGAGACCCGCCGACGCCGCCGACGACAACAGAAATGAGCAGGACGGAAGAATCGGCGGTTCGGCGACGGAAATGTGTTGTCCGGCCGTCCTCGGCGTGGTCACCGATGTGTAGGGACGGATCCGAAGACCACGAGGAAGGCGCCGGCATGGCACGACGACGACGCAGCAGGCACAGCACGAGACGACCGCGACGCGGCTGGTGGTACGCGGGGACGGTCGCCCTCACGGTCGCCGGGGTCCTGATCGCCTACGGGGCCTGGTCGCCGTCCGGCAGCGACGGGGCCCGCACGCAGGACCGCGAGGCCGCCGCACTCCCGTCCGCGCCGCGCCCCGCCCCGCCCGCCTCCCCGAGCGGCACGGCCTCCCCGTCCGCCTCCCCGTCCGCCTCCGGCTCCGCCGAGCCCGAGCCGTCGGCGACCAGGACACGGAAGCAGGAGCCGGACAAGGAGCAGCGGGAGCCGACCGCCGAGCCGGGCGACCCCTCGGTCGCGCAGCCGTCGACGGCGCCCGCCGGGCGGCGACTGATCACCGTCGTCAACGAGACCCAGAAGACGATCTGGGCGGTCGTGACCAACACCCCCGTCTACCCGGAGGGCCGCAAGCTCACCCCGGGCCAGAGCATGTCGGTGACCGTGGAGAACGACTGGGGCGGACGCATCTGGGGCCGCACCGGATGCGCCTCGACGGCGGCGGGGAAGTGCGCGACCGGCCACTGCACCAGCGTGTGCGGCGGCTACAACCCGCCCACCACACTGGGGGAGTTCACCTTCGACGCCTACGCGGGCATGGACTTCTACGACGTGAGCATGGTCGACGGCTCCAACCTGCCCATGTACATCAACGTCTCCCACACCACGACCGTCGACCCCGTCAGCTCCTCGGGCTGCTACCAGGGCGTCTGCACCTCGGAGGTCGACTGCCCCACCGAGATGCAGGCCGTCTCGGGCGGCCAGGTCATCGGCTGCAAGCCGCCCTGTGAGGCGTTCGGCGGCAACACCTACTGCTGCCTCGCCGAGTGGGCGGGCCGCGAGAACTGCATCCCCTCCAAATGGCCGGTCGACTACACCCAGGTCTTCAAACGCGCCGCTCCCTACGCCTACTCCTACGCCTTCGACGACTCGGCGACGATGTCGTGCAAGGGGGCCTGCTACTACCGGGTGACATTCGGGACGACCGGTACCTAGCCGGAGCGGCGCGGCAGGCCGGAGCGGGTCGACGTGAGTCGATCCGCGCTGTTGCGATACGAAAGACGCGAACGGAAGTTGCCCCTGATCCCGGAGAGCCGCACGGGACTCGCCGGGCCGTCCGGGGCGGCATCCGACCGCCCTCGCACCCGCTCCGCCCCTGCCGAGGATCGCCCGCCAACCCAGCAATATCCCCAACTGCACCTGTTTACTTGCTCTTTGAGAGAGAGTCTTGGATCGGCTCGAGGGCCTCCGTCATATGGCCGGACATTGATTGTGATCCGGCCCTGCCCGATGGATCATGGATGTCCCGAGACCGAAGGGCAGGTCGAACCTTTGCTTGCACCTGCACAACCCGGACCCCTGACCGTCGTCTGGATCACAGCCAGTTATCCCCCCGAGGTCACCGGCGTGGCACTGGGGAACGCGGAACGCGCCCGCTGGTTCGCGGCCCGTCCGGACGTACGGCTGTGTCTGCTGGTCCCCGATTCCGCTGTCGGAGTCAGCCCGGTCACCGCGGCCGTCGCGCCCGCCCCGGAGCTGTACCCCTATGCCTCCAAGCCCTGGCTGCCCTACCCGGTACTGCGCGTACCGCGCCGGGCGGCCCTCGCGCAGATCGACGCGGCACTGGAGCGGATCGCGCCGGACCTGGTGGTCGTCACCGACCCCGAACGCTCCTACATGTTCGCCTCGTGGGGGATGCCGGGACACGCCCACGCCCGGCGGCACGGCGTGCCGTACGTGGCCCAGTACCAGAGCGACTACCTCAACTTCGCCGCCAGCTACCCGCTCTGGCGCCATCTGCGCACACCGGTGTTCCGGCCGGTCATGCGCCATGTGTACCGCCACTTCGACGCCGCCCTCTGCGCGACCCCGCACGCCGCCGCGACCCTGGGTGGGCTCAGTGACGTACCGACCCGGCACATCCCCTTCGTCGGTGTCGACATCGGCGACTTCGGCGCGGACCGGGCCGACCCCACCGTCCTCACCAGGCTGGCACCGCGCTACGACGGCCGCGGCCGGCGCGTGCTCTACCTGGGCCGTCTCGCCCGGGAGAAACGGCTGGACCTGGTCATCGGAGCCTTCCTCAGGCTCAGCGCCCTCCCGGGCAACGAGGACCTCTCCCTGTTCATCGCCGGGGAGGGCCCTCGGGACATCACCACCCGGATCAGGAAACTGGCCGCGGCCTCACCCCGCATCCACCTCCTCGGCTTCGTCCACGGCACCGACCGCAGCGCCCTGTACGCCGCCAGCCATGCGTTCTGCACCGGCTCGCCGTACGAGACATTCGGCCGTACCGTCGTCGAGGCGATGGCGTCCGGGGTCCCGGTGGTCACCCCCTCCAGCGGAGGCATCAGCGACACCCTCGCCGACGGGCACCACGCCTATCTCTTCCCGCCCGGGGACGCCGGCGCCCTGGTCGAAGCCCTGCGCGCGGCGCTCGCCGACGAAGGGAAGGTCACCGGCCGGGCCCGCACGGCCGCCGCCCGGTTCGCCACCGAGAGGGGCTGCGCGCAGCTCCTCGCCGGCTATCGGCGCCTCACCCATGCGTACGTCCCGCACAGGCCGGTCGATGACACCGGCTCAAGGAGGCTTTCGTGACGCGACAGGAGTCAGCCCCGGCAGCAGGCACCATGGAGTCGTCGCCGACACGGCATCCCCTGAACCGCTCAGCCGTACAGACCGGCCGGACCGAGTGGACCGGGCGGACCGGCCGGACCGGGCGAAGCGGGCTGAAGGGCCTCGACTGGTGGCGGCCCCGATCCGTCCGGTTCGTCGCGAACGACCCGCCGAGCAGCGCGCTGTCCGCGTTCCTCGCGTCGATGGAGGCGGCCTTCGAGCGCGACGGACATCGCGTGGGACACGCGGCGGAGTCGGCGACCTCGGCTGCCTCGGCGACCGATCTGGCGCTGGCCGTCGTCCGCGTACCGGAGGGCGGCTCCCCCCTGAGCGAGCGGGTCGAAGAGGCACCGATGCCGCTGCTCCTCAGGGTGCGACGCGCACACGGCTCACTCGGAAACGTCGCCCACTCGGTCGCCGTGGTCGAGGTGCCCGAGCGGATGAGCACCATGGGCCACGCCGAGGCGGTCCACACCGGACGAGTCCTGATGGCGCGTCTCGGGGCACCCAAGGTCGTGGTCGTGACCGTCGACGCGGCGACGGACGAAGTGATCGAGGCGACCCTGTGCACGATGGAGGGCGGGCACCCCTCCGAGACTTCGGGGACGGGGACGGGGACGGGGACGGGGACGGGGACGGGGACGGGGACGGGGACGGGGACGGGGACGGGGACGGGGACTGTGTCCGGGCCGTGGCCACCGGCTCCGGCCTCTGGATCCTGTCGTGGAAC
>NZ_JBFBEM010000026.1:0-68607 GCF_040683675.1 Streptomyces sp. NPDC093252 | reverse complement strand
GTGGAGCTGTCCAACGGGGCCGCGTCGTGGGCGGCGGGCAAGTTCCGGCCACTGCCGGACCCGGACCTGGGTCTGGGGCCGGGTCTGGGGCCGGGTCCGGGGATGGGGATGGGCCCGGGGCTGGAGGGGGTGGGCCGGCTGCCGGTGGTGGGCAGCGACGGCGGCACGGTGCCCGCGCCCGGCCGGGTGACCGGCGATGGCCAGGTGAACTCGGGGGGCGGGAACGCCGACCGCATCGACACCAGTACGCTCACCACGGCCGCTCCCCCGCCGGAACCGGCCCCGGTCCCGGTGACCGGCGGCGGGACCGGTGATCCGGTACGTGATGCCGGCGTCCCGGACGACCGGCCGGGCGAGAGCGATCCGGTCCGCACGCCCGTCCTGACTCCCGACGGACCGCTGATCGCTGTTCCCCCACTGTCCACCGCGCCCGAGGCCGGCGGTGTCGGCGGCGGACTCGGGGTGGAGGAACTGCTCAACGGCAGCCCACCCCCCAACACCGACACGGACACCGACACCGAGGCCGACACCGGCGTCCCCGCCCTCACCCCCGACCACCGCAACGTACCGGTCACCGCGGGAGAGAGCGGACAGGACCCGGCAACCACCCGCGCCCGCCAGCCCCTGCCCACACCCCCACCAACCCCCACGCCCACGCCGACCCCCACACCCACGCCGACCCCCACGCCCTCGCCGGTCCCGCCGCCCCCGATGCCTCTCGCGGGAGGCGACGCCCACACCACACCACGCCCCGGCGCGGATGCCCCCAGAACCGGCGATGCAAGGCCCCCGGAACCCAGGCCCTCCCAGCCCAGCCCCGGCGAACCCAGGCCCTCCGAGCCGAGGCCCAGCGAGCCGAGACCCGGCGACACCCGCTCCCCGGACGACCGGCCACGCGGCGACAGGAACCGCACCGCTGTCCAGGAGGACCATTCCCCCGAGGTGACAGTGAGCCCGGGAACGGATCCGCACGTCCCCTTGACCGGGCCTGTCCGCCCCACGACGACGACCACGACCAGCAGCACCGACCATCTCTTCGACGTGCTCTCGCCCGACGAAGACACCACCACAGACGGACAGGGCACCGACACTGATCAGCCCACTCCCACCGTGGCTGGCAGACACAGGGATATCGACGACACCGTCGACATCGCCGAACTCCCCCCGACAGCCACCCGCTCCGGCACCACGTCCGACGACCCGCCGGTCCCGCCGGACAGTGACTCGGAGTCGGAATCAGAAGACGACATGGCCAGCATCTTCTCCAGGAACTCCAGCAACTCGAACATCACCACCGACACCGACATCGACACCGTCCTGACCAACGTCACCACCGCCACCGCCACCGTCCCGTATGCGCCTTCACCCGGCGAGATCCGGCTGCGCGAGGCCGTGGAGGGACTGGAGGCACTGGAGGCACTGACTCGAACCGCCAGCATGCTCGGTACAGAGACCTCCCCTCCGGCCCGGGAAACCCACGACACCACGGCCGCCGGGGATCGGCATGCCATCGAGGAACGTATCCGGGTCATCCGGAGCGAGATCGGCGCCCAGCTTCTCGACCGTCAGCAGGCCGCGGTCGACGCCCACATCACGGCGGGCCAGGACCAGCCCGTCCCCTTCGGTGTCCCCCGCCCGCAGTGGCAGTCGGCGGCAGCGGCCGTCCTGCTGGCCAGGAGCCAGGGCGACCCCGCCCTCCTGGACGACAGCCTCCACCACTACACCACCCTCATTGCGCGGCACACCCCCGCCGGCACGGACAGCGAGGGGAACCACGACACCCCTCGCGTCCTGCCGGAGACCCAGCGCATCCTCGAACTCGCCGACCTGCGGGGCCGACTCGGTACCGGCCGTGACACTCCCGCAGAACCGCTCCCGCCCTCTTCACGGAACGCCCTCGACACCGCAGCACCCCGAGCCGGCACCGTACCCACCGGCACGGCCCGCCACGACACCCTCACCGGCCGGCGAGCACCTCAGCGGCCCGAGACGACCGGCGCCCACCCGTCACACACCCTCCCCCGGCAGGTGCCGGACTCCCGCCCGAGCCGTCGCGGCGATGACAGCCTCCAGGACGGAGACACACCCTCGACCCCCCTCACCGGCGAGCGAACAGGACACGGCGCCTCCACCACAGCCCAGCAGCGGGTCCGGGACGGATTCACGCGATCCGTCCCCCAGCGCGCATCACGCGTGGCCGGGCCCGAGCCGACGCAGGACCCGGCGACAGGAACGTCCAGCCCCGGCGACCATGTGTTCCGTACTCTGTCGGCCCTGAGTATCGCCGGGCCCGCGGACAGACCGCGCGCGCAGAACCCGCCCAGCGGCAGCCGGCCCTCCCCCGCCGAGCGGTCGGCGGGGGTGTCCGCCACATCCGAACAGTCCGGCTCCAGGACGCCGGAGACGGATGCGCGACGGAGGGACGTGTCCGCGCCGCCCGACGATCCCGGCGCAGACACTGTCCAGCCCCGGGCCGTGCCGGAACACGTGTGGGGTCACGGCGAGGTGGACACGGACCGATGGCTGCCCCACGGCCGCTCCCGGGGCGGGCGGCGGGGTCCGGCCGTGGACGAGGCGTTCACCTTCACGCGCGACGAGAACGGACGCCCCACCATGAGGGACTCCACGGTTCACGGTGAACGCCTGCGGGTCGGCTACTCCTGGCGGTGGACGGGCCGGACCGCAGACGACCCGGGCATCATTCATCTGACCCGCCGTATCCACCTCACCCCCGCGGAACACACCAGCGACGACGACCTGCGCAAGGTCAGGGAAGGGCTGCTCCGTTCCCTGGAAGAAGTGGTCAACCGCAAGGACTACCGGCTCCCCCACCCCCCGGACGACCGGACCGGCCGCAGCACCGGGCCCCTGCTGAGGCTCCATGTGGAGTTCACCGGGACGAGCGGGGCCGCACACTCCGAGGTCACGGTGCACCCCGGCCTGCCACCGCACCAGCGCGGCATGCGGCAGGCCCACTGGTACGCGGGCGTGGCCGACACCGCACCCGCCGCGTTCGTCCACGAACTCGTCCACGGCCTGGGCATCCAGGACGACATCCATGCCCCCGAAGTCCTGTTCTCCACCCGAACCGCCACCCCACCGGGCACGCCCACCGACACCCCGTACTCCAGCCTCATGGGACCCTTCCGCGCTCCTGAACAGCGTTTCGCCCTCAGCGGCCACCATCTCCAGCAGATCACCGACGTCCTCACCCCACACGTCCACCCGGGCGGCCCCCTCCTGCCCAGCACCACCGACGACAGCAGACACGCACCCATCTCACCCGGTGACACACAGGCCGCAGTCAACTACGACCTGATCGACAGGGCCGACACGGCTCTCATCACGGAAAGCAGCCCCGACGAAATACTGTGGCACTTCTCAGACACGGAACCCGAGATAATCTTCAGTGAAGGATTTCGCGCCGCCCAGACGGTATTCATCAAAAGAGTACCCGACTATGTGGAGGAAGGATCGGCGCAGTTCGTCGCCACCACAAGAAACCCAGAGCTATGGTTCTACAACCGACGCTACCGGTACAGGATCGACGCATCGCGTAATTCCGACTCCACGGGTGTCGATATCGTGGAGATGTACAAGCGGACAGGCTGGGAGCTCGTACCGAGATACCGGAAGGAGCAGGAGGTGGCCTTCACCGGAGGCATTGACCCAAATGCTGTGGTCAGCGTCTATGACAAACAGGAGGACCGCACGGGCACCTGGAACCGAAAAGCCAAAAAGGTCACATGGCGTCCGGGCGGCGAGGCCGACTGGGAAGACATTCTCCCTCACCTCAAATCAAGGACATACGAGATCCCCTTCGCCTGGAAGAGCAAGCAACTAAAGCCTCAGGAATTGGAAACTATCGGCCGAATCGCCGGAGAAATCGTCGATCTGGCCGTCACCCTGTACAAAGACAACCGGTCTTTCCCTGTGGTCAATGTGGTGGGATTCGGCAACGGGGGGCTCTTCCATGACGGCACAGAGGCTGGACAGTTGCGAGCCGACGCGGTCGTCGCCGCGCTTCGCACAGCGATTCAGGAGTTGGCAGCCGGACAAAAGGAGGTCCCCGGCCTGGCAAGCCTGGACATCGGCTCCCCTCCCCGCGGGCTGACCGGGCCACGACGGGCGGTTGTCACGATCAAGCCCTTGACCGGAATGGTGTGAGCGGCGAGCGGGACCTGCCCGAGCGGGAACTCGGGCACCTGCCCGGCTATGCGGGCTCGGCACCGGTCCGGGTCGGCAACCGCGCCGCCGGACAGCTCCAGCTAGTGCCCTGACCGGGAAGGTTCGCCGGGGCGGTCGTCCGGGCGGTTGGATGTACGGTCACGTCCGCTCCGACTGCTGGGGATTGTGGTGGCTGAGCTTGTCCGTGTGCGCAGGTTGACCGACCAGGAGGGGCAGAAGCTGCGGCAGATCGTGCGCCGGGGCAGCACCAGTTCGGTGCGTTACAGGCGCGCGATGATGCTGCTGGCTTCGGCTGGCGGCAACCGGGTGCCTGTGATCGCGCAGTTGGTGCAGGCCGATGAGGACACCGTCCGGGATGTGATCCACCGCTTCAACGAGATCGGCCTGGCCTGTCTGGACCCTCAGTGGGCGGGAGGCCGTCCCCGCCTGCTCAGCCCTGACGATGAGGACTTCGTCGTCCAGACGGCCACCACCCGCCCGACCAGGCTCGGCCAGCCCTTCACCCGCTGGTCCATCCGCAAACTCGCCGCCTACCTGCGGAAAGTGCACGGCCGTGTCATCCGGATCGGCCGCGAGGCATTACGGTGCCTGCTCGCCCGGCGCGGCGTCACCTTCCAGCGGACCAAGACGTGGAAGGAGTCGCCCGATCCGGAGCACGACGCCAGGCTGGACCGCATCGAGGAGGTGCCGGAGCGTTTTCCTGACCGTGTCTTTGCGTTCGACGAGTTCGGGCCGCTCGGCATCCGGCCTACCGGCGGTTCGTGCTGGGCCGAGCAGGGCTGGCCCGAGCGGCATCCCGCGACGTACCACCGCACCCACGGGGTCCGTTACTTCCACGGCTGCTACTCGATCGGCGACGACAACCTCTGGGGCGTCAACCGCCGCAAGAAAAGTGCCGCGAACACCCTGGCCGCGCTGAAGTCGATCCGGGCCGCCCGCCCCGACGGCGCCCCGATCTACGTCATCCTGGACAACCTGTCCGCCCACAAAGGCGCCGACATCCGTCGCTGGGCGAAGAAGAACAAGGTCAACCTGTGCTTCACCCCGACCTACGCGTCCTGGGCCAACCCGATCGAGGCCCGCTTCGGACCGCTGCGGCAGTCCACCGTCGCCAACTCCAACCACCGCAACCACACCGCCCAGACCCGGGCCCTCCACGCCTACCTGCGCTGGCGCAACGCCAACGCCCGCCACCCAGACGTCCTCGCAGCTCAACGCCGTGAACGTGCCCGGATCCGCAGCGAGAAGGGCATCCGCTGGGGCGGCAGGCCCCTCCAAGTCGCAGCCTGACCCAGCCCGGTGAAACCCATGCGGTCACAGCACTAGCTTCGGCTGCGCATCATCGACATCAGCAGCCCGTGCGTCTCCTCGTCGGCGCCGACCAGAAGCCCACGACCCGACTCACCAATCGGGGCACCGTCGATCCCGGTGACAACGCAGCCAGCAGCACGGCACAAAGCGATACCGGCCGCGAAATGCACGCTCCCGGAGAGGTCGCCGCCATCGGTGACATATGCGGCGCGCTTTCCGGCCGCCACCCAGGCCAGCGCCAGCGTCGTAGACACGACCCGAGGCCGGAAACGTTCGACGAACCCAGGGTGAGCCAGCAGATCCACGGCCCGGAATCCAGGTGCACTCGGGAACGGCGGATCCAGATTGACGTCCACCAACCGGCTAGCGGGTGTGGGCGTCAGCAGTGCGTCGTCGGCCCCGTCATGCCGGACCCAGGCGCTCTCCCCGTTGGTGAAGAAGACCTCGCCGCTGAACGGGTCGGCCACCGCCGCCGCCCCATCCCGCAGCGCCACGTTCACGGCTACCAGCATGTTGCCGACGGCGTAGTTCAGCGTGCCGCACAAGGGATCCACCAACCACTGGCGCACAGCGTCGGCGGCGCCCTGCTGCCCGCCTTCCTCGCCGAGCACCGCGTCATCGGGCCGTGCAGCACGGATGACGCCGAGGATCGTCTTCTCGGCCTCCACATCAGCGGCGGTGGCAAAGTCCCCGGCACCCTTGTCGATGCGGTTGAGCCGCTGGCCGTACATGTTGCGGACCACGTCCGCGCCAGCCCGCGCGCCGGTTATCGCGACTGCAGCATCGTCGGAGCTCGCGTATGAGTCGATCATGCCGTGCAGACTATCGAGGCGACGCTATAACCCCGGCGAACCTTCCCGGCCAGAGCACTAGACGCGTACGGAGAGCTGATCGACGCCCTGGACACGGCCCGGCGCCACGGTCTGGAACCGGACCCGCGGGCGGACGCCCTCCAGACCGCGCTGGTCCGCAATCTCGCCGAGGTCTGGCAGGAGCCGGACGAGGGGATCTGGGAAGTCCGCGGCGAGCGCCGTCACTTCGTCCACTCCAAGGCGACCCGGTACGCAACACCTTCACCGCTACACCACCACCGGCAGCGCCCAGGGCATCGACGGGCTCCCCGGACACGAGGGCGCCTTCCTCGCCTGCTCGTTCTGGCTCGTCGAAGCCCTCGCACTGACCGGCCGCACCGGCCGGGCCCACACCCTCTTCACGCGGCTCCTCACCCTGCGAAGCGACCTCGGCCTGTTCGCCGAGGAATGGGACCCCATCCGCCGGCGCCAGGTCGGCAACTACCCGCAGGGCTTCACCCACTGGGCCCTGCGCGACGCATCCAACCGCCTCCACACCCCCGCCGAACGGCACGTTCCCGCCCCACGCACCACACTCCCCAGCCCCACGCACACCGCCTCCACCCCCAGCACCCGCCAGGAGATGGAGACGGCGCTCTCCGCCCCCGCAGGCGCCCCGGGCGCCCCGTTCCCGGCGGCGTCCGCGTGAACCCGCTCCCCCGCAGACACCCCGCCTCCCGGACCGCACCCTGACCTGATCCGAAAAGGGCGGGGACGCGGAACCCGGCGCAGGTGCTCGTGGGGAAGCAGCCGCACCGGGCACCGCCAGGGCCCGGCGTGGAGAACACCACCGCCGCACCGCAGACGCGGCGGCCCTCCACGCCGGGTCCGACCCCGACCACCCCGATCCACACCCCGCACATCCCGCACATCCCGCTGACACCTCTACCTCCGAGGAGACCTCCGTGCTCATCAACGTGGCGACCTGCAACTTCGAGTACAACGGGGGCGGCAACCAAACCCTGTGGCGGCGGATGCACGACCGCCTGGCGTCCCTCGGACTGCATCTCCTCCTGCGGCAGGAGATGTGGGACGCCCAGGACAACGACAACGAACTCGCGGACGCGGCCGAAGCCGTGCTCGGCATGACCGGCCGCATCGGCCGCGAGTTTCGAGTCCTGGCCCGGCGCCCCGAAGCAGAGCACTGCGCACCGCGACGGCACCGGCCCACAGACTGCCGTCCGGTGTCCAGCACCTGGAAGGCAACAGATCCCCTGAGGTTGCGTGGGCATCCATGAGCCGCCCACCCGGTCGCTCCATCAGGTGTGGCGGCTCACGCGGCCGTCCCTTGTCCGGCCCTCCAGATGGCGGGCAGTGGAGACCACGCGCCTGTGCCGAGGAGCCCGCCGCGGCGGTGTGGCGGCTGCCGGGGCCGGAGTGTTCGGCCTCCCCGGCCCCGGCACGGGCTGCGGCGGGTGTCAGACGGTGGCGATCTGGCGTATCTGGATCTGGCCGTAGCGCGCGGTGGGAATGCGCCGGGCCCAGTCGAGCGCGGTGTGCTCGTCGGGTACGTCGAGGACGTAGTATCCGGCAATGGTGGATCCGGCCGGGACGCCGTCGGTGATGCGGGGGGCGCCGTCACTGAGGGTGAGGGTCTTGCCGTGGGCACCGGGGTGGAAACCCGCCTCATGGACCTTGATGCCGGCGCGGGTCAGTTCCTCGTCGAGGTCCATCCACTCCTTGACCTCTGCGTCTCCACCCGGTCCGGCCAGGGAGGGGTCGTAGGAGTAGACGAGCGCGTACTGCATGGGAGATCTCTTCTCTCTGGTGTGGCGTCAGCGGTCGGCCGGAGCGGCCGGTCCTCGCTGCTGCCGGTCTTCGATCTTCGGTCTGTAGACGGCACGCGGCACCGGAACTCATCGGCCACCGTGCAGAAACATTACTGCTGGCTTCGGGCGGGGGATGTCCCGCAGCGGGTTCCGCTGCACCGGGCGGTGCAGTCGGCCGCTTCCACCAGCCTTGGCTCTGAACTGCCGGTCAGAGCCAAGGCCCCCTCGTCCTGGCGGGGACGTCGTGCTGTGGTGCTTCCGGTCTCCGCCGCCCGGCGGCGGGACGCGGGGACGTCGAGTGCGGCCTTGCCGCGGATCCGCCCCGCCGGGAGGGCTTCGGCCGCGAGTGCGGTCTGTTGCCAGTGCCCGCGCCAGCCTGTCTCGGACATGAGTCATCCGGGCTCCAGCAGCCGGAGCGGCGCGGTGGGGTCGGCCCCGAATCGGACGGCGAAGCCGCGGTTCCCGAGGCGTCCTCGGGCAGACATCTCTCCGGCCACCTCGAAGTCGACGGTGGCGGGCCGCGCGGCCGATCGCCTGGGCGGAGGAGCGCGTCGGCGAGCTGGCCTCCGCCGACGTGGCCGAAGACCCGAAGACCGCTTCCGGTAGGGCGTCCGGCCCCAGGACCACCTTCGCGGCTCCCCATACGCGCGGGCCCTCGGCGCGGACTCTCGCCCCGACGGCGACGGTGACGTGGGCCCCGGCGGGCGCAGGCTGGACGGCGAAGCTCCCGACGCCTCCCGACGCACCGGTGGCCAGGACGCGGCGGCCGAGCACGGAGCCCGCCTCCGCACGGGGGCTGGGGCGCGGTGACCCCGGCGGCCGGGTGGGCGACGGCTGGCGCGGGGTCACAGAACCTTCAGGAGGCCGCCGTCGATGACGTAGTCGCTGCCGGTGACGTAGGACGCGGCCGGGGGAGCCGAGGAAGACGATCAGGTTCGCGACTTCCTGCGGTGTGCCCCAGCGGCCCAGGGTGACGTTGATCTTCTCGGGAAGGTCTGTCATCAGCTCCCGGATGTCACCGCCCGTGGCCTGGCTGACCCGGGGACCGTACTCGTCCCACAACGGGATGCGGATGAGCGCGGGCGAGACGGTGTTCACCCGGATCCCGCGCGGGCCGAGTTCGTCGGCGAGGCCCTTGCCGAGCACTCGGGCGCCTTCGGCGAGCAGGGTGCGGACGACCGCGCTGCCGATGCCTCCGCTGGCGGCCGTCACCACTGCGGTCCGTCCGGCAAGGTGCAGATCCATGGATTCTCCTGGGCATTCGATGGGAGACCGGGCAGGCCGCGGCTCTGGATGGGCCACGGCGTACACGGAAGGCCCGCAGGGCGCGGAGAGGATCCGGGCCGGGACGCTGGTGAAGTGGCCCCTGGGCCATGCGGCAAAGGGGGCTTGATCAGCATCCGTCCCGGGAGCGGGCCGGAACAACGCCGAATGACATGCGGATCGATTAGCACAGCTCAACGGTCGCTGCGGGGCCGCGCCGCGTGCCGTGTCAGCCCTGCGCGAGCGACTGGGTCCAGACCGGTCCGTCGAAGTAGTGGTTGTGGTTGTCGTAGACCTCGGAACTGTCCCGGATGTCCTGGACGCTCGCTTCGCCGCGGTACACCCGCTCCGGGAGCCGGTGGTAGTCGAAGCGGCACAGACCGGGGGTGAAGACGACGAGCAACTCGCCTTCCTCTCCGGGCGCGGGAGCGAAGGCGTGGGGCACGTTCGGCGCGACGGCGAGGGAGTCACCGGCGCCCAGCGCGACCACCTGGTCGTGGAGCAGGATCCGCGCGCTGTCGCCGAGGACGAAGAACATCTCCGTGGCTTCGGCGTGGAACGCCCCCTTGCGGAAGGTCGCCCGGTTCACGGTGAGCGCGCCCCCGGTGGCGCCCGCGTCGGCGAGCGGCGTGATCAGGCTGGTCGCACCGTCTCAAGGGCCACGGCTTCGGCGGCCCGTACCAGGACGGGCGCCTGCGGCTGTGGCGGGGTGGCACTCAGGTTGACGGTGTCTTTCCTCGGATCGTTTCCACCGGCTTGCTGCCCCGGTGCTCGTCCTGGCGGCCCGTGCCGACTCCGGGCGGTGTGCCGGCCGAGGGTGTACGTGGCGGTCCCGTCCTGATGACTTCGCATGCCCGGGGCCCGCCGAAGCATGGGCCTACGAGCCGACGGACGCGACAGAGGAAGGGAAGAGGGCGAGGAAGGGAAGAGATCAGGGCACCGCACACCCACAAACCTGAAGGGCACGCGCCGTGTCGCATGGGCCGATCGGAACATGGCCACCCCTCACCCGCCGTCGCACCGATGGCACGTGCCGCGCCGTCGGTCGCTGCGAGGGGCGCCCCGGTCCGCATTCCCCGTTCGAGACAGTCGGATCCCTGCCCAGGGTGTGCATGGAGAGGGGCGCGGCGCCCTCGTGCCGCGCCCCTCTCCATGTGGAGTGCGCCTGCCTCTACGGCTGGCCGGGCGGGCGCAGCCCGATCGTGAAGAAGGTGTCGAGGACGATGTCAACGTCGCGCATCGACAGCGGGAAGGGCGTCAGCAGGAGTTTGTGGTAGTAGGAGCCGTAGAGCAGCATGACCACCGTGTCGAGGTCGAGGTCGCGCGAGAGCTGCCCGTCCTCCTGTGCCGCCCGGAGGCGGTCGGCCGTCCGCTCCGCCTGCGGCTGCACGAACCGCTCATAGAGGGCCTTGGCCACCGCGGGGTCGTGCTGGGCCTCTCCCACCAGGGCCGCGTAGAGCCGGTCATAGGGCGGGGTTGCCAGCAGGCTGACCGCGTTGGTCATCTGGACGCGGAGGTCGGCGACGAGGTCGCCGGTGTACGGGTAGCCGAGATCCCCCTCGATCGAGGACAGCAGCGCGTCCAGGAAGACGGCGCCCTTCGAGGACCAGCGGCGGTAGACGGTGTGCTTGCCCACGCCCGCGCGGGACGCGATGCCCTCAATGCTCAGCTTGGCGTAGCCCACTTCCTGGGCGAGCTCGAGGGTGACCCGCATGATGTCGGCGGTGCGTTCGGCACCGCGGCCGTCACGTGAGGGAGGAGATTTGTCAGTCACACCACCACCATAATGACACGGCACGTGCCGTACCACATTTGCTCCCGGCGTGCGGACACATCATGGAAGCCCTTTCACCCTCCCGCCCGGACAGGCGCTCCCGTCACCCCGCGGGGCGAGGCCCCGGCCTTCCCGCCCGCCCTCACCCCTCAGTCACAGGGAACTGCGGACGCTTCCGCCGGTCGGCGGAAGGAACCGAGCGAGACCGACGATCCATCGTGGGCTGCGCCGGAAGCGCCGCCGGCCGCCGGGGGAGGCATCCCGGGTGCGCTCGACGCGCCCGACGCGGTGGGTCAAGGGCGGACGGCGATTGCGTCGACCTCGAAGAGCATGTCGGGCAACGCCAGGGCGGCGACGCCCAGCAGGGTCTGGGTGGGGGGCGCGTCGCCCCAGATCCGCTTGATCACGGCAAGGAGCGTGTCGAGTCTGCCCGGTTCATGGCCGACGATGTATGTACCCAGGCGTACGACGTGGCTCGTGTCGAGTCCCACGGCGGCCAACGCCGTGGCCAGATTCTCGAACGAGCGCTCGACCTGTTGGGCGAAGTCCGCCGACATGACGTGACCTTCGGTATCGGAGGCGTACTGGCCTGCTACGAGAACGATGCCGGGGGAGGGTGCGTCGACGAGGTGGCTGTAGCCGTATTCGACGGGGTTGTGCAGTCCGGCCGGGTTGATGACTGTATGCGACATAGTGTCATTTCTCCTGTGTTCGAATGCGCGGGTCGCCATGTGAGGAGCCGTGGCAGAGGGCGGCTCGGGTGAAGGGAGCGTCACCATCCTCGGAAGGCGGGAGATCGCGGAATCAGGCCGGCGCCTGCCGCAGCGGTCAGCCGTCGAGACGGACGAGCATCCTGTCGGCTCGCCGGGCGTGATTCGAGGTGGTCCGGAGGGCGTACGGGCGAAGACATGGTGCTCCGACGATGGAATCGACGGGGCTCGTGCGTCGAGCCGGGCCACGTAGGTGGCCCAGCGTCGTTGCGGGCCGTTGGGGCGGTGCCCGCTCCCTGCGCCGACCGGTCCCCGCGATTTCGACCCACACGCCGACCGTGTCCGTCCATCCCCGCATGCGTCGTCACCTTCCTTCGAGGGATCGGAGGTCCGGGGTATCCCGCGGTGTGTCGAACGCCCACGCCGTTCGCCATCGACCGCAGCCCACGCCGTCCTCGTCTCGGCCAAGCGCGCGGAGCGCTCGCTTGCCCGCCCACTGGGGATCACGTCGTTCCCAGCCGTCCGGCGAACATGACAGGCCCGTGTGCGCTGCCCTCAAGCCTCCATCGACGTCATCGTCCGGATCAAGATCGATTTTGCCCGGTTCTGTTGACCTTGACTAAACGATCGGCGGACGCAACAGACTTGAGGGACCACGGACATCGAGCGTGACCCGAGTACGCCAGCGGTACACCTCATCCCCACAGATGGAGAACGGGAGGGTTCCTCGGTTACTACCAGCGACTCGTGGCCCCCGTCGGCAACGGCGACCGCACCTTCGGGCCCCCTGCCGGCACGAACAGCGTGGTCGCGAGGACGAACCCACCAGCCCGAAGTCGGTGGGAACATCCAAGGAGAAACCACCACCAGCCCGCTGCCACGCGTCTCCGTCCTCATCCGTTTCGGCTGCTACCGCCGCCGGCAACGCGGATGACACCGTTGACGCGACATCGCGCGGACCCCGCACAACTCGTCTCGGGCTGGACCGCCGAGTAGTCAGCGCGACAGCCGACGCGGGTCTGATCACCACCGAGGTGACGCAGGTGAGTGACATCGGGCGGGTTATCCCCTGACGCCGGGTTTGCACAGGGTGGCGTATACGGTGGCCGTGCGCGCGGCGACCGTCCGGTGCAAGGGACTGGTGGGCGGATCGTCGCGCAATGGGCGCATTGTGATCGGATCGGCCATCCGGGTTTGTGCGTACACGGCACGCACCGTGCCGTGTCGCTATGATGGGTGGGTGACGGACAACCTTCCCTCCCGGGGCAGCCGTGGCGCCGACCGCACTGCAAGCATCATGCGGGCCACCCTGGACCTGGCGCAGGAAGTGGGTTACGCGAAGCTCAGCGTCGAGGGCATCGCGGCCCGCGCAGGCGTAGGCAAGCACACCATCTACCGCCGTTGGCCCTCCAAGGGGGCGGTGTTCCTGGACGCGCTGCTGTCCTCGCTCGACCACGATCTCAATTTCCCGTACACCGGCGACATCGTGGCCGATCTGCGCGAGCAGATGACCAATGCCGTCGCACTGCTCGCGAGCCCACCCTTCGGCCGCCTCTACGCGGCGCTCGTGGGAGAGGCACAGCACGATCCGGCGGTCGCCGCGACCCTGTACGAGCGGTTTGTGAAGCCGCAGATAGACAAGGCGATCGCCCGGCTCAAGACGGCGCAGGACGAAGGGCAGTTGTCCCTCGATCTGGACCTGAGGATGGCGCTGGCGATCCTGTACGGCGCCTACTATCACAATCTTCTGCTACTGCCCGACGCAGTGTCGGTGAAGGATGTCGACGCTGTCATCGACACCCTCTTCAAGATCGGCTTTGGTCCCCCGCAAGGAGCCTAGCCCCCAGCGGGTGACTTGAAGGGCTTGCTCCTGGTTCGTTCACCGCCGGCCCAGAGGTCGAATCGCTCTTCCAGGTGTGCCCGCATGACGCCGGCCCGACGGCCCCACCCGCGACCGAGAACCGGGCCATGACGTGACGTGACGCAAGCTGTACGAGCTGTACGAGCTGTACGAGCTGTACGAGCTGTACGAGCTGTACGAGCTGAGTGAATCCGATGGCATTCACCCCCGAATCAGCAGCCATCTGTTGCACAGGTTCCTGCTTCCAGGGCCCACTCGCCGCGGAGCCAAATCAGACAAGACACACAGAGTGGACAGGCGGGCACTCGCCCTGTCCGGGGTGTCCCGGGCGGGTGCTTGCAGTCGGCCCGTTCGCGAACGGGCCTGATTCGGCATGCCCGGCGCACTGAATCATCCGAGGCCCGGCTCGCCATGTCCGCGGCGGCCTCCGAGCCCACCTCGCTTCCCGATGCCCACCCCTTCACACCAGAAACGGCACGGCACGTGCCGTTGACAAGTGGCGATTTCTTCCGCATTCTCGATCTACAGAACGGCACGTGCCGTTCTGTAGATCGAGGGGTTTGTCATGTCTTCAGTACCGAGAAGCACACTTCACCAGAGCCCAGGGCGCCGCCCAGGCCCGGTGCTGGCCCTCCTGGCCTTCGCCCAGGTGATCATCTCGATCGACTACAACATCGTGTACGTCGCGCTGCCCGAGATCGGCACCGCGCTGGGCTTCACGCCACAGACCCTGCAATGGGTGATCAGCGGGTACGCTGTGGCGTTCGGCGGATTCCTGCTGCTGGGCGGCCGGGCGTGCGATCTGTTCGGCCCCCGCCGGATGTTCGTTCTGGGACTGTCGCTGTACGCCGTTTCTTCCCTGGTCGGCGGGCTGGCCCTGAATCCCGAACTGCTCATCGCGGCCCGCGCCGTGCAGGGCCTCGGTGGCGCATTTCTGTTCCCCGCGACGCTGACGCTGGTCAGCACGAGCTTCGCCGAGGGGCGGGAACGCAATCGCGCCTTCGCGGTCTGGGGCACCGCCGGCGGTAGCGGCATGATCCTCGGCTCGCTCCTGGGCGGCGTGCTGACCCAGTCGCTCGGCTGGGAATCCGTGTTCTACGTCAACGTCCCGCTCGCCGTAGCCGCAGCGCTTCTGGCCTTCCCGCTGCTTGCCCGAGACCCGGCCCGCGCGTCAGGACGCAGGTTCGACCTGGCGGGCGCCCTCACCTCCACGGTCGCGAGCACACTGATCGTCTTCGCCATCGTCGAAGGACCCGAATCCGGCTGGACATCCCCCTTCATCGTGGTCACCGCCCTCGTCGGCGTGGTGTTGATCCCCGTGTTCGTCATGATCGAGAAGCACAGCGGCGACCCGCTCATGCCACTGAGGCTTCTGCGCAACCGAAACCTGAGCACGGGCATGCTCATCACGTTCCTGTTCATGGCAACCTTCGGCACCCTGCTGTACTTCCTCACCGTCTACTTCCAGAGCGTGCACCGCTACAACGCCCTGGAGACGGGCCTGGCATTCCTGATCCCGATGGTCGCCATCGCCGCAGGCGCTCAGGGCGCCGGACGGTTCGCGACCCGGTACGGGATCCGCGCCGTGATGATCGCGAGCCTGGTCGTCGGTGCCGCCGGTACGGTCGTCCTGGGCCTGAGCATGGGCACCGACGCTTCCTATGCCGCGCTCGTTCCCGGCCTGGTGATCGTAGGTCTGGGCCAGGGCGCCGGCTACACCCTGATGTTCGGGGCCGCAGCCGTCGGCATCGCGAGCCACGAACAGGGCGTCGCCTCGGGCATGGCTTCCACCAGCCAGCAGGTCGGCGGAGCCGTGGGCCTTGCCCTGCTGGTCGCGATCGCCAACTCCGGCACCGAAGGCGTCACCGGCCACGCCCTGCGCACCGCTGTCACCGACGGCCTGCGCACCGCCGTTTTCATCGCCGCCGCAGGCATCGCCGCCACGGCGCTGATCGCCCGCAACCTCGGCCGAGGCACCGCCGGGACCATCGTGGAGGCACCCACCAAGACCACGCGCCAGCGGAACCCCGCCGACTTCACCGCGCTGTCCGATCGCCACCGCGTCGGGCGCCGGGACGGTCCCGGCGCATGACACCGCGGCGCCCCCAGACCACTACCAAGTCAGCCGTACGCCGGCCCCGGAGCCGCGGGCCGCCGAGGTTCTCATCGCGGACCAGCAGCGGCCGATCACCGCCGACAGCAGCACGCCGAGCCCGGAACCGGTCACCGACACCACGTTCGCCAACCCCGGAGCACTGAGGCTGCCCGGACCTCGTTCCACGGTCACGGCCCGCTCCATCAGGTCCGAATCCGTACACGTCAACAGAACCAACACCGGCCCGAAGCCGGTGGAAACAGCACAAGGAGAAACCCTGTGAACGCCACCACCCCTCAGCCGCAGCTCCCCGTCCTCGTCCGCGCCGACCAGGCCGCGACCATCCAGGACGGCGCGACCAGCCTGATCACCCTGCTCGCCGAGGCCGACGACCCCGGCGCCGCGCTCACCGCGAACCGGGCCACCCTCCGGAAGGGCTCGCCCGGCGCGCCGGCGCACTTCCACACCAAGGCAACCGAGATGTTCTTCGTCCTCGGCGGCGCGATGCGGTTCCTGGTCGGCGAGGAGGTACTGACGCTGCGCACCGGCGACTTCCTCACCGTCCCTGCGACGGTGCCGCACGCCTTTGCTCCCGCCGCGGGCGAGGAGGGCGACATGCTCGTCGTCTTCACCCCCGGCCTGCAGCGCTTCGACTACTACCGCCTCCTGGAGCGGGTGTATCGCGGCGAAGCCACCATCCAGGACATCCGCGACAGCTCCGAGCAGTACGACAACCACTACTTCGACAGCCCGGTCTGGAAGCAGTCACTCGAACAGGGCTGATCCGACGCCGGAGCGCCGCCCGCCGAACGGGGAATCCGCAGTCCCTGTTCGGCGGGCCGCGCCACACCCGTGCCGGCCGGCGCAACGACGGACACGGTTCCCGAGACCCGGCCGGATCCAGGAAGTCCTCGGTCCTCAGCGGGATCGGCAACCCTTGTGCCGTCCGCTGCGCACCACCCTGGCGGACCAGGGAAGTTCGAGAAGAGGGAGTATCGATGAGCCGCGCCGGGACCCACGTACCGTCCGGCTACTTCGAGGGACACGGAACCGGTGCCGGCGATCCGTCGCCCTCGCTGCACTACACACCAGAGCGCGGACGGTACGTTCGCACCGCTGCCGCCGACGCCGGTCGGGGATCGCCGGGTACTCCCGGTCGACCACCGGCTCCACGGGCCACGACGGTCGTCGACCGTCCGCCGCGATGGGAACCGTCGGTGGATGACATCGCCGCGCTGGTCACCCCGAACCAGTTCGCACCGCCTCCACGACCAGCCATTGAGGGATCCATGGAACGCTGTGAGATCGAGGCATTTCTCACCCTGGCCGAGGAGCTTCACTTCACCCGGGCCGCAGAGCGGATGCACCTCTCCCCCGGCCGGGTGAGTCAGGTGATCAGCAGGCTGGAGCGCCGGATCGGCGCGCGCCTGTTCGACCGCACCAGTCGCCGGGTCGCCCTCACCCGGATCGGGGCACAGTTCCACGAGGACCTGAGCCCCGGTTACCGCCAAGTCCAACACGCCCTGGAATACGCCGTCATGGCCGCCCGAGGCTTCGACGGCCCTTTGAACATAGGGTTCCTGGGCGCCGCCGGAGGCCAGTTCCTGCTGCGAGCGACGCGCGCCTTCCGCGCCGAGCACCCGACGGCGGAGATCGGTCTCCAGGAGTTCCAGATGAACACCGTCATCACCGGCCTGCGCGCGCGGGACTCCGACATGGCTCTCCTGTCACCGTTCGCCGACCCGGAACTGGTCGCCGGACCTGCTCTGTGGACCGAGCGGCGGTACTTGGCTGTCTCGTCCCGCCATCCTCTGGCGTCCCGCGCCGAGATCCGCCAGGAAGACCTGGCCGAGGTCGTGCTGTTGCGCATGCCGGACAACTGCCCGGCCTCCATCTCCGAGGACCGGGTCCCCTCGCGCACCCCCATGGGCAGACCGATTGCCCACGGCCCGGCCGCCACCACCTTCCTGGAAGTCCTCCTCCTGGTAGGCGCCGACGAGGGTGCCTTTACTGTGGGGGAGGAGGTGAATCGTTTCTACACCCGCCCCGAAGTCACCTACCTCCCCATCACAGACGCGCCTCCGATCGCACGGAGCCTGGTTTGGCGCCGGTCCCATGAAACCGAAAGGATGCGCGCCTTCAACGAACTGGCCGTCAGACTCAGTCGCGAACACACCACGCCATGAGGACACCCGGCTTTCCGTCCGGCGCCGGGACGTTCGGCACCCCACAGTCGAAGGAGGCACCGGAGTTGAGCGACGCGGCCAACTCGGGACCGGTGCCGGACGTCGCAGCGCCGGTGACTCAAAGACGGTTTCTTGAGACCTTCGTGATCGGCCGGGAGGGTAGATCCAGTGAATGGGAACTACCAGTTCCCACTACACTGAGCCGACCCGTCCACGGCCTGCATTGACTAGACAGCCACCGTATGCCAACCACCTCAACCGGAGGCTGGAATTGGCGGCTGATTCGATATCGAGCGGGCCAGTCAATGGGGAAGCGGAAATGTGATACAGGTCCCATCCGGAGCGTTAGTCAACCGTTGTGAAACGTGAAGTCGCGGAAGCGCCGAGCATCTCCCGCATTCTGCGGCAAGCCCGTGCACGTCGCGGCACTTCGAACATCCCGGATTCACTGCGACTTTCGGCAGCAGATCGGCTCCCGGTCTCCCCCAGGAGGAGACGGCGACACTGGCGGGGGTGAGCAGGCGCTGGTACAGCGCGCTGGAGTCCGGCAGGCCCGCGTCCTACAGCGACTCCCTCCCCGGACGCGATCCGGGAACTCGTCGAGAACAGCGAGAACTGCCCCGCCTACGCCAGCGATCACCGCTGGGACGTCCTGGCGCACAACCCGCGGATGGGCGAGATCTTTCCCTGGATGGGCTATGGCCTCAATGTGATGGAGTGGGCGCTGACCTGACCCGAGGCCCGGAAGCAGTTGATCGGCTGGGAGAAGGAATGGGCACTGCCCATGATCGCCAAGCTCCGGTTGCACGCCGAGCAGTATCCGGGTGACGAGCGCTTGAAGGAGGTCATCCGCACCGTCCGTACCGACCGTACCGACGCCACAGCACGGAAGCTGTGGGACTCCCCCGACCTGCCGAGCGTCACCCACCCGTCCTTCATCCGTCCTCCGCCCGTCCCCGGCGCCTCTATCTGCCCCGGCAGGGCGGAAAGGAACTCTCCGTCCGCCTCGTGGCTCTGATGCCGATGGATTTCCCTTTCCTGCCGCCTCCTGTCCATCTCTCCCGCGTAGACCAACGCCACCGGGAAATGTCCGCTGAAGGGTTGAGCGGTGCGTGCGGCAACCGTTGGAATGACGCGGCAAGCCGTGGTTGAGGATCTCCGCTGTGGAGTCACCCGGCCAGTTCTGCAATGACGTTGCTCCAGCAGCGATTGGCTCAGGCAGACACGAATGGTGCTGATGCTGCGGGCGCCGGGTGAGCCCGTGCAGGCCGTGCAGGCCGTGGCCGAGACCGCCGGAGATGCTGGAGCGGGTTCAGTCGCGCGAACGGCGGATCTATCGTGTCGTCCATGTCCGAGAGTGTGCGTGCCGATCCGTCTTCCCGGCTCCGGTCCACCCTGGCCGGCCACGAGCACGGCGTCTGGTCGCTGGCCGCTGCCGTGGTGGACGGCCGGCCCGTCGCCGTCACCGGCAGCCAGGACGAGACGGTCCGGATCTGGGACCTCTGTGACGGCCGGCCTGTGGGTGGACCCCTGGTCGGCCACAACGGTCTCATCCGCAACGGCGAAGTGTGGTCGCTGGCGACAGCCGTGGTCGGCGATCGTCCGGTCGCGGTATCCGGCGGCGGGAGCAATCTCATACAGATGTGGGACCTGGCAACGGGCCGGCACGCGGGTGAGCCGCTGGATCACGGCACCGGGGGCGTGTGCGCGGTGGCGACGGCTGTTTGCGACGGACGTCCCCTCGCGGTCACCGGTCATGCCGACGCAACAGTCCGGGTATGGGACCTGGCCCGCCGCGAACAGATCGGTGAGCCGCTGGCCGGGCACACCGACTGGGTGGAGGCGACAGCCACGGCCGTGGTCGACGGCCGGCCCGTCGCGGTCACCGGCAGCAACGACGAGACGGTACGGGTGTGGGACCTGACCGACCGGAAACCGATCGGCGAGCCGCTGGCAGGCCACACCAGCGCGGTGTGCGCCGCAGCGACGGCCGTGGTCGATGGCCGTCCCGTCGCCGTCACCGGCGACTTCGGCGGGACGGTGCGGGTCTGGGACCTGGCGACGCGTCGGCCCGCGGCCGAGCCCCTGGAAACGCGTTCCGAGACCGGTGCGATAGCGCCGGTTGTGGCGCGAAGCCGTCTCCTCGTCCTGGTCGGCAGTGGGGGCGGGACGGTGCGGCTGTGGAATCCGGCCACCGGCGGTCCGGTCGGCGAACCCCTGGAAGGCCACAGCGGCACGGTACGGGCGGTGGCAACGACCGTGCTGCACGGCCGGTCCGTCGCCGTCACCGGCGGCAACGACAGGACGGTACGCGTGTGGGACCTGGCCGGGCTCGCCAGGTCGCCCGGCCGCAGACACACGGGCTGAACAGCACGGCGAACCACACCGACGGCCCCTCCGCCCGCGTGCTCACGCTCATCACCACACAGTTCACGGCGTGCTGCTGGCGCGAGTGAGGAGAACTCCCGTCGGCTGATCAACCAGCCGACGAGGAAACCGGGCGGGAGGCGACACTCAGTGCGAGCCCAGGTGTTCGGAACTGCGGGCGCTGCTCATGCGGGGGCGTGCGTCTGCTCCGTGCCGGCGGAGATGGTCCGGCGGTGCGTTGCCCGGCCGCCAGTCCTCAGCTCACCGCCCGCCCTTGCCCAACGTGCGCCTGACACCCCATCAGAACGAGCGTCAAATGAGCGTCACGAGCGTCATTCCAGCGTCAAGATATCCCCCGTAACGCCCCCACCGCACATAACTCACACGCGCAAGACCACAGGTCAGGAACCCTTCCCCACCGGCTCCAGAATCGCCACGCACTCCACATGGTGCGTCATAGGAAACAAATCAAACGCCCGCAACATCCGCACCCGATACCCCCCACCCCGGAAATACCCCAGATCCCGCGCCAACGCCGCCGGATCGCACGCCACATACGCGATCCGCCGCGCCCCCAGCCCCACCAACTGCTCGACCGTCTTGCGTCCCGCCCCCGCCCTCGGCGGATCCAGGACGATCAGATCGACCTCCGTGATCCCGGTCCGCGGCAGCACCGCCTCCACCTTGCCCTGCTCGATCCGCACCCGGTCGAAGTCCGCCAGATTGTGCCGCGCGTCCTCCACCGCCCGCTTCCCGGACTCGATGCCGAGGACCGCGCCCTTCTCGCCGATCCGGTCGGCCAGCGCCCCCGCGAAGAGGCCCACCCCGCAGTACAGGTCGAGCGCCATGTCGCCCTTGCGCGGCAGCAGCCCCTGCATCACCGCCGTCACCAGCGTGTCCGCCGCCTTCGGATGCACCTGCCAGAAGCCCCCGCTGCCGACCCGGTACGTACGGCCGTCGGCCCGCTCCCGGACGAAGGGACGACCGTGCACCCGGTGCACCCCGCCGTCCTTCTCCCCCACCCGCATCACCGACACCGGCCGGTCCAGCTCCACGATCGGCAGCCGCGCGCCCTCCCTCGGCGTCAGGATCACCTGCCGGTCCTGCGACCCCGTCGCCGCGATGGCCTCCACCGACTCCATCCCGGTCCAGTCCCGCTGCTCGACCCCCAGCTCGTCCACACCCTCCGCGGCGATCATGCAGTGCTCGACCGGCTCGACCTCGTGCGAACGGTGCCGGCGCAGCCCCGCCCGACCCGTCCCCGCGTCCACCGCGTACTGCACCCGCGTCCGCCACCGGGGCACCTCGCCCGCCGGCAGCTTGTCGCCCTCGGCCGGCATCACCGTGCCGTCCCAGCCGGCCTCCTCCGGGGTCAGCCCGGCCAGCCGCTTGAGCTGCTCGGTGAGCACCTCGCCCTTCAGCCGCCGCTGCGCCCCCGGCTTGGCATGCTGCCAGTCGCACCCACCGCACCGGCCGGGACCGGCGTACGGGCACGGCGCCTCGATCCGGTCCTTCGACGCCTCCCGCACCTCGACGGCGTCCGCCCGCAGAAACCGCGCCCCCTCCTCACCCTCGGTCACCCGCGCGACCACCCGCTCCCCCGGCAGCGCGTGCCGCACGAACAGCACCTGCCCCTCGTCGGTCCGCGCGATGCAGTGCCCCCCGTGCGCCACGGGCCCGACCTCGACCTCGTACTCGGCCCCGACCAGCGATTTCCTAGGTTCTGCCTGCATGGCGGGATGACTCCAGTACGTGAAGGGGGGAGGGAACGGGGAAGGAGATGAGCGACGAGCCCGGACAACAGCCCACCAGTCTACGTCGCCCCACCCAGCCCCCACGCACGCTCACACCCGCAGCGCCACCCCCACTCCCGCTCACACCCGCAGCGCCACCCCCACCCCCTTCCCACCCGAAGCCCCACCCCTCAGCCCACCCCACCCACACCAGGAGCCCCACCCTCACCCCAAGCCCGACTCCTCAGCCCACCCCCCGCTCACACCCGGAGCACCCCCTCACCCCTCACCCCGCTCAGCATCCACCCCCCGCTCACCCGCACCCGAACCACTACCCGCACCCCTACCCGTCCCCACACCCTGCCCTAGACCTTGCCCCGCACCCTGCCCCGCCCCCCGCACCGGCCCCCGCCGCACCGCCCCCGGCGCATTCCAGTCCTGCCGCCGCCGCGCCCGCTGCCGCGCCGCCTCCGACGACTCCAACTGATACGGCACCGACGTCACCATCACCCCCGGCGTGAACAGCAGCCGCCCCTTCAGCCGCAGCGCGCTCTGGTTGTGCAGCAACTGCTCGTACCAGTGCCCCACCACATACTCCGGGATGATCACCGACACCGCGTCCCGCGGCGACTCCCGCCGCAGGCTCTTCACGTACTCGATCACCGGCCGGGTGATCTCCCGGTACGGCGAGTCCAGCACCTTCAGCGGGACGTCGATCCCCCGCCGCTCCCACTCCTCCCGCAGCGCCTTCGTCTCGGCCGGGTCCACATTGACGCTGAGCGCCTCCAGCGTGTCGGAGCGCATCAGCTTGGCGTAGGCCAGCGCCCGCAGCGTCGGACGGTGGATCTTGGAGATGAGGACCACCGAATGCACCCGCGAGGGCCGCACGCTGTCGTCGCTGGGCTCCTCCGGCGCGGCCAGTTCCTCCGAGACCCGGTCGTAGTGGCGCCGGATCACGGTCATGACCCCGTAGAAGAGCACCATGCCGAGCAGCGCCACCCAGGCCCCATGGGTGAACTTCGTGACCAGGACCACCACCAGCACCAGCCCGGTGAAGAACGCGCCGAACGCGTTGATCGCGCGGGAGCGGATCATCTGCCGCCGCTTCGCCGGGTCCTTCTCGACCGCGAGATGACGGTTCCAGTGCCGGACCATGCCGGTCTGGCTGAGCGTGAAGGAGACGAAGACCCCGACGATGTAGAGCTGGATGAGCCGGGTCGAGTCCGCGCCGTAGACCCAGACCAGCAGGCCCGCCGCGCCCGCCAGCAGCACGATGCCGTTGGAGAAGGCGAGGCGGTCGCCGCGGGTGTGGAGCTGGCGCGGGAGGTAGCGGTCCTGGGCGAGTATCGAACCGAGCACCGGGAAGCCGTTGTACGCGGTGTTGGCCGCGAGGAAGAGGACGAGGGCCGTGGCCGCCGCCAGGAGCAGGAAGAAGAAGCTGCCGTTGCCGAAGACCGCCTCGGCGACCTGGGAGATCACCGGGTTCTGGACATAGTCCGAGCCGACCGGGACGCCGTTGTCCAGCAGTTCGTACGCCGGGTTCTCCGCCATCCGTACGTCGCTGGCCATGGCCAGCCCGATGATCCCGCAGAACATCGTCACCGCCAGCAGCCCCATCAGCGCCAGCGTGGTCGCCGCGTTGCGGGACTTGGGCTTGCGGAAGGCCGGCACCCCGTTGGAGATCGCCTCCACACCCGTCAGGGCGGCGCAGCCGGACGAGAACGCCCGCAGCAGCAGGAACACCAGGGCGAAACCGGCCAGCCCCTGATGCTCCGCCTTGATCTCGAAGCCCGCGGTCGGCGCCCGCATGGTGTCGTCCAGGACCAGCCCCCGGTACGCCCCCCACGCGATCATGATGAAGACACCGGCGACGAACACATACGTGGGGATCGAGAACAGCGTGCCCGACTCCCGCACCCCGCGCAGATTCATCACCGTCAGCAGCACGATCACCCCGATCGCGCAGGCGACCTTGTTCTCGACCACGAACGGGATCGCCGAGCCCAGGTTCTCGATGCCCGAGGAGATGGAGACGGCGACGGTCAGGACGTAGTCGACGAGCAGCGCGCTGGCGACCGTCAGTCCCGCCTTGGGGCCCAGATTGGTGGTGGCCACCTCGTAGTCGCCGCCGCCGCTCGGGTAGGCGTGCACGTTCTGCCGGTAGGAGGCGACCACGGTGAACATCAGCACCACGACCGCCAGCGCGATCCAGGGGCTGAACTGGTACGCCGACACACCCGCGATGGACAGCACCAGCAGCACCTCGCCCGGGGCGTACGCCACCGAGGAGAGCGGGTCGGACGCGAACACCGGGAGGGCGACGCGCTTCGGCAGGAGCGTTTCCCCCAGCCGGTCACTGCGCAGTGCGCGCCCGATGAGGATCCGTTTGGGCACGTCGGTCAGTTTGGACACGACTGAGCATCGTACGGGCTCGAACGCCCGACCGCCCACATCGTGCACGAGATCCGGGCCACAGATCCGGCGCCCCCCGCACAGCCGCCCCCGATCTGCCCCACGGGTGAATCACACCCCCGATTCGGCCGCACCACCCCCCACCTTTCCGGTACGACAACCACGCCTGTACGACGATCCCCCCAGCGCCCCCCTCTCAGCCCCCAGCGCCCCCTCACCCCCTCGGCGCCCCCGCAGCGCCCCGGAACGCCGGACAGGCACCGACCGCCCTCCCTGCGTCTCCCTTCACAGACACCCGCCCCCTCCTTCCCCTTGGAAGCCTCCTTGAAAGCCCTCTGAAAGCACCCTGAAAGCCCCCGCCCTCCCCAGAGCCCCCTCGGAAGCCCCTCGGAAGCCCCTCGGAATCCCGGAGGTCCCATGCCCGCCACCGCAGAGCTGATCGGCGCCACCGCCGCCCTCATCGGCCTCGGCATCCTCACCCTGCTCAGCGTCCGCCGCATCAGCAGGCGCTGACCATCCCCCTGCCCCCAGAAAAGGACCCCATCGGACGGAACTGCACAGGGGTGCCCTCCGGCCACCGTGCGTGTGTAGCTTGGGCGGCGGTCTGAGACCCTAGAACCAGCCACGTCAACAACACCCGTGACCTCGGAAGGACGGTCGTGCACATCGTCATCATGGGCTGCGGCAGAGTGGGTTCCGCTCTCGCCCAGACCCTGGAGCAACAGGGGCACACGGTCGCCGTGATCGACCAGGACCCCACCGCCTTCCGACGCCTCGGCTCCTCCTTCGGCGGTCGCCGGGTCACCGGTGTCGGCTTCGACCAGGACACCCTGCGCGAGGCCGGCATCGAGGAGGCGGGCGCCTTCGCCGCCGTCTCCAGCGGCGACAACTCCAACATCATCGCCGCCCGGGTGGCCCGCGAGATGTTCGCCGTGGAGAACGTCGCGGCCCGGATCTACGACCCCCGCCGCGCCGAGGTCTACCAGCGGCTCGGCATCCCCACGGTCGCCACGGTCCGCTGGACCGCCGATCAGATGCTGCGCCGTCTGCTGCCGTCCGGCTCGGAGCCGCTGTGGCGCGATCCCACCGGCGGTGTCCAGCTCGCCGAGGTCCACGCCTCGCACGCCTGGGTCGGCCACAAGATCAGCAGACTCCAGGAGGAGACCGGCGTCCGGGTGGCGTTCCTGACCCGGCTGGGCGAGGCGATCCTGCCGTCGTCGCAGACGGTGCTCCAGGAGGGCGACCTCGTGCACGTCATGATGCGCACGGACGAGGTCGAGAAGGTCGAGGCGGCCTTCGCCGAGGGCCCGAAGGAGGGCGGCAACTGATGAGGGTCGCCATTGCCGGGGCCGGTGCGGTGGGCCGCTCGATCGCGGGCGAACTGCTGGAGAACGGCCACGAGATCCTGCTGATCGACAAGGCCCCGACCGCGATCTCGGTCGAGCGGGTGCCCCAGGCGGAGTGGCTGCTGGCCGACGCCTGCGAGATCACCTCCCTGGACGAGGCCGCGCTCCAGCGCTGCAATGTCGTCATCGCCGCGACCGGCGACGACAAGGTCAACCTGGTCGTCTCCCTGCTCGCGAAGACGGAGTACGGGGTTCCGCGGGTCGTCGCCCGGGTGAACAACCCGAAGAACGAATGGCTGTTCAACGAGGCGTGGGGCGTGGATGTCGCCGTCTCCACACCGCGGCTGATGTCGGCGCTGGTGGAGGAGGCGGTGAGCGTCGGCGACCTGGTCCGGCTGCTGCGCTTCAGCCACGGTGACGCCAACCTGGTCGAGCTGACCCTCCCCGAGGAGTCCGCCCTGGCCGGGACGCAGGTCGGCGATGTCGACTGGCCGGAGGACACGTCCCTGGTCACGATCATCCGCGGCACCCGTGTCCTCACCCCCACCCGCGAGGACTCCTTGGAGGCCGGCGACGAACTCCTCTTCGTCGCCGCCCAGGCGAGGGAGGAGCAGTTGGAGGACCTGCTGTCGGAACGCCGGGAGGGGTCGGCGGGGTAGGTGGGAGGAAGAGGGGCCCCGCGAGAGGAGAAGCGGGGCCCTTTGTGGCTTCTTTGCGACCTGGCGACTTTGTAACGACGACTTTTTGACGAACCGAGACGGTCGGCAGGGTGGGCACAGGCCCGGAGGTCCGGGGGCGAAACCCCCGGCAGGCTCACGGCAACGCCGGGCCCCCACCAACCGCCCCGCACCCCTGCTTCTACTTCACGGCCCCCTTGGCAGCTTCCTCCCGCTCGGCCGCCTCCATCTCCGCGAACACATCGATCGGCGCCGGCGCCTTCGCCAGGAAGACCCACGTCAACCACACCGCCAACAAGAACGGCGGAATCTTCAGACCCACCAACACCCACCCGAGCTGCGTCGTGTCCGCCCACCAGTACAGCGGGAACAGAATCGCCGACTTGCCGAGCAGAATCAGCCCCCACGCCCAGCTCGCCTTGGCGTACGCCTTCTTCCGCCCGGGATTGCGGGTCCGCCAGGACAGGTTCTCCTTGAACACCGGCCCCAGGATCAGCCCGATCAGCGGCACCCCGCACAGCGTGGTGACGATGTAGGCGAGGCCCAGCCCCACCGTGTAGAGCATGCCCGGCAGATAGAAGTCCTTGGCGTTGCCGGTCATCATCGCGAAGACCACACCGAAGGCGACCCCGAAGACCCCGCTGAAGGCGTGCTTGACGGTGTCCTTCATGGCGAGCCGGACCACCACGAGCACCAGGGACACGGCCAGCGCGGCGATGGCCGACAGATGCAGGTCCTTGTTGATCGTGTAGATGCTGACGAACAGCAGGCCCGGGACGACCGTCTCGACCATGCCCCGGACGCCGCCGAACGCCTCGAACAGGGCGGCCTCGGTGACCGCGCGGGAATCGTGCTCCCGCTCCTGCTGGGCGTCTTCGGTCGGCTTGTCGAGCGACGTCACCGGCTACTCCCGTCCGAGGGGTCTCAGTTCGTACTTGGGATTGAACAGCACTCTGCGGCCCCGGCTCATCGAGATCCGGCCCGACGCGATCATCCTGCGGCCCGGCTCGATCCCGACGATGGAACGCCGCCCCAGCCACACCACGTCCAGCGCGGCGGAGCCGTCGAACAGCTCGGCCTCCAGGGCCGGGACACCGGCCCGCGGACGCAGCGTGACCGTGCGCAAGGTACCAGTAACCGTCACGATCTGTCGGTCGTGGCAGTCACAGATACGGGTGCACCCGGTGATGTCCGCGTCCTCGCGCAGCTCCTCGGACTCCAGGTCCTCCTGCGATGAGGAGAGCCGGTCGAGCATGCGCCGGAACCGGCCCACCGGCTTGTCGGAACCAGGAACAGCACTCATGTCTGAAGGGTACCGGGGCACCCCGACAGCCCAGTACCCCCTCATTTCTCGAAGCGGTATCCCATCCCCGGTTCGGTGATGAAGTGCCGGGGGTGCGAGGGGTCCGCCTCCAGTTTCCGGCGGAGCTGGGCCATGTAGACCCGCAGATAGTTGGTCTCCGTCCCGTACGACGGCCCCCACACCTCCTGGAGCAGTTGCTTCTGGCTGACCAGGCGCCCGGTGTTGCGCACCAGCACCTCCAGCAGATGCCACTCGGTGGGGGTGAGCCGTACGTCCTTCCCCGCCCGGTTGACCTTCTTCGCGGCGAGGTCGACGGTGAAGTCGTCGGTCTCGACGGTCACCTCGTCCTCACCGGCCCCGGTGGGCTCGGCCCGGCGCACGGCGGCCCGGAGCCGGGCGAGCAGTTCGTCCATGCCGAAGGGCTTGGTGACGTAGTCGTCGGCGCCCGCGTCCAGCGCCTCGACCTTCTCGTCGGAGGAGTGCCGCGCGGAGAGCACCAGGATCGGTACGCGGGTCCAGCCCCGCAGCCCCTTGATCACCTCGACGCCGTCCATGTCCGGGAGCCCCAGGTCCAGCACGACCACATCGGGGTGGCGGGCGGCGGCGAGCTGGAGGGCGGTGGCCCCGTCGTGGGCCGCGTCGACCTCGTACTTGCGGGCCTTGAGGTTGATCACGAGGGCGCGCACGATCTGCGGCTCGTCGTCGATCACGAGCACCCGGGTCATGAAGCCCGCCTTTCGGTTCGTAGGGGGCCCTCGGCCCCGGTGCGCGGCCGGTCGGCCCGCGCTGTCGTCACATCCGCCGGCTGCCCGGCATCCACCGGTTTCCCGGCGCCGTCCGCCCTGGCCGGTTGCCCGGTACCGGGCGCCTCGGCCGGTTGCCCGGTGCCGGGCACCCCGCCCGGTTCCCCGGTACCGGGCGCCGCGGCCCGGTCCGCGTCCGCCCGGCCCCCGTGCACCCGCCCCCCGTCCGTCCGGTCCCCGCCCGCGCGGTCCGCGTCCGTCCGGTCGCCGTCCCACCGGTCGTCCCCGTCCCGCCGGGCCGCCCGCAGGGTCAGCACCATCGTCAGACCGCCGCCCGGGGTGTCCTCCGCGGTCAGTGTGCCGCCCATCGCCTCGGTGAAGCCGCGCGCGACGGCGAGGCCGAGGCCGACACCCGCCCCGCGGGGGACGTCCCCGTGCCGCTGGAAGGGCTCGAAGATGCGTTCCTTCGCCTCGTCCGGCACTCCCGGCCCCCGGTCGACCACCCGCACCTCCACCCGGTCCGCGATGGCGCTCGCGGCGACCAGCACCGTCTGCTCCGGCGGGCTGTACTTGACGGCGTTCTCCACCAGGTTGGCCACCGACCGCTCCAGCAGCCCGGCGTCCACGGACACCATGGGCAGAGTCTCCGGAATATCCAGTTCCACGCTGTCCTCGGGCACCCCGCCGAGCGCCATCGGCACCACCTCGTCGACGTCGATGTCCCGGATGATCGGGGTGACGGTCCCAGTCTGGAGGCGGGACATGTCGAGCAGATTGCCGACGAGGTGGTCGAGCCGGTCGGCGCCCTCCTCGATGCCCTCCAGCAACTCGGCCTGGTCCTCCTCCGACCAGGCCACGTCGTCCGACCGCAGTGAGGAGACGGCGGCCTTGATCCCGGCGAGGGGCGTGCGCAGATCATGGCTGACGGCGGCCAGCAGCGCGGTGCGGATGCGGTTGCCCTCGGCCAGTGCCCGCGCCTGGTGGGCCTCCTCGCGCAACCGGCGCCGGTCGAGCACCACGGCCGCCTGCGCGGCGAAGGCGGCCAGCACCCGGCGGTCGGAGGCGGGCAGCACCCGGCCGGTGAGCGCGAGCGCCATGTGATCGCCGACGGGGACGTCCACATCGGCGTCCTCGGGCCGCTCGGGGGCCGGCCCGACGCCCGCGCGGCCGACGCAGGTCCAGGGGTCGACGTCGCTGGACCGCTCCAGCATGGCCGCCGATTCCATGCCGAAGGTCTCCCGGACCCGTTCCAGCAGCTCTTCGAGGCTGGTCTCGCCGCGCAGCACATTGCCCGCGAGGAAGGAGAGTATGCCCGCCTCGGCTCTCAGCCGGGCCGCCTGATGGGTGCGCCGGGCGGCGGTGTCCACGACGGACGCGACGGACACCGCGACCCCGATGAAGATCACCAGGGCGACGATGTTCTTGGGGTCGGCGATGGTCAGCCGGTGCAGCGGATAGGTGAAGAACCAGTTCAGCAGGAGCGAGCCGACGGCGGCCGAGGCGAGCGCCGGATAGAGCCCGCCGAGCAGCGCGGCGGCGACCGTCACGGTGAGGAAGAGCAGCATGTCGTTGGCGAGGCCGATACTGACCGTGCTCAGCAGCAGCGTCAGCAGCGGCGGCCCGGCCAGTCCGACGATCCAGCCCCACAGGATCCGCCCCCGCCCGAGCCGGGCGCCCCGGGCGACGGGCAGTCCGCGCCCCTTGGCGGCCTCCTCGTGGGTGACGATGTGGACATCGAGGTCGGGCCCGGACTCGCGGGCGACGGTCGCCCCGACACCCGGTCCGAAGACGTACTGCCAGCTCTTGCGGCGGGAGGAGCCGAGCACGATCTGTGTGGCGTTCACACCCCGCGCGAAGTCCAGGAGGGAGGCGGGAATGTCGTCCCCCACCACATGATGGAAGGTGCCGCCGAGATCCTCGACCAGCGTGCGCTGGACGGCCAGTTCCTTGGGCGAGGCACCGGTGAGTCCGTCGCTGCGGGCGATGTAGACGGCGAGGACCTCGCCCCCGGCGCCCTTCTCGGCGAGCCGGGCGGCCCGGCGGATCAGCGTCCGCCCCTCGGGACCGCCGGTCAGGCCGACGACGATCCGCTCCCGCGAGCCCCAGATCTTCGACACCCGGTGCTCGCTGCGGTACTCGGTCAGATACTCGTCCACCCGGTCCGCGACCCAGAGGAGGGCCAGTTCCCGCAGGGCGGTGAGGTTGCCGGGCCGGAAGTAGTTGGAGAGGGCCGCGTCGACCTTGTCGGGCTTGTAGATGTTGCCGTGCGCCATCCGGCGGCGCAGGGCCTCCGGGGACATGTCGACCAGCTCTATCTGGTCGGCCCGCCGCACCACCTCGTCCGGCACGGTCTCCTGCTGCCGCACCCCCGTGATGGACTCCACGACATCGCCGAGTGACTCCAGGTGCTGGATGTTGACGGTGGAGACGACATCGATCCCGGCCGCCAGGAGTTCCTCGACGTCCTGCCAGCGCTTGGGGTTGCGGGAGCCCGGGACGTTGGTGTGGGCCAGTTCGTCCACGAGGGCGACCTTGGGGCGCCGGGCGAGGACCGCGTCCACGTCCATCTCCGTGAACGTCGTGTCCCGGTACTCCAGCTCCCGGCGCGGGATCTGCTCCAGGCCGTGCAGCATCACCTCGGTCCGGGGCCGGGCGTGGTGCTCCACGAACGCGACCACGCAGTCCGTGCCCCGCTCGACCCGGCGATGGGCCTCCGAGAGCATGGCGTAGGTCTTGCCGACGCCCGGTGCCGCACCGAGGTAGATCCGAAGCTTGCCGCGTGCCATGTCCCTATTGTCTTCCCGTCACTGCCGCGTACGCAGCGTAGACCTTACGGCCAACGATGCCGACAAAGGGGACGAGCGTGAGTCGAGGGGACGTCTTTGACAGAACTCTGATGCGCCGCCGTACCCCGTGGTGACCGAGCGGATGGCCCCGGTCACGCCTCCACGATCGTCCCGTCACTCAGCTCCAGCACCCGGTCGGCGAGGTCCAGCAGGGTCGCGTCATGGGTGGCGACGAGGGCGGTGACGCCCTCGCTGCGGACGACCGCTCTGAGCAGCTCCATCACCGCGTGCCCGGTCTCGGCGTCGAGCTGGGCGGTGGGTTCGTCGGCGATGAGCAGGGCGGGGTTGTTGGCGAGGGCGCGGGCGATGGCGACCCGCTGCTGCTGGCCGCCGGACAGCTCGCCGGGCCGCTGGGCGGCGTGCTCGCTGAGGCCGACCAGGGCGAGCAGCAGCGCGACGCGTTCGTCCCGCTCGCGCGGGTCGGTCCGGCGCAGCCGCAGCGGCACCCCGACGTTCTCGGCGGCGCTGAGGATCGGGATGAGGCCGAAGGACTGGAAAACGAAGCCGATCCGGTCCCGGCGCAGCTCCAGCAGGCCGCTCTCGCCGAGCCCGGTCAGATCCCGCCCGTCGAGGGTGATCCGGCCCCGGTCGGGGGCGTCGAGCCCGCCGACGATGTTGAGCAGGGTGGTCTTGCCGGAGCCGGAGCGGCCCTTGAGGGCGACCAGCTCGCCGCGCGGCACGGCGAACGACACCCCGCGCAGGGCATGGACGGCGGCGGCGCCCTGCCCGTACGACCTGTGGACGTCCTCGACGCCGACCATGGTGTCGGTGACCACCTGATGCATGCTCTTCCTCCCCCGTGACCGGCCCGGGAGCGTCCGGAACCACTCGCTGGGCCGGGCGCCAGTATCGCCGGGGGCGCCCGGCCGATCAACGGATAAGACGCGCCGGGATCAGTTCGGGTTGTCACCGTGAGTGAGGGTTTCCCAGGCGACGAAGAGATTGTTGCTGCCGGACGGACGGTTGCGCTCGGTCAGCGCCTGGGTGTTGGACATGGCGATGCCCAGCCGGTTGTGCAGGGCGTTGTAGCCGACCTCGGTGATCGGGCCGAGGCCCCGGTTCAGGGTGCCGCCGCACAGCCAGCCCGGCGCGGCCTCGCCCAGTTCGTAGCGGGCCTGGAAGCCGAGGGCGTGCCGCAGCCGCTCGCCGACGTCGGTGCCGTAGAGGTCCTGGCCCTGGATGCGGCTGGTCTCGGCGACATGGGAGATCGCGGAGATGCCGTATCCGGTGTGGGTGAAGTCGCGGCAGGTCTCCTGGGTGAGGCCGGTGACGAAGGTGGACTGGCCCTGCCAGTAGCCGACGATCTTCTCGCGGGTGTTGAGGTTCTGGCTGGGCACGGTCCTCGGCAGGTCCCCGTCCGACGCGAGGTACACGAAGGCGGCGGTGCGGGTGCGGAAGGTGGCCATGGCCCGGTCGTAGGACGTCTTGTCCTCCAGGAAGACGGAGATGCCTATGGCGGCCTCCATCATCGACAGCTCCCAGTTCCCGTTGGAGTTGGAGCCGTTGATGATCTCCGGGAGGTAGACATTGCGGAGCATGGTGGCGAACCGCCCGGAGTTCGGCCAGCCGCCGGTGTACGTGTACTTGATGATCTCGGCGGCCTTGGGCCAGGAGGAGCCGGCCCAGCCGGTCTGGAGCGGGGCGTTGCTGTTGGTGTGGTCGGTGAGGGTGCCCGACCATGCGTCCATGAGCTGGATGGCCTTCTGCGCGTAACGGGCGTCCCGGGTGACGTACCAGGCGAGCGCGTTGGTGTAGGCGGCGATGGCGTCCTCGCGCTCATCGGTGCACCCGTTGTTGGGGTTGGAGTACGAACCGCACTCCACGACCGCGCGCGGCTTGGGCGCCCGGCTCTGGACGGCGTACTTGCTCGCCATCATCTGGTCGTAGGCGCCCTTCCAGGGCTGGGCTCCGGCCAGAACCTTCTCGCGGGCGAAGTCGAGCTGGCTCTTGGAGACGGTGACGCCGGGGTGGGTGAACGTGGCAGGGGCGGCGCCCGCGGGGGCGGCGCCCGGTCCGGCGAGCAGTCCGGCGACGAGCGCCGTCGCGGCGGTGACGATGGTGGCGGTGAGGGACGTGGCTCTGCGGCGGTGCCGTGTGGGGGTGTTCGGCATCGTGGAGGTCCATCCGTTCTCGACTGCGAATGCCCTGGCGGGCATTCTCGTATATGAACGACGACTCCCTCCATGAACAGGAGGGTTGGCCGGAGACGATAGGTATGGACCAGGAGGGCGTCAAGGGTCGCCGTCACGGAAACCGGGTGACCGGTGACTGATGACTGATGACCGGCGATTGACGACCGGCGATGGATGACCGGTGACCGGTGCCCGCCGGAAACGGCGATGGGCCGCGCCCCTCTCGGGAACGCGGCCCATCCTCGTTCGACTGTGAATGCTGTGGAATGCGGTGGAATGCGGTGAATGCCGCGGATCCGGTGACCGTCGGCTAGCGGACCTCCGTGATCTCCGGTCCGCGCTGGAGCTGGCCCATGCCGCCGGAGAAGCGGGAACCGGCCTGGTCCTCCTGCTGCACGCCCTCGGGGACCATCTGGGCGTCGTTGGGCAGCTTCAGGACGATCGGGTCGCGGGGCGCCATCGGGCCCTCGCCGCGCACCACCACCGTGTCCCGGAAGATCTGCTCCAGGAGCCCGGCGGCCTGCGGCTGCACCGCGCCCTGCCCGGAGATCACTCCGCGCAGGAACCAGCGGGGGCCGTCCACACCGACGAACCGGACCACCTGGAAGCCGCCCGTGCCGTCCGGGAGCTGCACCGGCACCTGGGCCCGCAGCTCCCAGCCCAGCGGCCCCTCGACCTCGTCGACGATGCCGCCCTGCTGGGTGATGCCGGTGGCGATCTCCTCGCGCACCTCGCCCCAGATGCCCTCGCGCTTCGGCGCGGCGAACGCCTGGAGCTGGACCGCGCTGTCACGCAGGACGACCGTGGCCGCGACGATCGCGTCACCGGCGACCTCGACCCGCAGCTCCATGCCGTCCACACCCGGGACGAAGATGCCGCCCAGGTCGACCCGGCCCTCGGCCGGCTCGGTCACCTCGGTGCTGTCCCAGGGCCCGTCGGGCCGGGGCTCGGGCTCCAGGCGTACGCGCTCGCGCCCGCCCTCGCCGCCGCCGTCCGCTGCGTCGTCCGCCTCAGTGCCGACACTGTCGACGACCTGCTCGGCCTCGCCGGCCGCGTCCTCGGCGGCATCCTTCTTCTTGCGACGTCCGAACACGTCACTGTCCTTCCCGGTCGGATACGACCGATGCGTATCGATTCCCACCCGTCGTGCCGCCCGCGGCGGCATGACCGTTTGTGCCGCTTGTTGTGTCGCTTGTTGTACCGTTTGCTGTGCCGCTGACCGTCCCGTCGGCGGCACCGGTCGTGCCCACGGCGGCATGGCCTCCGGTGGACCCGAAGCCCCCCGCGGCCCGCGCCGAGCCGGGAAGTTCCGCCACCTCCTGGAAGCGGACCCTCTCGACCTGCTGGACAACCAGTTGGGCAATCCGGTCGTAGCGCTCGAACCGCACGCGGTCGCGCGGGTCGAGATTCACCACGATCACCTTGATCTCCCCACGGTACCCGGCATCAACCGTCCCCGGGGCATTCACGAGGGCGACGCCGCAGCGGGCGGCGAGCCCGGACCGGGGGTGCACGAAGGCCGCGTACCCCTCCGGGAGCGCCACGGACACCCCGGTGGGCAGAACGACCCGCTCCCCCGGCTTCAGCTCGCACGCCTCGGTGGTCCGCAGATCGGCCCCGGCGTCCCCGGGATGCGCGTACGCGGGCAGCGGTACGCCGGGGTCGACACGGCGGACGAGAACGCCGAGCGGTTCGCGGCTCACGGGTTCACCTCGAAGGCGCGGGCACGCCGGATCTGGTCGGGATCGTTCATGGCGGCCCGGATCTCCTCCTGGCGGCCGTTGTCGACGAAGTGGTCCACCTTGACCTCGATGAAGAGGGCGTCCGCGCGGACCGCGAGGGGCCCGTCGGGGCCGCCGATCCGGCCGGTGGCCGTGGAGTAGATCTTCCGCCCGGCCACCGCGACGACCTCGGCCGCCAGATGCAGGGTGGTGCCGACCGGGACCGGCCGGACGAAGTCCGTCTCCAGCCGCCCGGTGACGGCGATGACCCGCAGCAGCCAGTTCAGCGAGCCGAGGGTCTCGTCCAGGGCGGCGGCCAGTACCCCGCCGTGGGCGAGGCCGGGGGCGCCCTGGTGGGCGGCCTGGACGGTGAACTCGGCGGTGATCGACACGCCCTCACCGGCACGGGCCGCCAGATGCAGTCCGTGCGCCTGTTCGCCACCGCAGCCGAAGCACTGGCCATAGTGCGATCCCAGCAGCTCACCGGGTGCGGGAGCGTCGGGATGCCGGACCGGCGGCACGGCGTCGGCCGGGGGCTTCGGGCTCGGGGAAGTACCACTCACAGCCGCAGACCTTACCCGCCCGCACTGTGACCTACGGCTCTCCCTCCCACGGTCCCTCCACCCGGCTTCCCCCATGGCCTCCCACCCGGCTCGCCCCACGGCCTCTCGTACGGCTCCCCCTACGGGCTCTCGTACGGGGTTCTTGTACGGCGTCTTGTACGGCTTCGGCGACGGCCTGGGCGGGACCGCCCTGGCGACGGCCCCCCGCACCCTCCGTGCCAAGCTAGTGCGCATGGAGCAGCTCTCGGCGACCCCGTACGAAGAACGCCTCACCGCGCCCAAGACCTGGTGGGGGATCTCCCTGCTGGTCGGGATCGGTCTGGCGCTGACCCTGCTGCCGTTCGGCACCCTGCCGCTGCTGGGCGGTCTGGTCGGCGGCACCGCCGTGGCGGCCGTCGCGGGCAGCTCGTACGGCTCGGTGCGGATCCGGGTGGTCGGCGGCGCGCTGGTCGCCGGGGAGGCGAAGATCCCGGTGACGGCGCTCGGCGAGGCGCACGTGCTGGACCGCGAGGAGGCCGCCGCCTGGCGGACCCACAAGGCGGACGTCCGCGCCTTCATGCTGCTGCGGGCCTACATCCCGACCGCGGTGCGCATCGAGGTCACCGACCCGGAGGACCCCACTCCGTATCTGTATCTGTCGACCCGCCACCCGGAAGAGCTGATCGAGGCGGTACGCGGGGCACGCGCGGCGGTCGCCTGAGGGACGGGGCCGCCCGGCGGGCTGCGTTTTGCCCGGTGGGGCGGGGAGCCTGGGGGCGGAAGTCATCTGCGGGGCCACCGTCGCTCGGCAGGTCGCGGTCGTTCGGCGGGGCGCGATCGCTCGGCGGGGCACGGCTGTTTGGCGGGGCGCAGTCGCCTGAAGGGCCGGAGAGGCTTGGCGGTCAGCGATCACGAGGCAGTGGGCAGGCCCTTGACGGTGGCGCGGGCCCTTGACGGTGGGCGGGGGCCTGGTGGGTCGAAGTCGCCCGAGGGGCCGCGGTCGCTCAGCGGCTCGCGGCCCTTTTGGCGGGCTGCGACTGTCGCGCGTGCCCCAGTCGCCCAGAGGGCTGTGGCCGCTGGGCAGTCAGCGGTCACCCGGCAGGCACCTGACGGATCGCGAGTCATTGACGGTGGGCGGACGCCCGGCGCGCCGTGGTCGCTGGGCGGTCGGCGCTCGTCTGGCGATGGGCGGCCCGCTTCTGCGGCGGATGCTCCTCCGACAGTGGGCGGCCCGCTTCTCCGGCGGACGCTCCTTCGACGGTGGACGGCCGCTCCGCGGCGGGCGCTCGGCGACGAGCGGGGCTCCGGCGGTCAGCGGGCGCCGGGGGCGCCGGAGGCTTCCCCCGGACCTTCGGGGGCTCCCCCAGGGGTTTGCCCGGAGGACTTCCCGGAGGGCGCCCCGGAGGACTCCCCGAGCGCCTCGCGCAGCGGCAGGGGCAGCGGCTCGGCCGGCTGCTCCAGCGTCGGCAGCTCGGTGAGCTGCTCCCAGGGGATCTGCATGCCGTGCAGATCGGCGCGGATGCGGTGGGCGAGCTTCTTGGTGTCGCGGCGGTTCATGACCGCGCCGACGGCGGCGCCGACCATGAACGGCATCAGGTTCGGCATGTTGCGCACCATGCGCTTCATGATCTGCTGGCGCAGCTCGCGCTTCATCTGGCCACCCAGGGCGGCGTTGACCGACGCGGGTTTCATCACGTCGATACCGCGCTCGCCGGACCAGGAGCGCAAGTAGGCCGTACTGCGGTCCTTGAGGGTGCCGGGCGGTCTGAGGCCGTACACCTCGTGCAGCTCGGCGATCAGCTTCAGCTCGATCGCGGCGACCCCGGTCACCTCGGCCGCCAGCTCCGTGGGCATCGCGGGCGGTACCGGCATCATCGCGGCGGCGCCGACTCCCGCTCCGACGGTCGCCGAGGCGTTGGCGGCACCGGCCACCAGCTTGTCGGCGATCTGCTCCGGCCCGAGCCCGGGGAACTGCCGGCGCAGGGTCGCCAGATCCCGTACGGGGATCCGCGGTGCCAGATCGATCAGCCGGTCGGCGAGAAAGGCCAGGGACGCCCTGGCCCGGTTGCCGCCCTTGCGGGCGCCTTCCACGGCCAGGTCCCTGGCCCGGTCCCTGATGACCGCCACCCGGCGACGGGCGACGGGCGCGGGCCCTTCCAGCGGCAGAGGCCCTTCCAGCGGCAGGAGCCCCGCCGACGGTGCCGGGAGGTCGGCCCCGGCCGCCGGTTCGAGCGAGGCCGAGCCAGGGCCGGGTTCCGTACCGGAATCAGCCGTGGAAGGGCCTCGCTCGTCGTCACGCACGCCGTACGGACCGTCCTGGGACGGTCCCGAGTCCGCCTTCCGTCCTGGAAAGCGGCGCTTCCAGGGGGAGGTCGAGCCAGTCATGCCCGACCCCTCCTCAGTCGCAGTCGCGGCAGATCGGCTGGCCGTTCTTCTCGCGGGCCAGTTGGCTGCGGTGGTGGACCAGGAAGCAGCTCATGCAGGTGAACTCGTCCTGCTGCTTGGGCAGCACCCGGACGGCCAGCTCCTCATTGGAGAGGTCTGCTCCGGGCAGCTCCAGGCCCTCCGCGGCCTCGAACTCATCGACGTCGACGGCCGAGGCGGACTTGTCGTTCCGCCGGGCCTTCAGCTCTTCGAGGCTGTCCGAGTCGACGTCGTCGTCGGTCTTGCGTGGGGTGTCGTAATCGGTTGCCATGTTCGCTCTCCCCCTCCGGGTGTCTGCGGTGTCTCCAGCGCACGTAACGCGTGAGAGGCCGGACTTGTGCCCGACCCGAGGCGGAGATTTTGCCTCACATCAAGGTCTGTTACTCAATCGACACCCAACCGGACTCCTCAAGAGTGATCGGCTGGGATGGCGATGGGGACCGTACACGGTCCGCGTAGTGCACTCCAAAGGCGTCCCACCGTGTACTTCCCGTGATCAAGCCCCTGGAAAACCAGGACTTTCCCGGCCTAGCCTTGGCCGAAACAATTACGGAGAGTATATGGCCGGAAATTCGCCCCTGTGATCGATCACACAATGGTCTACTCCGCTCGCGGCTCAAAAATTCAGCGCAAAGCGAACAACCCCGCGTGTGTCATCACTCAGGCCCGTCATGATCTCAGACGGGCAGGGTCACTCTCATCACCAGCCCACCCCCTTCACGGGGCTGCGCGGCGATGTGCCCGCCGTGCGCCCGCGCCACCGACCGGGCGATGGAGAGGCCGAGGCCCACGCCCTTGTCGCTGCCCGTGCGCTCGGTCCGCAGCCGCCGGAACGGCTCGAAGAGATTGTCGATCTCGTACGCCGGCACCACCGGCCCGGAGTTCGCGACCACCAGCACCGCGTGCCCGTGCTGCATCCCCGTGGTCACCTCGACCCAGCCCCCGTCCGGAATGTTGTACCGGACGGCGTTCTGTACGAGGTTCAGCGCGATCCGCTCCAGCAGGACGCCGTTGCCCTGAACCACCGCCGCCTCCCGCGTGCCGCGGATCGCCACGCCCTTGGCCTCCGCCTCGGCGTGCACCTGGTCGATGGCCTGCCCGGCCACCTCGGCGATGTCCACGGGCTTGCGCTCGACGATCTGGTTGTCGCTGCGGGCGAGCAGCAGCAGGCCCTCCACGAGCTGCTCGCTGCGCTCGTTGGTGGCCAGCAGGGTCTTGCCGAGCTGCTGGAGCTCGACCGGGGCGTGGGGGTCGGAGAGATGGACCTCCAGGAGCGTGCGGTTGATCGCCAGGGGCGTGCGCAGCTCGTGGGAGGCGTTGCCGACGAAGCGCTGCTGGGCCGTGAAGGCGCGCTGGAGGCGCTCCAGCATGTCGTCGAAGGTGTCCGACAGCTCCTTCAGCTCGTCGTCCGGGCCGTCCAGCTCGATCCGCCGGGACAGGTCCGAACCGGCGACCGCGCGGGCGGTGCGGGTGATCCGGCCGAGCGGCGAGAGGACCCGGCCGGCCATCGCGTAGCCGAAGGCGAAGGCGATCACGGCGAGGCCGAGCAGGGCCAGCAGGGAGCGGCTGAGCAGATTGTCCAGGGCGTGCTGACGCTGCTGGTTGACGCAGGCGTTCATGGCGTCGTTGAACTCGCTCGCCTGGCCCGACTCCGGGAAGTTGCAGATCCCGCTGGAGATCTTGCCCTCGACGATCCGGAAGGGCAGCTCACTGCCCACATTGAGCGCCTGCGCGGCCAGCAGGTAGATGATCGACAGCAACAGGATGCCGGCGATCAGGAACATCCCCCCGTACAGCAGCGTGAGCCGTATCCGGATGGTGGGGCGCAGCCAGGGCACGGGCGGCACCGGCCTGCGGGGGTCCCAGGTGGGTTTCGGGGGCGCCTGGGGAGGCGCGGGTGTGGCGGCCACGCTGGATCAGATCCGGTATCCGGAGCCGGGCACGGTCACGATCACGGGGGGCTCGCCCAGCTTGCGGCGCAGGGTCATCACTGTGACGCGGACCACATTGGTGAAGGGGTCCGTGTTCTCGTCCCAGGCCTTTTCCAGCAACTGCTCCGCCGAGACCACCGCCCCCTCGCTGCGCATCAGCACCTCCAGCACCGCGAACTCCTTCGGCGCGAGCTGGATCTCCCGGCCGTCCCGGAAGACCTCGCGGCGGTTGGGGTCCAGCTTGATGCCGGCCCGCTCCAGGACGGGCGGCAGCGGCACGCTGGTACGCCGGCCCAGCGCGCGCACGCGCGCGATCAGCTCGCTGAAGGCGAACGGCTTGGGGAGGTAGTCGTCGGCGCCGATCTCCAGGCCCTCCACCCGGTCGCTGACATCGCCGGACGCCGTCAGCATCAGCACGCGGGTGGGCATGCCCAGCTCGACGATCTTGCGGCAGACGTCGTCGCCGTGCACCAGAGGCAGGTCGCGGTCGAGGACGACCACGTCGTAGTCGTTGACGCCGATGCGCTCCAGGGCAGCCGCACCGTCGTACACGACGTCGACGGCCATGGCCTCCCGGCGCAGTCCGGTGGCCACCGCATCGGCGAGCAGTTGCTCGTCCTCGACGACGAGTACGCGCACGTCGCTAGTCCTTCCTGTGTCCGCCCGGCTGCGCGAGGGCGCGGCCGGGCAGGGGTCGCTGGGGAGTGTTGACCTCCATCCTGCCCTTTTCGGTCGTAAGTCGGCGGTAAGCCGGTGTCACGGCCGTCCCACGGGGGCCTCTGGCGTGATCGGGCACCGCGACGGAAGGATCTCCGCCGGGCCCGGGGAATGCCGGATTTTCTGTTCCGGTTGAGGTTTCCGCGGAAGGGAGCGGGGGGAGGACGGCTTTACACCCCGCGATCACGCTCTGCACGCACCGTCGTATCCGTCGGTGCTCCGCGATCCGCTTGCCGCAGAGTGGGCGTGGGTGTCCGGCACCGTCGCCGCCCGGCACGGCAGCGCCGGGCACCCGCATCGGCGTGATCGCCCCTTCCGATCGGCACACCCCCGTGCCACCGACCCACGACCCAGGACGAGGGGGCGCAGCATGGACGCATTCACCGCAGGGCTTTTGCAGCGCATAAGGGCTACCGAGTCCGACCTGACGCGGGCGCAGGACGAGGGCGACGACTTCCTCGTCGAGGTCGAGCAGAGCGAGCTCGACGACCTGCGCCGCCTCGCCGCCGAGCATGGTGTGGAGGTCGGCGCGACCAGCGTCTGACCGGCGAGATCGAGGAGAGAGCAGCACGAGGAAGCCCCCGGCGGTCCAGGGCCGGGGGCTTTGTCGTGGGGTGATTCGGGAGGGGGCCCGGGGCGTCCGGTGTGGGGGTGAGGGTGGAGGGCTTGGCGTGGGGCGGCGTGCCGGGTGGCTCGGTGGGAGTCGTGCCGGGTGGCTCGGTCCAGCGGCGCGGGCAGCCCGGTGTCGGGCGCGGCGGGTGACACGGGGTGAAGCGTGCGAGGCGGGCCGCCTGTGCCGGTGCCGGTCGTGCGAGGCAGCTCGGTGCGGCGCGCCGGGTGGTCCTGTGGGGGGCATGCGGGGGCTGAGCCCGGGGCGGGCGGGACGGTCGGTTCTTGCGTGGCAGTGGGTTCGGCGCGAGGCGTGGGGCGGTCCCGGTGTGCGTCGCGCGGGGTGGCTCGGTTCAACCCGCTCGGGTGGGCCGGCGTCTGTGGAGCCGAGCGGGTCGGCGGGCGTCGTGCCGGGCGCTCGGTCTGCGGCGGGTGAGGCGCCGATCCCGGCCGGTGTGAGGCGTGCGAGGTGGTCCGTTCAGTCGCGCCGGACGGCACGGTGCCGGGTTCACCTGGTGACCCGGTGTGACGCATGCCGGGCGACTCGGTCTGAACCCGTGCGGGTCGGCGGTCCGGTATCAGCCGCGCAAGGTCGCCCGGCCCGAGTCCTGTCGGCCGGTCACCCGACCTGGCGTCGGTCGAGTTGCCCGGCCCGGCCCGGCGGGCTGCCCGGAGGCGGTCGAGCTACCCCGCTCGGCCCGACGCGATGCCCTGCGGCTCGTCGCCGGTCGTGCCGGGCAGGGCGGTGTGCGTCGTGCCGGACGGCTTCGCCTCAGCCGCTCCAGGCGGCCCCATCTCGTCCGGTCGTTCCGGGCGAGCCCGCGTGAGGCGTGCCCGGTGGCTCCGCCCGGGCCGTACTCGGTGCCCCGTCACCCGCGCCAGGGCTGCCCGGCTGCGCCGCGCCGGACAGATCGGCGTCGGTCCCGTCGCCCCGCCCCGCGGGACGCCACGCCGCGCCCAGCAGCTCGGCGCCCGGTCGTGCCGGACAACCCCTCAGTCGTGCCACGCCCCGAAGTCCTCCAGCAGGCGTTGGAGGGGCTCGAAGACGCCCGGTGTGCCTGCCACCGTCAGGTCGCGTGCGGGGCGCTCTCCGGGGCGTCCACCGGTCAGGGCGCCCGCCTCCCGGGCGATCAGGTCACCCGCGGCCACGTCCCACGCGTTGAGGCCGCGCTCGTAGTAGCCGTCGAGCCGACCGCAGGCCAGGTCGCAGAGGTCGACGGCGGCCGAGCCGCCCCGGCGGATGTCCCGCAGCAGGGGGATGAGCCGGGCGGCGACCTCGGCCTGGTGGGCGCGGACCTCGGCCACGTAGTTGAAGCCCGTGGAGACCAGGGCCTGGTCCAGCGGCGGAGCCGGGCGGCAGGCGAGGCGGCGCTCGCCCTCCCAGGCGCCCGTGGCATGGGCGCCCGCGCCGCGCACGGCGTGGAAGGTCTCACCGCGCATCGGGACGGCGACGACCCCGGCGACCGTCTCGCCGTCCTGCTCGGCGGCGATGGAGACCGACCAGGTGGGCAGGCCGTAGAGGTAGTTGACCGTGCCGTCGAGGGGGTCGATGATCCAGCGGATGCCACTGGTACCAGCGGTGGAGGTGCCCTCCTCGCCGAGGAAGCCGTCGTCGGGGCGGGCCTCGGAGATCAGGCCGGTGATCAGCTTCTCCGCGGCGATGTCCATCTCGGTCACCACGTCGATCGGGCTGGACTTGGTGGCGGCGACGGCCAGGTCCGCGGGGCGGCCGTCACGCAGCAGGGCACCCGCGCGGGCGGCGGCCCGCCGGGCGAGGGTGAGCAGCTCGGTGTGCAGGGGATCCGTCACGGGGGTCCTCACGCGTAGGGGCTGTCGGCGCCCGCGGCGGCGGGACGCGGGGTGCGGGCGGGGCAGCAGCCGACGGGACAGAGGTCGTGGGCGGCGCCGAGGGCACCCAGGGCGCAGCGGGTGACCGGCTCGCCGCGCTCGGTGCGGGCGCGTTCGAGGACCAGGTCGCGGATGGCGGCGGCGAAGCGGGGGTCGTCCCCGACGGTGGCGGAGCGGCGGTAGGGCAGGCCCAGTTCGGCCGCCTTGTCCTTGGCCTCGGTGTCGAGGTCGTAGAGGACCTCCATGTGGTCGGAGACGAAGCCGATGGGGGCGACGACGACGGCCGGGGCACCCGCCTTGTGCAGGTCCTCCAGGTGGTCGCAGATGTCGGGCTCCAGCCAGGGGATGTGCGGGGCGCCGGAGCGGGACTGGTAGACGAGCCGCCAGGGGCGGTCGACGCCGGTGCGCTCGCGGACGGCGTCGGCGATCACCCGGGCCACGTCCAGGTGCTGGGCGACATAGGCGCCGCCGTCGCCGTGGCCCTCCACCGGGCCGGAGGTGTCGGCCGCGGTATCCGGGATGGAGTGGGTGGAGAAGGCGAGGTGGACCCGGTCGCGGACCTCGGCGGGGAGGTCGGCCAGGGCGGCGAGCACACCGTCGGTCATGGGCTCGACGAAGCCGGGGTGGTTGAAGTACTGGCGGAGCTTGTCGACCGCGGGGAGGTCGAGTCCCTCGGCGCGGAGGGTCTCCAGGGCGTCGGCCAGGTTCTCCCGGTACTGGCGGCAGCCCGAGTACGAGGTGTAGGCGCTGGTGGTGAGGACCAGGACGCGGCGGCGGCCGTCGCGGACCAGGTCGCGCAGGGTGTCGGTCAGGTAGGGCGCCCAGTTGCGGTTGCCCCAGTAGACGGGCAGGTCCAGGCCGTGGTCGGCGAAGTCCTTGCGGAGGGCGTCGAGCAGGGCGCGATTCTGCTCGTTGATGGGGCTGACGCCGCCGAACAGGAAGTAGTGCTGCCCGACTTCCTTGAGGCGTTCTGTGGGGATGCCGCGCCCGCGGGTCACGTTCTCCAGGAACGGAACCACGTCGTCCGGTCCTTCGGGGCCGCCGAAGGAGAGCAGGAGCAGGGCGTCGTACGGGGCGGCATCGAGCACGTCTGGCATGCCGTCGATCCTGCCACCCGCCACTGACAGCCGGGGCACCGGCGGGGCGGAGTGGCGGGGTGCGGTGCGTGGACGTCGGCAGGGGTGCATTAGGGTCGGCTCACTCGTAAGCTGTATCGGCCATCTATGCGCCTGACCGCCGAGAGGTGCCGGACCGGCCGCGGCGGAGCCGCCCCCGGCCGGTCCGGCGCTCGGCCCTGTCGGCCACCCAGCCCCACCGAACCGCCGGAGACGCACGTGCCCAGCCCCTACCGCGCCCTGTTCGCCGTCCCCGGCACCAAGGCGTTCGCCGCGGCCGGGTTCCTCGGCCGGATGCCGCTGTCGATGATGGGCATCGGCGTGGTGACCATGGTGTCGCAGCTCACCGGGCGCTACGGGCTCGCGGGCGCGCTGTCGGCGACCATCGCGCTGTCCGCGGCGGTGGCGGGCCCCCAGGTCTCCCGGCTGGTGGACCGGCACGGGCAGCGCCGGGTGCTGCGCCCGGCCACGCTGGTGGCGCTGGCGGCGGCGGCCCTGCTGCTGCTCGCGGCGCACTTCACCTGGCCGGACTGGGTGCTGTTCGTGGCCTGTGTCGGTATCGGCTGCGTGCCGAGCGTGGGCGCGATGGTCCGGGCCCGCTGGGCGGTCCTGTACCGGGGGACGCCCCAGTTGCACACCGCGTACTCGTTCGAGTCGGTGATCGACGAGGTGTGCTTCATCTTCGGGCCGATCATCTCCATCGGGCTGTCCACTGCCTGGTTCCCGGAGGCCGGGCCGCTGCTGGCCGCCTGCTTCCTCGCGGTGGGCGTGTTCTGGCTGACCTCGCAGAAGGCCACCGAGCCGGTGCCGCACCCGCGGGAGCAGCACACCGGGCGGTCGGCGCTGCGCTCCCCCGGCCTCCAGGTGCTGGTGACGGCCTTCGTGGCGACCGGCACGATCTTCGGCGCGGTGGACGTGGTCACCGTGGCCTTCGCCGAGGAGCAGGGCCACAAGGCGGCGGCCAGCCTGGTCCTCGCGGTGTACGCGGCCGGCTCGTGCCTGGCGGGCATCGCCTTCGGCCTGGTGCACTTCAAGGGCGCACCGGAACCCCGCTGGCTGCTGGGCGTCTGCGGGATGGCCGTGAGTATGATCCCCCTCCTACTGGTCGGGAACCTGCCGTTTCTGGCCGTGGCGCTGTTCCTCGCGGGTCTGTCCATCGCTCCGACGATGATCACGACGATGTCCCTCATCGAGCAGCACGTACCACGCGCGCAGCTCACCGAGGGCATGACCTGGACCAGTACGGGACTGGCGGTGGGCGTCGCCCTCGGTGCCTCCGCGGGCGGCTGGGTGATCGACACCTCCGGGGCGCGCGCCGGGTACGTGGTTCCGGCGGTGGCCGGGGCCGTCGCGGTCGCGGTCGGTTTCCTCGGTTACCGCCGGCTCAAGCGGCCGGCTCCGGGTCGGGGAGGGTCCGTTGAGCAGCACAACGAGCCGCAGGAGCGGCACGTGGCGTAACTGGGGCGGCAATGTGGTCGCCCGTCCCGCGCGGGAGGTCACCCCTGCCTCGGTCGAGGAACTGGTCGCCGCGGTGCGGGCGGCGGCCGAGGACGGGCTGACGGTGAAGGCGGCCGGCAGCGGCCACTCCTTCACCGCGATAGCGGCCACCGAGGGTGTGTTGATCCGCCCTCAACTGTTGACCGGTATCCGCAGCATTGACCGTGCGGCCGGGACGGTCACGGTGGAGGCCGGTACACCGCTCAAGAGACTCAACCTGGCCCTGGCCCGCGAGGGTCTGTCGCTGACCAACATGGGCGACATCATGGAGCAGACGGTCTCCGGCGCCACGGGCACCGGCACCCATGGCACCGGCCGCGAGTCGGCCTCCATGGCCGCCCAGATCACCGCCCTGGAGCTGGTCACGGCCGACGGCTCCGTCCTGACCTGCTCGGTCCGGGAGAACGCCGATGTCTTCGCCGCCGCGCGGATCGGGCTCGGCGCCCTGGGCGTGGTCACCGCGATCACCTTCGCCGTGGAGCCGATCTTCCTGCTCACCGCGCGCGAGGAACCGATGCCCCTCACGCGCGTGCTCGGCGAGTTCGACCAGTTGTGGGCCGAGAACGAGCACTTCGAGTTCTACTGGTTCCCGCACACCACCAGCACCAACACCAAGCGCAACAACCGCAGCGCCGGCCCCGGGCAGCCGGTTGGCCGCCTCGCGGGCTGGTTCGAGGACGAGTTCCTCTCCAACGGCGTCTTCCAGGCCGCCCAGTGGGTCGGCCGCGCGGTGCCCCCGACGGTGCCGGCCATCGCCAAGGTGTCCAGCAGGGCCCTCTCCGCCCGCAGCTACACCGACATCCCCTACAAGGTCTACACCTCCCCCCGCCGCGTCCGTTTCGTGGAGATGGAGTACGCGGTTCCGCGCGCGGCGGTGGTCGATGTCCTGGGCGAGCTGAAGCGGTTGGTGGACCGCTCCGGGCTGCGGGTGAGCTTCCCTGTGGAGGTGCGCACCGCCCCGGCCGACGACATCACCCTGTCGACCGCGTCCGGCCGGGACAGCGCCTATGTCGCGGTCCACATGTTCCGGGGGACGCCCTATCAGGCGTACTTCACCGCCGCGGAGCGGATCTTCACCGCCCATGAGGGGCGCCCGCACTGGGGCAAGATCCACACCCGTGACGCGGAGTACCTCGCGGGCGTCTATCCCCGGTTCAGAGAGTTCACGGCGTTGCGGGACCGCCTCGACCCGGAGCGCCGGTTCCAGAACGACCATCTGCGGAGGGTGCTGGGGGCGTAGCGGGCGCACTGGGGGCGGTGGGGTCGGGGGTGCCCGTTCCGCTGCCGGGGGTGCCGCCGGGGCTCTCCGTGCCGTCCGGCGCGCCCGAGCCGGGCGGCGGGCTCGTGCCGGGGCCGTTCTCCGGGGCGCTCGGCGTGGGGGCGGGGGTGCCGTCGTCGGGGGCGGCGGGGTCGCCGCTCGTACCGGGCGCGGGGGTGGTCGTACCGGAGTCGTCGCCCGGGGCGGGATCGCCGGGGTCGGTGGAGGACGTGGTTCCGCCGGTGAAGGCGTCGCCGACCGTGGTGCCGCCTCCGCCGCTGAAGTTCTCGCCGGAGGTCATCTCGTAGGCGGTGATCCCGGCCATGGTGACGCCGAAGACCAGGGCCGCCGCGAGGAGCGGGCGCTTCCAGGTGCGCCGGGCGCGGGCCCGCGCCCGGTAGACGGTTCCCTCGGTGAACGCGCCGGGTGCCGGGGGTTCCCGGCGCGGGGGGTCCGGCACGGGGGCGGGGGGCGCGGTCGGCGCCGCGTCCCCGAACTGTTCGCCGGTGCGGGTGAAGAAGTGCTGGAAGACCGAGCCCCCGCAGGTGGCGACGACACTGACCAGACCGGCGCCCAGGATGGTGCCGTAGACACCGAAGGACGAGGCGAGTTTCGCGGCGAGCACCGCGGCGATGGCGCTGCCCGCGACCTGGGGCACGCTGAGGTCGAGGCGCCTCTTCCTCACGCCCTCCCCGCTGTCCGGTTCCTGCACGACTTCGGGCCTTTCACGCATTCCTGGATCTTGCCTGCCTTTCCCGTACCTGGTCGGTCAGTTGTACGAGTGGGGGACGACCCGGCAAAACGGATAGTTCCGCTTCCGGGGTTTCCGTGAAGTTCGCCACTTTCATGATCACCACAACCGCCGCACCACCGGGACGCGGCACCCCTTGCGGGAAGTTGAGCGGCGTGCCCACCCGCGCACATGGTCCAAATGGAGTACTGTTGCGAGCCCTGGGCCCGGCCTCCCTTCGGGGTGTCCGGGACCGGGAAGAACCGCCGGGAGGGGGCTTGTTGCACAGGGTGACGGAGTTAGTCACTTAGCGTTGCGAATAGGTAACCGTGCCATAACGGCGGCCCAGGGCCCGTGCCCGACACGCCGGGCAACTCGGCAAGGTTGTGGCAGGCTGCACCCGGGCAGGCCACACTCGACTAGCGGAAGCAGCGACGCAGGTGACGTCGGCAGGCACCACCCGGGAGGTCCCCATGCCCGAACTGCGTGTCGTGGCCGTCTCCAATGACGGCACACGGCTGATCCTCAAGGCTGCCGACGCAACGGAGTACACCCTTCCGATCGACGAGCGGCTGCGGGCCGCCGTGCGCGGCGACCGCCCCCGTCTCGGCCAGATCGAGATCGAGGTCGAGAGCCACCTCCGCCCCCGCGACATCCAGGCGCGTATACGGGCCGGCGCGACCGCGGAAGAGGTCGCGCAGATGGCAGGCATCCCCGTCGACCGCGTCCGGCGCTTCGAGGGTCCCGTACTGGCCGAGCGCGCCTTCATGGCCGAGCGCGCCCGCAAGACCCCCGTCCGCCGCCCCGGGGAGAACTCCGGGCCGCCCCTCGGCGAGGCCGTGCAGGAGCGACTGGTGCTGCGCGGCGCCGAGAAGGACACCGTCCAGTGGGACTCCTGGCGCCGGGACGACGGCACCTGGGAGGTGCTGCTGGTCTACCGGGTCGCGGGCGAGCCCCACGCGGCGAGCTGGACCTACGATCCGCCGCGCCGCCTGGTCCAGGCCGTCGACGACGAGGCCCGCGCGCTGATCGGCGAGTCCGACGACCTCGGCACCCCCGAGCCCAGCTTCCCGTTCGTGCCCCGCATCGCGCGGCTGCCGCGGGACCGCCCGCTGGACCGGTCCGCCGACCGGGAGCGCCCGAGCCTGCCCCCGGTACCCGTCCCCGAGCCCCTGGACGAGCCGGTCGCCGAACGGGACTCCCTGACCAGCCTGCTGGAGGCCGTACCCAGCTTCCGCGGCGATCTGGTGGTCCCCGAGCGGCCGTCCGATCCCGCGCCCGAGGAGCCCGCCGTCCAGCCGGAGCCCGAAGAGCCCCCGGCGCCCGCCGCGTCGGCCGGGTCCGCCTACGCCGATGTCCTCATGCCACGCTCGGTGGGCAGCCACCGCGACCGGCTGGTCGGCGCGACCGACCGCCAGGCCGAGGCCGACGGCGTCCGCCCCGGCCGCCGGGCGGCCGTCCCGAGCTGGGACGAGATCGTGTTCGGGACGCGGCGCAAGAAGCAGGAGTAGCGGTAGGCGGGGGCAGCAGGCGCAGAGCGCCGCTCCCGGTGCGCAATCACAGCGGTGTGAGGGCCCGTGTCCTTGGGTGGACGCGGGCCCTTCGGCGTGTCGTGGGGTGCGGATCCGCCGTTACCGGGGGTCCGGGCCCACCGCCACCGGGCGGTCCGGGTCCGAGGACCACTCCGACCAGGAACCGACGTACAGCGCGGCCGGGATACCGGCGACCGCGAGCGCGAGGACCTCATGGGCGCCGGAGACGCCCGAACCGCAGTACACGCCGACCTCGGCGCCGCCGTCCGCGCCCAGGGCGCGGAAGCGCTCCGCCAGCTTGCCGGCGGGCAGGAAGCGGCCGTCCTCGGCGACGTTCTCGGACGTCGGTGCGGACACCGCGCCCGGGATGTGGCCGCCGACCCGGTCGATCGGCTCGACGTCGCCCCGGTACCGCTCCCCCGCGCGCGCGTCGAACAACACACCGGACTTGGCCAGGGCCGCCGCCGCGTCGGCGTCGAGCAGACCGGAAGCGCCCGGCACCGGCTGGAAATCGCCCTCGGCGGGCGCGGGGACGTCGGTCGACAAGGGGCCCTCCCACGCCGGCAGCCCACCGTCGAGAACCCGCACCCGCGGGTGCCCGGTCCAGCCGAGCAGCCACCACGCGCGGGCCGCCGCCCAGCCCTGGCCGCCGTCGTAGACGACCACCGGGGTGCCGGTCGAGACACCGGCGCGGCGCATGGCGGCGCCGAAGGCCGCCAGGTCCGGCAGCGGATGCCGGCCCCGCCCGCCGGGCGCCGAGGCCAGTTCCTCGTCCAGGTCGATGTAGACGGCGCCCGGGACATGGCCCGCGGCGTACTCGGCGCGGCCGTCGAAGGGCGGTTCACCGGCCGCCTTGGCCACGCTGAGCTGCCAGCGGACATCGAGGACGACCGGCGGCTCGGCGCCCGCCAGGTCGCTCGCGAGTTCGGATGCGGAGATGATGGCGTTCATGGCCACCATCCTTGCGCACGGGGGTGGCCGGAGCGTGCCTGTCCGACTACTCTCCACCGCCGGGCGAGGCCGGTCACCGGATGTGGTGAATCGGGCACCCATGGTGCGGGACGCCGGTGTCTGAGGCTTGACCGTGTGCATGGTCGTGCCATGGGCGGGGCACGGGGTCGTGGATCTGCGCCGGGCCGGTTCCGGGCCTGCTCGGAGTCTGCTCCCACACCGGCTCGGGGTCTGCTCCCGGGCCTGCTCCGGGCCTGCTCCGAGGTCGAGTCCGCGCCTGCTCCGGGTCCGGTGACACGCCCGGGAAGCGGGCTCCCGCGCGCGGGTGGGCGCACTTCACGGGCTCCGGCGCGGATGTCCCCGTACGTGCCGGGCTCCTGGGTGGGGACATGGGGGTTCCGTCGGCGGACTTGGGGTACGGAGATGGGCACGGGGTGCCGTGAAATGATCTCGGTGGCCCGGATGATGGGCACGGGGTGCCGCGCGGGTGGACGGGAGCCCCGGGCGCGGGCACGGACACGGGGGGGCTCCCTGCGGATTCGAGGCGGCCCCAGGTGAGGGCCAGGAGAGAGTGACGATGACCGAGGCACAGGGCTCGGCTGGCGCGGAACACGCGCGGTACGCGCCCGGCACGCCCTGCTGGGTGAGTCTGATGGTGCACGGGCTGGAGGCGACCCAGGACTTCTACCGGGGGCTGTTCGGCTGGGAGTTCCGTCCGGGCCCGCAGCAACTCGGCCCCTATGTGCGGGCGCTGCTCGACGGACGCGAGGTGGCGGGCATCGGCACGCTGCCCCGGGGCCGCCAGTTGCCGGTCGCCTGGACGCCGTATCTGGCCTCGGACGACGCGGACACCACGGCCGAGACGGTACGGCTGTGCGGGGGCACGATCGGGGTGGGTCCCCTGGACGCGGCCGAGGCGGGCCGGATGGCGATCGGGTCGGACCCCGCGGGAGCGGTGTTCGGGATCTGGCAGGGGGCGGCGCATGTGGGCGCGGCGGTCTCCGGGGTACCCGGCACGCCCGCGTGGAACGAACTGCGGACCTTCGACACGGTGGGCGTGACCAAGTTCTACGAGACGGTGTTCGGTTTCGAGGCGGAGGGAGCGGGCTCGACGGACACCGACTATGTGACGCTGCGGGTCGGCGGGCGGCCGGTCGCCGGGGTCCTCGGCATGGGGGACGCGCTGCCCCGGGACCGGGGGCCGCACTGGACGACGTACTTCGAGGTCGACGACCCGGACACAGCGCTCGAACGGGTGACCGAGCTGGGCGGGCAGGTGCTGAGCCCCGCGCGGGACGCCGAGCACGGGCGGGTGGCGCTGGTGACGGATCCGGAGGGGGCGCGGTTCGCGCTGGTGCGGTCCGTCCGGTGAGGCGGGGACGGGCGGCGGGCGTGCCGGGTCAGTTCGGCGGGACCGGGAGGACATCCGGGGACAGGGCCGCCGCGTGGGCGGACGCGGCCGTCATGCGGCGGCGGTGGTGCCTGCGGCACAGCACCTCGTAGCCGGTCTCGGCCGCCGGATTGACGTCGCCGACGACGACCTGGGCGCCCTCCACCACCATCGCGCCGCCGATCGTGCGGGCGTTGTGGGTGGCACGGGCGCCGCACCAGCACAGGGCCTCGACCTGGAGCACCTCGATCCGGTCGGCCAGCTCCACCAGCCGCTGGGAGCCGGGGAAGAGCTTGCTGCGGAAGTCGGTGGTGATACCGAAGGCGTAGACGTCCAGCCCGAGGTCGTCCACCACGCGCGCGAGCTGGTCGATCTGCTCCGGCGCCAGGAACTGGGCCTCGTCCGCGATGACGTAGTCGGCGCGCCGCCCGTGCGAGAGATGGTCGACCAGATGCGCGTACAGGTCCATGCCGTCGGGTGCCTCCACCGCGTCGGTCACGAGGCCGAGGCGGGAGGAGAGCTTTCCTTCGCCCGCGCGGTCGTCACGGGTGAAGATCATGCCCTCCAGGCCCCGCGCGGAGCGGTTGTGCTCTATCTGGAGGGCGAGGGTCGACTTCCCGCAGTCCATCGTTCCGGAGAAGAAGACCAGCTCGGGCATGGGGTGGGTGCGCACCTTTCGGGGTGTTGCGGCGCGGGTCGGGTCAGCGACAGGGGGGAGGGGCGGGGGCGATGGGCCTCAGGAGCCTACTTCGAGCAGCGGGACGAACTGCTCGGCGGGGGTCAGGGAGCCATGGTTGCCGACCATGGCGGACTCCTTGGGCTCCCGCTCGGAGGCGATGATCAGGACGTCGTCCCGCGCGGCGGCGAGAACGTCGCCCACGCGCGCGTAGACCCGCTCGTCGATCTGCGGGCCGAACCAGCCCGCGTCGATGGCCTCGTCGCGGGAGGCCACCCAGAAGCGGTCCCCGAGCACCTCGCGCCAGCAGGTCAGGACATCGGTCTCGGCACCCGGGAGGGCGTACACGTGCCGGGCGCGGCCCTCGCCGCCCAGGAGGGCGACCCCGGCGCGCAGCTCCCAGTCGAGGTCGAAGTCGATGCGATGGTCCTCGTCGAAGGGAACGTCGACCATGCCGTGGTCCGCCGTGACGTACAGGGCGGCGCGCGGGGGCAGTTGTTCGGCGAGTCGCTGGACCAGCCGGTCGACGTACATGAGCTGGCCGCGCCAGGGGTCGGAGTCGACTCCGTGGCGGTGGCCCGCGCCGTCGAGTTCGGCGTAGTAGGTGTAGACCAGCGCGCGGTCGCCCGCGGCGAGCTGCTCGGCGGCGAGGTCCATGCGCTCCTCGCCGGTGAGACGTCCGTGGAAGGTGCCGCCGCTGAGCGCGACCTTGGTCAGCGGGGTGTTCTGGAAGAGCGGGGAGGACACCTGGGCGGTGTGCACACCGGCGGCGTCGGCGCGTTCGAACACCGTGGGGTACGGCTGCCAGACGGCCGGCTCGGTCCACGGCTGCCAGCGGAGCTGGTTCATCAGCTCGCCGGTGGCCGGATTGCGCACCGTGTAGCCCGGCAGACCGTGGGCGCCCGGGGGCAGACCGGTGCCCACGGAGGCCAGGGAGGTCGCCGTGGTGGCCGGGTAGGCGGTGGTGAGGGGGGTGCCCGTGCCGCCGCGCGAGGAGGCGAGCAGCGAGGTCAGGTACGGGGCCTCGTCGGGGTGCGCCTTGAGCTGCTCCCAGCCGAGGCCGTCGATCAGGAAAACGCAGGCCCGGTCGACGGGGGTCAGCTCGCTGATCGCGGCGGTCGTCCCGGGTACGCCCAGACCCGCCGCCAGGGTCGGCAGCAGATCGGCGAGGGAGCCGGTGCCGTAGGCGGGGCGGGGCGCCGAGCCGACGGCGAGGGGCTCGGGGTGGTCGTCCCAGTCGGCGGCGCCGGTGGTCACGGGCGCGGCCATCAGCGGGTGATGCCCGCGGTCGCCTCGGAGATGGCCTGGGCGAAGGTGAGGGCCTCGCGGACGGTCTCCGGGCCGTCCCCGGCCTCGCTGACGCGCAGGCTGAGGTCGTCGGCGGTGGAGCTGCCCGTGTAGCCGTGGTCCGCCTCGCAGTTCGGGTCGCCGCAGGCGGCGGGCTCCAGGTCGAGCCGGGAGACCGCGCCCCAGCCGATGGTCAGCACGACCTCGCGGGGCAGGGTGCCCGGACGGTACTGCTCCGGATTGGCGACCACCCGGCTGACCACGACCGACGAGATCCGGCCGAGCTTGACCGACTCCGTGGAGGTGGTGGCGTAGGGGGTCGGGGAGGTGCTGTCGGCGGTCTGCTCGTCGGTGTGGCTGACGATGAAGCGGTTGTCCGTGAGCACCAGCACCGTGACATGCCGGCGGACCTCGTTCTGGTCGAACGTGGTCTCCTGGTGGACCAGGTACGACCGCATGGGCTCGCCGCCCACGGCGGCCTCCACCGCCTCGGCCACGAGGGCCGGGTAGTAGCCGCTGCGCTCGATCGCCGCACGCAGCCCCTGGGTCGTCGTACTGGTCTTGGCCATGCCGTCCATCCTAATCCCCGGGTCGGGCCGGTCCGGCCCAGTCAAGACCACGGCCGGGCAATCGAACAACGGGTGGGGTGGGGTGGGTCTTGTGGGGGTGGGGTCTCTGGGGGGCGCGGGGAGGCTCGGGAGGGGTCTCAGGGGTCTCAGGGGTCCTGGGGGTGGGGTGGGTGTCGGGGGCGGGCGGGGTCTCTGGGGGTGGGGTCTCGGGGTGTGGGTGTTGGGAGCGGGTTTCCCCTGGGGGTGGGTCTCCTGGGGGGGGGTGGTTTCGGTGGGCGCCGGGTCGGTCAGTACGCGGGGAGTGTGCGGGGGCCCAGGTCGTCGCGGGCCGGGGGCGGGGCCAGGCGGACGGAGGCGCCCAGGACGGTGAGGTCGTGCGGGGCGACGACGACGGGTTCCAGGGTGACCGCGACGACCTCGGGGTGGTCGTCCACCAGGCGGGAGACCCGGAGCAGCAGTTCCTCCAGCGCGGGCGTGTCGACGGGCGCCGAGCCGCGCCAGCCGAACAGGAGGGGGGCCGTGCGGATCGAGCGGATCAGGGAGGCCGCCTCGCGGTCGGCGACCGGGATCAGCCGGTGGGCCGTGTCACCGAGGAGCTGGGACGCCGCCCCGGCCAGCCCGAACGACAGCACCGCGCCCGCCGCCGGGTCGATCACCGCGCGCACGACCGTGTCCACCCCGCGCGGGGCCATCCGCTGCACCACCGGCCGCAGTTCCTCCGGCATCCCGAACAGCTCGCTCAGCTCGCTGTAGGCCCGCAGCAACTGCTCCTCGTCCGCGAGGTCGAGGCGTACCCCGCCGAGGTCCGCGCGGTGCCGCAGATGCGGGGCGGTGGCCTTCAGGGCGACGGGGTAACCGAGGTCCCGCGCGGCGGCGACGGCGGCCCCGGGGGTGGGCGCGGGCAGCGCGCGCTGGACGGTGACGCCGTACCGGCCGAGCAGCGCGCAGGTGTCGTCCGCGTCGAGGGTGAGGCCCTGCCCGCGCGCGAGGAGCCCGTCGACCAGGCGGGCGGCGCCCTTCTCGTCGATGTCGTCGTACTCGGGCACTCTGCCGGGGGCCGCGGCCTCGCGCCGCCACTGCCCGTAGCGGACGGCCTCCGCGAGTGCGCGGACGGCGCGTTCGGCGGCGGGGTAGGCGGGGAGGGGGCCGGGGGTGGGAGGGGCTTCGGTGAGGGGCCCTTCGGCGGGCTGGTCGTTGGGCGCTTGGGGGGTGGGGGTTGGGACCGGGGTGGCGGCCTGGGGTGTTGGGGAGACCGGGGTAGTGGTGCCCTGTGCTGCGGGGGACAGGGTGGTGGTTCCCGGTGCTGCGGGGGCCGGGGCGGCCGGGGTGGTGGTCGGGGGTGGCGTCTCGGCGGGGGCGGCGTACGGGGCGGAGGCCGACGGTGTCGTCGGGGCCGGGGTGTTCGGGGTGGCGGTCGGCGGTGTCGTCCCGGTCGGGCCGGCAGCCTGCGGTGCTGTGCTGGTCGCGGCCGAGAGGGCCTCCGCGAGGCCGCCCAGCTCGACGTGGACGACGAGCACCGGCTTGGCGGCGGTACCGGCGGCAGCGGACCTCAGTGCCTCCGCCAGGGCCTCGTCCCCGGCCGGGGTCTCGCCGATGGCAGGTATCGCGGTGACCACGACGGCGTCGCAGCCGTCGTCCGCCAGCGCGCGGGCCAGCGCCCGGCGGAAGTCCTCGGGCGACGCGGCGGTCGTCAGGTCCTGGGGCGGGGCCGGGCGCAGCCCCTCGGACAGGCAGGCGTCATAGGTGAGCAGGCCCAGGGACTCGGAGTTCCCCAGAATCGCCACCCGCGGGCCGGCGGGAAGGGGCTGGCGGGCGAGGAGCAGTCCGGTGTCGACCAGTTCCGTGATGGTGTCGACGCGGATCACACCGGCCTGGCGCAGCAGCGCGGAGACCGTCTCGCTCGGCAGCCGGGTGGCGCGTACGGCGTGCCCCTGGGGGGCGGCTCCGGCGTGTCGCGTGCCCTGGACGACGACCAGCGGCTTGGCGGCGGCGGTGCGGCGCGCGAGGCGGGTGAACTTGCGCGGGTTGCCGATGGACTCCAGGTACATGAGGGCGACGTCGGTGTCGGGGTCGTCGTACCAGTACTGGAGGACGTCGTTGCCGGAGACGTCCGCGCGGTTGCCGGACGCGACGAAGGTCGACACGCCGGTGATGCCGGTGACTCCGCCGCCGCGCCGCTCCAGCCGGGACAGCAGGGCGATGCCGATGGCTCCGGACTGGGCGAACAGCCCGATACGGCCGGGGCGGGGCAGCTCGGGCGCCAGGGAGGCGTTCAGCCGGACCTCGGGCGAGGTGTTGATGATGCCGAAGGCGTTGGGCCCGATCAGCCGCATGCCGTACGCGCGTACCTGGTGGAGGAGTTCACGCTGGCGGTCCTTGCCCTCGGGGCCGCTCTCGGCGTACCCGGCGGAGAGCACGACCAGGCCCTGGACGCCGTGTTCGCCGCACTCCGCGACGACCTCGGGGACCTGCCCCGCGGGGACGGCGAGCACGGCGAGGTCCACGGGCCCGTCGACCTCCCGCACGGAGCGGTGGGCGGGCACCCCGTCGATGTCCGCCGCCCCCTCGGGAAAGGCACGGTTCACGGCGTGCAGCCGGCCGGTGAAGCCCGCCGCGCGGATGTTGTCCAGGACGCTGCGGCCGACGCCCCCGGGCGCGCGTCCGACCCCGATCACGGCGACGGAGCCGGGCGTCAGGAGCCGCCGTACGGAGCGGCCCTCGGCGCGCTGCTCCCGCGCGCGTTGCACCGCGAGCGAGCGGTCGGTGGGTTCGAGATCGAACTCCAGGCGCACGACACCGTCCTCGAAGCTGCGCTTCTGGGTGTATCCGGCGTCCGTGAACACCTTGATCATCTTGGTGTTGGCGGGCAGCACTTCGGCGGCGAAGCGGCGGATGCCGCGCTCGCGGGCGACGGCCGCGATGTGCTCCAGGAGCGCGGAGGCGACCCCGCGGCCCTGGTGGGCGTCCTGCACCAGGAAGGCGACCTCGGCCTCGTCGGCGGGCGCGGAGGCGGGCATGCCGTCGGGGCCGATGCGGTCGTAGCGTACGGTGGCGATGAACTCGCCGCCGATGGTGGCCGCGAGCCCCACCCGGTCCACGAAGTCGTGGTGCGTGAAGCGGTGGACGTCCTTGGCGGAGAGCCTCGGATACGGGGCGAAGAAGCGGTAGTACTTCGACTCGTCGGAGACCTGCTCGTAGAAGCTGACCAGGCGGTCGGCGTCATCGACGACGATGGGCCGGACGCGCGCGGTACCGCCGTCGCGCAGCACCACGTCCGCCTCCCAGTGGGCGGGGTACTCGTGCCGGTCCTGCGGGTCCGCCGGGATCTGCATGGGCCCAGCGTACGGCTCGGCTGTGACAACGGCCCGAGGCAGTGCGGGGTGGGCGGAGCGGGCCCGGAGGGGGCTGTCCGGGAAGGGCCCAGAAGAGCCGGAAAGGGTCTGCCATGGCGGGGACACTCGGACACGCAGGGGGGTGCGCCGGATCGGTGCAGCGGTCCGGCGACACTCCGGAGAGGCACGGGGCGGGCCACAGAGCACCCGGGTCATGGGGCATCCGTGGTCCCGGGACATCTGTGGGCCTCGTCCGGGCCTCATCGGGGCACGCTCCACCGTATGGGACACTGGTCTAGACAACCCTGAGACACTGAAGGGCAGCATCACATGGCTGAGCGCCGCGTCAACGTCGGCTGGGCCGAGGGCCTCCATGCCCGCCCCGCCTCCATCTTCGTCCGGGCCGCCACGGCCTCCGGGGTTCCCGTGACGATCGCCAAGGCCGACGGCAGTCCCGTCAACGCGGCCTCCATGCTGGCCGTTCTGGGCCTGGGCGCCAAGGGCGGTGAGGAGGTCGTCCTGGCCTCCGAGGCCGACGGCGCCGACGCGGCCCTGGACCGCCTGGCCAAGCTGGTCGCGGAGGGGCTGGAGGAGCTTCCCGGGACCGTCTGAGCCGCCGGGGCGGGCCACGCCTGCTGTTCGGCATCGCCGCTTCGGACATGGAGCCGCGTCACCCCGCACCGGGGGGCGCGGCTTCTGCGTTGGGGGGCGCGAGAGGGGGTGGAGTCGCCCGAGAGTCTTCCCGGGGGCCGGGCCGCCCGGTCGTCGCCGGAAAGCCTCGCCGGAGGGGCGCCCTTGCGCCCCGGAGGCGGCCTTGCCTGGCCCGCCCTGCGCGCGGGGGGTGCCTCGCGTCTCGCCGAGGCCGTCCCCCGCACCTCGGGGGTCTCGGTGGGCCCGCATCGCTCGCCCTGGACGCCCTGCCCGAGCCGGCCCGGAAGCGTTGGCGTTCAGTGGCGGCGGCCGGGGAGGGGCATGCCGCGTGCCCCGGCGGGGGTTTGCTGCTTCCGTCCTCCGCACGACCCGCTGGAGTTGGCCCCATCGATGCCCCAAGGGACCCGCGTACGCACCCGACACCCCGACGCAGACCCCCGCAACACCCCAGCAACGCCCCCGACGCCCCGACGCCCCGACGCCCCGACGCCCCGACAGACGAATTCCCCGCCCCTGGTTTCCCCTCCATCGCACGCCGAATTGAACGCCCGGCGCGCGCCGAAGCGTTTGTTGGGTGGCCGGATGCGCAAGCGCACCGAAATACACCGGAGCCGGACGAGTAGAATCCCTCCGCACACCGGAAAAGGACAGCCGAAATTCCCGGCCGCCGAATATTCTCTTCTTTGTATACGGCGCTTTTGTTAAAGCCGCTGGCCCGACATGTTTACGGCATGTTGCGAAGTCCTCACACGCTCCGCGCCGCCGGCGGTGAACCGCAGCCGGAACGCGGACGTGGCGCGCTCGGCGTGCAGCGCGGTGAGCGCCCGCGCGCGTTCCGCGTCGCCGCGTACCACCGCGTCCACGATGGCGCCGTGCTCGGACCAGGACTCGGCGGGCGCGGACGGCGCCTCCACCGCGTACATCCAGGCGATCTTGTGGCGGAGCTGGGTGAGCATGGAGACCAGGGAAGGGCTGCCGGACGCCTGCGCCAGCGTCTCGTGGAACCAGCTCCCCAGGGAGCGCAGATCGTCGCTGCTGCCCCGGCGGGCCCGCTCCTGGCCGAGGCGGACGAGGCCGCGCAGCACCTTCAGATGGGCCTCCGTGCGCCGCTGGGCGGCCCGGGAGGCGGCGAGGGGCTCCAGGAGCACGCGCATCTCCAGCAGGTCGGCAGCCTCCTGCTCGCTGGGTTCGGCGACGCACGCGCCCGCGTGCCGCCGGGTCACCACGAAGCCCTCGGCCTCCAGGGTGCGCAGTGCCTCGCGGACGGGGACGCGTGAGACGCCGTACCGGCGGGCGAGGACTTCCTCGGTGAGCCGGCCGCCGCGTTCGTAGACACCGGCGATGATGTCGTCCCGGATCGCCGTGCACACCGAGTGCGCCGGAATACGCATGACCGACCTCCGCCTTAATCCCCGTGAAACGTCTCCGATTGACGTCGGAACAGTGACTCTATTGCAATCGGACGGAATTTCCGACGGGGCCCCTGATTCCATGGATATTTTTTGGACAGGGAGTGCCTGAAAGGGCGAAAGCCCCGGCCTGGGGGCCGGGGCTTGTCGGTGGGGGGAACTCGACGGGGGCGCGGTGGGTCAGATGCCGACGCCGTGGGCGCGGAGGTAGGCGACCGGGTCCAGGTCGGAGCCGTACTCGGGGCTGGTGCGGGCCTCGAAGTGGAGGTGTGCGCCGGTGACATTGCCGGTGGCACCGGAGAGCCCGATCTGCTGCCCCGGCGCGACCGTCTCGCCGGCCGACACGCCGATGGACGACAGATGCCCGTACTGGGTGTATGTACCGTCGTTCATCTTGATCACGACTTGATTGCCGTACGCCCCGCCCCAGCCTGCCTCCACGACCGTGCCGAAGCCGACCGCGTGGACGGGGGTGCCGGTGCCGGCGTGGAAGTCGATGCCGGTGTGGCTGCCGGAGGACCAGGTGGCGCCGCCGGCCTGATAGCTGGTGGAGACATAGGAGCCGGGTATCGGCGACACGAAGGTGTTGAGGCGCTTGCGCTCGGCCTCGCGGGCGGCGCGCTCCTCGGCCTCCCGCTGCCTCTCGGCCTCCTCGGCGGCGCGCTTGCGGGCCTCCTCGGCGGCCTTCTTGCGGGCGTCGTCCCGGGCCTTCTGCCGCGCGGCCTCCATCTGGGCGGCGGCCTGGGCGTCGATCTGGTCGGCGACGTCCTCGCCGATGCTGACGACGGGGGTGAGGCCGGTCTGCTCGGGGGCCGCGGCGAACGCCGGGGCGGCCAGAGTGCCGGCGACTCCGGTGGTGGTGAGCGCCGCGACACCCGCCGCGCGGGCGGTGGTGCGGTGCGTGGGGGTGGGACGCCGGTGCTTCCCGGTGGCGCGCGTGAACGCCATGGAGTGGCTGGTCCTTTCCTTCCCTCTCGCCTACCGGGTTAGCTGACGGGTTCGGAGCAGGAAGGTCTCCTACGGCTTCCCGGCACGCACGCGCGCGGGAGGCCGATTCACCCCAGGGACCTGGGTCCCCGGCTCCCCTGGCTCGCGCCGTACGGGGACTCGGCGATGACTGTCCGGTGCCGCGGACGCGGCGCACTGCCTGACGGACAGCCTGGGTGACGCTAAGCGGGAGATCTTTCAATCCCCAAACGGATCGGGGTTTTTGTTGCACATGCCACAGGGCAGACAGGCAGCCTCTCCCGCAATCCGGACATAGCGCTGCGGGCACGGCACATCCGGCACGGCACATCCGGCTCGGCACTTCGGACACGACCCGTACGGACACGACCCGTACAGAAATGGCCCGTACGGGTACCGCCCTTCAGGCGGCACGGCACCTCGGGCACGGTGTTCCGGACGCCGCGTTCCGAACAGGATGTTCCGGACCAGATGTTCCGGACCAGATGTTCCGGACAAGGTGTTCGGGACACGGCGTTCCGGACAAGGAAGGGCCCCGGCGACGCGATCCGTCCGTCGCCGGGGCCCCGCGCGGGTGCGCCTGCCCGCCGTGCGCTACTCGGCGGCCACCACCGTGACCGGCCCGATGCCCAGGGCCTCCACGGGCTCCTTGATCTGCGCGGCGTCGCCGACGAGGATCGTCACCAGGCGGTCCACCGGGAAGGCGTTGACGACGGCCGCGGTGGCCTCGACCGTGCCCGTGGCGGCGAGCTGCTGATACAGCGTCGCCTGGAAGTCGTCGGGCAGATACTGCTCGACCTGGTCGGCGAGGGTGCTCGCGACAGCCGCGGCGGTCTCGTACTTGAGCGGCGCCACGCCGACGAGGTTCTGCACGGCGGTGTCCCGCTCGGCGTCGGTGAGCCCCTCCGCGGCCAGGGTGCGCAGCACGGTCCACAGGTCGTCCAGCGCCGGGCCGGTGTTCGGCGTGTCGATCGAGCCGCTGATGGCCAGCATGGACGCCCCGGCGCCGTCCGGCGCGGACCTGAGGACCTGCCCGAAGGCGCGGACGCCGTAGGTGTAGCCCTTCTCCTCGCGCAGGACGCGGTCCAGCCGGGAGGTGAGGGTGCCGCCCAGGCAGTACGTGCCGAGCACCTGGGCGGGCCATACGCGGTCGTGCCGGTCGGCGCCGACGCGGCCGATCAGCAACTGCGTCTGGACGGCTCCGGGGCGGTCCACGATGACGACCCGCCCGGTGTCGTCGGCGCTGATCGGCGGCACGGGCCGGGGCGCGGCCGAGGAGCCGGTCCAGGCGCCCAGTGTGTCGCCGAGCAGCGTGTCGAGGTCGACGCCGGTCAGGTCACCGACGACCACGACGGTGCCGGTCGCCGGGCGGACGTGCTTCTCGTAGAAGGCGCGTACGGCCGCGGAGTCGATGCCGGCCACGGACTCCTCGGTGCCCTGGCGCGGGCGCGACATGCGCGAGGTCGCCGGGAACAGCTCCTTGGACAGCTCCTTGGCGGCGCGCCGCGAGGGGTTGGCCAGCTCGTGCGGGATCTCGTCGAGCCGGTTGCGCACCAGGCGCTCGACCTCGCTGTCGGCGAACGCGGGCGCGCGCAGGGCGTCGGCGAGCAGTCCGAGGGCCTTGGACAGCCGGGAGACCGGCACTTCGAGGCTGATCCGCACGCCCGCGTGGTCCGCGTGGGCGTCCAGGGTGGCGCCGCAGCGCTCCAGCTCGGCGGCGAACTCCTCGGCGGAGTGCTTGTCGGTGCCCTCCGAGAAGGCGCGCGCCATGATCGTGGCCACGCCCTCCAGGCCGGCCGGTTCGGCGTCCAGGGGGGCGGCCAGCAGCACCTCCACGGCCACGACCTGCTGGCCGGGGCGGTGGCAGCGCAGGACCGTGAGCCCGTTGTCGAGCGCACCGCGCGTGGGCGCCGGGAAGGCCCAGGGGCGGGCCTCGCCGGGCTGCGGCTGGGGGTGGAAGTCCATCGGGGCCAGCTCGCTCACTTGGCCGCCTCCTCGTTCTCGTCGGTGGCCGCGGCCCCGGTGCCGTCCGTGTCCGCCGGATCGTCCGTCTCGGGGGCCGTCGGCTCGTAGACCAGCACCGCGCGGTTGTCGGGCCGCAGACGCGCCTGGGCGACCTCCTGGACCTCCTCGGCCGTCACCTCCAGGACGCGCTGTACGGCGGTCAGGGCGAGCTGCGGGTCACCGAACAGCACCGCGTACCGGCACAGTTCGTCGGCGCGCCCGGCGACCGTACCGAGCCGGTCCAGCCACTCGCGCTCGAGCTGGGCCTGGGCGCGCTCCATCTCCTCCGCCGTCGGGCCCTCGGCGGCGAAGCGGGCCAGTTCCTCGTCGATGGCGGTCTCGATGACCGGCACCTCGACGTCCCCGGAGGTCTTCACGTCCAGCCAGCCCAGGGAGGGTGCCCCTGCCAGCCGCAGCAGGCCGAAGCCCGCCGCCACGGCCGTACGGTCGCGGCGTACGAGGCGGTTGTAGAGCCGGGAGGACTCGCCGCCGCCGAGGACGGTGAGGGCGAGGTCGGCGGCGTCGCACGCGCGCGTGCCGTCCTCCGGGAGGCGGTAGGCGGCCATCAGGGCGCGGGCCGGGACCTCCTCCTCGACGACCTCGCGCAGTTGCCCGCCCATGGTCACCGGGAGCGTGCCGTCGCGCGGGGCGGGCTTGCCGTCATGGGTGGGGATGGAGCCGAAGTACTTCTCGATCCAGGCGAGCGTCCGCTCCGGGTCGATGTCGCCGACCACGGACAGCACGGCGTTGTTGGGCGCGTAGTAGGTGCGGAAGAACGCGCGGGCGTCCTCCAGGGTGGCCGCGTCCAGGTCGGCCATGGAGCCGATCGGTGTGTGGTGGTAGGGGTGGCCCTCCGGGTAGGCGAGGGCGGTGAGCTTCTCGAAGGCGGTGCCGTAGGGAACGTTGTCGTAGCGCTGGCGGCGCTCGTTCTTGACCACGTCCCGCTGGTTCTCCATGGACTCCTCGTCCAGGGCGGCCAGCAGCGAGCCCATGCGGTCCGCCTCCAGCCACAGCGCCAGTTCGAGCTGGTGGGCGGGCATGGTCTCGAAGTAGTTGGTGCGCTCGAAGCTGGTCGTGCCGTTCAGCGAGCCGCCGGCGCCCTGCACCAGCTCGAAGTGCCCGTTGCCCTTGACCTGCCCGGAGCCCTGGAACATCAGGTGCTCGAAGAGGTGAGCCAGGCCCGTGCGCCCCTTGACCTCGTGGCGCGAGCCGACGTCGTACCAGAGGCACACCGCCGCGACCGGGGTCAGGTGGTCCTCGGAGAGCACCACGCGCAGACCGTTGGCCAGGCGGTGCTCGGTCGCTGTCAGGCCGCCGGAGCCTGCCTCGGCTGTGGTCGTGTGACCCATGGGCATGTACGTCCCTTCGATCGCGGAAGCGGTCGTTCCGACCGCGGTTGTTCTGCCGGTCCTGTCACTGTATGCAAGTGTGCGCGGCACCGGCGAAGTTCCCGGAGCGCGTACGCCGACAGCGGATCGCGTAGCCTGCGGGCAGCCGTGCCTCCCCCGGAGGGGGCCCGGGGCGGCGCGTAGAGGCCCCGGCGGTGCCCTCCGGCCCCGGGCCGGCCTCCGTTTCCGGGGGCGCGTTCCGGGTGTGCGGTCCGGGTTGTCAGTGCCGCGGTCCACAATGGTCCGCGTCAGATCCCGTTCCACGCTTCAGCAAGCAAGAGCGAGCCGCGGGGCGGGTCGGTGTCGGCAGGACGAGCGGGCGGATCCCGCCCGGCGTCCTGGCGGCACCGGCTTCGGCGCCCCCCAGGCGAGCGACCAGAAAAGAGGAGCCAGGCAGCGATGGCCCGCCGCAGTACGAAGACCCCGCCGCCGGACGACTCGTACGAGGAGCGCATCCTCGACATCGACGTCGTCGAAGAGATGCAGGGCTCCTTCCTGGAGTACGCCTACTCGGTCATCTACTCCCGTGCCCTGCCCGACGCGCGCGACGGCCTGAAGCCCGTCCACCGCCGCATCGTCTACCAGATGAACGAGATGGGCCTGCGCCCCGAGCGCGGGTACGTCAAGTGCGCGCGGGTCGTCGGCGAGGTCATGGGCAAGCTCCACCCGCACGGGGACTCGTCGATCTACGACGCCCTGGTGCGCATGGCCCAGCCGTTCTCCATGCGCCTGCCGCTGGTCGACGGCCACGGCAACTTCGGCTCGCTGGGCAACGACGACCCGCCGGCCGCCATGCGGTACACCGAGTGCCGGATGGCCGCCGCGACCGGCCTGATGACCGAGTCCATCGACGAGGACACGGTCGACTTCGCGCCCAACTACGACGGCCAGGAGCAGGAGCCCGTCGCCCTCCCGGCGGCCTTCCCGAACCTCCTGGTCAACGGCGCCTCCGGGATCGCCGTCGGCATGGCCACCAACATGCCGCCGCACAATCTGTCCGAGGTCATCGCCGCCGCCCGTCATCTGATCCGGTATCCGAACGCGGATCTGGACACGCTGATGCGGCACATCCCGGGCCCCGATCTGCCGACCGGCGGCCGGATCGTCGGCCTGTCGGGCATCCGGGACGCCTATGAGACCGGCCGGGGCACGTTCAAGATCCGTGCCACGGTGGCGGTGGAGTCCGTCACGGCCCGCCGCAAGGGCCTGATCGTCACGGAGCTGCCCTTCACGGTCGGCCCCGAGAAGGTGATCGCGAAGATCAAGGACCTGGTGGGCTCCAAGAAGCTCCAGGGCATCGCCGACGTCAAGGACCTCACCGACCGTGCGCACGGGCTGCGGCTGGTCATCGAGATCAAGAACGGCTTCGTGCCGGAGGCCGTCCTGGAGCAGCTCTACAAGCTGACCCCCATGGAGGAGTCCTTCGGCATCAACAACGTGGCCCTGGTCGACGGCCAGCCCCTCACCCTGGGCCTCAAGGAGCTGCTGGAGGTCTATCTCGACCACCGCTTCGAGGTGGTCCGGCGGCGCTCCGAGTTCCGCCGCACCAAGCGCCGCGACCGGCTGCACCTGGTCGAGGGCCTGCTCACCGCGCTGGTGGACATCGACGAGGTGATCCGTCTGATCCGCTCCAGCGAGAACTCGGCGCAGGCCAAGGAGCGCCTGATCGAGCGCTTCTCCCTGAGCGAGGTACAGACCCAGTACATCCTCGACACGCCGCTGCGCCGACTCACCAGGTTCGACCGGATCGAGCTGGAGTCGGAGAAGGAGCGGCTCAACGCGGAGATCGCCGAGCTGACCCGGATCCTGGAGTCCGACGCCGAGCTGCGCAAGCTGGTCTCCGGGGAACTCGCCGCGGTCGCCAAGAAGTTCGGCACCGAGCGCCGTACGGTCCTCCTGGAGGCGTCCGGCACCCCGGCCTCCACCGTGCCGCTCCAGGTCGCCGACGACCCGTGCCGGGTGCTGCTGTCCTCCACGGGGCTGCTGGCCCGTACGGCGGACGGCGCGCCGCTGGAGACGGACGAGGACGCCAGACGGGCCAAGCACGATGTGATCGTGTCGGCGGTACCGGCCACCGCGCGGGGCGAGATCGGCGCGGTCACCTCCGCCGGGCGGCTGCTGCGGATCAATGTCATCGACCTGCCCCAGCTCCCCGAGACGGCGTCCGCGCCGAATCTGGCGGGCGGGGCCCCGCTGGCGGAGTTCGTGTCCCTGGAGGGCGACGAGACACTGGTCTGCCTGACCACGCTCGACGAGTCCTCGCCGGGCCTGGCCCTCGGCACGGAGCAGGGCGTCGTCAAGCGCGTGGTCCCCGACTATCCGACCAACAAGGAGGAGCTGGAGGTCATCACGCTCAAGGACGGCGACCGCATCGTCGGCGCGGTCGAGCTGCGCACCGGCGAGGAGGACCTGGTCTTCATCACCGACGACGCCCAGTTGCTGCGCTACCAGGCCAACCAGGTCCGTCCCCAGGGGCGGCCCGCGGGCGGCATGGCGGGGATCAAACTCACGGACGGCGCGAAGGTGATCTCCTTCACGGCGGTCGACCCGGCGGTCGACGCGGTGGTCTTCACCGTCGCCGGTTCCCGTGGCACCCTCGACGACTCGGTCCAGACGACGGCCAAGCTGACGCCGTTCGACCAGTACCCGCGCAAGGGCCGCGCCACGGGCGGCGTCCGCTGCCAGCGGTTCCTGAAGGGCGAGGACTGCCTCGCCCTGGCCTGGGCGGGCCCCACGCCCGCGCGGGCGGCCCAGAAGAACGGCACCCCGGCCCAGCTCCCGGAGATCGACCCGCGCCGCGACGGCTCGGGGGTGTCGCTGGCGAAGACGGTGGCGGTGGTGGCGGGGCCGGTGTAGGCAGGTCCTTCGGGGACGACCGCCATCCATGAGCCATAGGGGGACGGGCTCCAGGGGCCGTGCCCCCTAGGGACGGGGTTCGCCGCGTCGCGCATGACGGCCGACACGGCGAGGCCCGGCGGGTCCCCTATGAGCGGGGTTCGCCGCCGTCGCCGTCCACCGGGGCCGACGCGTCGGCCCCGTCCCCCTCGCCGTCACCCGCGGGGTCGCGGACGTAGCGCAGGACGCCCCACATGCCGTACTCGTCGGCGTGTGGGGCGTCGCTGGTGGATGCCTCCAGTTCCTTGCCGAGGGCGTCGGCGTCGATGCCTGAGCCGATGAGGACGAGCTGGGTGCGGCGGGGCTCCCGGGCGGGCCAAGGCTCCGGGTGGAACCGCAGGAAGCGCCCGACGGCGTGCACGGAGTAGCGGTTGCGGGTGTCGTACGGGCCGAAGTCGATGTACCCCTTGATGCGGTAGAGGCCCTCCGGGCGGCTGTCCAGGAACGTCATCAGGCGGCGGGGGTCCATGGGCGTGCCGGAGACGAAGGAGAGGGTGTCGTAGGCGGCGTGGAGGTGGGGGGTGGTGCCATTCTCGCCGTGGTTGTGGCCGTGGCCGTCGTCGTGGTCGTGGTCGTGCTCCCGGCCGTGGCGGCCGTGGTCGTGCAGGTCGTCGAAGGACAGTTGCCCGATCCGTTCCTCGCTGGGTCGGCAGTCGAAGAGGAGTTCGGGGTCGATGCGGCCGTAGCGCGCGGGGACGACGGCGGCGCGGTCGGAGAGGGTGCGGATGAGGGCGAGCAGCCGGTCGGCGGGGTCGAGGGGGACGGCGCTCGGGGGCCCGGTGGCGGCACGGTCGAGTTTGTTGACGACGACCAGGTCGGCGAGCGCGAGATGCCGGTCGATCTCGGGGTGCCTGGCACGGGTGGCGTCGAACTCGGCGGCGTCGACGACCTCGACCAGGCCGCCGTAGACGACACCGGGGTGCTCGCTGGCCAGCACCATGCGCACGAGTTCCTGCGGTTCGGCCAGCCCGCTGGCCTCGATGACGATGACGTCGATCCCGGCGGCGGGGGCGGCGAGCCGCTCGAGGTAGAGATCCAGCTCACTGGCGTCGACGGCACAGCACAGGCAGCCGTTGCCGAGGGAGACGGTGGAGTCGCCGAGCGCGCCGGCCACGGCCATCGCGTCGATCTCGATCGCGCCGAAGTCATTGACGATCGCACCGATGCGGCTGCCGCCGCTGTGGTGAAGCAGATGATTGAGCAGGGTCGTCTTTCCGGAGCCCAGGAATCCGGCGAGGATGACGACCGGGATCTGCCGCTGACCCGGACTGTGGCGCACCGTGCGACCTCTCTCACGCCTGTGGCACACCGGCTCACGGCCGCGCGCACCACGCTCGATGGAATGCCGCCCCAGGATACGAGGCGCCGTGTGCGCGCCGAGGTGAACCATTGACTGCGGGCGCTCAAGAAGCACTGGTGAGAGGTGTGGGGGGCGATACCGCAGCACATCACACGATGATCGTCTCCGGCACCCGCACCGCACCAGGTTCCGTGGATCGCCCCCTAGGGATTGTCCGGCCGATCATGTTCGGAGCCAGATGGTGAGGGCTGCGGCGGTTACGGTACCGAGGTAGATGTAGCCGCGCTTGTCGTAGCGG
>NZ_JBFBEM010000025.1:52525-88410 GCF_040683675.1 Streptomyces sp. NPDC093252 | reverse complement strand
GTGGAGCTGTCCAACGGGGCCGCGTCGTGGGCGGCGGGCAAGTTCCGGCCACTGCCGGACCCGGACCTGGGTCTGGGGCCGGGTCTGGGGCCGGGGCCAGGGCTGGAGGGGGTGGGCCGACTGCCGGCGGTGAGCACCGACGAGGGCACGGTGCCCGCGCCCGGCCGGGTGACCGGTGATGGCCAGGTGAACTCGGGGGGCGGGAACGCCGACCGCATCGACACCGGCGTGCTCACCACGGCCGCTCCCCCGCCGGAACCGGTCCCGGTCCCGGTCCCGGTGACCGGCGGCGGCGCGACCGGTGATCCGGTACGTGATGCCGGCGTCCCGGACAACTGGCCGGGCGAGGGCGATCCGGTCAGCACACCCGTCCTGACTCCCGACGGACCGCTGATCGCTGTTCCCCCACTGTCCACCGCGACCGGGACCGGCGGTGTCGACGGCGGACCCGGGGTGGAGGAACTGCTCAACGGCGGCCCACCCCCCAACACCGACACCGACACCGGCGTCCCCGCCCTCACCCCCGACCACCGCAACGTACCGGTCACCGCGGGAGAGAGCGGACAGGACCCGGCAACCACCCGCGACCGCCAACCCCTGCCCACACCCCCACCAACCCCCACGCCCACGCCGGTCCCCACCCCTTCGCCGATCGCCACGCCCATGCCGGTCCCCACGCCCACGCCGATCGCCACGCCCACGCCGGTCCCCACGCCCTCGCCGGTCCCGCCGCCCCCGATGCCTCTCGCGGGAGGCGACGCCCACACCACACCACGCCCCGGCGCGGATGCCCCCAGAACCGGCGATGCAAGGCCCCCGGAACCCAGGCCCTCCCAGCCCAGCCCCGGCGAACCCAGGCCCTCCGAGCCGAGACCCAGCGACACCCGCTCCCCGGACGACCGGCCACGCCGCGAAGGAGACCCCACCCGCACCGAGGACGATCAGTCGCCCGAATCGACCCTCGGGCCGGTGAACGGCCCGGAGCAACCCCGGGTCGGCACCCAATCCGCCGGACAGCTCTTCGATGTGCTCTCACCCTCCACCGACCTGACCGAGGACGCCTCGGACACCTACAGCATCTTCTCCAGTGAGTCCGATTCCTCGGATGCCAGTGCCAGCACCGCCCTGACCGATGTCCCCCCGGACCCAGCCCCATCCCCATCCCCAACTCCCGCCCCCACCCCCGTCCTCGACGACAACCGCCTGCGTGCCGCCGTCGAGAACGCCGCCGAGTCCGCCCGGCGGCAGCACGGCCCCGCACAGTCCGGAACCGCTCCCCGCGACCCCCTCACCGACGCCCTCACCGATCCGCATCCCCATCCGCGTCCGCATCCGGACACCGTCGGCACCCCCGACCGGACCCCCGCCGCCCCGCTCGACGCCATCGCCCCCGCGACCCTGCTGGATCACCTCATCCGCCAACTGCACCCGGCGAAGAACCCCGGTGTCTTCGAACCCGGCGGCCTCGACCGCGACGCCGGTCCCGCCGTCGGCCGGCACCTCGTCCCCGGACCCGCCTGGACCACCGTCAGCTCCCTCGCCACCGTCGCCACCGTGCTCGGGTCCGCCGGACCCGGCACCACCGCCCTGATCCTCACCGGAAGCGCCGACGGCTCCGGCCGGGCCCTCGCCGCCCACCGGACCGTCACCGGCGTCCACTGGATCGAGATGCGGCCCGACGGCGCACCGGCCACCGCACCGGTCGTCACCACACGGCAGCCCGTCGGCGTCGTGGGGGAGATGCTGGCTGTCATCGTCGGTCCCGATGCCACCGCCCGGCCCGACGCCCTCGTGACCACGACATCCGCGACGCCCACGGCGTCCACCGGTTCCACGGCGTCCGAGGTGTTCGAAGTCTCCAAAGTCTCCGAGGGGTCCGAGGGGTCCGAGGGGTCCGAGGGGAGCCTGCCCGCCGTGGACACCGACAAGGTCGCCGCCTGGCACGCCGAGTTCGACCGGGCGGTGGCGGCGGTGGCGGCGGTGGACACCGTGGTGCCCGGTGCCCGTGCCGCGCTGCTGGCGAGGGCGCAGGACGTGATGGCGAAGGACAATCACCTCCTGCCCACCACCGGACGGGAGTCCGGCCCACCCGGCCAGTACCGGCGGCTGTTCGACAACATCAGGGCCGTGGTCGCACACGCCCTGCTCCGGAGCAGCGACCTGCACCGTCCCGGTGACGAGCCGAGCCGCCGGGCGCTGGCCGACGCCGCACGGGTGTCCCGGGAACTGCGGGACGTCTTCGGGACGGCCGGTCCGGGCGAGCGGCTCCCGGCCGGGGCCAAGAAGCGGAAGAAGAAGACGGGGAGCGGTGCGGAGCCGGAGGCACAGTCATCCGCCCAATCAGCCGCACAGTCGTCGACGCAGCCCGGTGCCTCCTCCGTCGTACCGCCCCTGCCCGGCGGGGCCTCGCAGACCGTCGCTCCGTCCGATGCCGTACCGGCCCCGGCCCCGGCTCCGGTCCCGGCTCCGGCCGTGGACCCGAGGGCGGAGGCGGAGGACCGCTTCGAGCGGCTGCCGGTCCCCGGCAGGGTCACGGCGGCGCTGAAGGAGGCGCTCAGGGGCCTGCCGGAACGTGAGCGCCAGACCGTCCAGCGGACCGTGACCGGCCTCCTCCAGCACCAGTCCTTCCCCCGCGATCTGACCATGCCCCAACTGGTGGCGGCCGTACGCGGGTTCCCCGGAGAGGGGGAGAGCGGCGGGCTGCGGGAGATGCTGAAGCGGACCCCGGAGGTGGTGTACGCCATGGCCCGGCCGGGCAGTGGGCTCGCCATCACCCTCAGGGCCGTACCGGCTCTCGTACCCGTTCTGTCCGAGTCCCCGGACCTGCTGGACGCTCTGGCGGCGCGGGACGACATGTGGCACAGCGTGTTGGGGCCGATGCTGGGGCCGCTCCTCGTCCGGGACGGGACGGCCGCCGCGCTGGAGGCCGCCCCCGAGTGGCTGCGGCACATGATCGACTTTCCCGGTGTCTTCGTGAACCTCGACGGCGATCTGGGGTTGCTGGAGCATGTCGTGGAAATCGGCAACACCGTCAGCAATCTGGTCAACATCATGCCCGTGTTCGGGGCGGCGCTGCGGATGCTGGATGATCCGGCGGAGGCGATGTGGCTGCTGAACGCGGACGCCGGGCTGTTCTCGGCCCTGCGTACCGCAGCCCAGTGGCGGGAGTCCAGGACGGATGCCACCTTCTTCGCCCGGGTGCTGGCCGACAAGCCCCTCCAGGATCTGCTCCGTTCCTTCCCCGGGCTGCTGAACCTGGCGTTCTCGTCACCGCGCGCGCTGGCGGCCGTCAAGGCCGATCCCGGTGTGCTGAGCGCCCTCGTGAATTCCCACACGCTGGTGGACGTACTGGAGGACCTCCCCGCCCTGGCCGCCCGCCTGCTGGAGAACCCGGCGCTGCTCCGGGCGGCCGTGGCCAATCCCCGGGTCGCCACCGCGCTGTCGCACCACCCGGAGCGCTACGACGCCACGTGGAGCGCCGGGAAGCTGGCCGAGGCGCTGCGCGGCGCCGCGGAGCCGTCGCGGACCGGCACCGGCGGGCGGCCCGTTCCTCCGCTCACTCAGGCCGACCTGGAGAGCGCCGAGCAGAACCCGCAGTCCCGTCGGCGGATACTGGAGTACCTCAAGTCCTCCCATCCGGCGGTGTGGGCGCTGTTCGACCGGTCCCACCCGAGCGCCGCCAACCGGGCCGCCGGGGCGGCGCTGGCCGAGAACGCCCTGGTACTGACCGCCCTCGTACGGGACCCGGACGGGATACGGCTGCCGCATCAGCTCCGCCGGGTCCTCGAACGGACCGAGGGCAGCCCGGCCGGACTGGTCAATGACCCCGTCCCGCCGTCGAGCACGCTGCTCAATGCCCTCAGCCGCCACGAGGAACTCCGCGACCTGCTGCGCAATCAGGCGGTAGGTGAGGTGCGCAGGGCACTGACCGTCAAGCTGGCCGAATCCCGGGAGTGGGCGGATGCCCTCTACCTCTCACCGGCCGTCGCCTCGCTGGCCTACCGCCACACCGACTCCCTCAACGAATGGCCGCCCGGCCGAATGCTGGCCGACCCCTGGCTGTCCGGCCTTCAGATACGGACCTCGTACTTTCCCCATCTGATCAACAGTGTGCCGCTGATCGCCGCTGCGGCGGGCCGCTCGGACAGTGCCCTGATGCGGCTGGTGAGCCGTCATGCGGTGCTCCAGGCGACCGTGGGCGAGACCGCGGAATGGGAGGCGGTGGCGCTGCGGATCGAGGCGGCTCCGGACGTACTCGGAGATCTGTCCGCGCACTTCGGCCGACTGACCACGGCGCACTGGCAACGGCTGCTGACCGACGAACGGCTGCTGCGGGCGCTCCAGGAACGGAGGGCGAGCCCCCTCGCCCGGGCGCTGGCCGCCGACGCCGGTCTGCTCCGGGAGGTGCTGGCCCGCCCCGGATTCCTGGACGTGTGGGACGCGCGGAGCGCGGAGCTGGACGAACTGGCCGCCCCGGCCGTAGCGGCCCTCGCCGCCATGGCCCCGCACGGCAAGGACCCCGAGACGAGCACCCCGGGGGTGCTGTCCGGGCTGCGGGACGCGATCGTCGGAGCGGGCGACGCCACCCTGACACCGGAGGGCTTCCCCCTGGACGCCACCCGGCTGCCGCTGCTGGAACGGCTGATCAATGGGCTGGAGCAGGGCCACGACAGGGACACGGTCCGTACCACGGCGAACCCTGCCCTGGCGAACCCCGGCACGGCGAACCCCGGCACGGCGGTCCGGGACACCACGGACCTGGACACCACGGACCTGGACACCGCGGTCCTGGACGCGTACAGCGCCGTCCTCGACGACCCGGACCTGCGCGCGTCGGCGATCGCCAACCGCTATCTCGCCGATGCACTGTTCTTCGACCCGGCCTTGCGGGAACTCGTGCAGGCCCGCCCCTCACTGCTGCTTCTGCTGCACCAGCCGGACATCCTGACGCAGATCCGCCGGTCACCGGAGCTGACCCGGATGCTCACCTTCCTGGACCCGGTGTTCCATCCGTTCGTCCGCAGCAGCTTTTTCCGTATCTATGTCCGGCAGCCCGGTGCGCTCGAACTCCTGGACAGGAATCCGCACTACGCCGAGGTCCAGTACCGCCACGGACAGGTCCACAAGCTCCACGCACCGGCCAACGAAGACCTCCGGGCCTTTCTTCAGGCCAGCCCCGCCGCCGCGGAGGCGGTGAGCAGCGGCCGGATTCCCTTCGATCTGCTCGCCGCCGCTCCCGCACTGGTCTCGGCGCTGATCTGGCAGGAGAGCGAACCGCTGACCAAGGTCGTACTGGCCTCGCTGGAGCGGGCCGAGGCCGCGATGGCGGCCCCCCGCCTGGTGACCGTGCTCGGCGGCATCCCCGGGCTCGCCGCACTGCTGGCGCAGCAGCCCCACCTCGTCTCCTCCGCCGAGTCCTGGAACCGTCTCCTGGACAATCACGCGCTGGTGAGGACGCTCACGGTGGCCGAGCCCGCGCTGGTCGAGCGGGTCGTCCAGCCCGATGTGCTGCCCCTGGCCACGGCTGTGCCCGCCCTGGTGAACGCCATGCACCAGATGAAGGAGGGAGCATGGGCCGGACTGGTCAGGGGCCCCGTGCTCCATCTGGTCCGATCCGATCCGTCCCTGGCCGATCTCCTGGTGCGCCACGAGGATCTGCGGGCCCTGCTCGCCGGTCACCGCGCCCTGCCCGGCCTGCTGAAGGACTCGTCCCGCCTGCTGCGGGAGCTGAAGGCCGAGCCCGAACTGGCGGCCGTCCTCCGGACCACTCCGCGCCTCATCGACGACGCCCTGAAGCTCACACCCGTCTGGCTCCTGATCAAGCGGCACCCCGCCTTCAGGGAGGGAGTGACCTCCACGATTCGCGGCGCCCTGAGCAACCACGCCCTGGCCACGATGCTCTTCCGCCTCGACCAGCAGCAGGTCACCGCCGGTCTGGTGAGGCAGCTCTACGACGGTCTGCGCAGCAGCCGCAGGCTCGCCCCGCTCCTGGCGCAACAGCCGGACTTCGCCGCGGCGTTCCTGACCCGTGCGGGGGACTGGCGGGAGCGCGCCGGGCGGGACCCGGACTTCGTCGAGCAGGTGAGCACCCTCGCGCGGACCGACCGGACCCGCTTCGCGGAACTCGTCCAGCACGGTGATCCCCGGCAACTGCTGACGGCGCTGGACGAGCGGAGCCGGCCCATGGACGAGGGCCGCGCCGTCCGAGCTCCCGGCGCGCACCCCGCACCTCCGGCGACGACCGCCGGGGCCGACCCGCACACCGGAGGCGGAACGCCCCGCAGTATGTCCGCGCACCCGAGCAGCGGCCAGGGGGCCGGGCCCGGCCCCCTCGTCCCCGGGCGGGCCGGAACCGCCGCGTCGGTGCCGGGGCGTACCGAGACACCGGAGTCGGTGCTGGACGAATTGCTGCCGGAGGTCGCCGACCTGCTCAAGGGCGATCAGGGGCTCCTTGCGGCGGAGGCGCTGGAGAAGCATCCCGAACTGCTGCCCCTGCTGACCGCCGCGCCCGCGCGCGCCGACGAGATCGACGCCCACCCCAACCGCCTGGACGACTTCACCTTCCGTGCCTTCCTGACCCGGACCCTGCCCGCCCCCGACCTCGACGCCCCCGGACCCGACCCGGCCCACCCGTCCACCCTCGAACGGCACTTCGCCGCCTATCTGGCCGCCCTGGACATCGGCCCCACCGACGATCAGCGCGGGCTGCTCCTGGACGCGGTCCGGCACACCTGGCGGGCCGTCCTGACGGAACGGCAGGCCGTGCTGTCCGACGCCTGGCAGCAGCGGATGGACCGCTTCACCGTCTTCCGGGCGCACCAGGCCGACACCTGGCGGCACAGCGGCCGGGTGCACTACGGGGACAGGATGACGGCGGACCACTTCCCCTCCCCCGAGGACCGCAAGATCATCAGAGGCATCGCGGCGGAGGCCCGAGGCGTGCGCGAGCAGCCCGGCGAGCGGTTCATCAACAACAAGCTCCACGCCCATCTCCACGGCGGCGACGGCGGCGTGGCCTTTCTCTTCGCCCTGGCCGAGGACGGCATGGTCGACACCCTCGTGTACGCGCGCAGCGACGACCGTGACAGCAAGAACCGCTACCGGTGGAACACCGGACGGCATTTCGTCGCCGGACCGCCCACCGTCGACCCTGTCGCCAACCATCCGGTCAGGGCCCGCTCCAGAGAACTGGTCGATCTCGCCCGCGAGGGCACCGGGGGCCTCCGGCCGCCGGTCACCCTGACCACCGCCCTGCCCCAGGAGACATCCGGCGAACGGTCCGCACGCGCCGCCGCCGACCGGGTCGCCGACGCCACCCGGCGCCGACACACCGCGGTCCGCACGGTCGCGGCCCTCGGCACCGCCGTGGACCGGGCTGCGGCCGAGGCCGGTGGGCGACTGCCCGCCGGTGACCCGTTCTCCTGGCAGGCGTGCGTCATCCTGCTGGAGTCCCTGACGACGGTGCTGCATCCGCCGAGCCCGGTCGGCGGCGGACGATGGACCGAGGCCGCGTCCAGCGGCCTGCACGCGCAGACCACGGTGGACGACACGGCCCTCGGCACCGCACGCGAAGCGACACGTGACGCCACCCTCGACTCCGCGCGTGAAGCCACACGTGACGCCACCCCCGACATCGCACGTGCCACCCGTACGGACACCGGTTCCGCCCCGTCGGTCCACGGCTCGGGCCGGGCGACTGAGCAACGTCTGGCCCGCGGTCCGGGCTGGGCGACGGTCCGGTCCTGGGCGGCCCTGGAGAAGGCCCTCGAACTGGCCGGCCCGGGCGCCACCGCGCTGATCCTCGTCCGCCGCTCCCAAGGCGACGGCCACGCCTACGCCGCCCACCGGACGGACGACGGAACCCGCTGGATCGAGATGCAGCGGGAGAAGGGCACCCGCGTCACGGAGACCCGCCCGGTCACCGCCCCGCACACCGTCGGCCCCTGGGCCGGCGCCGTCACCCACGAGGACACCCCGGCCCTGCACACCCGTGCCGTCGTCATCGCCCCGTACGGCAAGATCACCGACCCCACCCGCCCGCTCCTCATTGACGGCACCGAGACCGCCCACCCCCTCGCCCCCACCCCCGACCACACGGTCCCGTCGGCCGACGCCCTGACCGACGCTCCCACCTCCGCGGTCTTCCACCGGATCGGCTACGAGGTCGAGCTGCTGTTCCCGCTGCTCGCGCCGGAGGGTCTGCTCCGGGGCGGGATGGTGCTGGCCCAGCAGCGGGTCGACGGCGTGCTGACCGGGGCCAGACTCGTGGTGGAGAGGCACACGTTCTACCGTGCCGCCAACGGGACCTGGCACGCGTGGATGACCCAGGCGGGACCCGCGGCCCAGCCGGTGCCGACGTACATCCCGGAACTGGTCGGGCAGCCGCTCCAGACCCTGCGAGGGGAACGAGGGGCGCCGCGGGACACGGGGTTCGCCCTGCACAGAAACGTCCGCGCGATGCTGGAGCGGACCACCGCCACCCCCGAGCAGCCCCCGGGCACGCTGGAGGACCTGCTGAGGCAGGACCCCACGTGGGAGGTGACGCCCGAGGTGGCGGCCATCCGGGTCCTGCCGTCCGCCGCAGGTCCGGGGCACGCCGCCTACACCCAGTTCACCGTGGGCATGCCCATCGGCGGGCTGACCCCGCTGCTGGACCTGGCGCGCAGCCGCGTACTCATCCCGCCCCTGCTCCCGCTGTTCGACGCGGGACGCCACTTCGCCGACCTGGTGGCGGAGCGCTACGCCGACTCGCTCCTCGGCCGGGGGCGGTCGTCCCAGTGGACCCGGGAGGCGCGGCACCGGCCCTTCCTCCCCTACCTCCCCGGCCTCGCCGAAGTGCACGGCTACGCCTACACCGGGTTCCACCACGCGGCGGCGGCCCCGTACCAGGTGATCGTGTCGCCGAACGCGATCCTGAAGAACATGTTCCCCGTCGCGTCCCGGGTGGCCTTCGCGGAACTGCACAGGACACTGAGCCGACCGGCGAGGGACTTCCTGCGGAAGAACAGGGACACCCTCACGGACCTCTTCCGCGACACGCTCACCACCGTGCTGCGCAGGACCGTGCCGAACGTGTCAGCCACCTACCTGGCCCAGATCATGGAGGCGCAGTACGGCGACCAGGGCGGGAACGCCACCACCCAGCAGCGCCTGGACACGGTGCTCCTGGGCGCCAAGGCCCCCGGCGGGCCGATCGGTACGCGGCTCATGTCGACCATGGTCGAACTGGGCATGGACACCGAGAGCCTGGGCACTCGCCAGCCCCTGGGGCTGTTCGAGCTGCGGCACTTCACCGCCCGCCCCGATCTGCGCGGCCTCGGCGAGACGGCCAGGTCCATGACGCCCCAGACACTGGAAGAGTCCTTCCAGGAGATCGCCGGGACCGCCCAGCACGCCTACGACCAGGTCGCCCGCTTCACCACGCTCGGCGACTCCGCGCTCCCCGTGCTGTGGGAGCAGTACCTGCATCACTCCCTGGTGGACGGGATCTCCGCCGTCCTCACCTCCGTCAACGGTCTGCTGGAGGCGGGGCCCGGTGGCCGTCCGCAACCGATTCTGCCGGTCGAGGTCGGCACCGCGCTCGCCGCTGCGGCCGTCCTGCACACCTCGGGCGTCCACCTGCCCGAGTACGCCGCCCGGCAACTCTCCACGCTCCACCAGAAGCTGAGGGGGCTCTTCGCCCAGATGGGGCCCGGCTCCGGGGTGGCTCCGGAGGTCCGCGACCGCTACCCGGCCGCCATCGCGGCCGTGGAGGGCGCGGTCCAGGCCATCGAGGTCGCCGTACGCGAGGGGCGGGACTCCGAGGCCGGGTCGTCGTCCCGGGTGACCCGCAGCAGGGCGGCCCGGTACAGCCCCTACAGCAGCCGGACCACCACCACCCGCATGGTGAACACCGACGACGCCATGGACATCGGTCTGCGTGCCATCTTCGGTCCCGGCCCCGGCCCCGCCGCCCTCGGCCGCATCCCCGGCTCCGTCCCCGGCTCCGGCTCCGGCTCCGGCTCCGGCGACAGGGCCGTGCTCACCGGCCAGGATCTCTCACCACCGGTCCCCCTCCCCCCGCAACTCCGCCGCCTGCACGGTCGGTTGAGTCATGACGGGTACACCGCGATCACCGGCCCCGGCATCGACCTGCCCGCGCTGGCCCGCCGGGCGGACGCATCGCGTACGGCGCCCGGGGCCGAGTTCTCCGACCCCATCGCCCACTCCGACCACTCCGACCACTCCGACCACTCCGACCAAGTCAACTACTCCGACTACACCGACTACATCTCCGTACTGGCCCTGCTCACCCGGCCCGACGACCTCGCCGCCGACCCCACCCTGGCCGCCTGGTACCGGCAGACCACCGCGCTGCCCGAGGTGCGCGCCGCGATGCACCGCCAGCACGAGGCGGTCCTCGCCGTCACCGCGCTGGTGACCGCGCCGGCCATGCGTTCCTTCCTGCACGGCTTCACCCGCAACCTCCTCGCCCTCGCCCTGCTCATCGACACTCCGCCCAGACCACCGGACGTCTGGCGGGAGGCGACCGGCCTCGGACCCGGGCGCCCGGACCCCAACCCCACGACACCGCCGGCCCTTGGCTCCCGGCCGTCCGACCCCGCGGACAGCCCCACCGCGCCCGCGCCCCCGCCCGTCGGCGGTCCCGGCCCTGAGGCCCGGCCGAGGGCAACCCGGACCGGCGGGGACCGCCCTCCCGGCGAGACGGCCGGGCCGGTGAGCGCTCCGGACCCCACCGCATCCGGCCCGGCCCGCCCCGCGAACACCACCACCGCCGGAGACCATCTCTTCGCCGTGCTCGCACCCGACTCGGCCGTCACCGAGCGCACCGTCCTGACCGACACCGACACCGACACCGATTCGGGCACCGATTCGGACACGGGCGCGGGCACGGACACCGAACCCGCGACCGCCCCGCCGCGGCTGAGCGAGGCCGTGAAAGCCGCCGCCGACGACGCCCGCAGCGAGCACGAGCGCACCCGTACCCGCACCTCGGCCGGACCCCGCACCCCCCGCACCCCCCGCACCCCGCTCAGTGCCATCAACTGCGTGCTTCTTGTGGGTCAACTGCTGCTGCGCCTCCACCCCCGCGACAGCCTCACCCCGTCCGGGAACACCGGCCGCACGCCGCCCGGCACCGGGACACACGCCTCCCGCCCCGCACGCGCGATGGACGACCTGTACATCGGCCGGGGCACCCTCGGCCAGGACGGCACCAGCGAGGACGGCACCGACGGCATCGCACCGGCCGTCGGCCGCACCCGCACCGAACAGCGCCTGGCACCCGGTCCGGGCTGGACGACCATCACGTCACCCGACCTGATCCAGCACGCCATGGAGGCGGCGGACCCCGGCTCCACCGCCCTGATCCTCGCCCAGCGCGACACCGGCCCCGGCCACGCCTTCGCCGCCCACCGCACCGCCACGGATGTGCTCTGGGTGGAGATGCAGCGGGAGGCGGCCGACGGCAGCCCCTGGATCAGCGGCCACCGGCCCGCCGTGTGGCCCGGCCGGACCCGAGCCGTCATCGTCGGCCCCGACGGAAGGAACGTCCCCGACGCCTTCGACCCGCACCGTGACCTCGCCGACCGCGGTCCCGGCGACCTCGAAGCCGTCCTCGACCCACCCCGAGACACCACCTACGGAGCCCTCGGCCCCACCGACCGGGACACCCCCACCGACCCGGAGGTCCTTCCCGACGAGACGCCCATGGGCACCGGCTCCCCCGCCCCCTCCTCACCCCGCCACCACCGCCAGCGCCCGCAGTCACCCGTCGCCCATCCGACCGGCGTCCGCCGCCAGCCCTACCCCCCGCCCGGCAGCCGCCCCTCCGCCCTCGCACGCAGACCCGCTCCCCCCGACCCGGACACCTCCGCGCCCCCTGCCACCCCCGCTGAAACCTCCCTTCCCCTGCCCGAGTTCACGCGGCGTGCCGGGCTGCGAGAGCCCCTCAGCCGGCCGGCCATCGCCCGCATCCTCGGCGTCGACCGGACCTCCGTCGCCAACTGGGAGAAGGGCGGCACGCCGAAGGAGCCCATGCAGGAGAGCTACAAGGCCACGCTCGCCCTGGCCACCCGGCACCGTCTGAATGCCACTCCCCACCCGGACACCGGCGCCCAGGCGGACACCGAGCGCTCCCGGGACATCGCGTTCCTGCACGCCGCACTCGGTGACTCCGGCGTGAGCGCGAAGATGCGCGACCTCGAGGGCAAGTTCGCCGACGTCGTGGCGGCACCGAAGTCCTCCGACCGACAGCGAACGCACCCACTCACCCTCGCCGCCCTGCGCGCCCGCAATGCCGAACTCCATGCCGGACTCAGAGGACGCAGTCTCGCTCAGGCGCCGGTGCCCGACAGCGCCTCGCAGCGTGTCCGGCTCCGCCTCCCGCACGCCCAGCAGGACCTCGTCCACATCCTGGGTACCACCCAGGCCAGCGTCTCCAACTGGGAAAGGAAGAGGTACGACCCGACCGGGGTCCTGCGCGTGGAGTATGCGGCGGTGCTGGCCCTGTTCACCGAACACCGCCTGAACATCAACGCTGCTCCGCCCCCCGGCACCGCGGCGGCATCCGCACGCGCCGAGGACTCCGATTTCCTCCGTAGGGCACGCGACAACGCCGACATCAGGGCGCACATGGAGGCACTCCGCCCCCTGATGGCTCAGCACCTGGCCACCGTGGACGCCGACTCCCCGAGCGGTCCGGAGCCCGGCCACCCGATCGCACGCTCCTATCTGGACGGACTCCGCGGCAGGGACATCGCGGACCTGTCCGCACCGCTGCCCCTGCCCCCCACCCTGGAGCAGCGCGTCGGGCTGCGCCGCCCCCTCGCCCAGCAGACCATCGGTGAGATCCTCGGCGTCGGCCGGACCACGGTCTCGAACGCGGAGACCCACGGGAACTTCAGTGACGCGGCCGGTGCGGTGGGATTTCTGGCGCTGCTGGGCCTCGCCACCGAACACCGTCTGGCCACACCCTCCCACTCCGACCCCGACACCGAGACAGGACGCCGGGAAGCGGCGGACTCCGCGTTCCTGCGCGAGGCGCGCGGCCATCCCGACATCGGCCCGCTCATGGACGCACTCCGGCCGGTGCTCGCGCCGATCCTGCCCAAGCGCCTCGAACTCCCCGCCCCCGCACAGCGCGTCCGGCGGCGCTATCCCTTCACCCAGGTGTCGCTCGCCACCATCATCGGAGTCCACCACGTCACCGTCTCCGACTGGGAGACCAGCACGTACCATCCCACCTGGGAGAACACGGTGAACTATCTGGCGGGGCTGGCCCTGGCCACCCAGCACCGCCTGAACACCCCTCCCCGCCCCGCGCCCGGCACCACCACGGCACACATGGAGGCGGAGGATGCCGTGTTTCTGCGCGAGATGCTCAACCACCCCGACATCAGCCGGGCCATGAACACCCTCTCCGACCGGTTCTTCGCGGAGCTGGCTCAGTACGGGCCGTGGAATCAGGGTGCCACCACGACCCGGGAGCCCGATGACGCGCAGAGGCACGAACTGTCGGAGGTGGCCGACCCGATGGCGTCGGCTGCCGAGGGACCGTGGAACGGGCCCGATCTCCAGGCCCGCCTGGAGGCCGTGGCCTGGCAGCAGGGCCTGACGGTGCATGATGTGCTGCGGGACGGGAACTGCTTCATACACGCTCTGGTGCTGGCCGCCGACCTCCGGGACGGCAGGGGCGATCCACGGACGGCGGCCCAGGTCAGGCACGTGATCTCCCATGCGCTGTTCGACGACCTGGCACCGGACATGCCCCGGCGGCTGTGGATCGGACACCTGGACGAGGCCGCGCGGACCATGTGGGCGGAGGACCAGGTAATGCGGACGGGACTCACTCCCGGCGCACCGGGGTTCACCGACCAGGTCAACGATGCCCGGGAACAGTTCGACGACGACCGGCGGTGGGACATCGCGGTGACCATCGGGCAGTCGGGGCAGTACAACAACGTGAGCGGGGATGTCACCCCGCACGCGGCGGCGAGAGTCTTCCGCCGGACCCTGCGCGTATGGTCCTGGGACGGCCGGAACCTCATCCCCTACGCCGTCATGAGCGCCGGTGAGCAGCCGGACGGGAGCCCGGCCCCCGAGGTCCACCTGATCCGCGACATCACCCGACGCGACGGCGGCGAGCACTGGCAGGCCGCCTTCTTCACCGGTCAGCCACCGTGGCAGCCATCGCGGCAACCGCAGCCGTCGCAGCCGGTACAGCCGGTGTACGCCGAGCCCGTACGCCTCGACCAGAGCCGTACCGTGCACTACCGCACGGACGTGGACCGGCACGCACCCCTCACCGACGACTCGGTCCTGGAATTCGGTGTGCTCCGGCACAAGATGATCCGCGACCCCGCCATGGACCATGTCTTCCCCTGGCGTGACCCCAAGGACCCCTGGCGCAAGGCGCACCCCCGCTACGCCGATACCGACGGCCGGGTCCACCCGGCCGTGCGGGCGACAGCGGCCACCCTCGCCGCGGGCGCCCTGGAACACCTGCGGGCGATGAACCTCAGCAGCACGGACCCGCGGCTGAGCCTTTCGCGCACGGGGCTGGAAAGGGTCGTCAGAAAGCTGCAACAGGACGTCCTCCGCGAGGTCCAGCGCCTCGTCCGGGAGGACCGGGAACCCGGGCGCGTGGTGCCCCGCCTGCTGACCGAGGAGCATCTCAGGCCCCACGAAATGATGCTGACCGGGCAGTACGGTCTCTTCCTCGCCGACCCCCGCGACGCCTCCAGCACCGAGGACCGGTCGGCCGACCTCACCTCCGTACCCCATGAGGAACTGCCCCTGCTCTCGAACGGCAGGATTCTCGGCGTCTACCTGGGAGCCCTGCTGGAGACCGACGAGGAGAACGAGGTGTGGGCGACCACCTACTACAGCGACTACCCGTACTACACCATGGTGTTCAGGGACCCGCTGAACCCGGACAGGGTCATCTCCAGGATGGGCGCCGAAGGCGCGGCCAACGCGGTGGGCTTCGCCAACACCGCCATCACTCCCCCGCCCGCCCCGGACGGCGGCTCCCCCGGCCGGGGCGCGGCCCGACACCCCGAGATCGACCAGTCCGCCATCAACGCCCAGTTCATCGAATTCGACATCGAGATGACCGACAACACCGGCCGAACCGTACGGCAGCCCATCGTGGCCGCCGTCGCCCTCGACAACGCCATACCCGACCGCGACAACCCCTACGGCATGATCGTGATCGACTACACCGAGGAGTACCCCCTGGAACACCTCCAGCCGGACGAGGCCCCCACCAAGACCGAACCCGAGGAGGACGAACCCATGCTCCCACCGTCCCCCGCCTCGCCCTGACCCCCACAGAAGGGCCCTCCCGTCCCCCGGGCCGGGTGGGCCCGGTCGCAGCCGTTGCGGTGCAGGTGGCCAATGAAGGCCGGGCAGTGTCCCCTGGATCACCACGTGAGGTAATTGGCCCATGAGCTACTTCATGTACGACGTCATGGGCGGGACGGTCGATGGGCCTGATCCGGAAGCGATGGGGCGAGTCCTGGACGGCTTGGCGAACGCCGACGACGAGCATCCGGACGTGTCGCTCTCACATGAGAGCGGGTGGTGCCTCAGTACTTTCCGTAGCGGTCTGCTGGTCTGGGAGAACACGGAGGACGGCTCGGTAGCTCCCGTGGAGATGCGAGAGGTCTCCCGCGAGGAGACTCTTCGGCTCTTCCGTCTGCTGGCGGAGGGCGACATTGCGTCGATCGAGGCCCTTTCCTGGCAGCGGTGAAGGGCCGTCAACCCCCTCAACCCGCTTCGAACCAGTGGGTGGTGGGCCACTCGGGCATCCATTCCGTCGCCGTTCGCCCCTCGAAAACCGCCACCAACCAGTCGTCGACCGGCTCGTCGAACTCACACCAGTCTGCCCAGTTCCTCCGGAAGACGGAGACGGTCCACCTGCCGTTGTCCCGCTTCTCCAGAAATAGTTTGTCACCTTCGATGGAATGACCCCAATGAAGCATCCCGCCCGCATCCGGCAGAACTGGTCTGGGAATTGTCGGATATAACCGTGATGCGTGAACACGTTGGGACTTCGTCGTCGTTTCCGCGTGCCGTTCGAGGCGTACGGTGACTGGCGTGGTCATTCGGCGAGGTGGGGAATTGTTTTCCACCGGAGCCAGGTCAGCATCTGGTCGAGCAGGTGCACTGCCCTTTGCCGAGCAGGGAGTTCGCGTGAGGTGGTTCTCCAGTAGGACGCGGTCAGCTCGTCGACCCGGGTGTGCAGTGGCTCTTCCGGGGCGGTGCCGGTGAGCAGTGCGAAGCGGAGGAAGCCGGAGCTCGGCCGGCTGTCGCTGGAACGGTTCCTGGGGCCGCGGTTGCAGCATCCGGCCGTCCTCACGCTGCTGCAACGGTTCGGGTCACCGGCCCAGATCCGCAAGGCCGGCCGTCGGCGGCTGATCACCCTGCTGCGGCCGAAGACGCCGAGGATGGCCGAGCGGCTGGTCGAGGAAATCTTCGCCGCCCTGGACAAGCACCACACCCAGGCCCTGCTCTGCCTCGCCCGGCGGCGGGCCGACGTCCTGTTCGCCATGCTCAGAGACGGCACCTTCCACGAACCCCGGACAACCGGAACGAAGTGAGGGCAACCAGCCTGCCTGCGAACCGGGATCGCAGGCGATGACAGCAGCCCTACATGTCGTGAACCTCCACGGAGAACCCCTTCGCAAGGACGGAGTTCAGGTGCTCCGCATGCGCACCCAGCCATTGGCGCGCGTCAGAGAACTTCGCCGTCAGTTCGACGAGCACATAGTCCTCGGCACCCTCTGTGGACCCACCACACACGCAGCAACGGAGACGCTCACTCACCGCACCCGTCCACTCCGATCCGTCCCCGCCCACTGCCACCGCCCCGTCATCAACATGCACGAGCACATCGTTCCAGACGCTCGAGAACAGCCCCATCCACCTTGACCAAAGGGATAGGGGCACCCCCCCCACCACCGCACACACGGGCCCACGCCCGGGCGGACCCGCGCCCGGACCCCGGACCACTCCGGCATCCGGGCTGGAAGTACGGCCTCGGGGGTCATGGGGTGCGGCGGCCGGCGAAGGGCTTTGTCGGTCCTGGTGGGTGGCTTACGGGGCGTCGGCTCCGGGACGGGTCTGAAGGCTTCTCACGGATAGCGCTCCATGGTCTGCGGCAAAGCTGAACACGACCGTCACCCCATCACGCCCGGTGGCCCGAGGCCAGGTCACCCCGGAGGTAGCGGGTGATCATGTCGACCAGTTCCCCCTCCAGCCTGTTACCACTGACGGCGTTCGGGGTCGCCAGGGTCATGTGAACGTTCATTTCCACCGTTCCCACGACGAGTTGAGCGGCGACGTCGAGATCCTGTACCCGGACGTCGGGATGGCGGGCGAGTACCTCGCGCACCCGGCGCTCCCGTGCTGTGCGGTGCCGGTCGATCGCCTCGCTCATCGTGCTGGAGACCGGCGTCTCCTCGATCATGATCCGGAGCAGTCGCGGGTCGTGGCGGTGGCGGTCGGTCGCGTCGCGGACCAGGCCCCGCACGGTCTCCTTCAGCGTGCCCGGAGCCAGGTCCGGTCCAGCGGCCGGCCAGGGGTCCTGGCCGATATGCCGGAGCAGCAGTTCCGCGAGGATCGCGTCCTTGTTCGGGAAGTACTGGTACAGCGAGCCGATGGACACGCGGGCCTGTTCGGCGATGCGGTTCGTGGTCCCCGCGGCATACCCGTGCCGGGCGAAAACGTGAGCCGCGGCGGCGAGAATCCGCTCGCGGGTGAGTTCGGCACGCACCTGGCGAGGCGTGCGACGTGGGGTGAGGCGCCGGTCGGCCGATGTCATCCCTTGATCCTTCCGAGGCGCGAAATGCGAGTAGCCAAAGAGGTGAGCCATTACTCACAATAGGGCCATGAACTGCGGAAACGCGAGGTTCCCCGAGGCGGGTGAGGCATCCGGGCGAGGCGGCGCCCCGTACCGCCCAGGGCGAGCAGGACGGCCCGCTCCCGGCTGAAAGGCCCTTCCATGCAGACGCGGCAGCACCCACCCGGACCGGACGGCCCGCGCCACCTCACGTCGGCCGAAGAGATCGACGCGGTGATCGGCCGCCCGGACACGATCACCCTGCGCAAGCAGATCGGCACCCTCGACGAGGGCTGCCGTACCGTCCTGGCCCACAGCCCGGTCGCGGCCCTCGGCTACCGGGACACCGACGGAACCGCCCGCACCACCTTCGTCGGCGGCGCGCCCGGCTTCGCGCGGGTCCACTCGCCGGGGCGGTTCTCCCTCACCGTCCCCGCGCCCGCCGTCGCACACGGTCCGGTCTCGCTGTTCTTCCTGCTGCCGGGCGTGGGCGAGGTGCTGAGGGTCAACGGCACCGCGGCCGTCCGCAGGAACGGGGAGACGGCCGTGGACGTCACCGAGGCATACGTGCACTGCGCACAGGCCGTCATCCGCTCCGGCCTGTGGGAGCCGCCCCGCCCCGCCCGGGCACCCCGGCCGATGGCGGGCGGGGGCCCGCTGACCGGCCCCGGTGTGGGCGACTTCCTCGCCGCCTCGCCCTTCCTCGCCCTGTCCACCTGGGACTCCGGCAACGGCAGCGACACCAGCCCGCGCGGCGACCGGGGGGCGGTGGCCCGTGTGCTCGACGGCCGTACCCTGGCCCTCGCCGACCGCAGGGGCAACCGGCGCGCGGACTGTCTGCACAATGTGCTCCAGGACGACCGGCTGTCACTCGCCGCCCTGGTACCCGGCCGCAGCGGCGTCCTGCACATCAGGGGACGCGGCGCGATCACCGACGACGCCGCGCTGCTGGAGACCATGGCCCTGCGCGGGACCCCACCCCACCTCGCCCTTCTCATCGACGTCGAACACGCCGAGGTGACCGGCAACGGCGCCGTGGCCGCCGCGCGCCTGTGGACCCCGGACGCCCGCACCGACCCCGGCCGGCCGCCCGACATGATGGCCCTGGGCAGCGCCCACCTCAAGGCCAACTCGGCGCAGCTCGGGCGGACATCCGCCTGGGTGGTCAGACTCCTCACCTCCGTCCCGGGGGCGAGCCGGCTGATGCGCGGCGCCGTGAACCGCGCCTACCTCTCCGCACTGCGCAAGGAAGGGTACGAGGACCTCCGGACCCCCGAGGCCGCCCCACCGGAGCCCGCGGGCCGCGCCGGGGCGGCGGAGAGCCCGCCGCGGGCCGTGCGCGTCCGTGAGATCCGCCAGGAGACACCCACCGTCCGCACCCTCGTCCTGGAGGACCCGGCCGGCGACGCCACACCCTTCGGCTTCCGCCCCGGCCAGTTCTTCACCGTGATCGCCGACGTGGCGGGCAGCGAGGTGCGGCGCGCCTACTCCGCCTCCTCCGCGCCCGGCGCGACCCGGCTGGAACTCACCGTCAAGCAGGTGGAGGGCGGGCTGTTCTCCACGTACGCCCACCACGGCCTGCGCCCCGGGGACCGGCTCGGCCTGCGCGGCCCGTCGGGCTCCTTCCACACCGGCGCGCACTCGCCCGGACACCTCGTGCTGATCGCGGGCGGCAGCGGTATCACCCCCGGGCAGCGGGCCGAGGGCCAGGTGCTGACCTGCGTCGGCTTCCCGCTGTCCGGGGTGACCCTTGAGATCGGGGACCCGCAGACCTCCGCGCCGACCTGACACCGGGTCACCTCGACGGACGCATCCCGCACATGGCCAGGCCCCCTGCCGTCCTGGACACCGGAAGAAGGACGCTCATGCCCAGAGCCGGCATCGATGCCGGCGACACCGTCCCCTCAAGGCGTCCCGCCCCGCCCCGCCTCCACCGTCACGGGTGACGGCGTCTTCGCCCGGGGGACGGCCGGGCCGCCCTCACCCTGGGGTCCAGGGGCCGGTGGTCCGGCCGCCCGCGTTCCACCACGGCTCCGACGGCCGCTCGCCCCCGGGGGGCGCCGGGGTGGAGCTGTAGCGCATGGCGGCCGAGGGCGCCCCGGCCCCAGGCGGCGGCTTCGGAGCGGGTGCTCAGCGGTAGAGCTGCTTCCCGACGATCGCGTTGTTGGGGAAGCGCGGGTCCCTGTCGCCGTCCCAGGCGACGCTCAGGGTGATCGCGCTTCCGGCGGAGCTGAGGGAGGGGGTGGCGTTGGAGGGGGCGGGGCCGCCTGTGGTCCGGCGCCAGCCCTGGAAGGTGTCGCCGCCGTCGGTCGACTGGTTCACCCAGACATTGAGGTCCCGGCCGGTGCGGGCCCGGGCGCTGGGGTCGTTGCGGTGGCCGGACCCGAAGGTGAAGCCGCCGCACTGCGCGGTCATCCGCTGCTCGGTGAGTTCACCGCCGACACGGACCCCGCTGATGCAGGCGGTGTTGCCCGAGGTCACCACGGTCGGCGATCCGGCCAGACCGGCGTCTCCGGGGACCCGCTTCCACGGCGTCCAACTGTTGGAGGACCGGTCCTGGAGGAAGCTGTAGTAGATCTGGCGGTCGATACCGGTGTGGAAGAGGGTGATCCGGCCCTGCCAGGAGATCATCGCCGGGGCGGAGTTCGCCTGGTGCCCCTGTGACACGGGCTGGAAGAGTCCCCCGTTGAAAGACCACCAGATCCGGTTGTCGTTCCCGATGACGGCGGTGTACTCGCCGCCCAGGTCGTTCACGACGCCGCGGCCTCGTCGCCCCGGGCGGAGCCTCCGCCGTTGCTCCACCCTCCTTCACCGACCGCCCCGGCGGGAGCGGCGCTGAAGCCGGTGACCATCGCCACGACGGCCGTGACGAGCGCCGCGGCGCGGGGCTTCCCGTGGCGGTAGCGCTCGGCCTCCAACGGTTTCATGCACTGGCCTCCGATGATCCGAATCACGGTGCATGACTCGGATCACGCCAGGCGGCAGATCCGGAACGAAGGTCACCGCGAGCGCACGGGTTCCGTCATCCCAGCGCACTCCCGTCAGCCGTCGGCTCCGGACCACGGCCCGCCCGCGCGGCAGGGCCGGGGGAAGCTGATGACGAGCCAGGTGGTCTCCCGTGACGGGAGTCCCGGTGGGAGATGGACAACAAGCTCGCAACCACCGGTGAGCGCAGGAACTGCAAACCGGTGATCGGCTGTTCCTTGGTCCACTCCGCGGTTGACGACCACTCCCGCCCGACCCACAGCGAGGTCCTGCCCGACGAACGCCGGCACACCACCGCGGGCTTCTGGCAACGGGCGAACGCGTCTTTCGCCGCCCACGGCATCACCGTCCAGCAGGTCCTCACCGACAACGGCTCCTGCTACAAGGCCAGGCTTGTCACCCGGACCCCGGCCACCGCCTGCATCACGCACAACAAGATCCGGCCCTACCGGCCGCAGACCAACGGCAAGCCCGAACGCTTCAACCGCTTCCTCCTGGACGAATGGGCCTACCAGCGGCCCTCCACCTCAAACGACGAGAGGACCGAAGCCCTGGCAGACTTCCTCCACACCTACAACCACCATCGCAGCCACACCACCCTCGGCGGACACCCACCCATCAGCCGCGTAAACAACCCTGCGAGTCAATACACCTAGGCCGTCCAGAAAGAAGGATCGGCACGCGCTTCTGGACCGACCGGGCCACCCGCCCGCGCCGACATCTTCGACTTCATCGAGACCTTCTACAACAGACGCCGCCTGCGCAGGCAGATCCACTGGGGCTATCTCACGCCCCACGAGACCCGCCTGCGCTACCGGCAAGACCAAGCCCTCGCGGCGTGTCCAGGATCCCGGGGAAACGTCGGTTTCCTGAGCACGCTGCCCGTCGACAGCGCTGGCCGAACCTGCTGTTCGCTGATGGCCCGCCACATGCTGCGCACGGCGCCCGACTCGGGCGGCTGACAGCGGTGCCGTCCAGGTCTTCGCGCGAACGGATCGTGAGGTAGTGAAGCCCACTCATCCGGCCTGAACGGGCAGAACACATCCCGGCGAGCGGAACGTCAGTGGGCAACACCGCCTCACGCTCCGTCTTTGGACGGAAACGCCATCGCGTCGAGCTTCTCCAGCACATCGGTGAGGGCGCCCACGCCGGCGCCCATGTCATCGAGCGACTGCTCAAAGCGCAGGCTGCGTTCCGCGTCCGTCGCGTACTTCGCGTCCTCACCCATGGCCATCGCGTCCTGGCAGGTACGGCTGCCGCTCTGGAGCTGGCTCAGCGCATCTGACCAGGGCTGCTGCAATTCCTTGAAGGGGACGGGAAAGTACTTCCGCGCTTGTGCGGCCCGCCCGCCGAGAGTGCCGCAGAGGCGACTGAACTTCGTTTCGTCCAGACGGATCTTCCCGTTGGTGTCCGGTTCCTGGTCGGCGGCCTCGGTGAGGGCGTCGCCGAGTGCGATGAAGGCGTCGCCCATGCCTTCGATCCGGTCGAGGCCGCCCTTGGTGAGCCATGCCGCCGCCTGCCATTCCCGTACCTTCGCGACCCGCGCCGTCTGCGGGGTGTCGAAGAGCTCGGCGAATCTCTGGTCCACGGCGGAGGACTGCGCCGAGTCGGCGTCGTCGGTGCGGGTCAGGACGGTGAGCAGGCAGGCGGGTACGCCCAGGACGAGGATGGTGCTCCGTCTCAGCACCGCGGGCCAGGGACGGATCTCCGGCGATGCCTGTGCCGAGGGCTGGGAGGGGGAGGCCGTCGGCCGGTGCCTGTGGGCGATGCGGCCCACCGCCGCGCCGGCCAACCCCGCGCAGGCCGAGAGGAAAACGATGGCGGTCAGCGACTGCGCGGCCGTCAGCTCCGCCGAGATCCGGCCGTTCTCCGGCAGCCAGTGGCAGCGGTCGCCGAGTTTGTTGAGTGGGCCGAGGCAACCGTCGGCAGCGGCCAGCGCGAAAACTGCCGCGTACGCCATGAACTGAACCACCTGTGCGGCGAGGAGAGCACGCAGCAACCAGTACCTGCGGGACACTCCGGCCACGACGGAGGCCGTGACCAGGCAGGCCCCCATGAGGGCCGCGATCTGCCACCACATGTGGACATACTGGAAAGCTCCCACGCGCTGATCAAAGGTGACCGGCCGCCGCGCCCGCAAGGCGTAGGCCGCCGCGGCGAGTCCGGCCCAGGACACCAGCCCGCCCGCGAGACCGGCCATCAGCGTCCTGCGCAGGCGAAGGCCGGTACCGCGCACCCGGACGTGCAGCAGCAGCGGGACGAGCGACATCAGGAGGGCCGCGGCAGCCAGCACCTCCCTGTTCAGCATTATCAGGACCGGTGAGACAGCGCTGATGACCGACAGATCGTGCGGATACAGCCCCCACGGCCCCGGGAACTCCTCCTTGATCAGGGCGGTGAGCGCTCCGTCGTGAACGGCGATGCCCATCGCCAGCACACGGCCCGTGCTATGCCACCAGTGCAGCCCGCCCCACAGCAGGGCCAGCGTCACCAGGAAATTCAGCAGGACCGTCGCGATGCGTAACAGCTTCCCGGGAAGGAGGAGTGTCAGTCGGCAGAACTGTGCCGTCCAGACCGCCGATACGACCGCGGTGACCATCAACGCCAACAAGTACACCGGCTGCGCGATCAGCCATTCGGTGCCGCTGTTCCCGCCGCCGCCGACGAAGGCGCCGACGACCAGACCCGCCCCGAGCCACAGCCCCGCGCGAACCCCGGTTTCCGTGCGCCGTCCGGCCGACCGGGCGGCTGAGGCAACGGAGCGCCTCAGGACGAGGAAGAGTACCGGAGTCACCAGCAACGCGGTCAACAGCGCACCGCCGGTGCCCCCGGACAGGCCGGGCACCACGAGAACCTCTTGGACGAGAAGAGATGCCCCCACACCGGTGAGCAACATCTCCAGGGCGCTCACCCTGGTTATCCGCCCAGGATCGTCCAGCACGCGCCTGCGCTCGGCCCACCGCGGATGAGTACGCAGCAACGCGATGACGCGGCGCAGCGGGGTGGCGACAGTACCGGGCTGGTCGGGATGATCCCAGCCTCCGAGACGGGCGCCCCATGCGACCGCCTGTATGTCGGCGTGGTGTTCGCGGCGGCGCAACAGGTCCGCACGAGCCAGGTGCACGAGCGCCACCAGCAGGAGCCCGGACAGCAGGGAGTAGGTGATGATGGAGGCCGCCCCGGGCCAGAACGGCGATGTGTCTCTGCCCAGCAGGCCGTTGGTCAGGAGTCGCCCCTGCTGAAAGAGGTAGGGCAGCAGCGCGAGTACGACGAAGACGCGCCACAGCGCGGTACTGCCGTAGGCGAAGTCCACGTCCCGGTTGCGGATATGGGCGAGTTCATGGAGGACGACGGTGCGGAAGCCGTCGGGATCGGTGCCGCGTCGGGCGACCAGTCCCGCGTGCAGGCATACGGTGTACCGTCCGGCGCTTCCGTACACCACGGCACCGGCAGTCGTCCGGGTCGGATCCACTCGGAAGCGCACACCGGGGGCGGTTCCGCTGAGCTCCCGCAGCAGGGCGAGTTCGTCCTGGAGACTCGTGTCGCGGCTCACCATCCCGACCGGCACGGTGCGGTTCTTCAGGTCACGCCGGCGCGGCAGCCACGCGTAGACGACGGCCGCGGCGGCGAGCAGGAAGAACGCCGCGACCAGGCCCTTCACATTGGGCACCGTCGGCACACCGGACATACAGGTTTCCAGTACCGTGGCATGGCGGACGCCCAGGAGCAGGTTGTCGAGATTTCCCCCGTTGGGGTCGACCCCGGCGGCCAGGAGACAGCCCAGGGCATCGCCCGGGGTGTCATTGGGACGGGGCGCCAGGACGGTGTCCAGCATCGTGATGCTCGACACGGCGACAAGGACCATCAGCAACACGAATCGGAGCCCCGTGTCGGTGACACCGGACCGCGGGCGCCAGGGCATCGCGTACCGCACCGGCCCGCCTAGGACGAGGCGGGTGAGGTGGGCGCGGCGGGGGGGTTCTCGAGGCGCGGAGACCTCGCCCGGCCCCGGCGGTTCCGTCGCCAGCCGGGCTATCACACCGTCCGCCAGCGCCTCGGCCTCTTCGCTGCTCATCCCCCGCTCCACCGCACGCTCCAGGACACGCTCCCGTACGCGGGCCAACTGGGCTTGGTCCAACGCAGGGAGCTCCACGGGGGGTTCGCCCGGCCCGAGGCGCAGGCTCCAGCGCACCCGTCTGCGCCACCGCTCCATCAGGCTGTCAGTGGCGGCGTCGAGCCCCCGGCGGGCGACTTGGTCAAGGACCAGCCAGACAACCGGGGTGACGAGCGCGGCCGCCTCGGCGAACCCGAACCCGAGCGGCTCCCTGCGTCGCCCTTGTCCACCGAGCACCCGGACCGCCCGCTCGTCATCGAATCGCAGCAGTCCTTCGACGAGGGGCAGTTCGTGCACCGCGTGCTGGGCTACCACCGCTTGGACGACGTCCCGGACTCTTCTCACCCTCAACTCCCCCCGCCTGTAGGGGTTTTGGCTAGCCTCCACCCCATACGGTCAGTATGCAGCGCTGTGCCTCCCGCAACCAGAGCGCCGTGCTGTTCGAGGGTCGATCCGCACCGGGGCCACGAGTCGACGCTCGCGATCACCAACTGGGCGAACGACTGTGCTTTGACAACGCGTGATTGCGACGCCGGCATCTGCAGTTCAGGATCGGCACCGGGAGCAGTTGGCCGTCGTTCCGTCGTCGATCAACGACAAGATCACCTCCCTCAGGGTCTGCTGACGGTACGGCCCGTGCCCCGAAGGGGCCGCCCGACCACGGGCGGCCCCTTCGCTTCCGCCCTGGAGCGGATCAACGCCCCCATCAGCGCCTCAATCCACCGTCGGGCAAGATCCGGCACCACGCGGCCAGCAGAACCGGGTACACCGCGCGGGCGATCCAGTGCACTCACCCGGTGAACGCCTCCCCGTACTTCTCCGGTGGGGCGGGCGCGAGTTCCTGCATCCCGGCGACCCCGCCCCCGCTGCGGTGCACGTCCCGCGCGGGCAGGGCCGCATCGGGGCCGGGGTGCCGAACAGGCCGAGGATCCCGCCGGGCGCGGTCAGCACGGCCGCCCGGCCGGTGTCCCCGGTACTGTCGATCACCAGAGCGGTGGGCTGTACCGCCTCCGGGTGGGTGAGGGTGGCGTACGGGGCGCGGCCAATCGGCGCGTAGCGGCGGCCGGTGACGACGCCGATCCGGTCGGCGCCGCGGCGGCGGAGCTCCAGGACGCAGCCGAGGGCGACGGGCCCGGAGCCGATCACCGTCGGCGGGCCGGTATCGGGGACGGTAGGGATGCGGCCGAGGCCGAGGTGGGCGATGTGCTGCAACCAGGGCGGCGGCAAGCACGGTGACCGGCACCGCGGGGTTGGGGTGCACGACGTCCGAGGCCATCAGTCGATCACTCGGACCCGGACGATGCGGGCGACGCTGCGGGTACCAGGTTGGCGTCGGAGATCCGGAAGCGGCGGCCGACGAGGTGCGGGTCCTGAGGACCGCCCGTGCGTACACCGGGCAGCCGGCGTTCGAGCACGAGGAACCGCTCCGTACGGGAACGGATCATCCGGCGCATCTCCTCCACGGCCTCGACGCGGGTGCGGTGTTCCCGCCCGTTCCAGGATGACCAGCAGGTTGTGTATCCCACCGCGGGCTTCTTCCTTCTCCGCGGAACAGAGGTCGTTGTGGATGGTGTCCACCTCTGCGGCGATCGCCAGCATCTCCGCAGCCCATGAGCTGGCGTGGATCGGTCCGGGCACTTCGAAGCGGCCGATCCGTTCGGCGAGGTCCACCGTCGGAAGGACACCGATGGTCTCCCGGCGCAACCGCAGATGCTCCTCCACCGTGAGCATGACATCGCGGTGCCGGTGTACCGCCTCGGTGACATACCCCTGGAGGTAGGCACGCCAATGCCCTGCCGCACGATGGCGCCAGGAAGAGGACATCCCCTCACCGCTGCGCCGCCACAGATCGGAGAAGGCCCGCACGACGGGCACGGCGGAACGCCTGGCGGGCCGCCGCAGCACCTCCATGGTGCTGCACACAAGGGCCTGGGCCCCGGCGGGGTCCGTACCGCTCGGACCGTCGAAAAGGTCGTCGAAAGCAAAGAACCAGCTCATCAGGTCGACGCCGAGGTCGAGGTCCGCTCCGGTGGCGTCGGGGTAGAAGCGCGACGCCAACTCCGCGTACTGCGTGCCCTCGTGTCACCGTACGGCCTCCTCGTCGTTCAGCAGACCGTGCCAGCGCGGACGACCGGTTCAGCCAGTTCTTGCGGCAGCCGGGCCAGGAGCAGGCGCCGGGTCTCCCGCGGGCCGCCACGCACCGGCAGGACACGCACGCCGGGCGATGCGGCCGCAGCCAGCGCGGAGGGCACGGTGGTGACTCCGCGGCCGACCGCGACCAGGTGCAGTTTCGCCAGCCAGTCCCAGGCGGTGTGCGCGATCTCGGGCCGCTCGTCCAGGCCCGGCCACACCCCCAGGAGGCGGTCCGCACCGGACGAGGCACCGGCGATCCACCGCTGTCCCCGCAGGTCGGCCATGTCGACGTAGTCACCGCGGGCCAGCGGCTGCGCTGCGGGCACGCCAGGCACAGGGCACGCTCGGTGAGCGTCTGCACCTCCAGAGGCGGGGACTCGGCATCCGGGGCACGAAACGGCGGCGCCGACGACAGCAGGGCGAGATCGACGCTGCCCGCCCGCAGAGCGCGCACAGGGCCGGGTTGCCGCCTTCGCGGCCGACCCCGGGGCGCCGCACAGCCTGCGCGCTGCCCAGGCCGACCCGCAGGACCTCCCCGGGGTACGCCTTCCCGACCGGTGGACCGCTATGCGCTCCGGCTCCGGCATCGCCCTCGGCCCTGGGCCGCATTGTCAGCGGGGCGCTCCCCCACCGTACGTGCCCTTCTCATCGCTTCGGCGAATCCCTCGTCTCTGCGGCGACGCTGATAGATCGCTGCCAGCGTCACTCTCACCGCTACCGGCCGCTCCGACCACCGTCGCGCCGGGCTCGCTCAGCGCCTCCAGAAACCCCTTGGGGCCGCGCCCTGCACTTCGCTGCGCGCCGCTGACAGCGGGCCCGCCGACTCCTACGCTGGTCCGGTCCCTGCCCGGTGCCCGGCCCTGGGGGAGGACTCGTGCGCCCCGACCTGACCGTCCCGCACGAACTGTGGGACCGCCCCGCGATGCGCCGCGCCCTCACCGAACGCGATATCGGCACCGTCTTCCGTCTGGTCCGCCAGTACACGGGGGCCAGTCAGAGCAGACTCGGCGCCGCGACCGGGCTCGCCCAGTCGGACATCGGCGCCATCGAGCGCGGGGTTCGGGCCGTGACCAGCGCCGGCGTCCTCGGCCGCGTCACCGCCGGGCTCGGCATCCGCCCGGCCTCACCTCCCAGGCCACACCCCCGGCTGCAACCCGCACAGGTGGAACCACACGCTCCGTCCCCGCAAGTCCCACGGCCGCCACTAGGGTGGGCGCGGCACCCGGCCCGGCGGACACGGAGGACGATGTGAAGCAACGTGACCTCGTGACCGGTGCCATGGGCATCGCCGCCCCTGTCCTGGCCGCCTCGCCGACTCGCGCCACTGGGGCCGTGGCGCCGACAGCCCTGCTGGAGCAGGCTCTGTTCGAACCCCCCGCCGCCCGGCCCGTCCCGTACGCCGACCTGGTCCACAGGCTCGCCAGGGCACGCGCGGCCTTCAGCACCACCCGATACCAGGACCTCGGCCAGGCCCTGCCACCCCTGATCGCCACAGCAGCGGCCACCCGCGATCACACCCGCCCCGGGCACGCCCGCGACCAGGTCCACGCTGCCGTCGCCCGCGCCTACGTGCTGGCCACCGAACTCGCCGTCAAGGACTCCTCCGAATCGGCGTGGGCCGCCGCCGACCGCGCCAGCGGCGACCCCCAGGTCATCAGCGAGGCCGCGCGGATGGGCGCGATCACGTTCCGCCGGGCCGGCAAGGGTGAGGAAGCCGCCGGATTCCTCACCCGCACCGCACTCACATTCGACCACCACCGCGGTGACCCTCCCCCGGCCGTGCTGGCGGCGAAGACCTGCCTGCTGCTGACCGCCGGATACACCGCCGCCTGCAACGGACATCGCAGCACCGCCCTCGCTCTGGTCGACGAAGCCGACGAGACCGTCCAGCGCATTCCGGGCGACCAGCCCCAGCAGGGCCTGTTCACCATCACCGCCAGCCCCGCCCAGGTCGACCTGTACCGCATCGGAGTCCACACCCGGCTCGGCACCCCCGACGACGCCGTCACCCACGCACGCCGCATCAACGCCGACCACCTCCCCACCCCCGAACACAAGGCCCGCTACCACACCGACAGCGCCCGCATGTGGCACAGCATCGGCCACCCCGACCAGACGTACGCCCACCTCCGCGCCATCGAACACATCGCCCCGGAAGAACTCCGCCGCCCCTCCCTGCGCGCCCTCACCACCGACCTGCTGTACTCCCCGCAGCCCCAGAGACTGCCGGACCTCCGCGCCTTCGCCGCCCGCCACAACGCCCTCGGCTGAAGAGGCCGAGCCACCACAGGAGGACGCAGATGGTATTTGAGGGATTTCCGACAGGCGGCTGGCGCGGGAAAGTGGTCCCGGTGACCAGACCTGCCAACACTCCGGCTGTTCTCGTCGTCCGGTCGCGGGGGCCGGTCACTGGATTCTTCGTCCATCCGGTCATCGATACACGCGGTATGTACGACGAAGACCCGATGCTGCTCCAAACCACCGGTACCGCACCCATCCAGTTCGTCCTGCCGGCCAAGTACACCCATGTGAAAATTCAACGCGGAAGCAGCGAGGGAAACGGCTTCGCCAGGTGGCATCTGGATCGGGTTGCCATAGACGACCTACGCCCGCTGCGGGGAAGAGTCACCGGAACCGGGGGAGAGGTTCTCGCCTGGCGGGGTGAAGAACGCAGCATACGATTTGATTTTCCAGCCTACAAACACGGTCACCGCAGTCTGGAATTCTTCTCTTTCGAAAACGGCGAGAGAATCTCCATGGATCGCGAGGGAAGCACACGCGGAACCGCTGTCATCCCCGGACCTGGCTTTATCAGAATCCAGGCAGTTCAGGGGTGGAAGATCGAGGCCGACTGATCGCAGGAGCAGCCAGCCGAACAGCCCTTCACGAGAAATCTCGTGAAGGGCTGCCGTCATGAGGGAGAGGACGCATGGGAGCCTACGAAGATTTCGGGAAACGACTGGGCTACGCGGAAGAGAACATCAGCCCCATCAAAGCCGAACTCGTCAGCGTCGCCCACTCGACCAATATTGTCAAACCAGAAATCAACGGCATGGCCACGGAGTTCATTGTAGCGCATTTCGACCCGAAGCTCTTCAACATGGAGAAGACGCTTTTCGACGTCGACTAATATCTCGATGTAAAGAAAAAGGACTCCATGGGTTGACGCTGAAGAAGCGCATCGACAAAATCCTCGGGGACAGCGGGGCGGATGGCGGAGAGTTCATAGCGGACCACGAAAGGCGGATAAAGAAGGCACAGGCGACCGCAGACCAAGCCCGACGGACCGCCGACGGCACGAACAAGAAGCGGACTTGGTGAACGTCGTGCGCCCCATCGCCCCGGCCGTCCCACGGCTCGGCGAACCAGCCCTTTCGTGTCTGCGCGGGCCTGGGCGACGCGCTGGCCAGCGCCCAGATCGATGATGCTGACCCTCACCCGGCACCCGTGGCGCGGTGCCTTGACGATGCCTGCCCGGGTCGCCGCGTGGGAACCGCGCCGTGCGGTGATCGTGTCGTGCTCGACCGGGTCGTCGCTGTAGACGGAGGTCGCGAGATCGATGCGGGGGTGCTCGAGCAGCTTCCAGTGAGCGTCACGGACCCGGACGAGGTTGGAGAACACCCGCATGCGCAAGCCCGCCCGCAGTGCGTATTCGAGGATGATGGCGAAGTCCGGATGCCGGGTCAGTTCCCCGCCGATCAAGTGGCTGCTGGTCGTGCCAAGGGCGGCTGCCTCGTCGATCAGCGGCACCAGTCCGCGCCGGACATACTGCCATGATCGCGGGAGGGTCCCGCTTGGGCGTAGCAATGGGCGGGGCAGGTGACCTGGCACTGCCTGGTGATCTCCAACGACACGGACCGTAACGGGGCGGGGGCCTCCGGTGCGGTCGTCATCCGACAAGCGTACCGGTCGGCGGCCTGCACGCCTTCAGGAATGTGACCGGCGAGCCCATGTCCATGCTCATGCTCTTCTCCCCGGGCGCGCCGCGCGAGGAGTACTTCGAGCGCGTCGCGGAGATGCCGCGGCACGGCGGCGAGGAACTCAAGCAGTTCCGCGTCCGGCACGACAGCTACTTCCTCTACTTCCTCGAAGACTTCCGGCCCGGGGTGGAGTAGGCAGTGGTCCGGGGCGCGGGGCGGTCCTTGCCGGGGCGAGCCCGGTTTCGGCTACACCTGCGACGCGGCCAGCAACTCCAGCGCCCTTTGCTTGAGTTGAGGGCCGGCTTGTGTGGCGTTGCCGGAGTCGAAGGGGGGCTGGGGGTCGTATTCGACGGCGAGCTGGATCGCTCTGGCCGTGTCCTCGTCCGTGATGAGGGAGGCGAGGTACAGGGACATGTCCACTCCCGCCGACACTCCCGCGGCGGTGATGATCTTCCCTGAGCGTACGTAGCGCTCCGGCAGGTAGGTCACGTCGTAGGTGGACTGGAGGTACTCGGCGGATGCCCAGTAGGTCGTCGCCCGTCGTCCGTCCAGCAGTCCGGCCGCGGCGAGGATGATGCTGCCGGTGCATACGGAGGCCGTCCACCGGCTGTGCCGGTGGATCCGGCGGATCCAGCGCAGGAGCGCCTCGTTGTTCATCGCGGCGATGGTGCCGCGGTTGCCGGCGCCGGGGACGAGGAGGACATCGAGGCGGTCCACTTCGTCGATGGACCGGTCAGCGACCACGGCCACGTCCGCGGTGTCCGTGCGGACCGGGCCGCGCCGTTCGGCGATCATCGTCACGGTCGCGTCCGGCAGCCGGGACAGCACCTCGGCCGGGCCGGTCGGGTCCAGCAGGCCATAGCCGTCGTACAGGAGGATTCCGATCTTCGGTCCCGTCCTTGGTCCGGTCCTTGGTCCGGTTTTCGGTCCGGTGGTCGGTCCCGTGTCGGCCTGCGGGGCGGCGTGCGCCGCCTTGGCCGTAGCCGTAGCCGTGGCGGCGAGAGCGGCTGTGGCCACGGCTGAGCGGAGGACGGTTCTTCGTGTCGTCGGTTGCTTCATGGGGCGGGAGTCTTCTGCTTCGGGGTGACGCGCGCAGCCGGCATGTCCGGATTCCTGCGAAGCGTGTCCCCCGTGACGCCGTAGTGGTCGAGGAACGCCTGCCGCAGGGTTTGTGCCGACCCGAATCCGCAGCGCCGGGCGATCGCCGCCATGGACAGTCCGCTGGATCGGGCCAGGTGGACCGCCGCGTCGGTACGTGCCGCGCGTACGGCCCGTGCCGGGGTCGTGCCGAGATGTGCGGTGAACAGGCGCGCCAGGTGCCGGGGGCTGACGCCCGCCCGCGCCGCCAGGGCGGTCGGGGTGAGGTCTTCGGCCAGGTGACCGGATATGTGCCCCATCAGGTCCCGCACCAGGCGGTCCTCCGGCGGTGGCGCGGCCAGGAACAGGGAGATCTGGGCCTGATCGGCCGGGCGGTGCAGGTGCGTGACGAGTTCCCGGGCGACGGCGCGGGCCAGCGTCGGGCCGTGGTCGTCCTCGATCAGGGCCAGCGTCAGATCGAGTGCGCTCGTGACGCCGGCCGAGGTGTAGACGTCGCCGTCGCGGATGTAGAGCGGGGCCACGTCCACGGCCACGGCGGGATGACGCTCGGCGAGTCGCTCGCCCCAGCCCCAATGGGTCGTCGCCCGCCGATGGTCCAGCAGCCCGGCGGCGGCGAGCACATAGGCACCGGTGCAGACGGAGGCGACCCGTCGGCTGAGGCCGGCCAGCCGGCGTACCTGGCCCAGCAGGCGCTCGTCCGACGCCGCGTCCTCACAGCCGATGCCGCCCACCACGAACAGGGTGTCCAGACGCCCCGCGACCGTCTCCAGCCGCTGCCCGGCTGCCATCAGGATCCCCGCCGAGCTACGGGCGGCCCGACGGCCCAGGGTCCCCAGCTCGATGGAGTACGGCGGCTCGGCGCCGTAGCGGTTGGCGATGTCCAACGCGCCGCTGGGACAGGCGATGTCGAGGATCTGCACGTCGTCGTAGGCGATGATCAGCACGCGCCGCTTGTTGTCCATGGTCTGATACCAGCACATCCCCCGACGCCGCCGGACCGCCGTCGCGGCGTCTGTCACCGGCGGGCGGCGTCGGGGTCGTCGTTCTGCGGTCGCATCAGATTCACGTCCTCACCCGATGCGTCGCGTCCAGCACCGCTCCATGCCCGGCCCACCGGGCCGCTGTCTCCACCTGGGCGAAGAGACCGCGTTGGGGGCGTGCGTCGCTGATCGCAGGAACTCACCCAGCTCATGGGTACGGGGAACAGTGGATCGACGTCCCATCCTGCCAGTCTGCGCGATCCCGCCCGGTGTACCTGGTACTGGCTCTCCTGGGCAGGGCGTCCTCGACGGTGATGCCGGTGGCGCACCCATCCACGAACCGCAGGTCACCGGCAGCAGGCCGCCCCCGAACCGGGCGACGGCCTGCGACAGGCCCGTCCCTCGCACCTTCACCCGCCGCAACGGATCTCGAAGTCCATCGCATTCCTTGAGCTGGGGTATTGCGGCGACCGCTGGAACCTTGGTGTTGATTCCGGGGGCATTCCATACTCGGGCCGGGCAGGCTCATCACGGCGGGCGGCCGGGCCGAACCGGCATGGCATGGCATGGCATGGCATGGCATGGCATGGCATGGCATGGCATGGCATCAAGGGTCTCTGAGGCGAAGCGTAGTCGCGCATGTGCCTTACAGCAGCGCCAGAACACTCGCTGCGGACGGCCCCACCCAGTGCGCGATCGAACTGAGGGCTCCCACCACAGAAGCCCCCGCAGAGGCGAGAACTCCTGCGGCCTGCAACCTGGTGGTGAATGCCTCAAGGCTGCGTGCGGCTCCTTCACGGTCGGGTTTATCGCGGTCCAGTGCGAACCCGACGGCGTGGAGTTCACCCTCAGCGGTCCGCCGCTCCTGGGCGTTGAGTCTCAGCCCGTCCAGGGCCTGCCGCAGTGCGTCAATCTCCGAGAGCAGCCACTCACGATCCGCTTGGTGCACGGTCTGATCACGGCCGGTCACATACTGCTGTCCGCTGCCCGCGTTCACGGGGCCTCGCACGTCGCCAAAGTGGTAGCTGTCGCCGGTCATGATCATCAGTACTCCGTGACTTGCTCAGCGGCCGGGGAGGGCCGGGTGTGGCTGATCAGAGTTGTCTCGGGCGGCGTATCCGGTTGCGGTACTCGATCTCCTCCAGGCGTTTGCGGGCAGCCCTCGACATTCCCCGGCCGATGGTGGACAGCACTCCCCCGAAGAAGAAGGCGCCCGATCCCAGGGCAATCATCGGCACTCCGAACAGCTTCTTCTCAGCGTAGGGATTCTCCTCAGGCATGTCGGGGCCGACGCCGACAATGAAGCTGAGGACGACGTACCCGAAGAGGACGAATCCGGCCATCGCGATCACAGACCCGAGGATCGTATGGAAACGGCCGAACCCCTGGCCTTGGAAGACCTCGTCGGTGTCGTTGTGATCAGCGTGAACGATCACCCGGCGGTCATCCCCGTAGATGTCCCGTGCCGCAACGAACTGGTCCCGTCCCGCCACATACTGCTGCCCGTTGCCTGCGTTGGCCGGGCCATGCACATCGTGAAAGCCGTAACTCGCCGTCGGGCGCGGTACCTGCGGCCAGGAGAATCGCAACTCCGCGACGCCGACTCGCAGCCGGTCGCCATCGCGAAGCGTCAGCGAGCCGTGGAGCCGCCGTCCGTTGACGTACGTGCCGTTGGTCGAGCCCAAGTCCTGGACAACGACGTTGTTCCCGGCGCGGGTGAGTGAAGCATGCCGTCGGCTCACTTCGTCCTGTTCAAGCCGGACTCTACTGACCGGCAGTTTGCCGATCTCGCAATACCCATCCGGAATGTCGAAGACCCCTCCGGCAGGCCGGCCGGAGGTCACGATCAATCGCGGTGGTGAAGCTGAGTCTTCAGGCACGCCAGCCCCCCGGTGAAGCATCGCTTCTCGTACATGGTGAGTCGACGCGCGCGAAGCCACAAGCCCTGCGGCGCATACTGCCACCCCGTCCCCGAGGAAGCCGCCAACGCGTCACTGGCCCAGGCGGTGACCTCCGCGTTCCGCGAACCCCGACCGCCGCCTTCACCATCTCCGCCGATGTCACCGCCCTGCGGATCGAGGGATGGGGGCGGGCGGCGGCTGCGGAGGGCAGGCAGGTCCGTGGTCAACCGCGCGGCCTTCGTGCATGAGATACCAGGCACTGGTCGACAGGCGACAGGCGTCGTGGTGTGCCGCAGCGTCGGCAGAGGCTACGGGTGCGCGTGGTGGCGCTGTTCATGTACGGCGGTGGGCCACCGCCACAGAGCGGGCCGGACGGGTAAATTCCAGGTGTCGCCTGCTGTACTGCCGGGGACGGGGATGCGCCAGCGCCTGCACTATGGGCCGTGTACTTCCTGCGCGTCACTATGGCCTTCGGCCTTCCCTCCGCGCAGGTTTCGCTGCACGAACCACTGCAACGGCACGGTCACTTGGCATCAGCGTCTCCGGCTGCACCAGCGCCGCCGCGACGGCGATTTCGGTCTGCGCGTCGCCAGCGGCTGGTCTGGCCCAAGGCTGAGTGGGGGAAAGAGGCATGTCAGGAGATTGCCAGGGCACCACCGCACCCTGCACGCGAGCCCGCCCGTACCGGCATCACAAGCCTACTTACGGAGGAACAGTGATTTTCAAGCGACTGACTGGGGTGGTTACCTCTGTCCTGCTCGCCGTCGGCCTGCTGCTGCTTGCTCCCTCCGCGGCTCAGGCGGTGACCGGCGCTTTCACACCCTTCGGCATCGCCGACTGGGACCGCGACGGCCGACAAGACATCATCACCCGCAACGACACGACCGGCGACCTCTGGCTCTACCCCGG
>NZ_JBFBEM010000025.1:0-52426 GCF_040683675.1 Streptomyces sp. NPDC093252 | reverse complement strand
ACCCGCAACGACACGACCGGCGACCTCTGGCTCTACCCCGGAGACGGCAACCGCGCCTACTCCACACAGACCCCCGTGAAAATCGGCAACAGCTGGTAGGTCCTCTGCGAGTGGGGCCGGAGCCTTCGGCTCCGGCCCGAGCAGTTGTTCCGGTTCTCCTGCCTGATGCAGCATCGGCTGCGTATCAGGGAGCCGTCCAGCAGTGCAAGACCGCCGCCCTTCGGGCGGTCTTCCTCGGCGTGCGGCCGGGATGTGGGGCTGTTCAGCCAACGGGCCGACGAAGCCGCGCACCCGTCGGGTAGCCGTGGTGCGGTGGAATCCGTTGCGGCCGGCCGGGTGCTGGTGGTCCCGGTGGGCACCGTGTTCAGCGGTGTCAGGGTCGGTGGTGGAGCATCGACGCCACTCGTCGCCCTGCGCGTAGGGCGGTACCTCGCAGGACGGCGACCGGGGCGCCGCGGCCTCGCCGGCCGAGGATGATCCCGGCCGCCGCGGTGATGAGGTCGTGAACGTCCATTCTTGTCGCTTGCCGTGATGCTCTGTCACGCGGAGGGGGGCGACTCCGGCGGGGCCGATCGAGATCACCGTGGCCCCGCGGCGGTCGGCCCGGCCGGTCCGAGTCGGCGATCACCACTGCGATGTTCGCGCCGGTTGCCTTGGTGGGCGCGTCGCGCAGGCCGCGGGCGGAGGCGTCCGGATCGCTGAGCAGCAGCCATGTGCTGTCCGGCCCTCCCGGTCGACTCCCGCTGACGTGAGTTCGAATCCCAGTCGGTGCCGGGCGATGATGGGGCCTCGCGCTCCCGCCACTTTGCTGGCGACCACGACGACGTCGCCGTCGCGCAGTTCGGTGCCGGTGCGGCTGAGGACGTCGGTGATGGTGCCCGCCAGATCGTCGCCCGGCTGGATCTCGGGAAAGGGTTCCAGGGCGAAGGCGGAGACCCCGGAGGTCGGGGTGGTGGTCATCGGCGGTGGTCCTGCGGGGTGGGACGGCGGTGAGGACGGCGGTGTGCGGGCGGGCGTGTGCGGCGGCGAGCGTCTCGGCCCGCTGCCGCGTGGTGGCGCGTGATCCGCCGGTGAGCCAGTCGGTCACGCGGCGGAGGTGGTGCGGCCACGGCTGTTCACCGTATCCGCCGGGGTGAGGGCCGAAGCCGTCCAGCGTGATGAGCATGTCCGTGAGGGGGAGGGTTTCGGGGTACGGTCGGCGGCGCGGTAGGGCACTGGTCCGCGGCCCGGCGGGGCGGGTGGCGGGGTGCGTGCCGCAGTGAGGTGCGGCAGGGCGGGGGCGGCCTGGTGGTAGATGGCGGGGAGGTGGGGGAAAGACGCGGCGTGCTGCTTGGGCACGGCGTGCCGTACGGAGGCGGCGGGCCCGGTGGTGGTGGCGGTCAGCAGCAGGAGGGCGTCGATGCCGTATCCGTCCGCGCACGCCGCTAGTTCCGGGGGCAGGGCGGTGCGGGAGAGGGCGAGGTCTCCGGCGAGCGGCTGGGGAATGTCGTGGCCGGTGGTGGCGGCGATCAGTGGCCGGGCGAGGTGGTTGGTGAGGTTGGTCTCGTCCCAGTACCGCGGGTAGTCGGCGCCGGCCAGTGTGCGGTCCCGCCGCGTATATGTTCCAGCAGCGTGGCGTGGAGGTCCGGGTCGGGATTACGGGTGTCGGTGTCCGCGATCAGTACCGCGTCGGCGTCGGCGAGGTTCGGGGGGTGGGTGGCGGCAAGGATCTGGGCGCCCTTGCCCCGCGTCAGGCCGGTGAGCGGCACCTTCGCCGCCCGGGTGGCGGTGGCGGCGAACCGGGCGGCGGTCGCGGGGGTGTCGGAGGAGTCGGCGTGGATGCTGACGGCGCGGGTGTCGTCGAGGGCGGTGTCGACGGCGGTGGTGACGGCGGTGATGGTGGGCGCCTCTTTGCGGCTGGGCAGGATCGCGGCAGAGTTCACCCCGTCTCCTCGGTGAGCAGGTCGGCGGCCGTGGCCGGGGTCGGGGACGTGCAGGTAGTCGAACCGGACGTCGGTGAGGCGGGCGAGGAGGCGGCTTCTCCATGGGGCGAGGGCGGGAGTGTCGAGCGGCCACACCGGCCCGTACGGGATCCCGGTCACGCCGGTGATGGGGGTGGGCAGGCGGGAGATGTAGCGGCCCAGCATCTCGTGCAGCCGCAGCCGCAGCCGCAGCCGTTCGTTTGCTGGGTGATCGGCGTGGCGCGCGTCCGGTCTCCTCCGCGAGACGCACCAGCGAGTACTGGGCACTGCGGGCCTCAGCACGGCCGGGGCAGTGTCCAGATGTGCAGAAGGAGTCCGCACAACAGGCAGCCCCCACCGACTTCCTGGCCACCGCCCGGCTCGGTGCGAGAAGGTAGGACGCGTCGGGAAGCCCTCCATCCGTGGAATCGGCTTCCCGGTGTGCACCGGCATGCACCTCCCGGCAGGGCCAGACCCGTTCGGGCACAGGTGATGTGCCGGGCAACAGGAACTGCCTCACCCGGGCCTTGCCCATCCCCCGTAAAGCTCGGGCGAGGCGCTGACGGCCGTCGCTTCGTGGGGGAGGCGGCGGTCTTCCTGTGTTCTCTTCCGGCGCGCCGGTCCTCCCGGAGAGGACGGGCAGGCGCCGTTCCTCCCACCCGGTCGGGTGAAGAGAGGGCAGAGGGCTCAGGGCCTTCGGGCTGATCCCGTGTGGTGCCGGGCATGAGACAGACCCGTGCAGCGCAAGTGGCGGCACCGAGCCTGCCTGATGGCGTTGGCTGCCGCGGATGACGAGACCGCCTTCGTCGTCCGGGAGTTGCCCGCCGCGCGGTGCGTGAGTCGCGCCCGCCGGAGCCCGCGGACGCCCGCCCAGCGCCAAGTGGGCGCTCCCCCACCCGCCGCACCTCGGCCACAGCAGGTGGTCAGAGCCTCAACCACACCCTTGGCTCTCTCGTGGACTGGCCGCGACAGCCCGTCTCGATTGGCCAGTTCACTCATTGCCCGAACCGAGGGATGTGCACGAATCTCGCCCCAGGCGGCAGAGCGCGAGCAGGGGGACCGGCCGGCAGCGTGATCCCTTCGGGGGAGACGCAGCACAGAAGACCAGGAGTTGGCATGAAGAGCATGAAACGCGCACGCGGATTTCGCCTCGTACTGACCGGCGTCGCCCTTGCCGGCCTCGCCGTTGTCGTGCCGCCCGCGTCAGCCAATGCGGCGACAGCCGCGTACTCGGACTGTCCCAGCGGCAACGTGTGTTTCTACACAGGCACCGGCGGCACCGGCTCTCGGTGCAACTGGAGCAACGCCGACTCAGACTGGGCGTCGGGGGCCATCACCTGTTCCTGGGCCCTGACCAGTCCGGCTCGCTCGATGTACAACCACGGAACCTCCACCGCCTTCACCGCGGTCGCCTTCTACCACGGCGTGAACTACACCTCCTACAACGGATGCATGGGGCAAGGATGGGCGGGCAACATCGGCCCCGCATATCTGCGCTCGCACCAGTGGGTCACGTTCGCCTGCTGACAGCCAGTCGGCCGCAACGGTCTGTCCGTCCCGGCCTCGCGCTCGTCCATTGGTCGCAGACGCAGACGCAGTCGTGCGTGCGTGAGTGACGGCGGTGACGCCTCGGGCCGCTGCCGCGCCGCGCCGCGCTCCGGTGGTGAGCCGGGGCAGCATGGCAGGGTGGGCGATCTGCCGTGGGACGACGTGAAGTGCCTCTTCGACCCGGACGTGATGAGGCGTTCCCAGACGTGGGTGAGCCTCCAGCAGCTCCTCGACCCGTCTGGCCCGCCGACCGCCAGCGCTGGTCAAGCCCGTCCGTCGGCGAAGCGGGCAGGCTCGGGACGATCAGCTCCGCACCCGCACCCGCACCCGCACCTCCGAGTCCGCCCACGGCGGGACACGGCGCCACCTTCTCCAGACCGACACAGCGACGCCCCGGGGCGACCTCGGTCAGGTCGGCGCACTGCGAGGTGTCCGGCTCGGCAGCGCTCGTACGGCGCCGCTGGACGCGGACGGCATCGGAGGCACCGCCCGCGGACCGGTTGATGCCCGGGCCGTGACCCGGCTCTTCCCGAGGCCGGGCCGGGCCCATCGCTGCGGCAGACCAGGGTAGGGGGCACTGCGGGAACGGGCACGCGCCGGTCGATGAACCACAGCATGCGGGCCGCGCCGCTCCAACGTCCGCGCCGCTCCAACGTCCGCTCGACGTATCGGGCCCGTGCCTGCCCCGCCGCACCGAATCGCCGACTCACCGAATCGGCGAATCGCCGGATCGCCGGATCGCCGGATCGCCGACAGCCTCGTTCAAGATCTATTCACGTGTCGGATGTGGCCGGGATGCCTACTGCACCTACTTCGGTGGTGACGTGGTTTCGCCCCCGGGACCAACGGTGTTCCGCGGACGGGAACGCGCTGCGGGACGGCCTCCGGAACGGCCTCCGGAACGCGCTGCGGGACAGTCTTCGGGGTGGCCGATGGCAGCCCGCCTCGGTGGTCCGGCCGTCGGCGGTCCGCAGGGGTCGTGCAAGCCCCGGTTGGGGTCGGGTGGCCCGCTGAACACGGATCGAGGTAACCGACATGCCCGAGAGCAGCACCTTCGCCGCGGCGCCGAACGGTATCAGGACGGGCGGCAGGAACTTCGACGCGCTGGCCCAGCTCACCCGTACCGGGCACAGTGCGTACGACGACGGGTCCCGGCAGTACCCGCAGCGGCCGACCATCGGCGATCCGAGCGACAGGACGGTCCAGGAGATCCTGTCGACCTACATCCCGATGCAGAATCAGATTTCGGACACCGTCGACCAGCTCTTCACCGCCATCCTGCGACTCAGTGAGCTGGTCACATCCACCGCCGACAGCTTCACCGACCAGCAGAGCACCGCGCTCGACGAGATCCACGGCGGCAACCGGAACCGGCGCTGACAGCCATGGCATCCGACGCGCTCAACGGGCTCTTCCTCGTTCTCACGGGCGAGGAGATGCCCGACGCCAGTCCGCTGCGCATCCGTACCGATCTACAGCAGCCGCACGAGGATCTGGGGAAGGTGCTGGAGCGGTTCCAGGAGTTGGTGGCCCAGATCTCGCGGCAGGTGTCGGCGAACGCGACCGGGGAGTGGGACGCGGCCTTCGTGGCAGCGATCCGCACACTGGCGTCGAGCAGCGGCGGTGACGCGCTGGAGCAGTTGAAGCAGGCGAGCCAGGAGGTGGCGCGTTTCGCGAACGAGGCCGCCTATCAGGTCGAGTACACGAACCGGATGATCATCGCGCAGTTGGTCATGTTCGTGTTCGAGTGGGCGCTGACGCTGGTCATGGCGGTCTTCAACCCCGCGGGCGCACTGATCAGACAGACGTTTCTGCGGTCATGGTTCCGACTGGTCCTGCGCAGCGCCCTGTTCCGGCTGCTCGCGACGCTCGCCGCGCACCAGCTCACCAACATCGGGGTGGGGGCGGCCATGGATCTGCTCGTGCGCTGGTCGCTGGCCAGGGAAGGCAGGCACACGGGGCACGGCGGGGACTATCTGCGGCAGGCGGTGGCGTTCGGGGCGGTACAGGGGGCGTTGTCGCCGTTCGTGTCACCGCTCGCGGGCGCGTTCGCCCGAGGGCTGTGGAAGGGGTTCGGGCAGCGTACCGCCAGGGATCTGCTGGGTGTCCTGGGGACGGTGTTCGGGAAGAACGCCGACGACCCGGCGGCGGGCGGAGTCACCCCGATCGTGGACCACCTGGCCCGCGGCCGGACCCTCGACGCCGCCAGCCGTGAGGCGTTCATACACGGCGCGGGTGAGCTGTTCGCCCGGCGATTCGGGGACTTCCCCGACGGCGTTGCGGCCCGCGGCCTGGGCCGGGAGTGGGCGGGCACACTGCTGGACGGCCTTCACCACGCGGGCACCAAGCGCCTGTCGGACGCCCTCGACACCGTGCTGGCCAAGGGCTTCCCGCCGGGGGACGGGATACGGCGGGCGCTGTCGTCCGACGTGAGCCGGGTCCTGGCCCCCGACTGGGGCCACAAGTTCGGCAGCCACTTCAGCACCGGCCTGATGGCGGGCGTGCACGGCAGCGCCTCCGAACTCGTCTACAACGGGATCACCACCCAGGAACTGGAGACCGGCTCCGGCACCTTTGTCTCCAGCGTGGTCGGGGACCGGCTCAGCCGGGGTATGGAGTTCGGCGGCGAGACCACCGGCAGACGCGTCAAGGAAGCCTTTCAGGACGTGCTCAAGCTGCTCTCCCCACCACCACCGCCGCCCGCCGCTTCCGCGCCCGGCACCGACCGGGCCGCGTCCCCGGCACGGCCCTCGACGCCGCCCCCGTCCCGGCCGGAGCCGACGCGGGAGGAGAACGCCCCCGACGTCGCGCGGGCTCCCCGGCACACCGACAACACCGGGCAGCACGCCCCGGGCTCTCTGCACCGTGCCGTGGAGCGTGCCGACGTGCGGGCCGTAGGGCTATGGGCGCTGCCCGATGGCCTCGTTCCGCTGGAGCTGCTGGCGCTGGAGCTGTACCCGCAGCCCGTCACGGACGCGACGGACACTCCCGCAGGCGGCGGTGCGCGGGCGGTCGTGACCGGGGACGGCCGCTACGCCGGCCCTCGTGACGCCGTGCACTCATCCCTTCCCGGCTCCGGCTGGCAGCCGGTCGCATCCTGGCAGTCGCTGACCGACGCCCTGCACCGGGCCGGTCCCGGCTCCACCGCGCTGATCCTCACCCAGCACTCCGCCGCCCCGGACCACGGCTACGCGCTGCACCTCACGGACGAGGGACCCCGCTGGGTCGATACGCGGGCTCCCGCCGACCGCCGCATCACCGGGGAACCCCCCGCCACCCTCCCTGACCGTCCCGGCACGGCTGCCGCCCGTGCCGTCGTCCTCTCCCCCGACGGGCTGGTCGTACCCGACGCCGTGGTCGTATCCGGCGGCCTCGTCGTGTCCGACGGCCTCGTCGTGTCCGACGCCCTGGTCGTATCCGGTGCCCTGCCCGTCGTGGGCGCGGACACCTCCATGGACACGGCCACCGCCGAAGCCCCCGGTACCGCCGCCGACCCACCCGCGCGGCAGGGCGGCACGGCGCTGGGGACCGCGTCCGGATCCTCCTTCCCGCCGGGCGATCTGGCGGACGGCGGCCACCCCTACCCAACGGTTCTGGCCACGCACGTCTCCGGTGCCACGCTGGTGCTCGACGAGGCCGTCCACCACCGGACGCCCGCCGGCGGGCTGTACGACAGCGAGGACGCCGCCCGTGACGCCGGTGACGGGCTCCACGGCAACGAGAGCACCGCCCCTGAAGCCGGTGACGGACAGGCCGGTGGCGGACAGTACGACCGCGAGAGCACCGGCCCCGGAGCCAGCGGCGGACAGTACCAGCGTGAGCTGCGTCTGATCCCGGAACCGAAGCCGCCACTGCACGCGCTGCCCTCAGCCCCTGTCCGGGACGGCACCCCCGTCGACCTGCCCGCCCGGCCTTCCGCCGTTCCTTCCGCCGTTCCTTCCGTCGTTCCTTCCGCCGTTCCTCCCCCCGGTCGGCACACCGATCAGCCCTCCGGCCTCCCGCCCGGCCTCTCCCCCGGTTCCCCGGGCACCTCGCCCCGGCCCGAGGTCTCCGTGCGCGGCGCCGACGGCCGCTGGGCGTCCGCCACGCGCTACCCCGCTGTGGACGAGGCCCTGGTGAACCGATGGCGGGCGCGTTTCGACGAGGCCGACGGCCGGCTGGGCAAGCTGCCGCCCGCGGTCAGCGAGGGCTGGACCCGGCAGGCGCAGGAGATCATGGACGGCACCCACCAGCCGCCACCGCCCACCCGCCTCGATCTGTCCGCCGAGGAACAGGCATACCTGGAGTTGCACGACGCCTTCGCCGCGCTGATCGCCCGTGAGCTGTACCACGACTCGGCGGACCCCCGCCCGCCCCTGGTACGGGCGCAGGAGCTGTCGCTGCGGCTGCGTGAGGAGTTCGGTACCCGTCCCACCCGCTTCCACCAGGGCGGTGGCACGTCCCAGGCCCAGTCCCCGTCCCCGTCCCGTTCCCCGTCCCTGGCGCATCCGCAGCCGCAGCCACATCCGCAGCGGCGGACCGGCACCCCCGTGTCCGATGCCCTCGACCGGACCGGAGCCGACAGCGGCACCGGGGCCCGGACGCCGTACCGGCACGTCGGCGTCGAGACGGCCGGGCCTTCCCGGCTCGGTCCCGCCGAGAGCGGGTCCGAGGCACCGCCCCCGCCGCCGTCCGCCTGGATCGGCCAGGATCTCGACCAGCGCCGCCCGCCCCGGCTGGACCGGACCCTCGGTCCCCCGGAACTGGTCGCGCGGCCGGTGCGGTTCACCGACGGGACGCGGCTGCCGCTCTACATGGGCGGTATGGGGCCGCTGCTGTCGTTCCTGCCGGAGCCCGTACGGCAGGGCTCGTACTCCTTCGGTCAGTCGGACCGGGTGCTGCGCGGCGTCGAGTCGGTCGTGGACGAACTGGCGGTCCGGCTGGCCGCGGTGCCCGGCGTGCGCCCGGTCCCCTCGCGCACCGGCTTCCTGACCGGCGACGGCCTGCTGGACGACGTACGGCAGCGGCTCGACCGGACCCCGCAGAACTTCTTCGGCGACGGCCAGCGGTTCGTGTACGCCACGGTGGACGGGCCGACCCGGATCCTGACGGTCACCGCGCGGCCGTACGAGCGCTGGGAGCGCTTCGCGTTCGGCTACGCCAACCCGGTGAAGCTCGACACGATGGTGCGGGACACCCGGGGCACCGGGGTGAACTCGGTGCAGAGCACGGCCACGTCCCTGCTGCCGAGTGTGCCGCTGGGCCCGGCCCGGCAGGCCCTCACCGGTTGGGTGCGGCTGTCCGCGCAGCTCACCAAGGGCAAACGGGTGCAGTACACCATGCAGAACGTGGTGGCCGCGCAGAACGAGACCCGCACCACGGACGGCTCGCACGCCCATCTCACCCACGTCTGGTACGCGTTCGAGGTGACCGACGGGGACGGCCGGCCGGACCGCGCCGGGCCGCCTCGGGCCCGGTTCGGATTCGCCGTGCGCAACGGGCTGTTCGTACGGCTGGCCGACAGTGTCACCACCCCGCAGCCCGAGGCGGTGCGTCAGGGGCTGCCGGAATCGATGGACCTGGGACCCGGCACCCACTACCGGATGATGACGAGCGAGGGGTACGGGCCGCTGGCGCATGTCCGGGACTGGGCGGTGGCGCAGGCACGGGTCAGCGCCGACGGCATCGCCGCGGCGCAACTGAGCGACTTCTTCTCCACCGAGGGCTTCCACCGCATGGCGCGGACGCTGACCACCGGGCCGGTCACCACACCACCGCTGTTCCGGGACGACGCCGGGCGCGATCCGATCGGGGTGTTCTCGGTGCGGGTCACCCCCGGCCGGGCGGTGCTGATCGACGCGACGAAGGCGGCGGAGGTGCGGGACATCCTCCAGAGCACGATCCGCAACGAACGCGTGGTCACGAAGTCCCGCGGTGCCGAGGTGACCGTCTCGGGCGGGCCGTCGTTCCAGTTCTTCGGTCTGCTGGGCGACCTGCTGGACCTGCGGCTGCTGGTGGGCGCCCACGCCCGCTACGGGGCCTCGTCGACGCGTTCCTACGCGACCGGCGGCACCGGCGCGATCCGCACGGCCGCGCAGATCAAGGGCGAGACCACCGGCCTGTACCTGGTCCAGAAACGGGTCACGGTCACCGCGCCGCCGGACACCCGGGCGGCCCGGCCCGGCCAGGCACGCGAGGGGCAGCGGCCGGGGCGGCTGCGCAAGAACCCGCCCGAGCGGTGGAGCGAGCCGCCGCGTTCACGGACCTTCGACACCTGGAGCCTGGAGCGGCTGCCGCTGGCCGAGGCGCGCAGGCTGGCCGGGCTGGAGCCGCCGCCCCCGTCAGCCGGCGATGCCGGGCCCGAGCCCGCCGTTCCGCCGTATCTGAGCGTGGACCGGCCCGCGACACTCGGGATGAGCCGGGTCGAGGAGTTCTCCTTCGCGGGCGGGGAGCGGCTGCGGACCGGGGACGACGGACAGCGGCGGACACTGCCCGAGGACTTCGCCGACCGGGTGCTGCGGGCCGTGGCGGACGCCTACCCGGATCTGGTGGCGCGGCCCGCCGAGCTGAACCCGGCCGATCCGCGCTGGCGCGACGCCGACCACTTCCAACTGGTCCTCAACAACACCCTGGAGATCCTCAACACCCTCAGCCACCAGAGCATGGCGGGCAACCTGGAGACGATGACCACCACGGGCCTGCGGATCGCCCTGTTCGGCTCCGGCCACGCCACCCGGGAGCGCCGCTATGTGTGGGTGGACGCGCGGCTGACGGGGCGGCGGTACGAGGGGACACGCCAGGATCTGCGGCTGCGTCAGAGCGCTCCGGGCAGCGAGAGTCTGGGCGGGCAGCAGACCGGGGCGCGCGGTCTGCACCTGGGTGTGGAGGGTCTGCTGTCGGGGCGGGACACGGCCACCGACGACATCGGGGCGCCGCTGCGCAGCGGCACGGCCTCGGCGGGGGTGACGTTCTCCCGGCGCAAGGAGTCGGAGAGCGGCTACGGTCCCTCGGCGACGCACGAGGCGCTGGCGATCGGGACCAAGGGCTCGCACCTGTACCGCTACGACCTGACCCTGACCGCCAAGCGGGGCGGCTTCTGGCGGCTGCGGGGCATGCTGCGGGGCGCACTGCTGCTGAATGTGCTCGGCACCCAGCCGTTCGTGGTGTCGGAGCCGGAGACCACGCTGCTCGGCCCGGACGCCGGGGCGGGGAGGGAAGGGTCGGGGCGGGGGACGGGAAGTGAGGCGTCCGGGCGGGGGGTGGTGAGTGAGGCGTCCGGGCATGCGGCGGGGAGTGAGACGTCCCGGCGTGCGGTGGTGAGTGAGGCATCCGGGCATGCGGTGGGAAGTGAGACGTCCCTGCGTGCGGTGGTGAGCGAGGGGTCCGGCCGTGCGGTGGGGAACGAGGGGGCATCGCGCGGGGCCGTGACCGGCGAAGTGGTGCTGAGCGTGCCGGTCGAGCACGCGCCGACCGGGGCACCCGGCGGGCCGCCGTCCGAGGCGGCCCGGCCCGGACACCCCGCGCGCTCGACCCGGGTGCGGGTGGGTGAGATGCGCCGGCGGGAGGCGCTGGATCTCGCGCTGGCGGAGCGTTCGCTGGCCGACGGGCTGCGGCGCAGGGCCCCGGAGCACCAGCGCCATCCACTGCTGACGCTCTCGGTGGTCGCGGACCCGGTGCTCACCCGTGCCGTGGAGGACGTGCTCGCGTCGGCGTCCGGCGGCTCGTGGCAGCTCACCCGCCAGGGGGCGCCGGTGCACGACGCGGTGCTGCGGGTGTTCCAGGGCCCGTACCTGACGGCGAACTTCGACCAGAGTTCCCTGTCGACGGGCTGGCGGGCGTCCGGGCTGTGGGCGAAACTGCCGTACCTGGACCGTACGTCGGTGGTGGCACACCGCACCCGGCTGGTGCCCACCAGTCTGGTCGCCCTGACCCGGGGGATGTCGATCGACACCGAGACGACGATCGGCGGCGCCCTCACCACGAGTGGCCGTTCCACCCGGACGAGCACGGTGTCCGTGGGCGGCCAGATGGTGTTCCAGACCGCGCACGGCGGACGGCCGGGCGCCCTGGGCACATACGGCCTGGTCGTGAGTCCGTACCGGCTCGACCGGTCGGCGGGGGTGTCCGTCACCCGTACCGCGCTGTCCGAGATCAACCGCAAGGACATGGGCCGTCAGGTCCTGGTGTCCGGGGACGTGCTGCACGAGATCGCCGCCGCCTCCAGCGTGGTCGGCGCCGACGCGACCCGGCACCGTCATGTCCCGGCCGCGCTGGCGGGCGCGGCCGGGCGCAGGGTTCTGGTGCCGGGCGGCTGGGTGGGGCACCTCCCGGAGAAGAGCGCCTACCGGCTCGGGGTGCTGCGGGACTCCTACGGGGACGTTCCGCTGTACCGCGGCCGGTCCTGGTCGCCGCAGCCCTGGCTGCTCGGGCACTCCTTCGGCGGCTTCCCGGTCGGCTCGCTGGACACCGCGTCGGTGGTGAGCGACTTCGACCGCAGGCTGAGTCCGCTGGGGCTGACCAGCATGGACCGGGATCTCGTCCACCGGCTGGTGTCGGGCCGGGTGGCCCGCGCACTGGGCGGGGAGCAGACCGGGCCCGGCCTGTCGGCGCCCGCACGGATCGGCCGGTGGGGCGCGCAGTGGGCCGGGGTGTGGATCGGGCACCGCAGGGTGCGGGTGCGGGCGGAGCTGATCCCCGTACCGGGGCCGGACGGCTCGCTGGACGGCGGAAGCGAACCCGGCGAATCCAGCGCACGCGGCAACCGGAGCGAACCCGGCGGGAACGGCAACCGGACCGAACCCGGCGGAAGCCGGAACCCCAGCCAACCCGGCGGAAGCCGGAACCCCAACCAACCCGGCGGGAGCGGGCCGGGGTTCGGCGGGCTGGGCCACAGCGTGGAGTTGGAAGAGCATCGGCAGGCCGTGGAGATCGTCCAGGAGAGCCGCAACCGGACCTCCGGCAGCAGTGTCGGCACCACGGCCTCGGTCGCCGTGCACACCGGTGATCCCGTGGCCCGTGCCGCCGGCCCCACCTGGTCGGAGGTGGGTGTCACCCAGCGCAACACCACCCAGAGCCATTCCGAGGGCCGCGTCACCATCGCCACCGCCACCACCACCCAGGCCCACGGCGAGTACATCACCCGCTACCGGCTGCGGCTCACCGCCGAGATCGACGGCGGTACCGCCATCGTCTCCGAGGGCGAGGCCGGCGACCTGGTCGAGCACTACCCGCTGAGCCTCATGCGCCCGGACCCGGCGGATCCGGGCGGGCCCGCGGTGCCCGGTCCGCTGGCCCCGCCCCGGTTGCCACCACCCGTCCCTCCTCGCAGGGCGGTCGTGCCGGGCACCGCCGGTCCCCGTCCGCACCCGGCCGACGGTGACAGCGCGCGGGCGTTCACCCTGCCGGAGGACGGCTTCACGGTCCGCCGGATCACCGGCCTCGACGAGGTGCACGCGACCGCGACCCTGGCCCTGGCCGCCGCGTACGACACCGCGTTCCCGACCGCCGGGGAGACGGACGCGGCACTGCTGGACCGGGCGCGGAACACCCCGCTGACCCGGCCCGGCGGCGGTCCGGCGCAGAACCTGGCGGACGCCGTCAGCAACGGCGCCCTCACCGCGTTCTACGACCGCACCCTGACCGCCGAGGGCTACCAGGTGCCCGGTCTGACCCACCGCGGGTTCTTCGGCGGCGCGGACGGCGAACTGCGGCTGTACTCCCGGCCGGACCTGCGCCGCGCCGAACTGCTCACCGTCGCGGACGCGATGAAGCACGAGGCACCGCGGCGGGACGTGCACGGCGGCGGGATGTCCGTCTCCCGGCTGGGCGCGAACCAGTCCTCCATCGGTGGCGGTCCGCTGGTCACCGCCCAGGGCACCGGCACCAATCAGATGGGCGCGGCCGGACCCGGCGACTCCTCGGCCGACTCCGACGCGCTGGCCGCGACCGGCGACCGGCTGTCGTCGGTCAACGTCAAGCCGAACCCGTCCCGCTCCTTCCTCTTCGCCATCCCCACCACCTGGCAGGCCGTCGCGTCCGTCCACCACCATGTGCGGGGCAGCGCGGTGGCCCGTACGGTCTTCGGCGATCCCCGGCGCGGGTCGCAGACCTGGGAAGCGGGCACCACCGTGCTCGCCTGGGTGCGGGAGGACATCGCCCGCTCGCTGGGGCTGATCGACGACCAGGGCTTCCCGCCGGACGCGTCCGCCGCGTGGCACGCGGTGACCGAGGCGGACAAGGCGTGGAGCGCCGCCGACAAAGCGTACTGGGATCTGCGGCGCGGTCAGGGTGCCGACCACGACAGCGCGGTGGAGTCGGCCCGGCGGGCTCTCAGCGAACTCACCGCCGACGCCCCCGCCGAGGAGACGGCCACCGCCCGCACGGCCCTCGCCGACGCCGAGGCCCGCCGGGAGGCGTTCGCCGGCCGGCTGGACGTCCTGCGGGCCCGCGCCGAGCATCTCGCCGACGTCTACACCCAGGTCCGCGAGTCCACCGACCGGCTCACCCGCTGGCACTGGCTGAACGCCACCCCGGACGGCCGCCGCCTGCTGGGCGCCACACCCCGCCCCGACCGGGTGACGTTCCCCCCGTCCAACGCCACGGAGCCGCCGCCGGGGCGGCCGGGCATCGCGACGGCCAGCGGGGCGGCGGCACTCAGGCGGCCCGCTGAGACACCGGCCAGGACGACAGGCCCCCACCCGACGCCTCCCGGCACCGGCCAGGACCCCGCGCCCCGCCCCGCACACCAGCGCCCCCCGTGGCAGGACGCGGGCGGTCCGGGGGACGGCGTACGCCGCTACGACGCCGCCGCCGACCACCGCACCCTGACCGCGCTGGACCCCGGCGGACGGGTCACTGTGTACGACCTGGTACTCCCGGACGGGGGCGCGCACGGCCTGCACGATGCCGTGCGGACGTCGGGCGTCACGGACCTGCCGCTGGCACTCCCGGCCACCCCGGGTGCCATCGCGCGAGCGCTGCGCATCGGTCTGACGGTGGTGGCCGAGGACGGCTCACACGCCTATTTCCCCGGCGCCGAGGGCACGTTGCCGCAGGTGGTGGTGTATCGGCGGGGCGACGACCATCTGGCCGCCCGGCCCCGCGACCCTGACGCCGGCCAGGGGCAGGGTCAGTCGAGTCTGTCGCGCCGGATCGAGGAATTGTTGACGGCGGCGTTCGATCCGCCGTCCGGCCCCATCGGTCCGACCGTTCACGGCTGACTCACCTCGCCCGCTCAGCGGCAGTCGGCCACACGGGACGACCCGCCGACCGGGGGCAGATACGGCGCTCGGGGCGAGTTGCGGCGTTGTCGGCGTGGAGCACCCCCCGACATGGCCGCCCGGCGGTCGGCCCCCGCCTCCCGGGGGCGTGGCGCGAGACAGAACCATTGCCAGTTTTCTGCATGGCGACCTATATTTCGCTGAACGGCTGGGCGACCAAGCAGCCGAGGGCGGGCGAAAGGGTGCAAAGTGCTCATTTTCGAGGACATGACGGCTGCCGAAGCGGTCTTCCCCGACCGTCCCACGGCGGTGGGGTGACCATGCCGGCGTATCTGATCGCCGTACTCGACGTCGTCGACGCCGCCGCGTTCGAGGAGTACGCACGGGCCGTACCGGCCGTGGTGGCGGCGCACGGTGGCCGGTACCTGGCGCGGGGCGGGCACTCGGAGGTGTTCGAGGGCCCGGCCGCCGAGGGGCGGCGGGTCGTCGTGGTCGAGTTCCCCTCCGTCGACGCCGCGCGCAGGTACTACACATCCGCCGAGTACACCGCCGTGCGGGCCCTGCGCGACGGGGCCGCCACCGGCTCGCTCCTGATCACGGAAGGGATGCCGTGACCCGGGCGGAGGAGAAGAAGGACTGGGACAGGGTGTCCGCGTGGGTGGCCGGACAGGGGCATGTGCTCGATGCCTCCGGAGCCGTGCGGTTCACGGGGGGTCTGGCCAACCTGAACCACCTGGTCGAGTTCGACGGCAGACCGGCGGTGTTCCGCCGCCCGCCGGCCGGGGTCCTGGCGGCCGGCGCCAATGACATGGCCCGTGAGTGGCGTGTCCTGTCCCGGCTTCCGCAGGTGTACCCGCTCGCTCCCCGCGGACTGCTGTTCGCTCCCGCGGGCGCCGTGCTGGAGGTGCCCTTCCAGATCATCGAGTACCGCCCCGGCATCGCCGTCTCCGACACCCTGCCGGACGATGCCGACCGGCAGGCCCCCGCGAGGCTGACCGGATCGCTGATAGCGGCGATGACCGACCTGCACCGGGTGGACCCGGACGCGGCCGGTCTCGGCGATCTCGGCCGGCCCGCCGGATTCCTCGCCCGCCAGCTCGCCTCATGGCGCCGTCGCGCGCAGGCGGCGTGGCCCGCCGGTGTCCCGGCCGCGCTCGACCGGCTCGCCGAGCGGCTGGAGCGGGACGGTACGGAGGTGGACGGCGGCAGAGTGAGCCTGCTGCACCTGGACCTGAAGTTCGACAACATGCTGGTGGACCCGGACACGATGACCGCGCAGGCGGTGATCGACTGGGACATGGCGACCCGCGGGGACCCGCTGTTCGACCTCGCGGTCCTCCTGGCCTACTGGGTCGAACCGGGCGACCCGGTGGGGCTCCACGGTCTGGGGCGGGTGCCGTCCCTGGTGCCCGGCTTCCCCACGCGGGCCGAGCTGGCCGCTCTCTACTTCGAACGCTCCGGGACCACGCCGGTACGGCTGGACTGGCATCTCGCCCTCGCCCGGCTCCGCCTCGCCGTGCTGTGGATGCAGTTGTTCCGGCTGTGGCAGCGCGGCGATCTGACCGGAGACCACTACGACTCCTTCGCCTCCCTCGCGCACGGCCTTGTGGAGTGGGCCGACGAGAACTACCCGAAAGGCACCCAGTGATCGACTTCAGTGTTCCCGCCGAACTCGCCGCACGCCGCGACCGGATCCGGCAGTGGGTCGACGAGGAGATCGTTCCCTACGAGCGGGACCCGAGACTGACCGCGCACGGCCCGAACGACGACCTCCGACAGGAGCTCGTGGGCAAGGCGCGCGAGGCGGGCCTGCTCACGATCCAGGCGCCGAGGGAGTTCGGTGGCTGGGGCCTCGGCCATATCGAGCAGGCCGTGCTGTACGAGGCCGCCGGATGGTCCACCCTCGGGCCCGTCGCGATGAACTGCGCGGCCCCGGACGAGGGGAACATGTACCTCCTCGGCAGGATCGCCGGACCTCGGCAGATCGAGGAGTTCCTGCGCCCGGTCATCGACGGCGCACAGCGTTCGGTGTTCGCCATGACCGAGCCCGACGGCGCGGGGTCGGACCCCCGCCAGCTCACGACGACCGCGACCTACGACGGGTCGGAGTTCCGGATCGACGGACGCAAGTGGCTCATCACCGGAGCCAACGGCGCCAGGACCTGGATCATCATGGCCGACCTCCAGGAGAACCCGCATCTGCCCGCCGGGCCCACGCTCTTCCTGGCCGACGGCGGCACACCCGGCATCGTCATCGAGCGCGTGATGAACTCGATGGACCGCAACTACGTCGAGGGCCACTGTGTGGTGCGGTTCGAGAACCTGACCCTGCCGAGGGAAGCGCTCCTCGGGGAGGCGGGAGCCGCCTTCCGCTACGCGCAGCTCCGGCTGGCTCCGGCCCGGCTGACCCACGCCATGCGCTGGCTGGGAGCCGCGGTCCGGGCCCAGGGCATCGCCGTGGAACACGCGAAGCACCGTACGTCCTTCGGCAGGCCCATCGCCGAGCACCAGGGTGTCTCGTTCAAGCTGGCGGACAACGAGATCGCGCTGCACCAGTGCAGGCTGGCGATCCTGCACACGGCCTGGCTGCTCGACCAGGGCGAGAAGGCCCGCCATGAGAGCTCGATGACCAAGGCGTTCGTATCGGAGCAGTTGTTCCAGGTCCTGGACCGGTGCGTACAGGTGCTGGGCGGGATCGGGATCACGGAGGAGACCCCGATCGCCATGTTCTTCCGTGACATCCGTGGCTTCCGGCTCTACGACGGGCCCACCGAAGTGCACCAGTACGCCATCGCCCGCCGGATCCTGGGAGGTCCCCGATGACACCGTCACCGGGCCGCAGGCGGACGGGCGAGGCGGAGGAGTCCGCCAACCGGACCGCCGCCAGGATCGGGCGGACCATCCGCGGTCTGCGCGTCGAGCGCGGACTCACCCTCCAGGAGGTGGCCGAGGGAGCGCTGGTCTCCGCGTCGTTCGTCGGCGCGCTGGAGCGGGGCGAGACCGACATCGCGATCGGCAGGCTGGAGCGGATCGCCGACTTCTTCGGCGAGAGCATCGAGTCCGTCCTCGGCTACGCGCGCGAAGAGGTGCGGTTCAACTACGTGCCGAGGGAGGACTGGACGAGGCTCGGCGGCGAAGCGGGCGTGGACGGCGCGGAGTGCGCGGTGCCGGGAACCTCGCTCCTGCTGACCAGACTGACCCTGGCGCCGGGGACGGAGTACGAGGGCCGCTTTCCGGCGGATTCCACGGTCACCGTCTATCTGGAGTCCGGCAGTCTGCAACTCGCGGTCGCGGACCGGCTGTTCCATCTGGAGGCGGGGGACGCGGGCGCGTTCAAGGCCATCAATCAGCACCTGCTCAGGAACGTCTCCGACATCGCGGCCTCGATGCTGCTCACGGTCAGTCCGAGGGGATGAGCGATGACGACCACGGTCCCACCCACGGGGGCGAGCGACGACGGCGTGCCCCGCAAGTCCGGCACACTGACCTGGCGTCAGCTCCTGCGGGCCGACGGCACACCGCTCGGGCCGCTTCCCATGACCGACGAGCAGATGCTGGAGACGCTGTACTGGATGAACCTGTCCCGGGTTCTCGACGCGCGGCTGACCAGCCTGCAACGCCAGGGACGCATGGGGACGTTCTCCGCCGTGCACGGCCAGGAGGCGGCGGTCGTGGGCGCGAGCATGGCCGCCGACCCACGACGCGACTGGCTGGTGCCCGCCTACCGGGAGACACCCGCGATGATCCGCCACGGCATGCCGCTGGAGAACGTCATCCTGTACTGGCGGGGCAATATGGCCGGCGGTCGCATCCCGGACGACGTGCGGGTACTGCCGGTCCAGATCGCCCTCGCCGCCCAGCTCCCGCACGCGGTGGGCCTGGCCTGGGGACGGCGACTCCAGGGGTACGACGACACCGTGCTGACGTTCTTCGGTGACGGAGCCTCCTCCGAGGGTGACTTCCATGAGGCGCTCAACCTCGCCGGTGTGATGTCGGCACCGGTGGTGTTCCTCCTCCAGAACAACGGCTGGGCCATCTCGACACCGCGCCACCGGCAGACCGCGGCCGAACACTTCGCCCTGCGCGCGGACGGGTACGGCATGCCGGGCGTTCTGGTCGACGGCAATGATGTGTTCGCCGTGTACCAGGCCACCAGGGAGGCCATCGAACGGGCTCGCGCGGGCGGGGGGCCGACGCTGATCGAGCTGGAGACCTACCGCATGGCGGCGCACAACACCGCCGACGACCCCACCCGGTACCGGGACGAGCAGGCACGGGCCGAGTGGTCGCGGCTGGACCCGATCGTCCGTGTCGTCCGCCACCTCACCGACCGGGGCCTGTGGAGCGACGAGCGGCAGGCCGCACTCGAACAGCGGATCGGTGCCGAGATCGACCGGGCGGTCGAGGCGGCCGACGCCTACGAGCCCCCGGTGATGGATCAGATCTTCCGTCATGTCTACGCCGATCCGCCCGCCCGGCTGCGACGGCAGCGGGACCGGGCGGTCGCCGCACAGCAGGAGGGCGGACAGCGATGACGACACCACCACGCGCGACCGCGACGGAGACCGCAGCCACCACCGTCACCACGGCCGCGCCCACCCCTACGCCCCCGGCCACCACGATGACGATGGTGGAGGCGATCAACTCCGCCCTGCTGCTGGAGATGCGGCGGGACGAGCGGGTCCTCGCACTGGGCCAGGACATCGGCAGGCTGGGCGGTGTGTTCCGCGCGACGAACGGACTCCTGGACGAGTTCGGTACCGACCGGGTCGTGGACATGCCCCTGGCCGAGGCCGCGATCATCGGATCGGCGCTGGGACTCGCGGTCTCGGGCCTGGTCCCGGTCGCCGAGATCCAGTTCCTCGGATTCACCCACCAGGCGTTCCACCAGATCGGCGCACAGGTCGCCCGGTACCGGTATCGTTCCCAGGGCCGCCATCAGATCCCCCTCACCATTCGCGCCCCGTTCGGCGGCGGAGTCCGCACCCCCGAACTGCACTCGGACGCTCTGGAGGCGCACTTCGTCCACTCACCCGGGCTCAAGGTCGTCATGCCGTCGACTCCCTACGATGCCAAGGGCCTGCTGCTCTCGGCGATCCGCGACCCTGATCCGGTGCTGTTCTGCGAACCGCTGAAGGGCTATCGCCTGGTCAAGGGTGAAGTCCCCGACGGCGACTACACGGTGGATTTCGGCAAGGCCGCGGTCAGACGCCAGGGCACCGATGTCACGCTCGTGGCCTGGAGCGCGGCGGTCCACCTCGCCGAACAGGCCGCGCGGGTACTCGACGCCGAGGGCGTGTCGGCGACGGTCCTCGACCTGCGGACGCTGGTTCCGCTGGATGTCGACGGCCTGGTCGACGCCGTCGCCGCCACGGGCCGCTGCGTCGTGGTGCAGGAAGCACCACTGTCAGCCGGTTTCGGTGCGGAGGTGGTCGCCACGCTCAGCGGCGGCCGGGCGTTCCACACCCTCGAAGCGCCCATCGAGCGCGTGACCGCCCCCGATCTGCCGTACCCGGGGGCCGCGTTCGAGGACCTCTACCTGCCCACGGTCGACACCGTCGTCGCCGCGGCTCGACGCGCGATGGAGGCGTGATGAGCGTCATCGAGTTCGCTCTTCCCGATGTCGGTGAAGGGCTCGGCGAGGCCGAGATCGTCGAGTGGCTGGTACCCGAAGGCGGCCGGGCCGATCGCGACCAGCCGGTGGTGGCGATCGAGACGGCGAAGTCCACCGTGGAGATCCCCGCCCCCGCCCAAGGGGTCGTACGCAGCCATGGCGCGGCGGTGGGGGATGTCGTAGCGGTCGGATCACTCCTGTTCGAGTTCGAATCCGAATCCGGGGACAGGGCCGGGGGCGGGGCCGGGGGCGGGCCCACGGCCGGGACCGGGGCGGGTGCCACGGTGGAACCCGGGGCGGGCCTCCTCACACCGACCGCCGGACAGGACTCGCGCATCGCACCGGCGCCGACCGGGAGCCAGGGCCCACCCGGCGCCGCCGTGTCGATCACCGATCACCCCATCACCGTACCCAGCACCGGACGGGTGCTGGCTTCTCCGGCGACCCGCCGCCGCGCGCGGGAACTCGGCATGGAACTGACCACGGTGCGTGGCTCGGGACCGGCGGGACGGGTGACCAAGGCCGATGTCCTCGACGCCGCGTCCCCCGGCTCACCCGTCTCCACCCTGTCCACCACCTCGCCCGCTCCACCCGCACCACCCGCGGCGCTCACTCCACCCGGGCCGGGGCATGCCACCCGCGGGCGGCTCGCCGCGGGCCCCGAGGCCGGGAGCACCGTGCCGCTGCGCGGGCTGCGCCGCCAGATCGCGAAGACCATGACCGAGTCATGGCGGACCGTCCCCCACATCACCGACGTCCGGGAAGTCGACGCGTCGCTCCTCGTCGCGGCGCGGGCGAGTCTGCGGACGGAGCTGGACCTCGATGTCCCGTTCACCTTCCTGCCGCTGATCATCCGGGCGGTCACCGCGAGCCTGACGCGCGTGCCCGTGTTCAACGCGAGCATCGACATGGACGCGGAGACGATCACCTATCACCGGGGCGGGCACATCGGCCTGGCCACGGCGACCCCGGACGGACTGATCGTCCCGGTGCTGCGCGACGCCGACGCCCTGTCGCTCCGGGAGATCGCCCACCGGGTGGCCGAACTCACCGGCCGGGCACGGGAGCGCAAGGCGACCCCCGGCGAACTCACCGGCGGGACCTTCACCATCACCAACTACGGTTCGCACGGCGGGTGGATCGCGACACCCATCATCCGGCCCCCGGAGGCCGCGATCCTGGGCGTGGGCCGTATCCAGGACCGGGTGGTGGCCGTCGACGGCCGACCGGAGGTCCGTCCCGTCCTCACCCTCGCCGTCTCCGGTGACCACCGTCTGGTCGACGGCGACAGCATGGGCGCGTTCCTCAACACGCTGACGCGCTATCTCGCCAACCCGGTACTGCTTCTGGACGGTGTCCGATGGTCGTAGGAGAGATCCCGGAGTCGGTCGACTTCCTGGTCGTCGGAGGCGGGCCCGGCGGGTACACCGCCGCCCTGGAGGCGGCGGCGCGCGGACGGGTGGTCACGCTGGTGGACCTGGAGGGGGAAGCCGGCCTGGGAGGTGTGTGTCTGCGCGTCGGATGCATCCCCAGCAAGGCCCTGATCGAACTGGCCAGGACGCGGCATCGCGTCGGCTCTTTCGCCCGGATGGGTCTGCGGGCCCGGATGGACCAGGTCGACCTGGTGGCGTTCCAGGAATGGAAGGCATCCATCGTCGATCGGCTCTCGACAGGTGTCGGTTCGCTGCTGCGGGAGGCGGGGGTCCGCGTCGTACAGGGACGTTTCACGTTCCTCGGCGCCGGGCGGGGTGTGGTGGACACCGGTGGCGACCGGCCACCCCTGTTCATCGAGTACCACGACCTCGTACTCGCCACCGGGTCCACACCGAGGGAACTGCCCGGACTGCCGCGTGACGGGGTGCGCGTGCTCGACTCGACGGACGTGCTGGCCCTCGACCGCCTGCCGGACACCGCGGTGATCGTCGGCGGCGGCTACATCGGGCTGGAACTCGGCACCGCCCTGGCCAAGCTGGGCACAGAGGTGACGTTGGTGGAGGCCGCGCCGACGCTCCTGCCCGGGATGCCCGCCGAGCTGACCGCCCCCGTGCAGAAGTCACTGCGCGCACTCGGTGTCACCGTCCTGGTCAACACCGAGATCACCGACTTCACTGGGAACCAGGTCCGCGTGGTTTCCGGCGGAGACGAAGCGCGCACACTGCACACCGGCACGGTGGTGACCGCCATCGGCCGCCGGCCGAACACCCGGCAGCTCGGGCTCGACGCACTCGGCGTCCAACCGGACGGCCGGGGACTGCTCACGGTGGGAGCGGATCGTCTGCTCCTCCCGCATGTGGCGGCGATCGGCGACATCACCCCGGGACCCGCTCTCGCCCACAAGGCCACGGCGGAGGCGGTGGTCGCGGTGGAGGCACTGTGCGGCCAGCCCACCGCCTTCGATCCCGCGACGATCCCCCTGATCGTGTTCAGCGACCCGGAGATAGCGGTCGCCGGGGAGGAGCACCTCGCCCGGCAGGGCCTGGTGTCGGCACGCCGGCCGTTCCGCGCGTCCGGCCGCGCGCTCACCCTGGACGAGCCCATCGGATTCGCCCGGATGACGGTGGATCAGGCGACGGACGCCGTCGTGGGCGTCCAGATCGTGGGGCCGCACGCCGCTGAAATGATCAGCGAAGCGGTACTGGCCATCGAGATGGCGGCCACCCCGCACGACATCCGGGCTTCGATCCACCCCCACCCCACCCTCGCCGAGACACTGGCGGACGTCGCCGGCGACCTCGGCCGCGTGCCGGGAGCATAGGAGGAGCACCTCCCCTTCCGTACTCGGTACTTGGTTCCCAGCACTGGTTTCCTTGCACCGAGTTCGCGCTGACTTCGCACTGAGTTCTTGTACTGGGTTCTTTGTGTACTTGGTACTTCGTCTTTCGTAGGAGCAGGCAATGCGTGCTGTACAGGTAGCCCACCCAGGTGGCCCCGAGGCCATGGAGCTGGTGGAGACCGCCGACCCGGTCCCGGGGAGCGGTGACTTGCTCGTGGCTGTGGCCGTGGCCGGGGTGAACTACATCGACACCTACCATCGTGCGGGCATCTATCCCCAGACCCCGCCCTTCGGACTCGGCCTGGAAGGCGCCGGTACCGTCGTCGGCACCGGATCGGACGTCACCGGGTTCTCGGTGGGAGACCGCGTGGCGTGGTGCGACGCCCCGAACAGCTATGCCGAACTCGTGACCGTGTCTGCCGAGCGCGCGCTGCGGATACCCGACGGCATCTCCCTGGAAGCCGCCGCCGGCGCACTGCTCCAGGGCATGACGGCGCACTATCTGGTGGACTCCACCTACCCGGTACGCCAGGGCGAGTCGATCCTGGTGCACGCCGCCGCCGGGGGCGTCGGTCTGCTCCTCACCCAGTTGGCCGCCCGGCGCGGCGCCAGAGTGATCGGTACGGTGTCCACCGACCGGAAGGCGAGGCTTGCCGAAGAGGCCGGCGCCGCCGAGACGGTCCGCTACGACCGGACGGACGATCTGGCCGCCGAGATCCGCGCGCTGACCGACGGGCAAGGAGTCCCCGTGGTCTTCGACGGCGTCGGCAGAACGACGTTCGACGCCAGCCTGGCCAGCCTGAAGCCGCGCGGAACGATGGTGCTCTTCGGGGCGGCCAGCGGACCGGTGCCACCGGTCGACCCCCAGCGGCTCAGGCTCGGCGGATCGCTGTATCTGACCCGCCCGGCGCTGGGCGACTACATCCAGACACCAGAGGAACTGGAGCACCACGCCCAAGCGGTCCTCGGCGCGGTCGCGGACGGGACGCTGACGATCCAGATCGGCCAGGAGTACCCGCTGGCGGAGGTCCGCAAGGCCCACGAAGACCTCCAGAGCCGACGCACGACCGGAAAGCTCCTGCTGCGAGTCTCGGAGAACCGCCCCGACTGACATCCGGTCGCGAGGGTACGCCGGATGGTCCATGAACAGAGACCCGTGCTGGGGGCGCCGGTCGTCGCGATGAGGCGCTGCGGCGCGGCATGAACGGTTGGCCCCACAGGGGCGGGGGGCACGGGCCGGACCTCGGCCCTGGCGCCGGGACGACCGGCGGCACTGGGTGATCGCCCGCCGCAGCGTGAGCAGGCCCGAACAGATCTCCTACTACATCGCCTACTGCCCCGCCGGAACCACCCTCGACCAGCTGATCCACGTCGCCGGTGCCCGCTGGGCCGTCGAGGAGTGCTTCCAGAGCGCGAAACAGGAATGCGGTCTGGACGACTACCAGGTCCGCCGCTACCCCGGCTGGCACCGGCACATCACCCTCGCCATGGCCGCCCACGCCTGCCTCACCGTACTGCGGGCCCGCGAACTGGACACCGGCAAAGCAGAAACGGATCCTCCGGCCTCGTCCCCCTCAGCCTGCCCGAACTCCGACGCCTGATCACCCGGCTCACACACCGCCGGGCCACCCCCGTCGAACATGTCCTGCACTGGTCCCACTGGCGACGCCGACGACAGTTCCAGGCCCGACTCAGCCACTACAGACAACGCGGCCACACACCACCCGAAACTGCCCAACCGTCACCACAAGGACCATTGCAGTACTAGGCCCTCCAGGGCCTCTTCCCAGTTACGGGACGACGGCGGTGCTCGCGCGCCGGGCAGCGACGGCGGAACCGGCCCTTGGCCGACGGCTCGTCGAGGACCGCCATCGCGGCGGCGCCGACCTGGTGCATACGCGCACTGAAATCGCGGGCCCGGGACCCGATCGGCGCCCTGTGGCCCGGTCACACCGACGGACTCGCCACCGTGCACGCCACCGCGCCAGCGGGCACGATCCCGCAGGTGGAAGCCCTCCTCGGGCTCCGGCTCGCCGAGGAAGTCCAGACCGACCGGTAGCCGGGCTGCGGCCCTGCGGTGCGACTAGCGAGCCGAAGTCACCTGCGGCGGCAGTCCTCAACGAAGCCAGCCATCAGCGCGGCTGCAGACTGCTCCGCTTCCCACAGCATCTCGGGGTGCCACTGGACCCCGACAAGGCGACGCTCAACGCACTCATAGCCCTCAACCAGACCGTCCGACGTCCAAGCCGTCTCCGTCAGTCCGGGAGCGATCTCACGCATACCCTGATGGTGTTGCGTGTTCACCGGAACACGTCCGTGCTGCCCCATCCAGTGCGCGATGAGCGAGCCTTCAGCAACCTCCACGTCCTGAACCGGCTTGCCGAGATTCTCATAACCCGCCCAGTGGTCGAGTGCACCTGGCATGTCTCGGACGAGGTCGACGTACAAGGACCCGCCCAGTGCAACGTTCACCAACTGGGCGCCCCGGCAGATCGCGAGTACGGGAGTACCCGCATTCTGGGCGATCTCGAACGCCTCAAGCTCGCCGGCATCATGCAGCGGGTTCGTATCCCGAACCAGCGGGTCATCGGGGTCAGCGCCATACCTGCGCGGGTCAACGTCTCCCCCACCGCCAAGGATGAGTCCGCCCATCCCACGCGCAAGCCGGCGGAACGTCCCTTGGACATCCGTGCAGTCGATGGCCACGGGGACTCCGCCGGCTTCAACCACCGACTCGAAGACGGTCGACCAATGGTCGAAGTCGGCATAGTCCGACGACGAGTACGTCACCGCTATAGCCGGACGGCTACTGCTCGCTCGCATGCACCCTCACCACTCCCGCTCCCACTCCCACTGCCATCGGCCATCGGAACGATTCCGACGAACCGTCAAACACCTATTGGTTCGATGATTCAATCTTAATAGGCCGAAGTGCAACGACCCCCCTTCAAGGGAGAGAAAGACTGACCGCACCAAGCCGCCGAGCGGCTCCTCCTCTGCCCGGCCCCACAGTGCGAGTCCAAGGCTCGCCACCTGCCCCGCCACCGCGCCCAGACGCCGGCCCACCACATGCGATGCCCACCGGCGCACCGCCTCCCTCCTGACGCCGAGTCGCCGTGCGGCACGGGTGACGGTGCGCCGGGCTTCGACCGAGAAGGCCGGTTTCAGCGGCGCCATCATCTCCGGGCGGGTCAGCCTCAGCGATCGGTATCAGCTGCACCACCAGCCTCCGCCGACGCCGGTACCGCCTTCGAACACAACGAAGCCCTTCACGCCCTGCTTGACCAGCGACGCTACGGCCCCGATGCAGCTGGAGCCGACTCCGATGACGGCGACTTCGTGGCCGCTCATGCTCGGCTGCGGCGAGGAGGCACTCAATCCCCATCTCCCCGCACTCACTTCCTGATGCTCGGGGTCCGCTCGTCCGCGGGCAGCCGAGACTCTTCAGCGACGCTGTCCGACACGGTGTCTGAAGGGAAGACCCGAAGGTCTTCGGTGAAACATTCCGAACATGCCTGCCCAGGCATCTGAGCCGACATGGGACTACGGAGAATCGGCACCTGGCGGGTCCCGGTCGCGCACGGACCTGCTCCCGGGCGAGGGCAGGTAAGCGCGCCGCTGCACCCCTGTTCGTACGGCCTCAGATCCGGTCGTAGTACCGTTCACGCTCCCAGTCAGTGACGGCTTCGGACACAAAGCACCGAAGTTCGTTCTCGTAGAAGCCGAGGATGTGGGAGTGCACCAGCTCTCCCATGGAATCCAGGGCGACCTTGCTCTGGCCGAACAGGCGCACGGAGTCCTGGAAGTTGCCGGTGAAGACCGGGATGTCCTTGTCGTACCAGGCATTGCCCGAGAACAGGGTCGGCTTCGGAAGGTTCTTGTCGATACCGTTCAGACCGGCGATGAGCATTGCCGCGTACGCGAAGTACGGATTCACGTCCGCGCCCGGAATGCGGTTCTCGAAGCGGTAGGAGGAATCGTGTCCGACGATCCGGAAAGCGGTCGTGCGGTTGTCCTCGCCTGCGGCAATCGCGGTTCCGGCGAACTGGTCCGGACGGTAGCGCTTGTAGGAATTGATGGTCGGCGCGAACATGAGCCCCAGGTCCAGCGCATTGGCGAGCTGGCCGGACAGGAACGAGCCAAAGATGTCCGACATCCCGTCGCCGTCCCAGCCGATGGGCGATTCTCCGTCTGCCGACCAGAGGCTCGCGTGGATGTGACACGAAGAGCCGATCTCGTCGATCTGCGGCTTGGCCATGAAGCTCGCAGTGAGCTTGTTCTGGTGAGCCAGTTCCTTGACACCGTGCTTGAAAAGCACGTGCCGATCCGCCATCTCCAGGACCTCGCAGTAGTCCATGGTGACTTCCTGCTGCCCGAAGCCCCACTCGGTCTTGGACGACTCGATCGGGATGCCGAACTGCGGCATCTTGGTGCGAATCTGGCGAATGAACCAATCGTCCTTGCTCGAGTGCAAGAGCTGGTAGTCGCCATGCGTCGCGCTGGTCATCGGGATGTCGCGGTAGTTCATGTCGCGCACACGGGATGCCTCCGCGTTCGCGAGGAAGAACTCGAGCTCCGACGCCGCCTTCAGCGCCAGGCCGGCAGCCTTGGCACGCTCGATCTGCCGCCGGAGTACTCGACGCGGAGCAACCTCGATCTCGGAGCCGTCAACGGTGCTGAACGCGTCGCAGATGACGATGACGGCGTTCGGTTCCCACGGAACGCGACGCATCGTCGCCATGTCCGGCAGCAGCCGGATGTCGCCAGCCCATGCGCGGCCGTACAGGGACAGCAGCGGCAGGTCCACGGGGTTCATGTCCATGTCGCACGCGAAGAAGTAGTTCCCGCAGTGGATACCCTCGCCGGACAAGCACAGCGTCTTGAACGAGTTGGTGGTCAGGCGCTTTCCCAGAAGGCGGCCGTACATGTCCGGTACCGCGCACACCACGGTGTCGACGGCACCATCGGCGACAAGTTGGGTGTACTCGTCGAGTGAAAGCAGGTTCTCATTATTCATTTCTGCTCCGTGTCCCTTTCAACAGCGGCGTCCGAAGTCTGGGCGCACCACGGTTCGTTACAATCCCTCAGGAAGCTGAACCAATCAGCTCTCTTATTGTTCAGGTATCACAGGTTTCCCAGTCGAGTGAGTTCTGGAAATCCAGATAACCTGATGACACGATTCATTGCATTGTATTGCCTGGCTTCTCGGGCGAGGTCTGCGACGCGTCGATGGGCCGCGTCCTCGAACAGGCTCGGGAGCTGGCGAAACACTCCGTAAGGCTGCGCCCGCCGCTTTGGCCACGGCACGGGCAAGTTCGCCGTGCGAGCCAATGCTCTCCATCTCGAACCCGGCTCCATCGAAGAACGTGATGAGCGGGAGCTCGTCCCCGGGATTCGGTTTGTTCGGGCGAGCCGGAATCTCATGCCGCCGCTCGAAGGAATGGCCGAGCCGCTGGCCCCCTCGATGTCCTCTCCCCTGGGGAGCGCCCCTGCGAGGCTCTCGAATTGCTCGTGAGCAACCTCAGCCGGCAGGGGGCACGAGTTGGGCTGGTCAGTCGCGGTTGCATGGCCGAGGGGCTTCGGAGCGGCCGGGTGGAGGTTCATGGCCAGTTCCCTGGGTTGTGGACGACGTGTTTCGGGTGGCCGCTCGGCCGGGCGGACCGGTGAGGCGTGGTTCGTGCGTCACCGGTGTGCGATAAAGACGTTCTTCTCCTCGGTGAACGCCTTCGCCCCGTCCGGTCCGAGCTCACGCCCCAGGCCCGACTCCTTGAATCCGCCGAACGGCGTCCAGTAGCGAACCGAGGAGTGCGAATTGATGCTCAGCGTGCCGACTTCCAGGGACCTGGCCATGCGGAAGGCGCGGTCGAGATTGTTCGTGAACACCGAGCCCGAAAGGCCGTAGTGAGTGTTGTTCGCCATCTCGATGGCGTCTTCCTCTGTGTCGAACGGCAGCACGGCGACGACCGGGCCGAACACCTCTTCGCGCCACACTGCTGCGGTGGTGTCGCCCGGAACGATGACCGTCGGCGCCATCCAATATCCCGGTCCGTCCGGGACGCTCCCGGTGAATGCGATCGAGCCCCCCTCCAGATAGCGCGAGGCCCGCTCACGCTGAAGCTTCGAAATCATCGGGCCCATCTGGGCGGCCTCGTCCCTCGGGTCGCTGACCCGGATTCCCTGGACGCTGCCGTGCAGATTGTCCATGAACTCGTTGTAGATGCTCTTCTGGACGAGGATGCGTGAGCGAGCGCAGCAGTCCTGGCCGGCGTTGTCGAAGACGGCCATCGGCGCGGAAGCCGCGGCCAGCTCGTGGTCACCGTCATCGAAGATGATGTTCGCGCTCTTGCCGCCGAGCTCCAGAGTGACCGGCTTCACCTGGTCCGCACAGGCTTTCATGATGTTCCTGCCGACCGGTGTTGAACCGGTGAAGGACACCTTGCGCACCAGCGGATGCTCGACGAGCCGCTGCCCGGCGATCGTCCCGCGGCCCGGAAGGACAGTGAACACCGACTCCGGGACGCCGGCCTCCAGAGCCAGCTCAGCCAGCCGCAGCGCGGTCAGCGGTGTGTACTCGGCAGGCTTGAGAACGACGGCGTTTCCGGCCGCGAGGGCCGGAGCGAACGCCCACGCCGCCAGTGGCATCGGGAAATTCCAGGGGACGATGACGCCCACCACGCCCATCGCCTCGTGGAAGGTCACGTTCGTTCCGCCCGGGACCGGAATCTGGCTGCCGATGAGCCGCTCAGGCGCCCCCGCGTAGTAGTTCAGGACGTCACGGACGTTGCGCGCCTCCCAGCGGGCATTGCCGATAGTGTGTCCGGCGTTCAGGACCTCAAGGAGCGCCAGTTCCTCAACGTGCGCATCCACCACGCGGGCGAACTCACGCAGGATGCGCGCACGCTCGCCCGGAGCCACGCGCCGCCACCGCTGAAACGCGATGTGAGAGCGAGCCACCGCCTCGTCGATGTCGGCGGCCGAAGCCATCTCGACGGTGGCGACCTCCAGCTCCGTCAGCGGGCTGACCACGCGGTAGATCTCGTTGTCCGTGGCTGCGTGCATCATTCGTTTGACTCCTGCTCTGTAGCGTCCCATTCGCTCAGCGGCACGGCTGCGCTGGAGGCCCAGGTCCGTTCATGGGCGCGTGGTTCCGCCCGAACCGACAGCGGCCTTGTGTCCAGCCGCCTGCCGGCCGACCCGACCCACTTAATGGGCTTTAGAATAAACCTTTAGGTCATTAAGTGGAAGAGGTCGCCCGCAGAGTCCGCGAGAGGCGCATCCGGGCCCTCGATCTCGCGCCTGGACGCCTGGGTGGGGCCCGCGTCAGCCTTATGTCCCACACAGCCTGGGAGCACCGCACCAATGGGGCCGAACGCCTTCGCCCGGACGGCCGCAGCGACCTCCACGATCCGACGGGTGCGGGCCGGCAGACTGCCGGACCCACCTGCACCAAGGGACCACATGCCACCTGGCCGGGAGTTCTCAGCGGTCACCGAAGGACGCGACAAATGGTCCGCCATTCGAACGTGCGGTTGAGTTCCTCCCCGGAAGCCTTCACGTCCCCAGGAGCTGTTTCTCATCGACGACCACTCCCGGGGACGATGATGCTGCCACCTCGGCCCCTTCGGGATTCGACCTCGCCTGTACTGGCCAGGGCTGCGAGCGCCGCACGGGCAGTCGTACAGGAGACCTGCGTTCGCCCCCGGGAGCAAGGCGCCAGTCAGCCTTCCCCGTTCTCCGCAACGACGCACCAACGGCATCCGGACGAGCAGAGTGCATCACTTCAAAGCGCGCCGGCCGTCTGGACGCGCGCCGGCGGCCTTGACCAGTCCGACGAAGAGTTCCGCCATGCGCGGCTCTTCCGGATGGAACTGCACACCGAGCGCGAACGGGTTGTCCGGCCACTCGATGGCCTCGATCACCTTGTCGGCGACCGCGTGTGCCACGACACGGCCGCCCGCGCCCACCTCCGCGATGCCCTGGTGATGGTGTGAGTTCGTGCTCGCGGCCAACGCCATCCCGCAGCGAGCCATGTGGCTGTCCGGATTCACGGAGATGTCGTGGCTGGTCTCGGGTCCGAGGCTCCCGGGCACCGGGCGGTGCTCACCGTAACCGGCATCGAGGAGGTGCTGGTGCAGCGTCCCGCCGGTGGCCACATTCATGATGTGCAGCCCCCTGCAGATTCCGAGCATCGGAAGACGCGCCTCGAACGCGGCGCGCACTACTGCGAGCTCGAACTCGTCGCGGAGCTGGCTCGTGTCCTCCATGCGGTCGGAGGGGAGTGCGCGGTATCGCTCCGGAGCCACGTCCACACCACCCGGGATCAGGATGCCATCGACCCCCGCGAGCGCCTGCCGGGGGTCGAGCCCCGGAACCGGTGGGAGGACGACGGGGAGGCCGCCCGCCTCCACGACGGCGTCAAGGTAGGTGCCGGCCACCAGCACAGCGTCCCGTGGTGCCCAGTACCCCCAGGCGGCCTGAGTGGCGACACCGCAGACCGCGATACGCGGACGCCACTTATTAGGTTCATTGTCCATGCCATTAGACCCTACGACCCTCCGGCATGTCGTGCAAGTTGACGCGGGTCGGCCGCGCCCATATTTTTTGGTCTAAGGGCTCTTCCAAAGAGCCGGAGGACCGGAAGCCAGCTCGATCCGCCGCACTCCGCACACCGGCGACGCACCACCTCAGGAGCAGCAAGGTGACCGAGTTCATCACGACCCCACGCGGGACCTTCGCCTACAAGGTCAGCGGGAACCCGGAAGGCAAACCCCTGGTCTTCGTCGGAGGTCTCGGCGCCGACAAGAACAGCTGGGACGAGGTGCTCGACGGGTTCAGCCGGTACCGATGCATCAGTTTCGACAATCGCGGCAGTGGCGACAGCCCCACCACGCCCGGCCCCTACACGATCACCCAGCTCGCCGAGGATGCGCACGCAGTCGTCACGGCCCTCGGTGTCGCAGGCGCTCCGGCCGTCGGCTCCTCGATGGGCGGGGCCATCTGCCAGGAGTGGGCTTTTCTGTATCCCGACGACATGTCGAAGCTGGTGCTCACGAACACATGGTCACGCACTGATTCCTACGGACGTGTCCTGTTCGAGCATGTGGCGTTCCTGGCCGCCGAAGGACACGCCGCAGCCGTCAGCGACGCGGCGTTGCTCTTCTCCTTCAGCCCCGACTTCGTCCGCACCAACCCGGCCGTCGCCCAGGAGGCCCGCGCAGCGGCATCGTTGGACATGATCGGCTTCGAGGCTGCGGCCCACGCGTGCCGCAACCACGATTCCCACAACAAGCTGGACAGCATCCACCATCCGACGCTCGTCATCGCCGGACTGCGGGACATTGTCACGTCCCCGTGGCACTCAGAGGCCATCGTCGCCGAGATGCCGAACGCATCCCTGATCCAGATCGACGCGGGCCACTCTGTCTGCGGTGAGAGACCAGACGAGTGGGCCTCGGTGGTATCGAGGTGGCTGGCCGGATGAACCGTACTGCGGAGACGATGATGGAAGACGACAACACCCTCGGCCCAGTCCGTCAGATCGCGGCCCACGAGCTGGTCGTCGAGCAGATCCGGCGTTCCATCGAAATCGGCCAGTTCCTGCCGGGGGACCGGCTGCCGCCCGAGCGTGAACTTGCCGAGACCCTCGATGTCTCGCGGACCACCGTGCGTTCCGCGATTGCCGTCCTGGAGCGCGAGGACATGATCTCGGTGCGCCGCGGGCGCGGAGGCGGCTTCCTGGTCATGGAACCAACCTATGACCTGGCCGCGACGCGGCAGCGCCTCCAGAGGGACCGAGCCGCCATGCAGGCCGCGTTCGAGTTCCGCGTCATCGTCGAGAGCGGCGCGGCCCGGCTGGCGGCCAAGCGGCGCCTGGAGGAGGACCTGGCGCCGCTGTCACGGCTCGTGGACCGCATGCGCGAGACGATCGAAGGCGCCCGGCAGGAGACGAAGAGCACCCAACTGCACAAGTACAACGTGCTGGACTCCTCGTTCCACCTCGGGATCGCCCAGGCTTCAGGCAGCAGGCACCTCGCGCAGGCAGTCGATGAGAGCAGGCGCAGGATGTTTCTGCCTGTCGGCGCCATCTTCGGCCGTATCGACTCGGCCGGCGATGAGGCCCATGCTGAGATTCTCGCCGCGATCGAGGCGAAGGACAGCGAAGCATCCGCGCGGCTGATGACCGAACACATCAGCCGCACCCGAGAGACGTTCGAGGCCTGGCTCAACCGCTGAACACCGCTGCCGGCCGCGACCCCGGGGGCGGGGCGCGGCAAACGCGGTCCGAGCGCGCCATGACAGGGCGGCGGGCCGGCCACTCACGGCCGCATCCTTTCCGGCGCGAGTACGCCCTGAGCAGACATGCGGCCGCGTGCCGCTCAAGGCAGCGCTGGCGGGCACATGCCGGCCGGCGAACGACAGGTGCCCCTGCGGTTCCAGGTGTACCCGGACATCTGAGCCGCGCCACGACCAGAAGCCGCGCCCGGACATCCAGCGACGATTCCCGGTCAGTGACCGTCTCCGTCCCGGTCAGGATCTCATTCGTTCCGCCTCGCCCCGTCGCGAGCCGCGACGGCGGGCCTCCGGACCGAGCGACGTGCAGAGCGCATCCCGGTTCGCGGCGTCGGAGGTGCCGGGCGGGGGACGCTCCTCCAGGGACGTCCCGGTAGCGGCAGCCCATTCCTCGTGGCAGCGGCCCGACCCCCTGAACGCCAAAGATCCAATCGATAGGCCGTTGTCGCGCCGGTTCGGCGGCGACGCCAGAACGGCGCTTCCCAGCGCTCGCCGCACCCCGGCCACGCGAGCTGGCGCAGGCCGCCCAGACACACCTCCGGGCCGGCCCGCGGCAGGGCATTGAACGCCGCGGCCTTATTGGTCTAAAGTCTCTACCATCAGTCCACTGGTGGAGGTCCCCGCAGACGACCCCCGGCAGAGCGACGAGCGGTCCCGCGGATTCGCCCTGCCGAGGAAGGAATTCAGATGAAAACGTTCGACGACAAGGTCATCGTCATCACTGGCGCCGCTGGAGGCATCGGGCGGGCAACCGTCACCGCCCTCAAGAACGAGGGGGCAACCGTCGTCGGCATCGACCTGGTGAAAGCAGACGACACCGGAGCCGACTCCTTCCTCGTCGGCGACCTCACCGACGCCGCCCAGGTACAGGCTCTGTACGCCGAGGTCGCGCATCGCTACGGCCACATCAACGGGCTGTTCAACAACGCCGGCACCCTCCTCCCCGAGGACGGGTCCATCCTCGACACGGACGCCGACGACTTCGACCGGGCACTGCGCGCGAATGTCCGCAGCGTGTACCTGTGCTGCCAGTCCGGCATCCCCCATCTGCTGGCGGCCGGCGGCGGGTCCATCGTGAACACCGGCTCACTGGCCGCCACCCTCGGCTCCGCCGTCTCTCAGCTCGGGTACGCCGCAAGCAAGGGCGCGGTCGTGACCATGTCCCGCGAACTGGCCATCGAGTTCGCGCTCAGGGGGATACGGGTCAACACGCTCAGCCCCGGGCCCATCGACACCCCCATGATGCGCGGTTTCCACTACACCCCCGCCGAACTCGAACGGCGCATGGTTCACATTCCGCCGCGACGCTACGGAACACCCGAGGAGATGGCCGGCGCCGCCGTGTTCCTCCTCAGCGACGCGTCGAGCTACGTCAACGGGATCGACCTCAGGGCCGACGGAGGCATCTCCGCCGCCTACGTCACACCCGAAGAACAAGCCACCCCGTCGCCGCAGACCACTCCCCCAGCCCGCAACGGCGACCTGCCGGACACCAGCCACTTCGGAGCGTGACGAGCAATGACCGAGAGCAATGACTCGAAGAAGTACGACCTGCTCATTGTGGGCGCCGGCTTCTCAGGCTTGTACATGATTCACCAGGCGCACCGGATGGGCCTCTCCGTCCTCGCGATCGACCGAGCCGACGACGTGGGTGGCACCTGGTACTGGAACAGGTACCCCGGCGCCCGGTGCGACATCGAGTCCGTCGACTACTGCTATTCGTTCTCCCCCGAGCTCGTCGCCGACTGGAACTGGTCCGAGCGGTACGCGACCCAGCCCGAGATCCTCGCCTACCTCCAGCACGTGGCCGACGTCTTCGACCTGCGCAAGGACATCGAGTTCGGCCGTGAGCTGATCAGCACCCACTGGAACGAGGCGGACCGGACCTGGATCACGACCCTGGACAACGGCACCGATGTCGTCAGCCGCTTCGTCGTCATGGCCGTCGGCAACCTCACTTCCCTGAACGCGCCGGACTTCCCGGGCCTCGACACCTTCAAGGGCCGGACCTTCCACACCGGCACGTGGCCGCACAAGGCGATCGACTTCTTCGGCCGCCGCGTCGCCGTCATAGGCACCGGCTCCTCGGGCATCCAGACCATCCCGAAGGTCGCCGAGCAGGCTGATCAGCTCTACGTCCTCCAGCGGACCCCCAACTACTCCATGCCCGCCCGCAACCGTCCGCTGTCCGACGAGGAGCGCGCCGTCATCAAGGCGGAGAACCAGCACCGCAAGGCCCGCTCGAAGAGGAACGAGAACGGCATCCCTTCCATGGCGGCGACCATTGCCACCTCGGCCGTCGATGACGGCGAGCGGCAGAACCGTTACCAGGAGGGCTGGGAGCGCGGCGGCGTCATGGCGCTCACCGGATGCTTCAACAACCTCTTCGAGAGCGAGGAGGCGAACATCACGGCGCAGGACTTCGCCCGGAGCAAGATCCTGGACATCGTCGAGGACGCGGAGACCGCCAGGAGACTGCTGCCCAGCCATCACATCGGCACCAAGCGGACCTGTGTGGACACCGACTACTACCAGACCTACAACCGGTCCAACGTCGAGCTCGTCGATGTCCGTGAAGACCCCATCGCCGGGATCACCGAGAACGGGATCCAGACCCGCGACCGGCTGCTCGCGGTCGATGACATCATCTTCGCGACCGGCTTCGACGCCATCACCGGCGCCCTGACCGCGGTCGATATCCGGGGCGTAGACGGCCTGACCATCCAGGAATCCTGGTCCGCCGGTCCCCGCACCTACCTCGGTCTGCAGATCTCCGGGTTCCCGAACCTCTTCATGGTCACCGGGCCGCAGAGCCCGGCGTCCCAGTCGAACGCGGCTCTCGCCATCGAGCACCATGTGGAGCTCATCTCCGAGGCCCTGGCGCACATGAAGAAGAACAGCCTCGACCGCATCGAGGCCGCCGTCGAAGCGCAGGACGACTGGGTCGCGCATGCACTCGAGGTCGCCGAAGGCACGCTGTACCTCAAGACGACCAACTCCTGGTACCACGGGGCGAACATCCCTGGGAAGCCGAAGGCGTTCCTGCCGTACGTCGGCGGGGCGGCGAGGTACCGGCGCATCTGCCATGACATCTTCTCGGACGGGTACCGCGGCTTCGAGTTCGCCGGGCCCAGCGACACGCCGGCCTGACCCGGTTCCGGGCCCCGGAGGTCGACGAACGCTCAGCAACCGACGAGCGGCCGGGCATCGTGCCCGGCCGCTCGTCGGTTCTGTGGGCGAACCCGCCTGGCGAGGGAATCAGCATCAGGACAGGTGTTGCAGTATCCTGCGGATTGCTAGGAGGTAGGACGTGCCCGAGGAGACCGGTCTTCAACCCGTGCGGCAGATCGCTGCTCACGAGCTGGCCGTTGAACAGATCCGGCGTTCCCTGGACCTCGGCAAGTTCCGGCCCGGCGAACGGCTCCCCGCGGAACGCGACCTGGCTGAGATGCTCGACGTCTCCCGAAACACCGTCCGCGCCGCAGTCGCTGTCCTCGAACACGAGGGCCGTGTGTCCGTCCGGCGTGGACGCGGTGGCGGGTTCCTGGTCCTCGAGCCCGCGCTCGACCGGGCGCAGCTACGGTTCGACCTGCAGCGCAACGAGGCCGAAGTCCGTGATGCTTTCGACTTCCGTGTCATCGTCGAATCCGGGGCAGCGCGCCTGGCCGCCGAACGCCGTCGCACCGCCGACATGCCGCGCCTCGCGAAGCTGGTGAGGCAGATGGGCGACATCGTCGAGCGGGCAAGGCACGAGGACTCACCCACCCACATCACCGAGTTCAAGCTTCTCGACTCCGCCTTCCACCTCGGCATCGCCCAGGTATCCGGCAACGACCAGCTCGTCGAGGCTGTCGCCCAGGCACGCAGCCGTATGTACCTGCCGGTCAGCGCCGTCTTCAGCCACATCGACCTCAACGCGAACGACCACCACTCCGAGATCCTCGCCGCCATCACTGACAAGGACCCGGACCAGGCGGCCGCCCTCATGACCGCCCACATCAACGAAACGCGCGACGCCCTCCAAGCACTCCTCAAGCTCTGACGCACGTTCCCGTACGAGGACCCTGAAAGCGCAGACGTCGATCGTGCTCCGTGGGCGGCCTCAGACGCCGCCACCGCTCACAGTGATGACCTCGCCGCTCACAGCAGAGGCCAGAGGAGACGCCAAGTACACGAAGGCGTCCGCGACCTCGTGGGACTGGACGAGCCGGCCCAGCGGAATGCCGTCGATGATTCCGCTACGGGCTTCCCCCTCCGACGTGCCACTGCGTTGCGCCTGAAACGGCATGAACGTATCGAGCAGCGAGGTCTCCACGAACCCCGGAGCTACGGCGTTCACCCGAATCTGGTCACGGCCGAGTTCCTTGGACAGGGCCTGAACCATCCCGACGACCGCGAACTTCGACGCGCAGTAGGCCGACATGAAGGCAACACCGGCCTTGCTGGCCAGCGACGACGTCGCGAGGAGCTGTCCTCCGCCGGCGGCTCGCAGGTGCGGAATCGCGTGCACGAACGAGCTGTAGACGCCTGAGACGTTGATACGAAGGGTGCGTTCGAACGATGCGGTCGGCGTCGTCTCCGCAGCAGCCAGGGGCCCGACACCAGCGTTCGCCACTACCACATCCAGGCCACCGAAGCGCTCCGCGGTCCTGTCGATCGCGGCCTTGACCGCGGCATCGTCAGCGACGTCGAGCGTGATGCCGAACGCGTCGAAACCGGCATCTGTCAGTGCGCTCGCCTGAGCGGCAGCACCCCCGCCATCGAGGTCAGCGACAGCAACCGAGGCACCCTCCTCCGCGAAACGCCGCGCAGTTGCCGCACCGATTCCCTGCGCGGCTCCGGTGACGAACGCACGCCGTCCTTCGAGCAGCCCTCGACTGGTCATCATCAGTTGCCTTCCCCAATTGTCCCGACGGCCATCTGCGGCCGTCACTGAGCGTTACTGTCGTGCCCGATACGTCAGTTTTCGAGCATCTTCTCGTACGCCTCTGGCCGCCGGGCCCTCGCGAGCGCGAGAGAACCAGCGCCCAGGGCAAACACGATCGCCGCGAGAACGAAGATGATGTTCGCCGGCTTCTGTCCGCCGACCAGGAGATCGAAGTTCTCGATGACCTTGTAGAGGGTGAACCCGAGCCCCAGAAGCGACAGCACCGGAGCGATGACCGCGTTCCACATGGGATGCGACGCGCGGTTCCGCTGGTGGAACAGGACGACTGCAGCACTCGTCAGGAACATCAGAGAGATGATGCCGAGAGTGGCCACGCCGGTGAACCACGGATAGATCTGCGTCAGCGGGTCGACGCCCCCGATCGCCAGGCCGGCGATCGCCGTGAACGAGATCGCGGTGACGACCACGGACGCCTTCGACGGTGCGAGGTGCTTCGGGTGCACCTCACCCAGAACCCTGGGCAGCACACCACCGTTCGAAAGGTTGAAAATGTAACGTGCGACGACATTGACGAACGTCAGGACGCCGGCAACGAAACTGGTGACGATAAGAATCGTGATGACGTCCTTCATCGCAGTTCCGATGTACTCGACCGCAACGTTGTTCACCGCGTTCCCAGGGTCGGCGCTGATGACCGAGAGTGCCTGGCCGGGCCCGATGCCGATGGCGAGACACCAGGCGGTGAATGCGTAGACAAAGCCGATGAGTGCGACTGCGATGTACGTAGCGCGCGGGATCGTGCGCTCCGGGTTCTTGGCCTCGCTGCGGAACACGGCAGTGGCCTCGAAACCGATGAACCCGAGGAATGCGAAGGTCAGGCCGAGTCCCGGTGCGCCGTCGAGCATCCTGGTGACATCGAGCGGAGATGCGCCGATACCGCTGCGACCGCCCTGCGCGAAGATCGCAAAGTCAACGATCAGCACAACCAAGGTCTCCAGGATGAGCAGGACGGCGAGAAGCTTGGCGCTGACCTCGATGTCCCGGTAGGCCATGAAGCCCGCAAAGACAACGAGGAGGAGCACACACACCCACCACTTCGCGTCGATGTTGAGGTACTCCTTGGAAGCCGCTGACGCAACAACACCGAAGTACGCCAGGGTTCCGATCAGAAGTACGGAGTAGGAGACGAGAGCGAGCGCCGCCGCCCCGGCGCCGGGGATCTTTCCGAGCCCAGCCTGAACGTAGGAGTAGAACGCACCCGCATTCTGAACATGCCGGCTCATCAGCGTGAAGCCGACAGAGAAGAGCCCGAGGAGGAGCCCGGCGGCCACGAAGTACAGCGGCGACACCTGGTTCCCGCTGGCCGCGAAGACTGTCGGCACCACGGCAACGCTGGTTGCGAGCGGCGCTGCGCCCGCGACGACCATGTAGACGATCGACGCAACGCCAAGCCTGCGGTCCAACTGAGGGTCGTCACCCCGGGTTGCCGGAGAGGTACGGGACGCACCGGTAGTTGTCATCTGCTACTTCTCCCTGTTGCACGTGGCCGAGACAATGGGCTCGTGCTCTCGGGCCGCCGGATCGTGCCTTCGAGCCCGTCCCCGCCGTCTTCGCAGGGTTGCCGCAGCGACACGAACTAGTCAGGTTGATCGGCTTCCGGCCCACGTGGCCACAATTCAGTTGCCGGCGACCAAGAGCGGAGGAAATCTCCAATGGTCGAATCTTCAGGTCTTTAATCCCCTGTGTCAACGGTTTCGGCCAGAAAAATGTGACAGATATCCTAGTGAATGTCCGAGATCAGCCTTGCCCTCTCGACCTTGAGATGGTTTGGGCCTCAGGCGGCGCGGGGCGCCTCCCAACCAGCGGAACGCGTCCGCGCGACCACTGGTCCATGTGTGTCACGGGACGGAAGAGCATGTGCTGCGAGCAGGGCAGCGCTATCACGAATGCCCTGATCCGGTGCCGTTCACGGGTCCTCGGTCTGACCCGGTGCCCTGAAGGAAGCACTGGCCCATATGGGCTTCCGGGCCTGGCTCAACGTCTCGCCGGCACCGTGAACTTCGAGCGGTCCGCCCCGCCCGGCAGGTTCACGCGCACCCACCACCGGAACGGTGTGAGCGAGGCCTTGAGCTTCTGCTCATCACGCAGGCGCTGATGGATCGCGGGTGACCGTGACGGTCTCCATCAACTGCTCGGCAAGGGCAGGAGCGACCGGCGTCCGACAGGTTCCACGACCCCGCAGACGACCAGGCGGTAGGCCGAACTCGACGGTCAGCACGGGGCGTTGGCGGACCTGGCATCGGACCTGGCATCCGTGAGACAGGTCCCGGGAGGAGCGGCCCATGCCCTGCTCCGCGGGGCCGGTCCTCGGTCATCACAGCAACCGTGCACCTGGCGACTGCTGCCCCTCTCCCCCGAGCCCGTCGTCGCCGGATCCCTCCTCGTCCGGCTCATCGACGCCGGCCACCAGGTCATCATGAACGGCCCCGGCCACCGGCCCGACAAGCGGCCGGAGAACCCCGCCATCCCCTCCAGCCAGGCAGCTCCGCGGGCCCCAGGGGCTGGGGGGTACCCGACCAAGGCCCCCGGGCGGCTTACGCCGTCTTCGACAGGAGTCACTCGCGGCAGGATCAGCCCGATCGCCCCCGAACAGCGATCGGACACACCGGCCGCTGCCGCACGGCAAGGTGTCCACGCTTCGGGCGGGAAACCCTTTGAACGAAACCGCCCCGAAGAGCTGGCACACGGGCGCCTGACCCTAGCCCGCTACGCGACCTTGATCATCAAACCGCCATCCACAACCAGATCGATGCCCGTAACGAATGACGCATCGTCCGAAAGGAGATAGCAGGCCGCCTGGGCGATGTCCTTCGGGAGCCCGAGACGGCCCAGGGGCGCACGCTGTTCCATCGCAGTGCGCCGGTTGGGGTCTGCTTCATAGATGTCCGAGATCATCGGGCTCAGCACCGCGCCCGGACAGATCGTGTTCGACCGGATGCCTTCAGCGGCGTGGTTCATCGCGATTCCGCGCGACAAGCTGATCAATGCCGCCTTGGAGACCTGATAGGCGTCGCCCGGTCCATCCGATGTGCGAAGCCCGGCAAGGCTCGCAATGTGGACCATCGAACCCGACCGCTGACTCCGCATCACAGACAGTGCCGCACGTGCGAACAGCATCGGGCCGTTCAGGTTGATGCCGATCATGCGGTGCCAGACATCCATCGGCATGTCCGCAACCGACCCGTCACGGTCGAACCAAGCGACTCCGGCCGCGTTGACCAGGTAGTCGAGGCGGCCGGTGATGTCCATCGCAAGACCGACCGCATCGCCGGCCGTTTCGGAGCGACTGACATCGGCTCCGAGAAAGTGCACGGGCTCCGGCAGCTCGGCCGGCCGCTCCTTGAGGTCAACGGCTACGACACGGGCGCCTCGCTCCGACAAGCGCTTCGCAATGGCCAGGCCGATACCTCCACCCGCCCCGGTGACAAGTGCGGTTCGGCCTTCCATCGGCGTCATGTCGACCTTCCGGGCACAGACCGCGCCGAGTCGGGCCTGCTATGACGGCCCAAGCCGATCAGGGTATCGGGCACTGGTCCTCCTTCCAGTCGTAGAAGCCCCACCCAGATCTCCGGCCGAGGTCACCGCGGGTGATCATGTCGATCATGAGTTGTCGCGGCTCGGAGCGCGAGCCGAGCCCTTCGCCGCGGCGTCCCCGTCCTCGACCCTGCGGACCGCCGGCCTCCCGTGGGCGGGGCCGAGCCGGTCTGCCGGCGAACCGAGGGGGCAGGACCACGGCCGGCGCTCTCCGAAGCTCGCTGTACCTGGCCCACAGACACGTCGGCGCATCCGGGACGGGTGCGAGCGGCGATCACCGCCCCGGTGAGGGTACTCGTCGGCACCGGGTTGAGGAAGCGCAGGCCGGCAAGGCGTTCGGGATGGCGCAGCCCGTCACCGAGCGCACCTGGGCTGGTCGAACGCGGCAGCGGGCCCGCCTCGAACGGGAGGCTCCACGGTCTCACGTGATCCCCGACGGCAAGGGGCACGGCATCGTCCATGCCCCGCTGCGCGCAGGTCAGTCGGACCGCGAGGCCGTCAGTCGGCCGACAGCGAATCCCTGAACTGCGCGGCGAGTTCACTGCGGGAGCGGACGCCCAGCTTCGCGTACACATGTGTCAGGTGGTACTGCACGGTCTTGACCGAGATGAAGAGTTCCAGTGCCGTGTGCTGGTTGCTGGCGCCGACGGCGACGAGCTGGGCCACGGCCCGCTCCTGCGGGGTGAGCTGGGCCAGGCCCGAGGTGAGACGGCGGGGGCTCAGTCCACCCGCCTGGAGCTCGCGGTCACAGCGCGCCACATAGGTGTGGGCGCCGAGGGTCGCGTAGGCGTCACGGGCGTTGCGCAGGACGCTGTCGGCCTCGCGGCGTTTGCCCGCCCGACGCAGGGTCTGACCGTAGGCGAAGTTGATCCTGGCACGGTCGTACGGCAAGGGCAGGTGTTCCAGCAGGGCCAGGGCACGTTCGAACTCCTGGCGGGCGGCTTCGATATCACCGCGCGCGGCGATGAGCCGGCTGCGGGCGAGGCCGTTGCGGGCCTGGGCGGAACGGTGGCCCCGGCGGGCGGCCAGTTCCTCGTACGGTGTGAGGAAGGTGTCGGCCTCGTCCAGGCGGCCGATCACCACGAGGGCATTGGCGTACACATCGGGCCAGGGCCAGAAGCCGGGTTCGTCGACGGTCTCCCGTTCGGTGAGCTGGACCACCGGTGAGAGGGCCTCGACCACCCGTTCGTAGTCGCCCCGTGCCTCGGCGACCTGGGCGCGAGCCAGGCACGACGGTATGAGCATGACCTTGTAGTGGTGGAGGCCGGCTGCGGCCTCGTCCACCTGCCGGTCGGCCTCGTCCCAGTCGCCGCGCAGAGCGTGGATCTGCGCGCCGGTCCAGTGCACGAGTGGGCGCACCAGCTCGATCCGCACTTCCGCGAGCCGTGCGGCGGCACGCTGCACGGTCTCCAGGGCTTCGGGCCAGGAACCCAGCGCGAACTGGGTGCGGGCCAGCCACCCCTCGGCCCACAGGGAGATACGGGTGGAGCCCATGCGGAAGCCGGTCGGTACCGCCGCTTCGAGGCGGGAGCGGGCGGCTTCGGGCGCGTCCAGGGCAAGGTCCACCCAGCCACGGCCCAGCTGGAACCGCTGGTGCTGGGCGCTGCCGGGCATCTCGGCCACGGCCGTCTCGTACGCGGCCAGCGCCTCCTGGGGGCGGCCCATCGCCGCCAGGCCCAGTCCGAGCACGGCCTCCGACTCGATGGCGGAGGGGTCGTCCGGGTCTGGGGCGAACTCGATGGCCCGGCGGGCCCAGTCGACCAGGTCGCTTCCGTCCCAGCGGCCCAGGGCGTCCAGGACGCGCCGCTGGCAGATCCTGGCCATCAGCTCGCGGTGGTGCTCGGGGTCGCAGCGTTCCCAGCCCTGGGTCAGGAAGGCGTCCGCCTCGGCGGGCCGGCCGCGCATGATGGCGAGGTAGCCGAGAACCGTGTCGCGCAGGGCGCCGGCCGGGAAACTCTGCAGTTCGGCCGCGAACGCGGTGGCCTGGGGCACGTCGCCGGCCCCGATCATCGCGTCGACCGCGCGGAGCAGCCGGTCCTCCCGGGTGGCCCGTACCCCGCTCAGGCGTCCGGCCCGGACCAGGGTGTCTGCGACCGCCGACCACTCCCCCGCCTGCGCGCGTTCAGCGGCGTACAGGTCGAGTTCCCCGGCGAGGGCCTCGTCCGTCCTCGTGGTGGCGGCCACGCGGTGATTCAGCCGGCTGCCGGGGTCCTCGGTGATCTCCGCGGCACGCAGGTGCAGCGCGGCACGCCGTGTCAGGTCGATGCCGGTGAGGACGGCGGCACGGACCAGCGGGTGGGGGAACGCCAGCAGGGCGTGGCCCGGCTCGGCGGTCGTGGTCAGCAGGCCGGCCGTACATGACTCGTCCGCGGCGGGCAGCGGGCTGTCCAGACCCGCCAGGAGGGAGGCGGCGCTCAGCGACGTCTTTTCCCCCAGGACCGCGCACGCCTCGACCAGGGACCGGGCAGCCGGACCGCAGCCGGCCAGGCGGTGACGGACCGTCGCCGCGTAACGGGTCGGCGCAGGCAGTTCGGGGCGCCAGTCCTCCCATGTCTCCGGGGGAAGCTCACGCAGCAGCTCGGTCGCGTACCGGGGGTTGCCACCGGTGTGGTGGCACAGATGCCGGGCCGCGGGCAGGTCGAGGGCGAGTCCGGCCAGGCCGTGGGCCACGTCGCGTACCTCCTGCGGGGTCAGCGGCCTGGGGCGCAGTGCGTCGCCCCGGCAGCCTTCGAGGAAGTCCAGGGTGCGCAGGGCGGACGCGGTCAGCGCGGCGCCCGGACCCGGTGCGTCGGAGGTCTCCCGGGGATCGTCCCGTGCGATCAGGATGACGACAACCCGCTGCTGGGACATGAGACGCACCGCGGAGCGCACCGCCCTCAGGCTCTCCGCGTCCGCCCAGTGGGCGTCGTCGACGATCACGATCAGCGGTTCGCGCTGCTGGTGGGAGGCCCACTGGCGGTGGAGCAGCCGGCCGGTGGTGAGTGCGGCCTCCGGTGCTGTCGGGGCGGGCAGCGCGAGGGCGCTCCCGCCGCGGTGGACGAGCTGGCCGGCGATGCCCAGCGGCACCTCGCACTCCCAGGAGACGCCGGCGACGCGGTACACGCCCAGGGCTCCCTCGTGCCCGGCCAGCGCTTCTTCGACGAGTGCCGTCTTGCCGATCCCGGCCGGGCCCTCCAGGAGGAGGAGCCCGGGACGACCGCGGAGGGCGTCGTCGATCGCGCGGGCCAGCACGGCCGTCTCGTCGCCCCGTCCGACGAGACGGGGCCGCTGATCAGGGTGATTGCCCATGGGATCGCACGCTAGCATCGCCGGCCGGGCGGGTCATCCGAGGTCTCCGCCGGCGACGGGCAGTACGGTGCCGGTGATGTACGACGCCTCGTCCGATGCCAGGAAGCAGATCGCACCCGCCTGCTCGTCCAGCGTGCCGTACCGCTTCATGAGGGACGAGGCGACCGTCTGGTCGACAACCTGCCGGGCCCAGGTCCGTTCCTGGTCGGTGCCGGGCTCGGGACCGCGGGCGACGCGGCGGTCCGGGGCGTCCGTGCCGCCCGGCGCGGTGGCCACCACCCTGATGCCGTACGGAGCCGTCTCCAGGGCCAGGGAGGCCGTGAGGGCGTTGATGCCGCCCTTCGCCGCCGCGTACGGGACGCGGTGGATGCCGCGGGTGGCCACCGAGGAGACATTGACGATGGTGCCGCCCTGGCGTGCGATGAGGTGCGGGAGCACGGCACGGCAGGTCCACAGGGTGGGGAACAGGGACCGCTGGACCTCGGCCTGGATCTCTTCGGGGGTGTAGTGCTCGTACGGCTTGAAGCGGATGGCGCCGCCCACGTTGTTGACCAGGACGTCGATCCGGCCGAGCAGTTCCAGGGACGCTGCGATGGCGGCCTGTGCGCCCTGGTAGGTCTCCAGGTCGGCGAGGACCGCGCGGGCGCCGAGATCCTTCGCCGCGTCCCGGACCGTGTCGGCGCGGTCCACCAGCACGACCTGTGCGGACTCGGCGGCGAGCCGGCGGGCCACCGCGAGGCCGATGCCCTGGCCGGCGCCGGTGACGACGGCGGTCCTTCCAGCGAACCGGCCTGTGTGCACGCTCATGCCGCCTCCGCCGTTGCGAGCGACGCGTCGGTGGCGGCCGGGGTGAACTTCTCGTAGTGGAAGCCCGCCGGAGCGACCCCGAGGGCCGCGATCCGGTGGCGCACCGCCTCCACCATGGGCGGCGGTCCGCACAGGTACACATCCGCGCCGCCGCCGTGGAGGGTGCCGGCGTCCATGAGCCCGGTGACGAAACCCTTGTTGCGGGCGGTGCTCGACGGGTCCGCCACGCAGTGGTCGAAGGTGAAGCCGGGAAGGGTCCGCAGGTAGTCCTCCAGGGTGTCCAGGTGGACGAGGTCCTGGTCGGTGGTGACGCCGTAGATCAGATGGACCGGGTGGGCGGACGGACGCTGGGCCATGCGCTCCAGCATGGACAGCAGGGGTGCGAGGCCGGTGCCGCCCGCCAGCAGCAGGACGGGCCGGGCGGGTTCACGGAGGTAGAAGCCGCCGATCGGGCCGGTGAACTCGATGCGGTCGCCCACCCTGGCGCGCTCGCCGAGATAGGTGGACATCGCGCCGCCCTCGACGATCCGGACGAGAAAGGACACCTGCCGCCTGTCGGGCCCCGAGCTGAAGGAGTACGAACGGGTGCGGTCCGTGCCGGGGACGGCGATGTTGACGTACTGGCCGGGCAGGAAGTCCAGCCCCGCCCGGTCGTCGACGTCGAGGGTGAACTCGGCGGTGGTGGCGGAGAGACGCCGGAGGGAGGTGAGGGCGGCGGTGTGCCGGACGGCGGCGGTCTTCGCGGCGGCGGACGAGGACGGGATACCCAGGACGAGGTCGCTGTGCGGGGTCATCTGGCAGGGCAGGCAGTAGCCGCGCCCCGCCTCCTCCTCGGTCAGCGCCTCGTCGATGTAGTCGCCGGCGTCGTAGCTGCCCGACTCGCACAGGGACTTGCAGGTCCCGCAGGCGCCGTCGCGGCAGTCGAGTGGGATGTTGATGCGGGCCTTGTAGGCGGCTTCGGCGACGGTCTCGTGCGGACGGCACTCGATGAACCGGGTGACGCCGTCCTCGAAGTTCAGGGCGACCTGGAAAGGCATGGGGTTGCTCATTTCGAGGTGGTCAGACGTGGTAGATGTCGACGACGTGATGCACATAGTCGTTCTTGAGGACGACCCTCTTGCTGCGGATCAACGGCTCGGGGCCGCTGATGTCGAGCCGGTAGAAGGACGTGCCGAAGTAGGTGTCGGTCGTCTGGTAGCGGTAGTAGAGCGTGAACCAGTTGAAGCGCACGTCGACCAGGTCGCCGTCGCGGCCGGTGATCTCGACATTGGTGATGTTGTGGCCGGTGCGCGGCTCGGGCAGGCTGGTCGCGCTGGAGCGGTCGGTGCGGATGCGGAACACCCGGTCCTCAAGACCTGCCCGGCTCGGGTAGTAGACCAGGGAGATCTCGCGTTGCGGGTCGCGGGTGAGTTCGTCGTCGTCGGCCCAGGCCGGCATCCAGAACTCGGCGTCGGGGTGGTAGCACTCCAGCCACTTCTCGAACTCGCGGTCGTCCAGGTGGCGGGCCTCTCGGTAGAGGAACCGGCGGACCGCCTCCAGTGTCATCTCGCTCACGGTCGTGGTCACTTCGCCGCTCCCAGGGCGTCGCGCAGGGTCTGGCGCCAGTAGCCGTGCTGGATGGGGTAGAGGCCCTCGTCCTCGGTGCGCACCCCGCTGACGAGCGGGGTGATGCCGATCTTCCTGGCGTCCTCGTCGGGTCCGTCGAGCTGGTGCACGGCGCCGCGGCTGAGGTCGTTCCAGGGCATGGACTCGGCCAGGTAGGTCTTCTGGCAGGAGCGGAACTCCTCCAGATCGTCGGGGGTGGCCATACCGGTGGCGTTGAAGAAGTCCTCGTACTGCCGGATGCGGCGGGCCCGGTCCTCGGCCGGCTCGCCCTTGGGGGCGATGCAGTAGATGGTGACCTCGGTCCGGTCGACCGAGATGGGCCTGAAGTGCCGGATCTGGGAGCTGAACTGGTCCATCAGATAGACGTTCGGGTAGAGGCAGAGATTGCGGGAGACACCGATCATCCAGTCGGCCTTCTCCGGGCCGAACTCGGCGGCCAGATCGTCCCGCTTCCCGTACAGCGGACGGTTCGTCGGATCGAGCCACTTGGTCCACAGCAGCAGATGGCCGTGGTCGAAGGAGTAGAAGCCGCCCTTCTGCTTCGACCAGCCACCCGCGTCCATTGTCTTCGTCTCGTTCTTCGACTCGCCGGAGGTCCGGCGGGCCTGGGTGGCGGCGTAGTTCCAGTGGGTCGCGGAGACGTGATAGCCATCGGCGCCGTTCTCCGCCTGGAGCTTCCAGTTGCCGTCGTAGTGGTACGTCGAGGAGCCGCGCAGGACCTCCAGACCCTCCGGGGACTGGTCGACGATCATGTCGATGACGACGGCCGCGTCACCGAGGTGCTCGGTCAGGGGTTTCACGTCCGGGCTCAGGCTGCCGAACAGGAACCCCCGGTAATTCTCGAACCGGGCGACCTTCTTCAGGTCGTGCGAGCCGTCGGTGTTGAACTGCTCCGGGTACCCGGCGTCGCGCGGGTCCTTCACCTTGAGCAGCTTGCCGCTGTTGCTGAAGGTCCAGCCGTGGAAGGGGCAGGTGAACGTCGTCCGGTTGTCGGTCTTCCGGCGGCACAGCATCGCGCCGCGGTGACTGCACGCGTTGACCAGACAGTGCAACTCACCCTGCTTGTCACGGGAGATGACGACAGGTTGCCTGCCGATGTAGGTCGTGAAGTAACTTCCGATCTCCGGGATCTGGCTCTCGTGCGCGAGATAGATCCAGTTCCCCTCGAAGATGTGTCTCATCTCCAGCTCGAAGAGTTCCTCATCGGTGAAGACGCTCCTGCGGACCCGGTACACACCGCTGTCCGGGTCCTCCACGAGGGCATCCTCAAGGATGGTCCGTGCGCGGCTGAAGTCGTCGGCCATGATCCCGTCCCTCTCACTCGACCGGGCCGCCGGACGGGCCGGCCTCGTTGCCAGTGCTTTTCAGCACCATGACAGCGAGATGAAGGGTCGGCCCCAGACAATCCCCCAGGGTTGACCCAGGGGGGTATTGATATCCCATACGTCTCAATACGATGCCATCAAGTATTTGTGCCGTATGGGGTTCGATTCCTACGCTGGAGCACATTCGAGGCCCCCAGGGAAAGGGGTCGGCCCGATGGAGCTCCGAAATCTTCGCTATTTCCTGGCGGTCGCCGAGACATGTCATTTCGGAAAGGCGGCGGAACGGCTGCACATGGCACAGCCGCCGCTGTCCCAGGCGATCCGCCGCCTGGAGCGGGAACTCGGGGTGGACCTGTTCGTCCGCACCACCCGTCAGGTCGTCCTGACCGGTGCCGGCGAGGTGTTCCGCACCGATGTGGAACACATCCTCAAGGCAGTCGACGAGGCGGTGGCGAGGGTGGGGCGCCTCGCCACCGGTGTGGAGGGGGTGCTCAGGGTCGGCCTGACGGGCTCCGCCTCGTACCGTCAACTGCCCGTACTGGCACGGCTGCTCAAGCGGGAGATGCCGCACGCGATGATGGAGGTGCACACCGAGATGCTCACACCCGCCCAGGAGTCGGCGCTCATCGAACGGCGGCTGGACGTCGGTGTGCTGCGCCCGCCGATCCGCCAGGAAGGCATTGCGCACCGAGCGCTGGCCGACGAGCCGCTGGTCGCTGTCGTACCGAGCGAGCACCGGCTCGCCGGGGCCGACCTGGTCCGTATCGGGGACCTGCGCCACGAGGACTTCATCATGTACGGCGCCACCCTCGGCTCCGTGGTCAATGACGCGGTCGTCCGCACCTGTCTCAGCAGCGGCTTCTATCCGCACTGCGCATACGAGGTCACCGAGACATCGGCCGCCCTGGCCCTGGTCGCCGCCGGCCTGGGCATCGCCGTCCTGCCGGACTCCATCCGCTCCGCACCCCGCGAGGGCGTGCTGTGCAAGGCCATAGGGGACGCGGACGCCCCGTCCGTTCCGCTGGCCCTGGCCTGGCGCACGGACGACACCTCCCCCCTGCTCCACCACCTCCTGAGTGTGCTGGAGCGCAACGGCGTCTTTCTTCAAGGAATCGAAGGAGTGGCATGAAGATCGTCGGGATCGAGGCAATACCCTTCGCCATTCCCTACGCGAAACCACTGAGGTTCGCGAGCGGCGAAGTGCACATCGCCGAGCACGTCCTGGTACGGGTGCACACCGACGAAGGGCTGACGGGGACCGCCGAAGCACCACCCCGCCCCTACACCTACGGCGAGACCCAGGAATCGATCGTCGCGGTGATCGAGAAGATCTTCGCGCCGCAGATCCTCGGGCTGACCCCACTGGAACGGGAAGCCGTCCACGAGCGTCTCGACCGGACCGTCGGCAACCCCGCCGCCAAATCCGCCGTCGACATGGCACTGTGGGACATTCTCGGCCAGGCCGCGGGCATGCCGGTCTCCGGGCTGCTCGGCGGCTACACGGACCGCATGCGGGTGAGTCACATGGTCGGCTTCGCCCCGGTCGGGGACATGGTCGCGGACGCCATACGGATCAGGGACACCTACGGCATCACCACGTTCAAGGTGAAGGTCGGCCGCAAGCCCTACACCGACGACGTCGCCGCCTGCCGCGGCCTGCGCGAAGCGCTCGGCCCGGACATCGACCTGTACATCGACGGCAACCGGGGCTGGAGCGCCTCCGATTCCGCGCGGGCACTGCGGGAGATGGCCGACCTCGGTCTGACCTTCGCCGAGGAACTGTGCCCGGCCGACGATGTGCTGTCCCGCCGGTGGCTCGTGCGGCAGAGCACGGTCCCCTTCATCGCCGACGAAAGCGCCACCGGCGCGGCCGAGGTGACCCGGGAACTCCTCGGCGGCTCGGCAACCGCCATCAGCATCAAGACCGCCCGCACCGGTTTCACCGGCTCCCAGCGCGTGCTGCACCTGTGCGAGGGCCTCGGAGTGGAGACGGTGCTGGGCAACCAGATCGACGGCCAGATCGGCACCCTGTGCGCGGTCGCCTTCGGCGCGGCCCACCGCTCCGCCTCACTGCACGCCGGTGAACTGTCCAACTTCCTCGACATGACCGACGACCTGCTCACCGAGCCCCTCACCATCGAGTCCGGCACCCTGCACATCCGCGAAGGCGCCGGACTCGGCATCGACATCGACCCGGACAAACTGGCGCGCTACCGCCTGGACACCTGACGCCTCATCGGCGCCTCCAGTACACCTCACGCCTCACCCATCCGGCATCCCCTCCTCAGACGCATCCTCCAAGGGACGGAAGACAGACCATGACCGACATCACCACCGAACGGGCCACCGCAGCCGCGTCCGGCGCCGCCGCCACCGAGCAGTTCCGCACCAGACAGGGCGCGGGGACGGCCGACGTCGACACCAAGCGTGTCGACACCCTCGTCACCGAGCTTCTCAGCGCCGCACACGACATCATCCGCCGCCACAAGGTCACCTACGCCGAGTACGACGCCCTCAAGGCATGGCTCATCCGGGTGGGCGAGGACGGCGAGTGGCCGCTCTTCCTCGACGTGTGGATCGAGCACGTCGTCGAGGACGTCGCGGCCGAGAACCGGGAAGGCAGCAAGGGCACCATCGAGGGGCCCTACTACGTTCCCGGCGCCCCGGCCCTCGACGCACGGGCGACGCTGCCCATGCGCGAGGACGAGAGGGGGACCGGCCTGCTCTTCCAGGGGCAGGTGACGAGCGTCAGCGGTGCCCCGTTGGCCGGGGCCACCCTGGAGATCTGGCAGGCCGACGCCGACGGCTACTACTCGCAGTTCGCCCCGGACCTGCCGGAGTGGAACCTGCGCGGCACGGTCAGCGTGGACGACGAGGGCCGCTTCGGGATCCACACCGTCGAGCCGGCGCCCTACCAGATACCGACGGACGGATCCTGCGGCAGGCTGATCGCCGCCGCGGGCTGGCACGCCTGGCGCCCGGCCCATCTGCACCTCAAGGTCGCGGCGCCCGGACACCAGCCCGTGACCACCCAGTTGTACTTCAAGGGCGGCAGCCATGTCGCCGACGACATCGCCTCCGCCGTCAAACCCGAGCTGATCCTCGAACCCGGCCTGGCCGCGAACGGCAAGGACCGCGAAGTCACCTACGCGTTCGTCCTCGACAGGGCGTGAACACGGTGCTGTTCGCGGTGCGCATGGACGTCGATCTCCCGCCCGATCTCGACTCCGAGGTGCGCGCGGACCTGCTGGCCCGGGAGCGGGCCTACTGCCAGACGCTCCAGAAGTCCGGCGAGTGGGCGCACATCTGGCGGTGCGTCGGGCAGTACGCCAACATCAGTGTCTTCGACGTCCAGGACAACGAGGCGCTGCACCGGATCCTGTGGGACCTCCCGCTCCATCCCTATATGAACATCGAGGTCACACCCCTGGCACAGCACCCGTCGGATCTGGCGGCGGGCTGATGGACAAGGTGGTCGCCTCGGCTGCGGCGGCGGTGGGTGATGTGCCGGAGGGCGCGTCGCTCGCGGTGGGTGGTTTCGGGCTCAGCGGGGTGC
>NZ_JBFBEM010000024.1:0-90344 GCF_040683675.1 Streptomyces sp. NPDC093252 | reverse complement strand
CGTCAGATACGAGTCCCCCCGGACCGTGTGCTTCCCCTCCCGCGCCAGCATCCACTGCGCCACCCGGTCCAGCGCCACCGCCAGCCCGACCTGGACCACCTCCTGCACGGCCACCGACGCCAGCACCCGCGCCACCAGGGACTTCAGCACCATCCTGTAGAACGCCCGCAGGAACGACTGCCTCAGCAGCGCACCCGCCGGGTCCCAGATCGCCGTGATGAACGTCAGCGCGAACTCCACCACGAACATCATCAACTGCAACACGATCATCAGGTTCGTGTACTCGACCTGATACGCGGACTCGTCCACATAGTCCGCCAGCTCCCGCGCCGCCTGGCGCAGCCCCTCCAGCAGCGACATGCCCTCCGGCGACGCCAGCGTCAGCATCGCCTCGTGGTACGCGCCCGAGAACTCCCCGTTCGACGTCCCCGACACCGACTGCGCGACCTGCACCACCAGCCCCTGCACCTCACCGAGCTGCCTGTCCAGCTCCCGCTGCGGAACCGACAGATACTCCAGCATCAGCTTCGGATCCAGATTCGGCATCTCCGAACCCGTCAGCACCAGGAACAGACCATTCAACTCATCCGAAACCATGGTGAGAGAGGCTAGTTCCGAAATTGGACGTGGCCGCGCCGCTGCGGGCGGGCGGATTCGTCCGGACAATCAACCGTGCACGAAGGGGAAACGCGGCGTCGCAATCCCGCCATCAACGGCATTCAATTTACGGCTGATTGCCCTGACGGATGGTTGCGGCCCTGCTCTCCCTGAATCGGAGGCAGAGCAGTGCGGCGCAGTTGTAGCCGACGATCCCCGGTTGGTGAAATCGGGGATCGTCCGGACCCTTGAAGTCGTTCGCAGTCGGCCGGCTGCCGGGAAAGGGACGACGGTGGGTCCCGTATACCGAACGCTCCCGCGTCCGTGTCCCTGCTGTCGGGCTGGAGGAGTTCATCGCCGGGAGGCTGGTCGGTTTCCCGCGCCCCCGTCGGTGATCTCTCCACCCGAGCTCAGCCCTCACCATTTTCCGGACAAAGGATGCCGTGATCTGCTCGCCCGCCTCAGTGGACGGGATGCCTTGGCGCCCGGCACGTAGCAAGCCTGGGGACAAGGTGACGGCCTGGAGTAGTGTCGGCGCGTGACCGAGGACGACCGCACCCTCCGCTATCCGCACCCGGCGATCACACCTGGGGAGTTCGAGGAGTTCGTCGCGGGGGAGCTGCTGGGCGCCGCGGGGTCGGAGGTGGACGACCTCGTGGTCACCGTGCACGAGAAGATCGTTGGCGCCGATGGTGCGTACGACTTCGACGCGACCGTCCGGTACCAGTTCGCGGGCATGGCCTTCCTGGTGGTCGTCGAGGCCAAGCTGCACCGCAATCCGATCAAGCGTGAACTCGTCCAGGTGCTTCACCAGAAGATCCTCAGCGTCGGCGCGCACAAGGGGGTAATGGTCGCCACTTCGCCGTACCAGAGTGGTGCGGTCGAGTTCGCGGCGGCGCATGGCATCGCTTTGGTGACGGTCACGGAGAGCCGCTTCGTGTTCGCGACCAGGGACACCGCGACCGCGCGCCCCACGTTCGTGGCGCATTGCAGCGGTGGGGCGGGCTCGCGGGGTCTGGTGCTGTCCGCCGACGACGACGATCACGCGGCGTGTGTCGCGACCTGCCTGTTGGGACAGCCTGCCTGACACCCTCCGGCTACGTGCCGACGTGGACGTGCGACGCCCACGCCGAGGGGTCGTCCGGCCATCGGTCGCGCATTCGGCGGGTCGCGCTGTGGACCGCCTCGGCAACGCCCGCGCCGTCGGCGATCGCCGAGTAGATCAGATCGGCGACGTCCACCGCCTGCCAGTCGCCGATCCGCCACAGGGTGCCGATCACGTGCCGGTAGCCGGCGAGTTGGAAGGCGGAGGCCAGATGGATCGCCTCGTCGGCCAGCCGACCGCTGGGACGCGCGGTGGAGCACGCGGACAGGAACGCCAACTCGGCGTCGTCCATCCGGAACCTGGCCAGGTCCATCACGGTGAGCGGCTGGTTGTGGTGGTCGGCCAGCACCAGCCCCCCGGCCGATGGATCGGCCAGGTCGCTGCGCCCGTGGCAAGCGAAGTGTGCCCACCGGGCCCCGGCCAGCGCGTCGAGCACGGCGTCGTGGGTGGCGGCCGTGCCGGTGCGCACGTCGACCTGGCCGGGGAAGTGCCGGCGCAGCACCGCCGTCTCGGCTTCGGCACCCGACAGATCGGCGTATCCACCCGGGGTCCTCGGCATCGCCACCACGACCGCCCGACCGGCACGAGGCGGGGCCGGATCCGCCGCGCGCCGGGAATGGGCGAACGCCCGGAGCGTCGGGGTGACGGAGCACACCACCCTGTCCAGCACCGTGCGCGGCATGGCGTCGGACGCCGTGTCGTGATGGCCCGCTGCGTGCAGTGGCAGGAACGACAGCAGGCCCGACGGGCACCACCACAGCCGGGGCCAGGGCTCGCCGCCGCGCGGCGTCCCGGTGATGCCCACGGCGTCGAGTACGGGACCGGCGACCGTGTCCCACAGCCAGCCGAGCGTGCGCGTCATCCGATCCTGGGCGGCGGCCCGGGTCCGCGCCGAGTTGGCGGTGGTGTCCTCGACCGCCTGGAGGAAGTCGCCGACCTCGGCCAGTACGGCGTCGGGCGTGAGCGTGGGCAGCGGCACGGCCGTGACCTCGCCGTCGGCGGGCAGGATCAGGGCGTGGGAGCCGTACGGGGACACACTGACGATCACCACCTGACCCTCGTCCGGCGTGAGATCGGCTACGGCCGGTGGGCGCAGGAAGCGGTCGAACCCGGGCAGCTTCTGGATGTCCGCGACGAGCCGGTCGAACGCCGTGGCCGTCGCACGTCGTGCCACGGCATCGTCCGCAGGAGCGGGGGAGTCGAACTCCGCGCACAGCGCGACGAACCGTTCGGCCAGCTCCGGATGGCGCTCGGCCAGCGCGGTGAGGTCGGTGCGGCTGTCCAGCGCCTGGCTCAGCAGCAGGCCGCGGCCCTGCTCGAACAGCTCAACGGCCTGGACGAGCGACCCGACCCGTACGCAGCACGCGGCGGCGTCCGACCCGGTCCCGTGCGCGTCATCGAGCAGGAACTCCTGGTCACGGCGGGTGAGTTGGCGCGGAACCATCCGGGCCAGGAGATCGATCGTCGCCCGGTATCCGGCCACGGCCTCCGCCCACCGGCCGGCCGCCGCGGCCAGCCCTCCCCACCGCGCCGCCGCCACCGCGCGGACCCGAGGGGGACCCACGTCGGCCGACGCCGCTTCCCGCGCCGCCGCGAGCGCGCCGTCGAGGTCCTCATCGGCACCGTTGTGGGCGTGCCGGTCGCGCAGCGCCCCACTCAGATTGGCCAGGTACGCGGGGCGGTTCGGGTGATCGGCGGGCGCCTCGGCCACCGCGGAGCGCGCGGCCACCACCGCCGCGTCGAGGTGTGCAGGCCGGCCGCTGTGCTCGTACCGCCCGCGCAGCACCAGGGCGTGGTTCGACCATGCCGGTGCCCGGGCCGGGTGACCGGGTGGATGCGCCTCGACCGCGGACCGGCTGGCCGCCACCGCCTCGTCCAGATCTGTCGCCTCGCCGCCGATCCCGAACCGCGCCTGCAACGCCCCGGCGAGGTTGGACAGGCGTGCCGCCCGGCCGGGGTGCTCAGGCAGGGTGGCGCGCACGGCCTCTCGGCAGATGTCGATCGCCTCGTCCAGGTCCTCGGGGCCGCCCATCGAATCGAAGCGGATCTGGAGGGCGGCGCCCAGGTTCGCCAGCATCAACGCCCGGTCCGGGCCGGCGGCCTGCACGGCGAGCGCCGCCCGCCGCAGCAGATCGACCGACGCGTCCAGGTCGGCCAGGCTGCCGGTACGCCGGAACCGGGCCAGCAGCGCGGCCCCGAGGTTGCCGAGGAACGCCGGGAGGTGCGGGGATTGCTGTGGTGCGGCGTCCATCGCGGCCCGCCCGGCCTCAACCGCGTCGTCGAGATCCGTGAGCCGGTCGGTGCGCTCGAACAGGCTGCGGAGGGTGTCGCAAAGACTCGTCAGGAAATTGAGGCGGTTGAAGTCGTCGACGGGCGTGGCGGCCACCGCGCTTCGGCCCAGCGCCGCCGCCTCCTCCAGGTCGCCGAGATCGCCGGTGTTCTTGTAGCGCCGACTGAGCGCGTTGGCGAGGTGGGCCTGCCGGCCCCCGGACTCGGGATCCCCGGCCGGGGTCGCCGCCACCGCGGCGCGACCGTGCGCTATCGCGTCACTGAGGTCCGATGTGTTTCCGAAGTGGACGAACCGGACCCGCAGCAGGTCGCAGAGGCCGGATAGGTGCGAGGCCCGTCCGGAGTCGTCCACCGCCGTGCCGACCGCGTCCCGGCGCACCTGGATCGCCTCGTCCAGATCCGCCGGATCCCCGGCGCGTTCGAACCGGGCCAGCAGCAGCTCGCTCAGTTCGTCCGCGTCCGGCCCACCGGGTGCGCTCGACGAGCCGGTGCGCGCCTCCTCGATGCCCCGGTCCAGCCCGGCCGCCTGATCGCCGACCGCGGCCCTGGTCCGCACCGCGAGGTCGAGAAGGGACACCATCGCGGTGTGGTCGGGGTGATCGGGCCAGCCGGTGACCGCGGCCTGGCAGGCTTCTATGGCGGCGTCCAGGTCCGCCTCGCTCGCCAGGTGCTCGAACCGGGTCAGCAGGGCGTTGCCCAGGTTGGACAGGCAGCCGGCGCGGGCGGGCTCGTCGGGTCGGCAGGCCCCGACCGCCGCCCGGCAGAACTCGATCGACTCGGACAAGTCGGCCGGGAGTTTCCCGCGTTCGAACCGGGTCAGCAGCGCGCTGCCCAGGTTGCCCAGGCATGGGGCGTAGTCGGGGTGGTCGGATCCGGCGATGGCGACAGCCCGGCGCAGCAGGTCGACGGACCGGTTCAGCGCGACCGTGTCGTCGTCGTTCTCCTGCGCATCCCGGAACTGCGCCCGACCGAGCTTGGCCAGCACCGCGGCCCCATCCGGCTCGGCCGGCGGTGTGGCGTCCCACAGTTCGCCGATCAGCTCGGGAACGGCGCCGGCGTCCATCGAGTACAGCGGGGCGAGCAGATCCAGCGCGATCATCAGCTCCGGTTCGCCTTCCACCGTGCCACGGGCGGCGAACCGCAGCCAGAACAGCCAGCCCGCGACCTGTGCGACCTCGATGTCCTCGACCGGATCGGGCACCGAACAGAGCAGGTCCACCACCTCGCCGACCGCGTCGGAGCCGAGTACGACCTCAGGCGCAGGAGCGGTGGTGAACCGGTCGACCCGGCCGCGGACCTGCCGGATCCGATGATCCCTCGTCGAACCCTGTCCAGGCCCCTCGCCGAGTTCCGCCCCCGGGTCCGGATTGTGTTTCGAGCCGGTCTCCTCGGCCGGATCCCGCGCGGCCGGATCCTGCGCGGCCGGGTCGTGGAGATCGGGCCGGATCATTGAACGGACCGGATCGTCTTCCGGTGAGCCATCTCGTGCGCCGACGCCGTGGGCCGCGATGTCCGCCAGAGCGTCCCGGGCATCCGAAAGCGTTCGCTGGTCTTCGGATGCGGTGAACGCGGTGCGCAGGGTGGCACTCAGGCCGGTCACGTAGCCAACCAGTTCCGGGTGGCCGTCGGGCACCTCGGTGACCGCGGCCCGACCGGCCGCGATGGCCTCGCGCAAGCTGTCGGGATCACCGGTCCGCTGGAACAGCGTGTGCAGGCTGATCCCGAGGTGGGACTGGAATCGGGCGTGCCACGGATGATCGACCGGAATCGCCGCGACAGCCTTTCGGCTGGCCGAAACGGCCTCCCTCAGCGGCTGTACATCATCGGTCTCGTCGAACTGGGCCAGCAGCGCACTCCCGAGGTTGGACAGGCTCGCGGCCCGCAGGGGATCGCCGTCGGGGATCGCCGCGACGGCACGACGACCGGCCGCGACGGCATCGTCCAACGCCTGCCGATCCCCGGAATGGTCGTACAGCGCGCGCAGCGTGTTCCCGAGGTTGGTCAGGCGGCCGGCCCGGCTGGGATGCGCGTCGGGGGTGGCAGCGTCGGCCTGACGGTGGGCGACGACCGCTTCGTGGAGCAGGTTCGCGTCCCCGGTGGCTTCGAACAGCTCCCGCAAGCTCACGCCGAGGTTGGCCAGGACAGCCGGCCGGGCGGGGTGGTCGGCGGGCAGGGACGCCGACGCGGCGCGCCCGAGGGCGACCGCCTCCGCCAGCGCGGCGCGGTCCCCGGTGTGCTCGTACAGCAACTGCAACGCGCCGCCGAGGCTCGACATACTCCCCGCCCGACCGGGATCGTCCTCCGGCGTGCTCTCCAACGCCGCCCGGCCCACCGCGACCGCCTCCCGCAGCAGGGCGGTGTCGCCGCTCGCTTCGAACGCGACGCGCAGGGTGTTTCCCAGGTGGGACAGACAGGTGGCCCGGCCGGGATCGCCGACCGGCATCGCGGCGACCGCATCCCGCCCGGCGGTGATCGCCTGGTCGATGGCCCGCGCATCCCCGGCGTGCTGGTGCAGCATCTGGAGCACGACGCCCAGATGGGACAGGCGACCGGCTCGGATGGCTCCGTCCTCCGGGGTCGCGGCCACCGCGGACCGGGACAGCCCCACCGACTTCCGCAGCACGCTGACGGCTCCCGTGCGCTCGAACAGGGACCGCAGCGTGAGCCCGACCTCGGCGGCGTGTTCCGGGTACTCGGGAGCGCGTTCGTCCACGACGTCGAGCAGGGCCAGGCCCGCGCTCACCGCCTCCCGCAGCACGTCCTCGTCGCCGGTCTCGTCGGCCAGCGCGGACGCCGCGGTATGCATGTTCGACAGACACGGCCCGTACATCGGATGGTCCTCCGGAACGGCGGACAACGCCGTCCGGAACAGGTGAACAGCCTTCTCCAACGCCTCCAGGTCACCGTTGTGCAGGAACCAGTCGAACAGTTCCGCGCCCTGGTCGGTACAGGCGGCCGGATCCATCCGCCCACCCTTGCGCTTGCGCTTCTTCGGGCGACGGGTCCGTGCGGCGTACAAGCCGCGCAATTGTTCCGGCACCGCATCCGGGTCGGCCTCGTACACCGGCTGGTAGAGGATCGCCGCCAGGCGCAGCTCCTCGTCCCCTTCATCGACCGGCAGCGCCTGAACCCGCAGCCAGTACAGCTCGCCGACGGCCCGCAGCACCTCCAGGTCGGGATCCTCGTCGGACCCGAGCACCCGGGCCAGCAGGGCACCCGCCTCCTCCAACGCCTCCGGCGCCAGCACCCACCGCGAATCACCGGTCTTGGTGGCGTGCGCGGTCCGCGTCCGCACGGCCGTGAGCAACTTCTCCCGCACCGACACCTCCGCCCGCCGCAACCGGCGGCACTCTATCGGGACCGCCGAGCAGCGAGGGTCCGGTCCGCGTCGGCCGACCGGTCCCCGCCTCGGGCGCTGAGGAAGACATCCGACCACAACCGACCGCATCGGGGCGGGCGTTCTCGGAGGGCGACGGTTTGCGGTGGAAGCCGGCGGGCGGGTACGGACACCAGCCTGTCCACCGGGTCCTCCGTCTCCTTCACCCTGTGCGCCACCACCCTGGAGAAGCCGACCGCGACCCCACCGCCACGGTACGCCTCAACGACGTTGCCATCGGAGGATGACGAGAAGGGAAGAGGCATCACGACGATCACGGCATGGGCCCTTGCTGCCGGTAGGGCCGGCTGCCCCGAACAATCGCCCGCAGCCGCTCGGGCACGACTCCCCTCCGGCGCGCAGACCACCACCGGTGCGAGGCGACCGTCCCAGGACGTAGAGTCCCCAGCGCCGTCGCCTCGTTGAGGGCGGGCCGGGCGATGACTGTGTCAGCAACAGTCCCCCCAGCGGGAGGATCCGCTCGGCGAGCCGCCCCGGGCGGTCGGCGCCTGCGCGGAGCGGGAGGTGAGGGAGGCCGGGACCGTGGCGGCGGTGGCCCGGCAGCAGACTCTGCTGCGACAGCCCTTGGCGAGCGGCTTCCCCGGCCAGCCGTCGCCCGCGCCGTGCGGATTCTGACGCCCGGCATGATGCCGGTGATCGAGTCGGCCGACTCCGATCCGGAGCCCATGAACTGGCGTGGGCGGCCCGCCTGTGGCCCCGCCGGTTCGAGGTGGCGGCCCTGCTGGAGGACACCTCGCGGACGGAGGGGCTGGCTCGGGACCGGTGATTCGACTGACGGTGGCACGCGCAGGGAGGCCGCTCTACGGGTGAGACGCCGGTGGGGCGGCCTTCTTGCTGCCCCCTATTCCCAGATGGGCGCGTGCATCGCCGCGAACCGCTTGTACATCGGACTCAGCTTCTGCGAATTGTGCGGGAGCGGTGGAGCGGTGGAGCGGTGGAGCGGTGGACCAGGGCGGTGCGGGAGTTGTCGCGCCGCACACTCCTTGGGCCCGTCTCGGGCCGGTCGGGCGGGTCAGACGCGGTCGCGGGCTTCGCAGGCGGGTTGCGCGTGGAAGCTCGGGGAGACCGCGAGGGCTGAAATGAGTGCTCAGGAGTGATTCATCCCGAAGGAGATGTACAGGACGGCCGCGGTCACGGCAGCGACGGCAAGGACGGTTCGGCTGCGCAGGATCGATGTCATGGTGCGTATGCGCCGGTTCGAGGCGTAGTTCCGGGAGATCGCGGCGGTGGCCGCGTAGTGTGCGGCGATCCGTGTCGCAGCGAGCCCTGTGGTCAGTGACACGGTGATCAGGATGACGGTGTGCACCAGTGCGGCGGCCCACCCGCCGAGGGGGCTTACCAGGTACAGGATTCCGATGAGAGTGGTGAGGAGGAACCATCCGAAGCCGCTGGTTCCCATGAACGATCCAATATGGCTCCACTCGTCGCTGGTCTTGGTGGACAGCCGTCCGGGCTTCGCCCGGACGCGCCTCCACGCAGCCGCGAGTTCCTCGGTTCCCGACTGTTCGGCGGGTCCGTGGAATCGGCGGTCGATGCGGTCCAGCAGCCGGGACGCGAACGCATCGGCCGTGGCCGCCAGATCGGGGGTACGTCTCCGTGGGCGGGCGTGCATGGAACTCTCTCTCCTTGAATCCTGCATGAGCTGAGGTGAGCTGAGGTGAGCTGAGTGGACGGGGCGGGGCTGCCTCGCGCAGCCCCGCCCCACGCGCTGTGGTGATTCCTACGTCATCTCGCTGATGGGTTCAGCGGCGCCAGTCGCGCCACTCACCATAGGCCGAGTAGGAGGTGCTGCCGTATCCGTACCAGCGGTCGACTCGGTTGGCCCGGCGCACTACGCGCCGGTTGTAGCTCCTGTGCTTGGCGGCTGCTCTCTGGCGTGCGCGCTTGTTGGCTCGCGCCCGTCCGTTTCTCACGCCCTTGGGGTTGGCCCGCACGCTGCGGGTCTTCCATCGGTTGCCGCCCCACCTGGCCACTCTGGCGCCTGAGTAGAAGGCGCCTCCCGCGACGTCGATCCATCCGGAGCGGTCTCCGCGGGAGATCTTGTAGGCCCCGCGGCCGATGCTGATGGCCGCTGCACCGGCCGCGCAGGGACCACAGCCGAACATCGCGGCGACGGACAGGCCCATCCCCACGCGGTCGAACATCTTGCCCCAGCCGAATCGGCCGTCGAGGTCGTAGCAGTTGATGGGGTCGGCACTGCAGTACTCGTAGGCATTGGCGTTTCCGCCGTAGACGGGGTCGAGGGAGAGGAAGCGTCCGGTGGCCGGGTTGTAGAGGCGGACGCCCATGAGGGTGAGGCCGGTGACGGTTTCGGTGGAGCGTTGTTTCGCGCCGAGCCAGTTGTAGCGGGTGGCTGCCTGGTCGGGGCGGGGGTTGCCGTATTCGTCGCTGTCGAGGGCGGTGGGTGCCTGGGTGGTGTCGAGGGGCAGTTGGAGGGCGATGTCGCCGTGGATGTTGGTGAGCTGGAGGATGGTGTCGCCGGTCTGGCCGGTGGTGGCGGCGAGGTCTCCGCCGGTGCCGTCGACGTTGCGGGTGAGGGCGCCGGTGGTGGTGTTCTCGGTGATCCAGCGGGGGTTGTCGCTGTCGCCGTCGTAGTGGTTGATCTTGGACGCGGTCTGGGTCCAGGTGGTGCCGCTGCCGGTCTCGGTGGTCCAGGAGCGGAAGCGCAGGGCGGCGTCGAGCTGCCAGGTCTGGCGGGTGGTGCCGCTGGTCTGCTGGTGGGCGAGGTCGTTGGTGTAGTAGCTGAGGGTGCTGCCGGGCAGGGCGGTGGTGCGGCCGAAGGCGTCGTAGGTGTATCCGGTGTTGGTGAGGCGGTCGGCGCTGTCGTAGGTGCTGTTGGTGGTGGTGGCCCCGGTGGAGGTGCAGGCGGCCCCGGCGGCTCCGGTGGAGGTGGCCAGGGCGGTGCGGTTGGAGCGCTGGTCGAAGGTGTAGGTGCGGCGGGTGCAGGTCTCGCCGACGGTGTCGTCGACGCCGGTGAGGCGGCCGGCCTTGTCGTAGGTGTATTCCTGGGCGGACCAGCCCTGGTGGCTGGTGGTCTGGCCGTGGGCGTTCTCGGTGACGGTGTCGGTGTAGACGGAGGTGCTGTCGCTGTCACGGGTGTAGGCCCGGGAGGTGACGGCACCCGCGGGGTCCTCGGTGACGTTCAGGGTGTAGCCGCCGGGAAGTTGCTGCGTGGTGAGGGAGCCGTCGGGGTCGTAGGTGGCGGTGAAGTCACCGGCGACCGAGTCGGTGGACTTGGTGAGCAGACCGCGGGGCTCGGCGGTGTGGTCGTAGGTGTAGGTGACCGTGGAGGGGGCGGTGTCGGTGGTTTTGACGGGCCGGTCGAGGCGGTCGTACTCGGTGGTGGTCTGTCCGCCGTCGGCGTCGGTGTAGGAGATGAGGCGGCCGAGCTGGTCGTAGGCGCGGGTGATGGTGCCGCCGCCGGGTGAGACGGTTCTGAGGATCTTGCCGGTGGCGGGGTCGTACTCGGTGGTCGATGTGGGGACGGCCTGGCCGAGGGTGCCGGTGATGGTGGTCGTCTCCGGGCGGCCGGCCGCGTCGTAGACGGTGGTGGTGGTGCGGGTCTGGCCGTTGGCGGTGTCGGTGACGGTGGCGGGCTGCCCGTAGTAGTCGTACTCGGTGCTGGTGTCGGGCAGGTTGGCCGGGTTGGAGCCGCCGCCGGTGATGGCGCCGGCCGGGCCGGTCCAGCAGACCGCGTCGGCCCACTCGGGGCGGCCCTGGCACCAGCCGGTACCGCTGCCGGACCAGTACGTGGTGATCCGGGTGGCGGCATCGCTGCCGGTGGAGCCGGGCAGGGACTGGGAGGTGACGCGGCCCTGGGCGTCGTAGCCGGTCGAGGTGGTCAGGTTGAGGCCGCCGGAGTCCTGGATGACAAGGGTGGGCAGGCCCTTGGCCCAGTCGTACTGGGTCGAGGTGACGCGCTGTTCACCCATGACCGAGTAGTAGTCCCGGACCCGGGCGCCGGTGACTTCCACGGTGACCTGGTCCCTGACGGTGGCGGTGCCGTTGGTGGGCCGCCCCTCGTCGTACTCCCTGACCGTCCAGGCGCGGGCGGGCACGGAGGTGCCGGCTTCGACCAGGACGGTGGTGCCGTCCTTCAGGTCCTCGCCGAGGTCGACCCGGCGCAGCGGCCCGAATTCCTCCAGTTCGCGGGTGCCGGTGTCGTTGAACAGGGAGGTCGTCGACAGCAGGTGGGCCCGCTCGGAGGAGGAGCGGGAGACGATTCCGAGGTCGGTGAGGGTGTCCTGCTGGGTCTGTGTGGTGCCGAGGGCGAGGGCGCGGTTGCCGGGGGTCAGTTCACGGACGGTGTTGCCGAAGCGGTCGTACTCGGTGGTGCTGATGTGGCCGCCGGGTTCGGCGGTGTTGACCTGGCGGCCGGAGGCGTTGAGGTAGTGGACGGTCGCCCGGCCGTAGCTCCCGGAGGTGAGGGCGTCACCGTCGTGGGAGGCGGGGACGGAGTCCGGGGGGAAGACGGCGGTGGCGTCGCTGGGGTTGTCGAGCTGGCCCCAGCCGGCGGTGGTGGTGGCGCCCATGGTGTGGGGGGCCTTGGTGCCGGTCAGCGGGACGCCGTAGACGATGCTGGTGACCGCGTCGCCGTCGGTGGTGGTGGCGCTGCCCTGCTGGAGGGCGGGGCGGGAGACGTTCAGGAGCATGCCCGCGCCGGGGGCGGTGCCGGTTGCGGCGTTGCCGTAGGTGAAGGTGTAGGGCAGTTCACCGGGCGGTTCCAGCCAGGTGACGCGGCCTTCGTGGTAGGCGTACTGGGTCTGGGCCTGCTGCCCGATGCGGGGGTCCCAGGACTGGCGCAGCCGGCCCAGGGAGTCGTAGCGGTAGGTGGCGACGACGGTCGCGGTGGCCGCGGTCGCGCCGGGCTGGGTGGAGTACAGGCGTATCTGGCGGACCTGGCCGGTGTAGTCGCCGAACTGGGCGTTGGTGTCGGTGCCGGTGGCCGTGGTGGCCGTGGCGTAGACGAACTCCAGGACCCGGCAGCCCCTCGTGGCCGGGGTTGCTTCGCAGGTGGCGGCGGTGGCGGCCGAGGTCGGGGCGATGATCCGCCGGGGGCGGGCCAGTGTCGTGCCGCCCGTGGTGACCGTTTCGGAGACGACGGTGGTGGTGGAGTTCGTCAGGCCGTCCAGCAGGGTGGAGGAGACCTGCCAGGTGCTCCCGCCGGTGGGCTTGGTGAACGTGGTCACCGTGCCCTCGGTGTCGGTGAGGGTGAACGTCGCCGCGCTCACGCTGCCGGTCAGGGTCAGGGGTTCGGCGCCGGGCTCGGGGATCCAGCCGGTGCGGGCCGCGTTGGCGGTGAAGTGCAGGGCATCACCCTCGGTGGTCACCACGGCGACGGCGGTGTCGGAGATCCTGCGCAAGTGGCTGTAATCGGAGTCGGTCAGCTCAGCCGTCGTTCCGGCCACCCACTCACTGCCGAAGATCGCCGCCTGGCCCTCCTGCTGGGCGCCCTGCTGCGGGCTGCGGGAGGAGGCGGTGCGGGTCACCGACATGTCGAAGAAGGAGGCGTCGGTCTCGGAGAGGGTGTAGTCGCCGGTGAGGAGGTTCAGCGAGCCGGGACCGGTGTCGGTGGTGGCGGCGCCGTCGGCGTTGCGGTCCACGACCACGGTCAGCGGCGCGGTGGAGGAGGCGGCAGAGCCGGGGCCGGTGAAGTCGGCCTTGATCTGGACGGTGCCGTCCGGGTCGACGGTGCTGGTGGCATTCCACACCAGCGGCGCGTTCTTCCCGCTGACCAGGGGGACGGGCCAGGCGGTGAGGGCGGTGCCGCCGGAGGTGACGTCACCGGCCGGGATCCGCACCCAGGGGTCGGCCTCGGAGCGGCGCCAGGAGAACGCCACACTGTCGTAGGTGCTCGCGGCGGCCTCGGCGACCAGCGGCAGTCGGCGCGCGGTGCGTTCGCCCTCGGAGGGCTGGACGAACCCGCCGGACCCGGCGTGGAAGACGTACTCGCGGGGTTCGGACCTGTTGTCGGCGCGGTCCACGGAGCGGACCTGGAGGGTGTGGGTGCCGTTCTTCGGCGGGGTGACACTGATCGCCTTGTCGGCTGCGGCGCCGCCGGTGGTGACCTTGGTCCAGGTCACGCCGTCCAGGGACCATTCCAGCCACTGGTGGTCGGCGGCGGGCGGGGTGACGGTGAACGTGCCCGCCTGCCCGGCGCCCTTGACCCACTGTCCTGAGGGGTAGTCGGTGGAGGTCACCGCGGGCGGGGCGGAGGGGGCGGCGGTGTCGACGGTGAACGTCTTCCACGCCGACCAGCCGGTGTTGTAGTGGGTGCCGTCGTAGGGGCTGGTGCGGAAGCGGTAGGTGGTGCCGTGGGTGAGGACCCCGGCCGGGACGGTCACCGACGCCGCCGAACCGGACGCCACATAGGGGGACACCATGTTGGTGCCGACCTGGGTCGTGCCGGTGGAGTCGTAGATCTGGAAGGTGCCGTTGACCCTGTCGCCGTCCGCGTCGACGAACGTGTCCCGCAGGACCGGCCGCACGGTGTTCACCGTATAGGCGCCGCTGTAGGAGAAGAACGGCGGCCCGGCCTCCTGCTTCGTGCCCGTCTTCGGCCGGAAGTTGTACGTCACCGACAGCTTCGGCGGGTTCGACGCCGCGTTCGCGGAGTTGACCCGCTTCCACTGCGCGACGACCGTCTCGCTCGCCGCCCGCAGGCCCATGTGCCCCCGGGTCGCCGCGGCCGACGCCCACTCCTGCGCCAGGGTGGTCACGTCCGCGGTGATCCAGCCGTCCGGCGCCGCCGTGCACGCCGGGTTCCCGCGGGTCTGCGTCGAGGACGCCCGCTGCGCGGTCCAGGCGGGCTGCGCGGTCCACCGCGACGATGTCGATGCGGCTCCCGCCGACCACACCTGCCACGACTGGGCCGTGCAGTCGGTGTTGCCCGAGTGGAAGTTGAACAGGCTCAGCGTCGCACCGGTCACGATCGCGTCCCGGATCGGCGAGGTGTTCCAGGAGATGAACGACCGTGCCGTGCGCGGGGTGCCGTTCGCGTTGGTCGTGCCCGGGTTCCCGAGATCCAGCTCCGTGTCCGTGGACCAGTCGACCGTCTCGCCCTGCTGCACATAGGTGTCGAAGACATTGCCCAGCGCCGACGTCGACGGGTCGACCGTCACCGGGAACTTCGTCTCGGGATCCTTCAGGAAGGCGGCGTCCGGGGTCATCACCAGATCGACGCCGGAACCCTTCTGCACCACCTTCATCGCCACCGGCACCCTGCGGGTGTGCTCACCGGAACGCTTGTCGACCGTGGCATCCCACATCACCGGCGCGGGCATCACGGCCCGCCGCTTGTTCTCCTTGTCGGTGAACTGGACACTGCCGTCCGCGAGCTGCTTCACCTTCAGGCCCCTGGCCTTCAGCGGCAGCGTGTAGGAGTAGCCGTCCGCGGCGGGACGCTCATTGATCTCGACGAACTGCTCGAACCCGGTCCGGGTCGCCTCCACCACCACATCCGCGCCCGGCACCGCCTCCGGGTACGTCGCCCGCGTGCCGTCCAGCACCGGCTCGGGCAGACCGCCCTTCCACTGGAGAGTGATCTGCTGGTCGCCCTCGCCGAGCGTCACCAGGTCCACCGGCGCCGCCCGCCCGGCCGCCGCCAGCGACGCCGCCGGCGTCCCCGTACGGCCCGCCAGCCTCAGCGACCCCGGATGCGCGACCGGCTCCACACCCCCGTCCGATGTCTCCCGCAGGCCGACATCGACGTTCACCCACTTCCCGTCCCGCTCGAAACGCACCGGCCCAGCCGACAGCTCCGTCGTCAGCGAGCCGTCCTTGTTCACCCACGTCGTCGACGTCTCCGTACGCTCACTGAGCGCCTCCACCCGCTGCCCCGACAACCGGGCCGCGACCTTCGCCGACGGAATGTCCGCCGCAGAGGTGACCGCCTTTTTCTTCTCCTCACCCGCCGCCGCACCGGCCTGTTCCGGCACCGCCGCCATCGCCGCGCTCTCCATCAGGGAAACCGACAGCAGAACAGCGAGCCCGCCCGCTATCCAGCGGATGCTTCTGCTTTCCTCATGCCACATCCGCCCTCTCTCCTCGGGAGAGGGAAACTCTTCGGGTCTCACGAACCACTCCTTCTCGTTCATACGTGCAGGAGCTGTAAACGAATCGAAAAGTAACCACGGAACACAAGATCGCAAAGATCATCAAAGAATCCAATTCGGACAGCAATGACAGCCCGGACCTCTAGTGATGCGCATCACAGTTTGTAATGTATACAAAACCAGGTGTATGCAGTCAGCGATATTGATGAGCCAGGCCGAAAAGAATCAGCCAATGTGTGTGGCACGGAAACATCCGTGTTCGCCCTGCTCGGCAATAATCAACCCCAGATTCGCAATGTCTCCACAAAGGGGCATACGGGGTCACCGGTTCAGTCCCCTGCAACAACCTGCTGTTGCGCACACAACCACCACACGGCATGCTGACCCTCCCGGTAAATACCAAGCAAAGCCAGCCTCACCCAGAAAAGACACACGATGCTCGCCAGAGGCCCCTTAGTCTTCGTCTCGACAATCGCGGTGCTCATCCACCTCGCCGCACTCTTCACCGCCGCACAATGGGGCCTGAGAGCATCACTCAACTTCATCCCACCGGCCGCCGGATCACTCCTCGCCGTCTGGCTCGTCCACAAACACCAAAAGGATTGAACGGTGGAAACGGGCAGAGCTGTGCTGTCTGCATGTGGAATTCAGAGAGCCGTGTCCGCTCTGCCCGGCCGGCCGGGCATGCCCGTAGCGGCGGGCCGGGTTCGAGCGGTCGACGGGCAAGGTCGACAGGCAGGTCGGCAGTGGCTGCCGAGGACGGGTGGCGTGACGGTCCCGGCGTGCCCCGTATGGCGGCTTCCGGCTCGCACGGGTCGTTTCCGGGACCGGTGGAGATCCGGTCCCGGAAACCGGCGAAGGGCGTCGCGCCGGGTTGCTGCGGGTTCCGGCTCAGGTGGGAAGGACGTGACCCGCATCGCGGCAGCCGATCCGCACCACCGGCTCGGGCGTAGGGGCGAGAGGGGCTCCGACCCACACAGGCGCAGCCCCCGACCAGCCGTCGCCCCTGCCCGAACAGCGCCTTCGCCACCGGGCTCACTGCAAGCCCGCTTACGGCGGTGATCCCCGGTGGGTGCCGGGTGCCGGGTGCCGAGTGCCGGGGCAGGCCTGCGCGCCATGCCCACTGCCCGGCCGCCGCAGACGGTTCCGTCCACGGCTGGGCACCGCTGCTCCGGGCGCCGGTCGGATGCGGTCGTTGGCGGCGTCCCGGCAAGTCTCCTCGAAGGCCGACGGTGGCGAGCGGTGCGAGCCCGTCGACCGTGTCACGCCCTCCCCGCTCAGCGAGGGCTGGGACAGTGCCCCCGAGAAGGTCACCTGGCGCGACGGCTCCTCCACCCGGCAGCAGGAGCAGGCCCCCTTCACCCGGACCTTCTCCGCCCGAGGCCGGGTCTCCGGTGAACTGCACGGCCTCACCGGCCCGTAGCGCAAGGCACGGGCACAGATCAACCAGGAGAACAAGGAGGAGGGCTCCGCCATGACCGGCTTCGAGAACGAGCTGTCCGCCAGCATCAGCACCGCCCGGTCGATCACCTACACCGTCCCGGCGCACAGCATGTTCGTCGCCAAGCGGGGCATCCGGAAGCAGACCTGGACCGTCAACCGCTACCAGCGATGGTCCGACTGCCAGGAACGCCGGACCCACGTCGGCACCTGCACCGGCGTCGGAGTCCTCAACTACACGTCCTCGAAGAAGCTCTACGGCTGACCCCGCCGAGGCTCTACACCTGACCCCGCCCGCCACCCTGCGCCCGCGTCCGACTCCCGCACGCGGGCGCAGGCAGGCTGTGAGGGAAGCGGCTGGGGAGGATGGGTCGTGCGGCCCCCTCTTGGGTGGTGCTTCAGCACAGGGGGCCACACGGAGTGCGGCGTCGAACGGCGCCCGTCCCTTCCATGATGCAGGAACCCCCACAGGTGGTGGGCAGAAGCGATGTTTCCACCCCTTAGTGCTGAACTCGCGGCCCGTACGGCCGGGCGCCGCGGGGTGGGAGGCGACATGACGGGGGCATCGGCGCTGATTTTTCCGTGATTCGGCGATCACGTGGCGTGGCGGGGGAGAGGGGGGTCATTCTGGCGATCCCCTCCCGGCGCCGCTTCAGCACCGGTGCCGGGAAGGGCTGCTGCTGCTTCGCTCACAGAAACCGAGTGCGATGTCGCGTATGAAATTGTGGACCGTCTCCGTCCCGGTAGCGGTCTTCCTGTGGAGCACGGTGATAGCCGTGCTCGGGCACGCCGCCGCAGCCGCGGTCCCGCTGCCCTCGCTGGTCTTACTCGTCCAGCGGTTCATCCCGTCCCTGACCGCCCTCGGCCCCTTGCCGCAGGCCGGGCCCACCGGATCGCAGGCCGGGCCTACCGGATCCCGTCCAGGTGCGGGGCAGGAGGCGCCACAGTGATGCCCTCCCCGGGGCCGGCCAAGCCCCCGCCCGTGACCGGGCCGAAACGCGGCCGACCGCCGGCCCCGATCGACCCGAACGCGGGGCCCGCACACCGGGCCCTGCTCGAACCCATCCGCACCATCCTCTTCTCCCAGGGCACCACCCTCGACGTCGTCGTGGAACGTTCCGGCTACTCGCGTACCCGCATCAGCGAACTCCTGCGGGGCCTCGCCTACTTCCCGGCCTGGGAGATGGTCTTCAGCATCGTGCGCTCCCTTCATCTGCCCATCCCGCCCCTGCGCCGACTGTGGATCGCCGCCGCCCGCGAGGCGGGCAGGGGAGAGGACTGGATCCGCAACGGCCTGGACCAGGTCGCCCACCCCGGCGAGCTGCCCCCTCCGGCCTATGTGGGGTTCACCCTCCGGGTCGAAGCCGCCTACGCCGACTACGCCCGCGCCTTCCTGCTGACGGACAGCAGGACGAACTACGTCATCAGCGAGAGCTTCGACATGCTCTGGGTCCTGTGGGACGACGCCACCACGAACGAGAACCTCCACCACTACGCCTGGGAACTGTTCCGCTCCCGCGTCATGACCCGCGCCCCCCGCCACCACGACGGCCGGCTCGACCTCAGAGCCGCGGTCTTCTCCACCCATGAACTCCACGACGCCACCACCCCCGGCCACCTGGTCGACCTGGCCGAACTCATCGACCTGTTCGACGCGATCACCAGACTGTCCGACAGTCATATGGACGTGGCCGTCCTGCGCCATTTGTGCGGCCTGCCTCAGGAACGGATCGCCGAGGTCCTCGGCCACACCCCCGCATACACGCACTCCGTCGACCACCACGCCCGCTTCATCGTGGAGACCTTCCTGACCCCTCCCACTCCGGAGTGAACCTCACCCCCCATGACTGCCATCGACCAGCTCCTCGCCCGCGCCCGCCTGCACCCACGCCCCCGCATCCCCGACGACACCCATCCGCACGACCCCGCCCCCTACCCCGACCACGACGACCTGGCCCCACCCGCCCGTCCCGTCCCCGACGCCCACCCCCACTCCGCGGCCACGCCCGGTCCCGGTCACCGCGGAACCGCCGGCAACCCGCACCGCCAGAGCGGCCCGACGGGTGACACCGGCAGCTCCCAGGACCTGCTGATCCTGTGCACCACCGCCCTCGACACCATCCGCGGCGACACCCTGGACTTCCTCACCGACCAGATGCCCGACCTGCACTCCGCCTGGCTCCTGGGCTGTGCCCTGCACGTCGCCGGCATCAACAACGGCGCCCGGTTCTGGTGGCAGTACGCCGCCGGCGACGGCCACCCGCCCGCCTGCCACACCCTCTCCCTCTATCACCGCTCCCGCGGCGAGGCACACGCCGCCGAGTTCTACCACCGCCAGGCCCGCCAGAACACCACGATCCCCGAGCCCGGCACCGACACCCTCACCATCGTCGGCACCAGCCCACCCGAATGCGTCTCCTTCGACGCCGGCCTCCCCACCGTGCTGCGCACCCTCAACCGGCTCACCACCGTCTTCGGCGCCCGCCCGATGCGGCACAGCATCAACGCCCTCACCCACTACGTCGCCGAGAACGCCGCCCGGCACTACGCCCGCCACCCCGGTATCGAGATCCCCGTACCCGAACCCCACTTCGCCGAACAGGTCGAATGGCTTCTCACCGCCACTCTCCCCTGGCTCCGCCGCACACACCCCCGGCCGACGGCACCCCCACTCGTCCGCCGGGCGGGAACTCCCAGCGGGAAGGGTTCAGGCGTTCATCATCAGAAGGTGTAGACGGGCTGCCCGTCGGGGCGGCCGACCTCGGCAGTGCGGCGGCGCTCAGTAGCGCCGCAGCGCTTCCACGGGCTGGATACGGCTGGCCCGCCAGGCCGGGTAGAGCCCGGCGACGACGCCGGTCAGGAGGCCAATGGCGGGGGCCGCCACGACGGTGACGGGATGAATGACCGGAGTCCATTCGCGCGCCATCGCCGTGCCGATGACGGCGAAGGTGCCCAGGCTCGTGCCGACCAGCCCACCGAGCGTGCCCAGCGCTCCCGATTCGGCCAGGAACTGGAGGGTGATGTGGCGACCGCGGGCGCCCAGTGCGCGGCGCAGGCCGATCTCTCCGGTGCGCTCCAGCACGGCCACCAGCGTCGTGTTGGCGATACCCACTGCGCCGATCAGCAGACAGATGGCCGCGAGGAGCAGAAAGAGCTGGTCGAGATCCGACGTCACCGCCGTCCTGAGAGCCCTCGGGTCGGGTGGCGGAACGGCCTGGAAGTGGTCGGGGTGCGCGGGATCGAGTGCGAGGGCCGCCTGGTCGGCCACCTGCTGGGCGGCGCCCAGATCCGTGGAGATCAGCATCTTGGCGCGGCTGCCGCTCCGGGGACCGCCCCAGACCCGCTCGGCGGTGGTGCGCGGGACCACGACAGAGAGCAGCACGTCCGCCTTCCGGTCGACCTCCTCCACGATGCCGACCACCGTGAAGGCGTCCGCGCCGATGAAGATCGCGGGTGCCGTCTCCAGGGTGCTGATACCGAGCCGGGCCGCCATACCGGAACCGACCACGGCGACCTGCTGCGCCTCCCGGTCGTGGTACTCGTCGAAGATCCTGCCCTGTTGGAGGTCCGGGCCCGCCGCTTCCAGGACGCCGGGGGAGGCCGCGATGATCTGACTCCGGGTCTCCTCGCCGGTCTCACCGAAGGGCGCCGACCGTACTCCTCGCCCTTCCGGCAGCCGCACGGACCAGTAGACGCCCGCGTCGCGCACCCCGTTCAGTCGCTCGATGCGGGCGTCCGCGTCGGCCGGGAAGGCGTTCTCCACATATTCCGGCTGCTCACCGCCGGTGTCCTCGATCGTCACCTCGGTCGCGGTCAAGGCGTTGAAACGCTCATCGATCTGCTGGGAAGCGGTGGAGGTCAGACCCAGCACGGCGACGAAGGTGCCCACGCCCAGGACCGTACCGAGCGCGGTCAGGGCCGAGCGGCCGGGACGCTGAAGCATCCCGGACGTCGCTTCGGCCAGCAGGTCGCGTGGGGAGAGCCGCGACACACGGACCGCGACCGCGCGCTTGTGCCGGAGCCCCGGGAGCGCGGCGCGGGCGAGGCGCCTCATGCCGTGATCAGCTCGTGCAACAAGCCGTCCCGGATGGTCAGGGTGCGCCTGCCCCGGGCAGCCACCGCGGGATCGTGCGTGATGACGATCAGGGTGATGCCGTCCGTGTGGAGTTCGTCGAGCAGTCCGAGAATCTGCTCCGCGGTGGTCGTGTCGAGGTTTCCGGTCGGCTCGTCGCACAGCAGCAGCGACGGCCGGCTCACCAACGCCCGGGCGATGGCGACGCGTTGCCGCTCTCCACCGGACATCCGGGTGGGGACGGCGTCGACGCGGTTGCCGAGCCCCACCCGGCCGAGTGCCTCACGCGCCCGGGTGACCCGCTCGGCTCGCGGTACGCCGTTGTAGGTCATGGCCAGCATGACGTTCTCCAGCGAGGAGCGGTGGGGCAGCAGATGGAAGCTCTGGAAAACGAAGCCGATGCGGCTGCCGCGCAGTCCGGCACGCTCACTCTCCCTGAGTCCGGCGGTGTCGATGCCGTCGAGCAGGCAGGTGCCTCCGCTCGGCCGGTCGAGGAGTCCGGCGATGTTGAGGAACGTCGACTTTCCGGAGCCGGACGGGCCGACGATCGTCAGGTGGTCGCCGCGCCGGATCGTGAGGTCGAAGGGGCGCAGCGCCTCGACCGGGGGCGTGCCGGGATAGGTGAGAGCCACACCCCTGAAGTCGAGGACGGGGACGTCCTCGGGGGTGGGTTCCGCGTCCGTGGCGCCCTTTGACATCCCTGTCACTTCTCGGCCCCCGGGACCTCCGCGTCGCCGCCGGCGCCGCCGTCACCGGCCCCCGCTCCGGCCTGCGCGGCGACGCCGACGATCACCCGCTCCCGTTCGGAGAGCCGTCCGCCCACGGGGGTGACCTCCACATATCCGTCTCCCGATGTACCGGGACGGACCTCCACGCGGCGGCGGGTGCCGTCGTCTCCGAGGACGGTCACGGTGGTGCGGGAGTCGGCACCGGCCGAGATCGCGGAGACGGGAACCACGAGCACCTTGCCGGCCGAGGTCGCCGCCTCGACGGTGAGCCGTACGTCCTGGCCCGCGAGCGTCGTCGGCAGGTCGTCGTCGGGCCGCACTTCGAGGGCGTATCCCTGTCCCTGAGGGGTGTCGCCGGGGGATCCGCCCTCGGTCGAGGCGGTCACCGGTGCCTCGGAGACCGAGGCGACGACGCCGGTGGCCTCCTGCCCCGTGGTCTCGGAAAGGATCTGTACCTTCTGCCCGGCTCTCATCAAGCCTTTCTCGTGGGCGGCGAGAGAACCCTTCACCACGAGCCGGCCCGCGGAGACGGTCATGGGCCTCTCCCCGATGTCGCCGCCGACCCTGGCGTTGACGACGTCGACCCTGGCGGGGAAGCCGGACACGTAGACCACCTCGGAGGCGGGGACGACGGCGCCCGACACCGCTTCCGCGGCAGCCAGCTTCTCCCGGGCCTCGGCCAGGTCCTCGCGGGCGTACTTCAGCTCGTCGCCCGATGCCTCCGCGTCCGCTGTGTCCGACGTCAGCCCGTCGAGCGCGCGCTGGGCGGCCTTCACCTCGCCGCGGGCCGCCTCGACCGGATCACCCTCCTCGCCTCCGCCGCCACCGGCGAGTACGGGGTCATAGCCGATGGAGGAGTAGAAGGCGGTCACCGCGGTCTTCGTCCCGGGACCGAAGACGCCCTTCCGGTCGCCGCCCGTGCTGTGGCCAAGACCGTCCAGGGCCTTCTGCAACTGCTCCACGTCCTCCCCGTGGGCGCCGGGCTTGAGGTCCCGGTACACCGGCAGGCTGCCGGGCAGTACGAACACCGGCCGACCGGATATCTCCATGAGGACCCGGCCGGCCCTGAAGGTCGCGCCGGCCCGCACCAGGATTTTGGTGACGACCGGCTTGCCGCCCTCTTGGGCGGACGCCGCGGGGGAGATGTCGACGGTCTGCGAGGCGGACACCGTTCCCCGGGTCACCACCGTGTCGGAGAGGATCCGGCGCTCGACGGGTGCGGTCAGGACATCGGGCTCGGGAGGGGCGGCCTCCGCCGCGGCCTGCGCCGGCGACTGCACGAGCGAGGCGCCCCACAGGCCCACCCCGGAGAGAGCGAGGGCACCCACCGCGAGGAGGGCCAGCGCCCTGCGCCGAGGCGCGATACCGCCCTGCCCACCCTCGTCCGGCACGTCGACTCCCTGGGGCTGAAACGTAGTTGAGCCGCTGGTGGGCGGCGTGAGCACCCGTCAGTGGAACACCCGCTTCGAACGATCGTCAACATCATTTATTTCCCGCCGTTCTGGCTCAAAGTCACCCTTGAAGTGCTGGTTTGTCGACTGATCTACTCGGTCGCCGATCGAGAGGAGGACGAGTTCATGCCAAGGATGAGAGGCATCGCTCTGGCGGCGGCAGCCGTGAGCGCACTACTCGTCGGCGGCGCGGGCACGGCCGTCGCGGGCAGCTACAACGGCTCCTGCGAGAGCAGCGGCGGTGGTGAGATCTGCCTGTACCGCACCTACGAGTTCGCCGGCGGGCTGTACGACACGCTCTACAGCAAGACCAACTACGACGGCTCGACCTACTACGGCACGTCCACGTTGATCGACAACACCATGTCGTCGGCCAAGAACATGGACATGGTCAACGACGTCGGGTTCTACGCCGGCAAGAACTACACCGGAACCCTGGAGTACCTCCCGGCGGGCCTGTGGCTCCGCTACGGCGAGGACATCGCCTCGTCGCACTGCTTCAGCAGCAACGCCTACTGCCCGATCTGACCGATCCCGTCGAAGGGTCCACCATGAAGAACCTCAAGAGGGCCGCCGCCGCCCTGGCCGCCACCGCCGCGCTGATCGCCGGTGTCACCGGAACCGCCGACGCCGCGAGCTACAACGGCTCGTGCGAGAGCGTCGGCGGTGAGATCTGTCTGTACCGCTACGCGAACTTCACCGGCGCGCTGTACGACACGATCTACAGCAAGACCAACTACAACGGCTCCACCTACTACGGCACCTCGGTGCTGATAGACAACACGGTCTCCTCCGTCAGAAATCGCGACTCGGTCAACTCCATCGAGGTCTGGACGGGCCAGAACTACACCGGCCTGCGCGTGCACGCCGATCCGGGTCTGACCCTGTGGGACATGTCGATCTTCTGGGACGGCGCCACCGACGACGCGATCTCCTCCCACTGCTTCAGCAGCAACGCCTACTGCCCCGCATGATCGTCCCGCGCAACAGAACGGGTGGGCTGCTCCTCGTCGCCTCTCTCGCTGTGACGCTCATGGGGTGCTCATCCGGCGAGGAATCCCGGGGATCCGCCGCCGACGCGCAGTCCTACAAGCCGCAGACGTCGAAGACCTGGGGCGGCGTCGCCATCAGCCTGCCCCTGGACCCGTACACCGTCACCGCGCAGGAGCGGGAGGCACTCAATCAGGCCGTCGCCACCCTGGCGGGCGACTGCATGAAGGAGTACGGATTCGACTGGCCGGCGCCGCTGCCGCCGACTCCCCGCAATCTGAACTCCAACGCCCGCCTCTATGGAGTGACCGACCCCGAATCGGTGGCCGTCTTCGGCTACCATCCCCCGCTTCCGAAGGGGATGACGGCCGGCCAGGCCGAGCAGGAGTCGGCGAGGCAGCGCGCGCACTACGCGGATGTCTCACCCGCCGCCATGACCCTCTACAAAGGCGACGGCCCATCATCGGTGAACGGCAAGAACGTCCCCGAGGGCGGATGCCTCGGTGAGACACGCCGGAAGGTGGGCCTGGGTGATGCCGCCACCCTCGACGCCACCTTCACCAAGGTGAACCTCCAGGCCTCGGAGCTGGCGGCCAACGACCCCCGGGTCAGCAGCCTCAACCAGCGCTGGGCCGCCTGTATGAAGGAGTCGGGCTACCACTACAAGGACCCGCTGGCCGCCGCCGGCGATCCGGAGTGGACGGCCGGCGAGGGGGGCCAGGGAAGCGAGGACAGCGACGTCGCGGGAACGGCGAAGCCACGCGAGATCACCGTCGCCTCCATGGACGTGGAGTGCAAGCAGCGGGTGGACTACGTCCGGGCCCATTCGTCCGTGCAGTCCGAGCACCAGAACAAGCTCATCGAAACGAACATCACGGAGCTGTCCGCGGCCCGTGACACCTGGAAGTCGGCGCTGGCCAAGGCGAACGAACTGCTGGCGAAGAGGGGCTGACCGAGTGCCGAGCGTCGAGGCCGCCGGAATGGCCCTGATGTTCTGAGCCCGGTCCGGACTCGACACGGCGTCCGTCCGGACCAGTACCTCGCACCGCTTCCTCCTCATCTCCTGCCGAGGTCTGCGGCGGGCAAGGGGCTTGCCGTCCGACGGCAAGCCCCTGGGGGAGGTCACCGGTCTTCGAGTCCTCGGTATCCATGGCCGGTAATTACCGATCCGGTAATTACTGATCCGGTAAATAGAACGTCTAAGGGAAGGGAAATATTCAAGTTGAACGTAAAGAGGGTTCTCACGGTTGGTGCCGCTTTTCTGGCAACGTCTCTGGGGGCGGCACAGGGTGTCTCGGTCGCCGAGACCCATAACTCGTCGGATACATACGGGAGCACCGGAAGGTGCGCCTACAGCAATATCTGCCTCTACTACAATTCGGGCCAGTCCGGAGCCAAGTTCAGCCGCTATTTCAACGCCAATAGTGTCCAGGTGACACTCGCGATACCGGATCTCGCCAACTACTACTTCGACTCTTCTGGCGCCGGTGCGGGGCAGTCGGTGAAGAACAACGCCGCGTCGGGGGAGATCAACGGCACCAATTGCTCTATGTGGGTCTACTACAACAGCAACTACGGTGGAAACATCGACTACTTCGGCGGCACTTCCTATGGGCAGCTCTGGTACACATACAACGAGAACGCGTCCCTGAAGGCCGGCTGCCCGTGAACGATGCGCCGACCCTGACCGAATCTCAGCGGTCAGGGTCGGCGTACCTGTTGAGAAACGTCCCGCGGTTCGCTACGGACTGTCGAGCGGGCAGAGAATCGATGGATCATGCGATACGCCACACATATGCTCACCGCGGCCATCGCTGCGGTCACCATGCTGTCGCTGTCTTCATGCGCGGCTCCCGACAGCGGTCCCGACCGTGCTTCCCAGGAATCAGCTCCTGAGGGGCGCACGCACACGCCCTCTCACAGCGGCCCGGCACAGCCGGCTCCCGAAGCCGAGGCCAATCCGCTCCCCCTGCCCGTGCAGAAATATCTCCTGACGCCGAGTGTCATGTCAGAGATCAATCCTGCGACGTTGATCCTGGCAAACTCTTGCCTACAGCAGCAAAACATCACGCCGGTAAAACATACCGCTCCCCCTGACGGTCGCGAAAACCGTTCCGACCCCTATGAGGTCGGACGGCGTTACGGGCCGATCATCGAATCCGATGTCAACGCCTACGGCTACCATCTTCCTCCGGGATGGTTTGGCGAGGCAACGTCCGCTCCAAAAATGTCAGCTTCGCAGAAAGCTGCCATGAATGGACCAACTGGATGCCTTGCTGCTGCCCGGAAGGAACTCATCGGCGAACGCTCCCTGGATTCCCCGATCGCCCGGCAGATCAGCAGTAAGAGCTTCATGGAGTCCCTGAAGGATCCAAAGGTGAAGGCCGCCACCGCGGACTGGTCGGCTTGCATGGCCAAGAAGGGGCACTCCTACACGGGCCCGCTGGAGGCTCTCTCAAAGGCCGACTTGACCACACCGGAGCCGAGCCCGGCCGAACTGCGGATCGCGTCTGCCGATTATTCGTGCAAAGTGTCAACCGATTTGATTTCCATCTGGCAGAAAGTTGAGACAGGGATTCAGGAAAAGGAGATAGCGAAGAATCTCCCGGCCTTGGAGAAGGCAAACGCGCAGCGAATCCAGGTCATGGCGGAAGCAGAGGAGATCAGCAGCCGGGTCGAATGATCCGCTGATCTTGAATGCGGGTGTCGTCAAGGTATGACGCACGGAACCCGGCGTCGGCCGGACCGCTGACGCGACACATGCCCCCATCCCCGCACCGGTGGCCGGATCGCCGCCCTGGCCGCCAGGGAGCGGGAGACACCGGAGCCGCCGGCCAAGGTGCTCGCCGGGAGGGACACACCCCCACGGCAGGGAATCGCAGACGTATGTGCCCACCGGCTCCTCAACACCCGGGACATGGCGCAGGCCCCTCACACACTCGTCCGGTTCTTCCACGATCCCGGGGAGGACGTCCGCGAGGCCGCCGGTGTGGTGTGCGTCGTGCTGCGCGGCCGACGCCCGCCACACCGGCCGCCCGCTCGTCCGCGCGTACGCCCAGGCGTCGTCACCCATGCGTCGCTCCGGATCCTCCATCTGCTGGACCGACCGCCGTTGCTCGGGTCCTACGACCTGGCAGCGGCGATCGACGACTCCCGGCGGAGCTGAACCGGAACCTGCCGCGGCCCGTGGGGCTCTCCCCTGCCCGGACACCTCCGGCGTGCGCGGATGCATGCGCCCCGGTGTGCCTCCGTCGCACCGGAGGACCGGGTGGAAGCGTTCAGCTCTCCGGTGACCGGGTGCTGAGCTGTACGGATGACGCACGTCTCGAACCCCCGTGGCCGCGTGACCCTCCTCCCCCATCTGCTGCCCGAAGCGCGCACGGCCTTCACCGGGCTCGGAAGACGACGCCCCTACGCAGTCGGAGAGGCGATCCTCCACGAAGGGGACACAGCGCAGGAGTTGGTGGTCCTCCACGAAGGCGTGGTGAAGGTGACCGTCCGGCTGGACCGTGACCGGGAATCGCTGGTCGACATCAGGATCGGCGAGGACGTGCTGGGCGAGGGCACGGCCATGGGAGTCGGCCCCCGATCGGCCACGGTCACCTCGTGCGGCGCTGTGTGCGCCAGCCTCGTTCCCCGTGCCGAACTGGATTCCTTCCTCCACGATCACCCCGAAGTGTCCATGGCGCTCAACCGCGTGTTCTCCGCCAGACTGCGCCGGGCCGACCGCCTGCGCCTGGAACTGGGCCGGTATCCGGTGCAGGTGAGGCTGGCGCGCGTGCTCGTCGAACTCGCGGAGACATACGGGGGACCTGCTCGCCCCTACGGGAAGCCCGACCCGAATACGGCGCGGATCGATGTGTGTCTGTCTCAGCCGGAGCTCGCGGCTCTCACCGCGTGCGCCCCGGACACCGTCCATGTGGCCCTCACTCGGCTGCGGAGGAGCGGGATCATCTCCACCGAATCGCAACAGCGGACCGTCGTGCGGGACATGGCCCGGCTGCGCGAGGTGGCTCTGCTGCGTACGCCCACCGCTCGAAGGGGGCGACCGGCCCGGCGCCGATGAACGCGCTGCGCTTAGTCCGTGACGCCCCCGCCGGCCAGGGGGACGTGTCCCGGTGAGCCCGGCTCCCTGCACGGCACGGGCAGCCATGTCAAGAATCTCGTACTCATACGGCATTGTGGAGGGCTCATGCCCCTTCCGCCCACAGTTGGCGTGCACCGCACCCAACCCCCCCTGGAAGGTGGCGAGTTGTCATGAAAGAGATCTCTCCTCCCCGGGCGCCTGCCTGTCCGCCGCGCCGCCGTCTGTGTCTGGCGGTGGACGTGGAGCAGTACAGCCGGCTCGACACCCGGGCCCAGTCGGCCGTCCAGTCCGAACTGGTCCGGCTCCTGGAGGAAGCGGCGGCGCTGACCGGTCTGGACAGGGCGGCCTGGACGCGTCAGCCGCAGGGCGACCTGGAGTTCGCCGTGCTTCCCGAGGCCACGCCGGAAGACGCCGTGCTGGGCCCGTTCGTCCATCATCTCGCCGTCCGCCTCCGGGACCGCAACGACCGTCCGGTCGCTCATCGGGTCAGGCTGCGGATGGCCGTGGACACGGGCGTGGCCGAGGACGCCGCCCTCGGCCACGCCGGTCCCGCACCGGTCGCCGTGGCGCGGTACGTCAACGCGCCCCCGCTCAAGGCCGCGCTCGCCGGTCTCACCGCGGCGGATCTCGCCGTGGTGGTGTCGGACCGGCTGTACCAGGACGTCGTACGGTCCGGACGGCCGGATCTCGATCCCGTCGAGTATGTGCGGGTCCATGTGAGGGTGAAGGAGTTCGGCGGCTACGGGTGGGTCCGCGTGCCGGGACACGGACCGGACGACGTGCGGGCGGCCGTGGCCGCCGAGGCGCCGGAGCCGAGGCATGCGCCGGACGCCGGCGCGCCGGACAGGGCGAGGCTGTCGCAGTACGTCCACCAGGGTGCCGCCGTCGGCGGGGACGTCTTCGGCGGACTCGCCGTCGGTCTGCCCCTGCCCTCGGGACGATCCGGTCCCGTGCTCCCCGGGTCTTCCGGTTCCGGGCCGCTCCGGTGACGGCGCCCCATCGGGCCCCGTTCCGGCGCGAGCGGGCGGACATCCAGTGGGCGGACTTCGGAGTCAACGTGGGTCACACCGTGTACGGAGGCATTCACTTCCACCCGCCCGCCCTCTCCGCCGGCCGATCCCTGGGCCGGGGCGGGGCAGCGCAGCCGAGCGGCCCGCCCTGGCACACGGCAGTCAGCTCGGCCCTGTCCGATCTCGCGCGTGCCTGCGGCCGAGCCGCTGACGCCCTGACGCACCTGCCCCGGCCCGACGGGGCCGGAAAGGAGGAGAAATGACATCGACCGAACTCCCGAGCGTCGACACCGGTATCTTCGCCCGGATCGACCTGGGCGTCCTCGGGGTGGACGACGACGGGCGACCGTCCCTCACGGTGCATGCGGGACCGCGTACGGTTCTTCTCTCCCCGGAGGAGAGCAGGCGTGCTCTCTACGGCCCCGGGCGGGACGCGGCGCTCGGGGCGGCGGTCTGGCGACAGGCCGTCACCCAGGCACGGCGGGAGCCACCGGGCGGCGACGGCAGCGCGGCTCGGCTGCTCGTCGTCTGGCTGGCCCTTCCCGGGCTCTACCGGAATCTGCACCGCGTCCTGCGCCTCTGGCCGTCGATCGATCGGGCCGACCTGGAAGCGGAGGCCGTTCTCGAGGTCCTCGCCGTCCTCGACTCGGCGGACCCGGACAGCCCGGACACGGGCCGTCGCCTGGTCAAGGGGGCGGTGAACCGCATGTGGGCCTACGCCAGGCGCGTCACGCGGGAGATCCCCGTGGCCGACATAGCCGCCTGCGCCGAGGCCCGCAACTCCCCGCTCGCCGCGGAGACGCAACCCCGCTCGCCCGAGGGATGGGAGGTGCACATCACGCCCCCGCCCCGCCCCGAGGGCCTGTACGCCACACTCCGCTTCGTCGAGCAGCGCCCTCGGCAGGACGGCGGGCACAGCGCCGCTCGCCTGTCCGACCTGGTGGCCCGGGCCCGCCGCCATGAGGAGGCGGACCTCATCGGCACCCTCGTCCTGCGCCCTGCGGGAGCCCTGCGGTGACCGGGCAGCCCAGTCGGCGACTCGGGTTCGCGGAGGCCCTCGACCTACCCCTGTGCGTCGATCTGCGCACCGCAGCCCGCGCCTTCGGGATCTGCCCCGCCACGGCGTCCAAGCTCATCCGCCTCAACGCCTTCCCGTGCCCCGTACTACGGCTCGGTGACCACTACCGCATTCCCACCGCCGGTCTGCTGCGTGCCCTCGGTATCGAGGAGTTGCCGGTGTACGCCGTCCCCCCGGACGACGACGCGGCGCCCGCCGTCCCACCCCACGACACCCACCCCCGTAGCCCGGAGGTCCTCTCATGATCACCTCACAGACGCTCCCGCACGAGTCCGACCAGCCCTTGAAGTGCTTCGTCGTCGGTCCCATCGGCGACCCGCACGCCGCGCACGGCAGCCCCGAGCGCGAGTCGTACGAGCACCACCTCGGCATCTTCGAGCAGGTGATCGCCCCCGCCTGTGAGAAGTACGGCATCAGCGCCGTGCGCGCGGACGGCATCACCCAGGCCGGTGACATCACCGAGCAGATCTGCCGGTACGTCGTCGAGTCCGACCTGGTCGTCGCGGACGTCAGCGGCGGCAACCCCAATGTCATGTACGAGCTGGGGCTGCGGCACATCACCGGCAAGCCGACGATCCACATCGGGGAGGCCGGGCAACTCCCCTTCGACATCGCGTCGATCAGGACGATTCGCTACCAGCGCACCCGCAGTCATCTGGCCGGAGCGCGCAAGGAGATCGAGAGTGCTGTGGAAGCCGGGCTCCGGGACGGCTTCGGACTGCTCACGCCGGCCCGGGTGCTGCGCGGACTCCAGGTCGGGGACGGACCGGACTCCGCCGTGGAGCCCGGCAGCGGAGGGAAGGAGGAGGACGAGGATTCACCTGGTCTGCTCGACGACTTCGCCGTGATCGAGGGCGAGTTGGATGAGATGACCGCAGACATGGAGGCGGTGGCGAAGACCACCGAGACGATTGGTGCACTGACCAGGCAGTCCAGCATCGAGCTGATCGACCTGACCCAGGCGAGCGCTCCCGCGAGTGCGCGGCTCGTCGCTGTTGCCCGCTACGCGGAGACCCTCAGCGCACCGGCCGATGAACTGAACACCGTTGCCAGCACGTTCGCGGAGCGAATGGTGATGCTGGACAGCGGAATCCGGGCCGCGCTCGGGCTCATCGAGATGACGCCCCCTGACGAACGCGGAGAGGGCGCAGAGCAGTTTCTGGAGCAGTTGATGGCCTTGGACGAGGCCGCCCAGGAGGCTCTGACGCAGATCGGGTTCTTCAGCACCTCGGCTGCGGCCATGTCCCGACTGAGTCGCCACCTCCGCAAGCCGGTGAAGAACATCTCTGCGGCGGCGAGGCATCTGACCTCGGCCATCGCGAGGATGGGAGAGTGGGCTTCCAAGGCCCGTGAGCTGGTGCAGGGGCAAGGGCCCACCGTCTGACGCGCGCTCCCAACGGGATCCGGACCCTCTTCGGAGGGTCCGGATCCCGCCGACGGCGGGATGCCGTCTACGGTTCTTCGCCGTGCGGCCAGGGCGGGTTCAGTCGAGTACCTCGCCAACCCCACCCCACCCTCGTCGATCCGCCATGCGAGTACCCGTACCGTCCGCCCCACCGGGCACGCGTTCGCTCCGCGGCCCCCCGACGGCAGCCCGGTCAGCAGGTCGGCCCGACGCGGCGTCGGTGCCGCCCTGCGTCCCGGGCTCACCACCATCACATCGCGCTGCCCACCCTGAAAGGCGTCCACGGTGCCGACCCGCACCCGGGAGTCGTCGTGCCACAGCCGGGCCAGCGCCTCCTTCTGCACGAGGGACGGCGTCACCGAACTGGCCGGGTTCAAGGGCCGTTGCAGCACAGGAGACGGGGCGAGTGCATCCAAATCGCCGTCCGGCCGCCCGCCATCCACCTACGTGACTCCAGGGACCCGACCCAGCCCAACTCCCCGTCGACAGCGCGGCCCTGGTCGCGTTTGTCGGCTTCGGTGGTGGGTAATTGCGTCACGCAGCATCGGGGGGTGCCGTATGACGAGTGGGGAGAGTGTTGACGAACTGCTGAAGCAGGTCGTCGCGGAGATCAGGTGTGGGGCCGCCGTGGGGTCGGGGTTCTTCATCGGGCCCGGGATTCTGCTCACCTGCGCGCATGTCGTGCCGGGGGACGAGTGCAGTGTGCGGTGGGGCGGTGAGTCGCGGGCGGGGCGGGTGCATCGGCGGTTTCCGGAGGAGTTGCCGGTGGGGGGCGGGCTGTATCCGCTGCCCGATCTGGCCGTGGTGGTGCTGGAGGGGGCGTCGTTCACGCTCCAGCCCTGTGCGGAGCTGGACTTCGGGCCCGTCGAGGCCATCGAGCGCGGTACCGAACTGCGGTCGGTCGGGCTGACCGAGCGGTATGCCGCCGGGAGGTCCGTCCATGATCTCGGTAGTTACAGCTATGCCGGTGTCATTCCCTATGAAGGGTTTGTGCTGCTCCAGGTGCGGGCCGAGACCGTGGTGCCGGGGATGAGCGGGGCGCCCGTGCTCGATCCGCGGACGGGGCGGGTCTGCGCGGTGGTCAAGAGGAGTGCCGACACGCGGGTCGCGCAAGGGGGGTGGCTGTTCCCGCTGGCGCAGCTCGCCGGTGAGCTGGAGCCGTTCGCCCTGCCCGACCGGCGGTGGCGCGACGCCCGGCGGCGGACGTTGTTTCCCGGGCTCGGGAACTTCCTGCGGCGGCCGAAGGGGCCGGGGCGGGGGGTGGTGGAAGGGGCACGGGGTTACTCGGATCTGCTCCGGCCCGAGCTGGGCGTCGTTCCCTTCCACGGGCGGGACGACTGGCTCGCCGACATGGTCCGGTGGTGCGAGCGCGGGCGGTACGGGGTCGATGTACGGCTCGTCACCGGGCCGGCCGGCACCGGCAAGACCCGTGCCGCGCTCGCCCTCGTCGATAACCGGCACGACGCGGGGTGGGTGTCGGGGCTCCTCGACCGCGCCGATCTGAGGGCACCGGACGCCCTGGACGACCGGCTGGGGCGGCTGGCGGCGCTGGAGGAACCCGCCCTGGTGGTGGTCGACTACGCCGAGGACTTCCCCCGGCTGGGGGAACTGCTGAACGCTGCGGTGCGGCACTTCCGTGACCGCCCGGCGCCGCTGCGTGTGCTGCTGCTGGCCCGGCGTTCCGAGGACTGGTGGCCGGCCGTGCTGGGGGACGAGATCGATGACCATGGGTTCGCGGAGCGGTTGCGGGGTGGGGTGCAGCGGCTGGCCGCGCTCGCCGTCCATCATGATCCGGAGCGGAACCGGGGGGCCCAGCAGGAGGAGTTCACCCTGTCCGTGCGGGCCTTCGCCCGGCATCTGCGGGAACCGGTTCCCGGCGCGCGGCTCGATGTCGCCCCCGGGGACCGGCCGCCGCTGCTCCAGATCCACACCGCCGCCCTGCTCGCCGTCGTCGCGACCGCCGAGGGCGACCGGCACCGCATCATGGACGGCGCCGGACTCGGCGCGGTCACCGCCGATGTGGAGGTCATCGACGCCCTTCTCGACCGGGAGCGGTGGCGGTTCTGGCGGCGCAGCGCGAAGCGGGTGCTCCAGCACCCCGTGGGCCTCGACCTGCCCGACCGGGCCGTCGCGCTCGCCACCTTCGGCGGGGCCGACGACCTGCCGGCGGCACGGGCGCTGATCGCCGGGGTGCTGGAGTACCCCGCCCCCCAGGACCGCGAGATCGCCGAGTGGCTCGCCGGGCTCTATCCCCCGTACGCCGTCGACGCGAGTGAGTACTGGGCCTCGCTGCGCCCCGACCTGATCGGCGAACGCCATGTCGCCAAGACCTTCGGGGCCGACCCCGCCCGCCCGGAGGCCGCCGGCTTCGCTCTCGCGTCCGGTGCCCTGGACCTGCTGCCGGATCATCGGCGGCAGCGGGCGTTCACCGTGCTGGCCCGTGCCCTTCAGCACAGCTCCGCGGAGGTGGAGCCGCTGCTGCGGCGGCTGTTGATGGACGACCGGGCGCGCGCGGAGCGCATTCCGCTCGCGGTGCGGCTCGCGCCCCTGGTGGGCGGGAAACTCGTCGATGTACTGAAGGAGCTGCTCGTCGAGGCGGGGGACGACTCGCTGTTCCATCTCGTCGCGGACGCCCTCCCCGAGGCCAGTGTGGAACTCACCCCGATCACCACCCTCGTCCTCACCCGCATCCCCGAGAAGCAGCTCGACCCGCAGACGCTGGTCGCGCTCGGCAGCCATCTGCTCGTCACCGGGGAACCGGTCGTCGCCCTCGGGCACATCCGGCAGGGCACCCGACGGCTGGAGGAACTGGAGCGCGGCGAACCCGGCGGACGCTGGAGCCAGCGGCTGCGTGACGCGTACGTGGCGCTGAGCGCGGCCCTCGCCGAGACCGGCATGGCACGGGAGGCCGTCACCGCGGGGCGCAAGGCGATCGAGTGGGGGCGCATCGGCGACGAGCCGCGCTCCGCCGCGCTCCAGGGCCTCATCGCCACCGCCGAGGCACTGATGCTCAACGGCAGCATCAAGGAGGCGCACGCGCTGATCGACCGGTCCGTGGCCGAGGCCCGCGCGATTCCCGAGGACGAGGAGGGACGGTCGACGTTCCGCGCGCTCACCCTCGCCTCCAAGGCCATGATCCTGCTCGCCCAGGGACATGTGCACCAGGCCCTCAGCATCGCCGACTCCGGCTACCGCGCCCTGATGGAGGACGAGGACGTCGCCGGGCACCGGGACGTCTACGCGCTCGCCTTCGCCCCCGTACTGACCGCCCGCGCGCTGGCCGCCTGGGTCGCCGAGGACACACCGGTCGCCGAGGTCGAGCACCGGATGGACCACGCCATCGAACTCCTGCGGTGGATGTACCGCCGCGAGCACATGATGGTGGTCCCGCCGCTCGTGCTGCTGCTCGTCGCACGGGCCCAGATGGCCCAGCAGGCGGGCGACGAGGAGGCCGCCCGCAACCTCGGCTCGCAGGCCGCCGTGATGGCCGTGCAGCAGGTGGACGCCGGATACCGCCGGGCGGGGCTGGTACTGCTGCACGTACTCGACTCGCTGCGTGCCCAGGGGGTGCCGCTGCCCGACCGGCTGATGAAGATGCTGCCGGACGCGGCGCAGTTGCGGGCCGCCCGCTCCGCCCGGGACGGCTGGGCCGCCATCGGCGAACTGTGGGGAGAGCAGCTCCGCGACCGCTTCCCCGGCACCGAGTCCAGCCAGGGCCACCGGTTCCTCGTGCTGTACGAGGACGCCAGCCGGCTCGCCACCGAGGACCGGCCCCGGGCGATCGCGGCGGCCCGCGAGGCCCTCGCCCTCCTCGCCTCGGAGGACGACCCGGTGGAGATGCCGAACCACGAGTCGGATTTGCTGGGCTGGCTCAGCCGGTGGTCCATCGCCGACGACCGGCACACGCGGGACGAACTGCGGACCGCGCTGCGGTACGCCCGTGAGGCCACCGGGCTGCGGCAGGGCACGTTCAGCAGCGACCCCGGGCCCGTGACGCTGCTCGCCCTGCTCCGCGACTTCGAGCAGACCGTGGCGGTGGAGCAGGAACTGGGCGAGACGGAGGCCGCCCGGCGCACCATCGACCGGGCGGTGCGCGCGGCCACCGGAACGGTGATGGAGCGGGCCCCGGCGCAGGTGCTGCCCACCGCCCTGCGGATCATGCTCCGCCAGGCCACCCTGCTGCACGAGTCGGGCGCCCCCGTACCCGCGCTGGGGGTGCTGGAACGGACGGACGCCTATCTGCGCCGCTTCCCTGGCGTCGTCGCCGGGGCCGCGCCCGCGCTCATCACGACCCTGGTCAAGCAGCACACCGGGTTGCTGGAGGAACTGGGGCGCCCGCCCGGCGTCTCGATCTCCTATACGGAGGAGACGATTCGGCGGGAGTTCATGGGACCGGAGGAGGGGGAGGGGACCGGGGCGGGGATCCGGGAAGGGGAGGGGATCGGGGAAGGGGAGGGGGAGGGGATCGGGGAAGGGGGCGGGGAGGGGAAGGGGTGGCGGGTGGTCGCGGGGGCTCAGGCGCTGGTGCTCGCCCACGCGGACGCGCTGTGGCATCTGGCGCTGCTGCGGCGCCGCCACGACGACCCCGAGGGGGCACTGGCCGACCTGGACGCCGGGGTGGAGCTGTGCGCCGACGACCCCGAACTGTCCACCGCGCGGGCCACGCTGCTGCGGCACAAGGGGCTGACCCTGTTGGAGGTCATGCGTCCCGAGGAGGCCATCGGTCCGCTGACCGAGGCGCTGGAGCTGTTCCGGGGTGTGCCGGGCGACGAGCGGGCGGGGGAACAACCCCTGCTGGTGATCGGCGAGTTGGGGCGGGCGTTGCGGGGGAGCGGTCGGCATCGTGAGGCGCTGGAGCGGTTCGGTGAGCTGCTCGACGGGGCGGGGGGACGGGTCGAGGCGGTGGGGGCCTCCGGTGGGTCCGGTGGGTCCGGTGGGTCGTCCGGGGCGTCCGATGCCGTCGCCCGGCATCTGGCGACCTGGTGCATCGAGCGGTCCTTCGTGTGGAGCGGGCTCGGCGAGTACGGGAACGCCCTGGCCGATGCCGTGTCGGCGGAGGAGGAGTACCGGGCGCGTCTGCGTGCCGCGCGCGCCGCCGGCCCCACGGCGCCCAACCGGCAGGACGACCCCGCCGCGGGGCTCGGCAGCGCCCTGGTCGCCAAGGCGCTGCATCTGCTCGCCGTGGCCCGGCTCGACGAGGCCGTCGACGCCGCCGAGGAGGCCGAACTCATCGCCCTCACCCTGCTCGACGAGGACCCGGACGCCTATGCCTCCTGGGCGGTCTACGCGGCCCGGGTCCGCGCCGTGATCCGCTGGGTGCGGGTGCCGCGGGCGGCCGGTGAGCTGCCCGAGCGGGACCCGGAGTGGGCGCGTTTCGAGGCGCTGCGAAAGCGGTACGAGAAGAAAAAGGAATGGAACGCCTTCTTTTTACAGAAGGCCCTGGACACCTACAACTCGCGGGATTACGATCCTGATTGACTTATTCAGGTTAAGTCACAAATGGGAAACGGGTGGGAAGTCGGCGGGGGTGATCGGGGGGCCGTGTGTGCACCTCGTACCGGCTCTCTTCCTGCGGGAATCTCCGTGATCTCCGTGATCTCCGTGATCTCCGTGATCTCCGTGATCTCCGCGATCTTGGTGATCTCGATGATCTCTGCGATCTCGTTCCTGGGTTAAGTGGATTCATCGGCTCCATTCACATCTCGATTGTCGTTCACCTTTGCCGGTCGTTCGCGGTGTAATTCCACTTCGCTCGATCGCACTCGACTGCACTCGATCGCACTATTGTTCTGCCGCATCTCGACGCGTGGTTGTTCCGGGGGGACATGACCATGACGCTGAATATCGCCGCGTGGGGGCACACCCGCATGCTGGGACCGGGTCTGCGCGCCGCGGTCTGGGTGCAGGGCTGCCCCTTCGACTGCCGCGGGTGCATGGCCCCGGAGTGGATACCGGACCGGCCCGCGCGGCTCCTCGACCCCGTCGCCCTGGCAAAGGCCCTGTACACCGGCCCCGAAGTCACCGGAGTGACCCTGTCCGGCGGTGAACCCATGCGCCAGGCCGGCGGCCTCGCCGCGCTGCTGCGCGCGTTACAGGACCTGGCCGGCGTACATGGCTCCGAGGCACCGGACGTCATCTGCTTCACCGGCCACACCCTGGCCTCCCTGCGCGCCCGGCCCCCGAATCCCCGAGTCCCCGAACTCCTCGGTCTGGTCGACGTGCTCATCGACGGGCAGTACGTGGCCCAACTGGACGACGGGCGGGGGCTGCGCGGCAGCTCCAACCAGACCGTCCATCACCTCACGGAGCGGCTGCGCGCCGCGGACGAGGCCCTGACCACGGGGCCGCGTCGCGCCCAACTCGATGTTGTGGGCGGGGAGTTGCATGTCATCGGCGTTCCTCCGCCGCATCTGCCGGCCGCGGCGCGACTGCCGCTCCATCCCGGCCGGGCGCCGTCCGGCGCCATGCTCGCCGAGGCACCCGGCCCGGTGCCCGGCCCGACCTCCGCAGGACCGCCGCGCAGGGCACTCGGCAGCACCCGTACCCCGGCCTCCCGCAGGCCCGAGCCCGAGGAAAGCGCATGAGTTACGGAAAACGCGTGGTCGTGGACGAGGACGAATGGCTGCGCCTCCAGCAGGCCGCCAAACAACTGCGCCATCTCAACGCGAGCATTCCCTCGCTGCTCGACGACGTACGGCGCGCCACCCGGCGCGATCTGGAGACGGGATTCGAGACCGTCCGGACCCGGCAGGAGCAATTCGACTCCTCCCTCTCCCAACTCGGCGCACGGACCAGCGAACTCGGTAAACAGACCGCCCGGCGGCTCGCCGAGCACGCCCGCCGCATGGCCGAGCAGGAGGCCGAACTCGTTGAGCGCATGGCCCGGCAGGAATCCGGTCTGGTCGCCCGTATGGACGGTCAGGTGTCCGAGCTGACCGACCGTATGGATGGGCAGGTGTCCGAGCTGACGGCCCGTATGGACGGGCAGGTGTCCGGTCTGACCGCCCGTATGGACCGGGGATTCGCGGACACGCGCGCGCAAACCCGGGCCCTGGTCGAGGCCGAACACCGCTGGGCGCAGGAGATCATCGCGGCCGAGACGGAGGAGCGGCGGCGCGAGATCGGGGCGGTCAAGGCGGAGCTGGGCTCGATGCGGGAGAACCGCAGCCGCGCCGAGGCCCACGCCCGGGGCGCGCTCACCGAGGCCGACCGGGTCGCCGCCCACATCCGGCGGTTCCTGCCCCACGAGCGCTTCGCCGCCGGACAGCTCGCCGAGCACGAGGCACGTTCCGACCAGGCCCGCGCCCAGTTGGAGGCGGGCTTCGTGGAAGCGGCGGTCTCCACCGCCGACGAGAGCAGGCTCAGGCTCCATGAACTGCGCGTCCTGCTGGAACTCCGGGACGGCGAGTGGCGGCGGGCCCGGGACAGCGCCGAGCACGCCCTGGGCCACTTCCTGGCCAGTCTGGAGGGCAACCGGGTGAGAACCGTGCCCGTCGAGGGCGCGACCGGCGAGGAGTCCGACGACGATGTGGATGTGGATGTGGATCTGTGGAGCCACGGCAGTCTGCGGGTGCTGGAGGACGAGGTGCGCGCGCTGCTGGCCCGGGTGACCGGGGCCGCCCACGCCGACCCGGTCCCCGGCGTCTCCGAACTGCGCGGCATCACCGGGGAACTGCCCCGGCTCCAGGCCCACCTGGAGGACATCTGCGAACTCGCCGGGCGCGAACTGCTCGCCTCCCAGCGGCGCTACGAAGTGGCCGACGCCGCCGTCGACTTCCTCGTCTCCAACGGCTACCGGCCGGTCGGCTCGACCTACGAAGGGCAGGACGAGCGCCAGGGGTTCGTGGCCAAGGTCGCCCACGAGGACGGCAGCGAGATCGTCGTGACCGTCGCCGCCACCCGGCCGGACGCGCCGCCCGCACTGGACCTGGAGACCTTCAACGACCCGGACGGCGCCGAGCAGTCCCGCGTGGAGCGGATCGGGGCGCTGCTGCGGGAGCTGGAGTCGGAGGGGATCACGACCGGTCCCGTCCAGCGGACGGGGCAGCCCGCGCCCGCCCGCGCCGACCTCACCCGTACCGCCGCCGGTCCGGGCACGGCGTCGGGGGCGCGGCAGCCGCTGCGGCTGAACCCTCCGGCCGGTGCGGAGGCCGCGTCCGCGGACGGTGGTCGATGACGTTCCCCGTGCCCGGCCCCGGGAAGGGGGAGGGGGAGGGGAGGGGGGCCGGGGAGGCGCGGTCGGTGCCTTCCGCGTCGGCGCCGTCCGACTCGGGGTCGGCCGCGTCCGCGTCGGCCGTGTCGGCCGTGTCGGCCGTGTCGGCCGTGTCGGCCTCGTCAGCGCCCTCAGGCTCGGCGTCATCCACGTCCGCGTCCGCGTCGTCCACGTCCGCGTCATCGGCGTCGTCCGTATCGTCCGCGTCGGTCCCGGTCGTCGTCGTGGAGCGGCTGGAAGCGGCGTTGCCCCTGCGCTCCGGTCACCCCCTCCTCGTCCTCCACGGGGACGGCACCGACGACCACTTCGTCACCGGCGACTACCAGTACCGCAGTCTGCGCGAGGCGCTGCTCCTGCTGCTCAAGCGGGCCGGGTTCGAGCGGGTGGTGTTCTCCAGCACCAGGGAACCGGTGTACTTCCTCGACCGGCAGTCGCTGGACATCCCGCCGCCGGGCGCCGCCCCCGCCGCCCCGCCGCCCACCACCGGGCCGCTGGGCAGCCGACGGCGCCGCAGGTCCGGCGGCGACACCGTCCCGGGCGCCACGACCCCGGCCGACAGCGCCGCCGGGACACCGCCCCGGCACACCATGACCGACGCGGCGGCCGTGCAGACCCTGAACAGCTACATGCACCGCACCGATGTCCGTACCGCCGTGGTCTTCGAACTCGTCGAGGATCTGCTCGCCCACCACGCCGCGGCGCGGGACCTGGCCGGCAGCATCGGCGAATGGCTCAGCGGCGGGGCGGGCCGCAACCTGTGCGTGCTGGTCTTCTCCGCCAACTCGCGGGACGAGGTGGTCGACGCCGTGCGGCACCGCGGCGGCCCGGCCGTCCTCGCCGACTACATCGACCGGCGCGGCCAGGACGACGGCCCCGACACGGAGAGCGTCGTGCACTCCATCGGACCGCCGGGCCGGGCCGAACTGCGGCGCCTGGTGAAGTACGTCCAGCTCGGCCGTGGGGTGGCCGTACCGCACTGGTCGGAGGTCGACGCGCTGGTCAACCGGATGGCCGCCCAGCGCACCAAGGCCGCCGCGTGGGTGGAACGGCTCTCCCGGGAGGGCCGTCTGGACGCGGCGCTGCTGGACGACCTGTACGGCGTCTCCGACGACCGCCCGGCGCTGGAGCAACTCGACGACCTGATCGGGCTGGACGGGGTGAAGGAGTTCATCCACCGTTTCACCGCCACCATGCTCACCAACCGGCAACTGCGCGCCGAGGGCAGACCCACCGAGGAACCGCCCCACCACCTGGTCTTCCGCGGCAATCCCGGCACCGGCAAGACCACCGTGGCCCGGCTGCTCGCCCGGCACCTCCAGGAGATCGGCCTGCTGGAGAGCGGCCATCTGGTCGAGGGCAGTCCGGGCCGACTCGTCGGCCAGTACGTGGGACACACCCGCAAGCTGACCAACGACATCGTCAACCGGGCCCTGGACGGGGTGCTGTTCATCGACGAGGCGTACGCGCTCACCCGGAGCGAGGCCGGGGGGTTCGGCCAGGAGGCGGTGGACACCCTGGTGCCGAGGCTGTCCGACGACCACGACCGGCTCGTGGTGATCGTGGCCGGATACGGCCGGGAGATGGACACCTTCCTCGCCGCCAACGAGGGTCTGCGCCGCCGCTTCTCCAAGGAGAACGATCTGACGTTCGCCGACTACTCCGCGCCCCAGCTCCACCGCATCCTCATGAAACGCCTCGCCGGTCACGGACACGACGTTCCCGCCCTCTTCGGCGACCGGCTGCTCCAGGTCGTGACCCGCGTCCACGAGACCCGCGACCCCCGCCGCTTCGGCAACGCGGGCGAGATGGAGAACATCGCCGGTGCCCTCCACAGCCGCTGGAGCGGACGCGTCGCCCGCGAGGCCCGGGAGCACGGCACCGAACGCGATGTCGGCACCCGTCTGACCGACGAGGACATCCCACCGGAGTACCTGGAACCATGACCGCGACACCCAGAGCGAGAACGCTCACGCCCGGCGCCGCGCCCTCGCCTCCGCGACCGGGCCCACCGCCCCCGCCGCCACCCGGCCTCCCGCCTCCGCGACCGGGCCCACCGCCCCCGCCACCACCCGGCCCCACAACCCCGACACGCACTCCGTCACCCACCGGCCGGATGGCCGGTCGTCGTCCGGTTGCCGGTGCGCCGTCTCCCCCGGAGGACCGATGAGCACCCAGCCGCCCCCTCTCGCGGGCGCCGCCCCGGCCGGTGGACCCGCCGTGCGCTGCCCCGTCTGCGGAGCCGCGTCCCACGGTGACCACTGCGGCTGGACCGCCACCGGCCCCCTGGTCGCGGGACCGGTCACCGCCGCCGCGCGGGAGGAGCTGCGGACCGCCCTGGAACGGGACCGGCGGGCCCACCGGCTGCGCGCGGCCGTACGGGCGCTGGCCGGGCTGCCCGAGGGCGCGCGCACCGCCTGGGGCCCCCGGCTGATGGAGCTGGCCGCCGGGCCCGGCGGACCGCCCGTCGATCCGGCCGAGCGGCACACCGCCGTCGCGGAGACCGCCGTCGCCCCGTCCGGCGACGACCCGGTGCCCGCGCTGCGGGCCGTCGCCGAAGGGGAGCGCCCGCACGCCACGCTGGCCGTACTCGACGCGGACGGCCTGCACCTCACCCCCGTCACCGCGGCGCGGGGACGGCTGCGCGCCCCGGACACCCGCACCCTCGACTGGGCCACCCTGCTGCCCGCTCTGCCCTCCGAACCCGCCCGCGCCGCCTACGTCCTGGCCGGCGGCCCCCTCGACGACGGCACCGGACCCGCACCCCACCTGGACGACACGGCGACGGCCGCCCTGCCCGGACTCACCGACCGCACCGGCGACCTCGTCGTCGTCTCCCACCTCCCCGGCTGGCCCTACGCCGAGACCCTCATCGACAAGCTGCGCGCGCTGAACCCGACGGGCCCCACCCGGCGTGCCGAGGCCCCCGCCGACGCGGAGGACACCGTGACCGAACTGCTGGCCTCCGTCCCGCCCGCCGTGTCGCCCGCGCTGGTCCTCACCCGGCACGACCCCCTCACCGACCTCTACGTCATCGAGCCCGTACCGCTGTTCGCGGGGCCCGGCGCCCGCCCGGGGCACGCCGAGCGGGTCACCGCGCGCGCCCCGGAGGGACCGCCCGGCGCGACCCGGGTCCCCCTCACCCTCGCCGTGGTCGACCTGACCGACCGGCCGCGCGAGACCTGGCAGGTGCTGACGGCCGTGGACATCGAGGTCCCGCCCGGCGAGCCCGTCGACATCGATGTGGTCCTGGAACCGGACGGCGGACTGCGCCTCACCGTCGACGGCCGTGCGGCGCACACCCGTTCCGCACTGACCTGGGCGCAGCTCCTGGACCGAGTGGACCGCGCCCACGCCGGACACTCCCTGCACATCGTGCTGCTGATCGAGGTCGGCGGCGCCCACAACACCGTACGGGTGGACAGCGCGCGCTGGGTCCTCGAAGCCGCCCGCCGGGCGCGGCCCGACGACATCCTGCGGGTGAGCGTCCGTCCCTACTGGGACCACGAGTTCGCCAGACTGGGCACCGCCGACCCCGGCGGTCCGCCGTACCACGTCCCCGACGAGCCGCCCAAGCCGCTCGCCACCACCTTCGAACAGCTCGCCCAGCTCCGGAAGGTCACCACGCAGGTCCACTACCCGTACGCCTCCGCGCTGGAGGACTCCCTGGCCCGGCTCCCCGAGCGGCCCCTCACCCGGGACGGCGAGGAGGCCCTGTTCGTCGTGGCGAGCCGGCCCCCGTTCAGCGACCCGCCCGATCTGCGCTGGGGCGGTTTCGCCCGGCCCTGCCCCGCCGGACTCGACTGGCGGGCGGTGCTCCGCGCCACCGGGGGTCCCCGCTGGCTGACCCGCACCCTGCTGGTCGTCGAGCAGGAGCACGAGTGGGACGACTTCGACGAGCGGCGGGCGCTCAGGGCCGCCAAGGAGACCTGGCGGCAGATCGCCGAGGACGGGTGGGACGTGGTGGAGCTGCCCGCGCATCCCGCCGTCGACCCCTATACGGAGGCCGACTCCTATGCCGCCGCAGGTTCCGGTTCCGGTGCCACCGCAGGTGCCGGGTCCGGGTCCGGGGTCGGGTCCGGGGTCGGCTCCACCGCCGGTTCCGGTGAGGGGTCCGGTGAGGGGTCCGCCGCCTCCGGGGCACAGGACACCGGCCCCGGGGCCGAGGCGCCCGCCGGGCCCTACGCGGTGCTGGACACCCGCTGCCTGGACGACGTCGCCAACCGGGTCGCCCCGCCGCCCGCCCTCGCCCACCCCGTCCCCTTCCCCCTGGCCCCCTTGGCCCCCCTGTCCCCTCTGGCCCCTCCTGCCCACCCGGTTCCTCCGGTTCCTCCGGTTCCCCCTGCCTCCACGAACGGGAGCACAGCGCGATGACGACACCCCACGAGCCCCCGCCGTACCCGGAGCCCGAGGGCCCGGACATCTCGTACGACACCGGGCCCGGGGCCCCGGCCGGACCGGCGGGCACGGACACCCTCGCCTGGCCGGCCGACCCCGGTGTCAGGGTCGCCCTGTGGGCCCCCACCAACGCGGGCAAGACCACCTTCATGGAGAGCGTCCTCCTCGGCGCCATGCGGCCCTGGCAGGGGCGGGCCGAATGGACGATCCAGACCGACGACCCCGCCGTCCAGGCGGCGATCAACAACGTCATCGACCGGCTCTCGCTGGGCGGTGACCTGAACGCCCCGACCATCAACCCGCCACCCCTGACCCGCTGGCAGGTCAGACGGAAGGCCACCAACACGGCACGCCACTTCCCGGGCATACCCGCCCGGCTGCGCCCCGCGCCCCGCCCGGACAGCACCGCCGCCTTCGAACTCCAGCTCCAGGACCTGCCGGGCGAGGTGTTCGTCAAGCGCGACCACCCCCGGCGGGCCCAGGTCGTCTCGCTGCTCGCCGAGGCCGACGCCTTCGTCTACCTCTACTGCCCGCTGCTGGAGCAGGACGACACCCTCCAGCGGGCCAACGCCGTCTTCCGCGAGATGCTCGACGACGTCGCCCGCACCGTCCGCGCCGGGAACGGCGGGCTGTCGTATCTGCCCCAGCACATCGCCGTCTGCATCAGCAAGTTCGACGACCGGGACGTGTTCGGGCCCGCCCAGCGAGGGGGGTTCGTGGAGCGCGAGGACACCCCGGAACGCCGCCCCTACATCACCGAGGACAACGCCCGCGCCTACTTCAACCTGCTGTGCGCCACCTACGCCCGCAGCCACGCCACCGACTTCGTGCGCACCGCCCTGGAGAACCGCTTCCGGCCCGGCAACATCCGCTACTACGCCACCTCCGCGCTCGGCTTCCACCTCCAGGACGGTCAGACGGCGTACGGGGACCGCGTCGACCATCCGCTCGCCCGCTCCAGCGGCGGCAGCCGCTACCTCGTCCAGTCCGAGGTCAGGCCCGTCAACGTCCTGGAGCCGGTGATGGACCTGTGCACCGCCGTCCTCTCCGCCCGGGGCCGGACCGGCGGGCGCCGCCCGTGAGCGCCTCCGGGGCCGGGCAGAGGGCCGGGGAGAGGGCCGGGGAGCGGCGCAGGGTCGCCGCCGCCTGGGCCGTGTTCGGCAAGGACCCCCGCGACCGGCAGAACTACGGGGTCCACCGCGCCCGGCACGGCCAGTACGCCTACTTCGCCCAACTGCTCGCCGGGTACGTCCCCGAGGTCTCCGTGGACGCCGTACCGGTGGAACGCCCCTACTACGTGTACTGGCCCGGCCCGAGGACCCTCTCCGGGCAGCCCACCGTCAACTGCGGGCGCACCGACCGCACCACCACCCCGGACGCCGTCGGCCGCCCCAGCGAGACCTTCCGCTTCTTCAGCCTGGAGAGCCACCGGCTGCGCCCCGGCTCCGCGGGCCCGGGTGCCTGCGGCTTCCACGACCTGGCCGACGCCATGGACCGCGCCGTCACCGCCATGCCCGACACCGAGGACGCCTGGGCCTACCTCGACCTCGACGCCACGGCCGAACGGCCCCCGGCCCGCCCCCGGGACGTCGAGTGGCTCATCGCCGGGGCCGCCGCCCTGCTCGCCGGGCGGGTCGCCGTCACGGGCGCCCAGGGCATCGGTCCCGCCGAACGGCTGCGCACCCTGGACGCCCTGTGCGCGCTCCTGCCGTACCGGCTGCGCTTCGAACTCTCCGCGGCGACCTTCGCCGCCGGGAACGGACGGCACGGCCTGCGCCTCTTCTTCGGCGACCCGGCCCCCGCCGACGCCTACGAACTCCCCTGGCACGGCCCGCGCGCCCCGCTGCCCCCGGCCGCCGTCCGCTACCACCACTGGCTCACCGAGCGGCTCGGCGACGGGCTCGGTGACCGGTCCGGCGATCGGCTCGGCGATCGGCTCGGCGACCGGTCCGGCAACTGGCCCGGCGGTCGGTCCGGCGACCGGCCCGGGGGCGGTGCGGCGGCCACCGGGGCCGTCCTCGGCAGCCTCGCCTCGGCGCTCGTGCACGGCACCGAGAACTGCTCCCTGGACAGCCCGGAGTCGGTGCTGCGGGCCGCCGCCCACGCCGTCCCGAACCTCACCGACCTGATCACCGAACTCCGCGCCGCGCGCCGCACCGTCCACCGGCTGCACGCCTACCTCGACGCGGCACCCGCGCTCGCCGACATCCCCGTGGAGGTGCGCGCCGAAGCCTGGGACCTGCTACTGACCGACCACCCGGCCGGTCCCCCAGCCGGTACTGCGGCCGGTACTGCGGCCACTCTTGCGCCCGGCCCCCCGCCCGGCCCCCCTGCCACTCCCACACCCGGTCCCGCGTACGACGCCCTCGCCCGCCGTCTCCGGACCCTCGACCTGCCCCCGACGACGGACCACACCGAGCGCCTCGCCGACGGTCTGCACCTCGTCGCCGTGACCCCGGAGGGCCGGTCCACCGCCCGCCACCATCTCGCCCAGACCCGGCAGGCCCCCCGGCCGGACGGGGACCGGGCCGCCGCTGACCTGCTGCGCGGGCTCCTCGACCGGCTCGACCCCGGCGACCGGCCCCGGCTGGACGCCTGGCTCACCCTGCTCACCGTTCTGGAGGAGGCCGGGACAGCAGCGTCCCGCCTGGCCGCGCGCTTCGCCGCCCCCGACCCGGTGCCCTTCGCCCTGCTCCGCCGGGCACTCGCCCCCGACGCCCCCGCCGGCCACGCCCGCGCCCTGCTGCACGCGGCCGTCCCGTCCGGAACACCGTCCCCGCCCTGGCTGCTCGCCCCCCGCGCCGTGCTCCTCGGCGGCCCCCCGCCCGACCCGGGCCACCTCGCCGCGCTCGGCGCCCGGCTCCCCGGCTACCTCGACCTCATCGACACCCTGATCCGCGGTCAGGGCACCCCGGCGCCCCCCTGGCTGACCGGCGCGCTGATCGAACGCGCCGCCCACCACCACACTGTGAGCACCACCCTGCTGCTCGAACTCCTCACCCCCGGCACCGGCCCGGACACCCCGTCACCGGCGAGGCTGCGCGAGGCGCTCGACCACGGGCTCCACCCCGCCACGGTCGTGGCACGCCTGCTGCGCCCACCGGGCCCCGCCCACGGAAGCGATCTCCTCGCCCTCCTGAGGGAGGCGGCGGGCGACCACGACACCCACCTCCTCCCGCTGCTCGCCGCCCTGGTGGCCACCGGCCGGAGCCCGGACCGGGCCGAGGCCGCCACCGTGTCCCCGGAACTGCTGGCCGACGCGGAGAGCCTGCTCGCCCGGCTCGCCTCCCCCTTCGACAGCGACGAGGACACCGCCGCGCGGGCCGAGGCCGGACTGAAGGACGTGGGCAGGGTGCGTGCCCTGCTGCGCAAGCTGCGGCCGGGTGGCGCGAAGTGACATCGGATCAGGAGAACCTGCTGGTCACCCTGCGGAGCACCCCAAAGGCCCGTGAGGAGACCCTGGGCATCCGGCGCTGCCTGATCGAGCCGGACGGCACCGGTACCGCCGTCACCGTGACCCTGACCACCGACGACGACGCCGGGTACGCCTACACCTTCGAGGCCGGAAGCCTCACCCCGTCCCCGGTGACCGGACTGTGCGGATACGAGAACCTCTTCCACGCCGCCCGCGCGAGCGGCAGCCAGCGGTCCCGGCACATCCATCTGACGTCCTGGGAGTACCTCGCCGACCGCACCCGCGACGACCGGCGCACACTGCTCACCCGGGCGTCGGAGCTGCTCGGCACGGACGCCATCACCATCCTGGGGCGCAGCGGGATCGGTGCCGTCCTGGCCAGGGCGGACCAGATCCTGGCCTGGCTGCCCTACGGCGTACGTGCCCACCTGATCGTCAACGCCGTCCCGACCTACGGCACGCTGACGTGGCGTCCGACCACCGCCACGGTCTCGGCGACGGCCCGCGTCCGCGCCGCGTACGGCGACCGGCTCCGGGCCTTCCTCGACGGCGCCGCACCCGCCGCCCCGTACCCGGCCGAGCCGGACCCGGGGCGGCTCGCCGCCGTCTACGCCCACCTCGGGCGGCAGACCGCCCCGCTGGACGCCCGCACCTGCCCGGACGACCTCCTGGCCGCCCTGGACACGCTCGAACCGCCGGCCCGCCCCACGCTCGAACCGCTGGCCCTCGCCCCGCTCGGCATCCCCGGCGATCCGCCGCCGGGCAGCACTCCGGCAGCCCCCGCCACCCCGGACTCCGACGCGCCCGCCAAACCCTCCACCGCGCAGGCGTGGGGCCCGGCACCGGAGGACCACGACCCGCCGGACGGCGCCCGGAGCCACCCCGAAGACGACGGCACGGACGGAGGGGACGGCGACGAGGACGAGGGGACGCCGGAGCGTGGGACGCCGGAGGAGGCGACAAACGACCCGGCGGAGACGCCCGAAGAGGCGACGGAGGAGCTGGAGGACTCGGAAGAGATCCCGGAAGAGATCCCAGATGAGCACCCGGACGGGATCCCGGACGAGATCCCGGGGGATGACCCGGTGGCCGACCCGGACGAGGAGACGGACGAGGAGGCGGAGCCCCCCGCGCGCTACGACGTCTCCACCGTGGCCGCCCTCCTCATCGAGCTGACCACGTCCGCCTCCACCGCACCCGCCTCCACCGCACCCGCCTCCACCGCACCCGGCACCACCCCCCACGGCACCACCCCCGAAGGCACCGACCCCCAAGACCCCGACCCCCAAGACACCCACCCCCCGCCCCGGCCAGAAGAACCCCACCCCCGGGAGGACCCCTTGAGGCACCTCGTGCACCTCGTCCACCACGCCCCGCCGCGCCCCCCCGACCCCCAGGGCGTCACGGCGTACACCGGCCCGGCGCTGCCCTGTCGGAGCCGTGGCGATCTGGCCCGGCTGGCGGCGCTGGCCGAGCTGGTCGAACGCCTGGTCGGCGACGGCCCGATCACACCGGTGCTCCAGGACGCTCTGACCGCCCTGCTGCCCGAGGACCTCGACCGCCGTATCGCGGACGCCGAACGGCGTCTGGAGGCGGAGCTGAGGGCCGTGGGACGAGCTGGCCCGAGGGCCGTGGGACGACACACCACCAGGGAGGACCACCCGGCATGACCGACGGCTTCACGGCTTCCGCCCACCACCCGCACGTGGGCGTCGACATCGGGCTCGGCGCCGTCCGTGTGACGGGCCTCGGCGGCGACGCCCCCGCGAAGAGGTACTGGCACACCCCCGTCGCACCGGGCGGCCCCCGGCGCGGCACACCCGACGCGTCCCCACTGCGCGAACTGCTCGGCCCGCATCTGCGGGGCGCGCGGACCGTCGCCGTCGCCGTCCCGCACGCCTTCCTCGCCCCGGACACGGACGCCGCGCCGGACGGGACCGTCGCCGAGACCGAGACCCTGCCGTACCTGGCGACGCTCCGCGACCTGGTCGGCGGGGCCGCCCCGGCCGGTGCGCGGGTGGACCTCGTCCCCGGCCCGGTCGCGGCCCTCGCGGCGCTGGCGGCGGACGGCGTGATCGACACCACCGGCCGGAACTGGACCGTGGTGGCCGATCTGGGGGTCTCGCACACCGAACTGGTCCTGTGCGAGCACACCGCGCACGGTCCGCGCGCCCGCGCCTGGGTGGGCGGCCCGGCCGCCGACGCCCTCTGGGACCTCGCCCGGATCGCGCGGCCCGTCGGCGACCACGCGGCGCGACTGCTGCGGGCGCGGGAACTGCTGGACGTGAGCGCGCGGTCGCTCCGGTACGCGGACGAGGCGCTGCGGGCCGCCGCCGCGGCCGAGGCCGACGGGAACGACACGGCTGCCAAGGACGGCGAGAACGACACGGCTGCCATGGACGGAGGGGACGGCGCGGGCGATGCCGTGCCGCCGCCCCCGGACTTCTACCTCTACTCCTCCGAGTGGCTGGAGGCCGCCGCGGGACACCAGGTCCTGGCCCCCCTCACCGACGCGGTCGAGGCCCTCGCCGGACGGCTGCGCCGGGCCCGCCCCGAGGAGACGGCCGCGGCCCCGCTGCTCCTGCTCGGCGTCGGCGCCCGGTTCGGCCTCATGCGGGACGCGCTGCTGCGCGGCCTCGGCCGGGCCCCGGAGGAACTGCCGGTGGGCGACGGCCCGGACACCCCGGCCCTCGGCTACGACGACCCCACCCGGCTGCACGCCGCCGCCTCGGGCGCCGCGCTCGCCGCGGCCGGGCGGATCACCCTCACGGACACCTTCCGCGACCGCATCGCCCTCCAGGTGCACCGCCGCGCCGGGGACACCCTCGTCGAGTACCTCGCCCATCTGCCGGAACTGCCGCGGGACCGGGCGCCGGTCTTCGCCGGGGGACCCGGGTCCGGCACGGACGCGCAGGTGGAGTTCCGCGACTCGGGCGGGCTGCGGCTGTGGATCGGCGGCGCGGACTCCACCGCGTTCGTCCCGCTGCCGGTCGACGCGTCGGCGGCGGCCGTCCCGCCGGGCACCTACCGGGTCGGCTGGCGGGCGGCGGAGCCGTCGTCGCCGGTGCTGCTGCTGGTCGACGTCGACAGCGGGCACACCGTCGAATGCCCGCTGGACCGGCTGGCCCCCTCCCTGCGGTCCCCGGCACGGCCGGACGGCGGGCGATGAGCGACGACGGCCACCACGCCGTGCGCACGGCACTGGACGCCGTCGCCGACGCGGTGGGGCGGCTGACGGCCGTCCTGGACGAGGCGTCCGGGGAACGGGACACCGCCTACGCCGCCGTACGGGAACTCCTGCGGTCGCCCGCCGGGTCCACACACCCGGCCACCCCGTCCGAATCGCCCCCCGCTGCCCCCGCTGCCCCCGCCGATCCGCTGTCCGCCGCCCTCGCCCGGCTGCTGGCCGCGGCCAAGGTCGTGGAACGGCACCGCGAGGAACTCCACGCCCGGCTCGCCGCCAACCTCGCCCTCGACGCCCGGCTCACGGCCCTGCGCACGGAGTACACCGCCGCGCTGCCCCGGGACGAGGAAGAGGAGGCGCTCGCCGCACACGAACGCCTCACCGCCGAGACCGCCGACCTGGAACGCCGCCGGGCGCTCGTCGGACAACTGCCCGCCCTGCGCGAGACGGTGGCGGCCCTGCGCGCCGAACTCGCCGCACTGGACGCCGCCGACGCCCGCGAGACCGAGGAGGAGAGCACCGCCCTGGAGGAACTGGGCACCACCGCCCAGGAGTTGCGCGACCGCGTGGAACTCCTCAACAGCGCCCTGGAACCCGAGCTGCGCAGCCGGGTGGAGCACACGACGGATCTGCTGCTGACCCGCGCCCGCCTGGTCGAGCAGCTCAACGAGAAGCACAAGCAGCGGCGTGCGCTGGAGGACGAGGTCCAGGACTACGAGGAACGGTTCACCCGGACCCGCGAGGACGTGGACCGGACCGTCCAGGACCTCAGGGCGCGCGCCCGCGCGGACCGTGAACTGGCCACCGCGGTGGCCGCCGCCCACCCGCACCCGGACGCCTCCGACGTCCTCGACCGCCTCGCCCGCTGCGCGCGGGAACTCGACCGCATCGACGAGGCGCTGCGCCGACTGCTCGCGGCGCGGGCCACCGCCACCCGAGTCCTCCGCCTGGCCGACCGGTCCGACCGCCCGGACCGGCCCGCGCGGACGGACGGGACCACCCCGGAGCCGATATGAGACGCATCACCACCCCGCCACGACCACCCCACCGCCTCTCCACCCGGCGCCGCGCGCTCCGCGCCCTGCTGCTGACCGCCGCCGCCCTGACTCTCACCTCGACGTCCCCGACATCCCCGACGCCCCTGACCCTGGGCGCGGCGCCCGCCGCCCGCCCCCTGTCCGCCGCCCGTGCCGCCGACCCCGTACCGCAGGTCCCCTGGGCGGACGCCCTGCGCCGGATGGGCCTGGAGCAGGGCGGCGACTACGTGGTGGTCGTGGACAGTTCGGGCTCCATGGCGTCCCGGCAGGACGAGGTGCGGGCCGCCGTCCGCGCCCTCCTCGCCGCACTCGGCCCGCAGGACCGTGCCGCCCTCGTCTCCTTCCGCATCCCCGACCCCGACCCGGCCCGTTCCGACCCCGACCCCGACCCCGCCGAGGCGGTGCTCCCGCTGCAACGCGTGAGCGACGCGGACGCCGCCCTGGCCCGGCTCCCCGCCCCGGGCGGCGACACCGACATCAGCGCCGGTCTCGATGTGGCGCTGGACGAACTGGAGCGCAGCAACGAGGTACGGCCCGCCACGGTCGTCCTCGTCACCGACGCCGCCCAGACCGAGCGGACCGACGAGGCGGCCCGGGCCTGGGACGGCCTGGTGGACCGGGTCGCCGCGCTCCGCGCCCGCCGGGACGCCGACGGCACCGGCCAGGCGGTGCGCAGCGCGGTCCTCGCCTGGGGCACGACCGACCCGGTCACCCCCTTCGCCGTCGGCTCCGGCGGCTGTACGGCGACGAACGCCATCGAGATCACCGGGTGCGTGTTCTCCGCCGACGAGACCCAGGAGGTGCGGCCCGAGGACGCCACCGGCTTCCTGCGGCGGCTGCCGGACGAGGTGGGGCGCCTGCGGTTCGAGTCGGCGCTCGCCGAGGACGCCGGGAGGGCCCGCGAGGGCTCCGCCGTCGAGGCCGAGGTGGGCGAGGCGCGGGTGACGGACGGCGACCTGCTGCGGGTGCCGGTCACCTTCACGTCCCGGACCCGTCATCTGCCGCTGTGGCTGCACGACTTCGCCTTCACCGACCCCCGCGACCCGGACCGCACGCCGCTGACCCCGGTACGCGGCCCGGACCATGTGGAGCTGGACCCGGAGGACGGCGGGGGGACGGACGGGCCGTCGACCGCGACCGCCGTCTTCCACCTCCCCTGGACCAGGGACGCCGACCTGGCCGCCGACACCCCCTGGTACGCGTTCACCGCCGACGGATACCGCGAGGACCTGCGTCTGGCCTGGACGACCGGCAGCCCCTACGCCGAACAGATGTCCCTGGCCCGGGACCCGGCCGCCCGCTTCGAACCCGCCGCCGGACAGACCGCGTTCACCGTGGTCCGGGACAGCACCCGGCAGACGGCCCTCCCGCTGCTCGTGGCCGCGCTGCTCGCGCTGCTCCTGCTGCTGTGGCTGGCGGGTGTTCCCACGACCCTGTGGATCACCGGCCCGGACCACCGGCCGTACCGGGTGCGGGTGTGGTCCCCCCGCTCCCACCGGACCCTGCGCCGCGCCCCCTACGGCGGGTTGACGATCACCACGGCCTGGCCCCGGCGCCGCCCCCGGAGCGAGCCGGGTGCACCAGGTCCATCGAGCGAATCGAGCGAATCGGGCGGACGGCTGAAGGTCGTGGTGTGGCCGTCGGGCGTCTCCGACACCGCACCGAGCCACACCCACTGGCCGTCCCGCCGGGGCGCCGCGCGACGCCTGCACGGTGTCGGCACAACGGCCTACCTCAGCCGCGGCGGAGTGTTCCGGCCCCGCCGGGCCGCGCGTACCGCAGCGGAGCCCCGCACCGCAGCGGAGTCCCGTACCGACCCACGAGGGAGATGACCAGGATGACGACCCAGCAGTCCGTCCCCGCCGCCCAGGTGTCCCTGCCGAACGGCGCGATCCTGGAGGTGCGTTCCGCCGACGGCTCCGGCGGCGCACCCGGTGACGATCTCGGCGGCGCCCCCGGCGGCGCGACGGATGTCGCCCGCACCTCACCGGCCTCACCCATCGATTTCGCGCAGGTCGCCGCCGTGCTGACGGGGATCTCGGAGAGCGTCGTGGGCGCGATCCGCGCGGCGCGGCCGAGTGAGATGACCGTGCAGTTCGGCCTGCACGTGTCCGCGAAGTCCGGACAGCTCACGAGCCTGCTGGTGTCGGGGGACGCCTCCGCCGATCTGTCGATCACCCTGGTCTGGCGCAACGACGACACCCCCGTCGACCAGGACACGGGCACGGGCACAGGCCCCGGTACCGACCCCGCCGCCGGAGGGGACGCGGCGGCCTGAGCCGACCCCGCCCCCTCCGGTCCCCCGGCCTCCCCCTGGCACCCTGACCCCCTCGCCCCGCGCCACACCCCCGTACGGGTGACCGGGGCCCGATCGGGCCCCGGCGCACGCCCGGTGCGCGAGTCTCGTGCCCGTCCGCCGGACAGGCCCGCTGTCCGGGTGCCCCCGTGGAGGTGTGGAGTGGCTCACGCATGTGTGGTCCGGCCCGGCGTGTCCCGTGCCGGGCCGGACCACCGCTCAGAAGCTCCAGCTCTGGCTGGCGGCCCCGTTGCAGCTCCAGCTCACCAGGAGCTGCCCGTTCTCCGGCCGTCCGGCCAGGATGTCCAGGCACTTGCCGTTGAGACGGCTGCGGATCTCGCCGCCGTTGCGGAACCACCTCTGGTGGGAGCCGCCGTTGCAGTCCCAGGTGGACACCGAGCCCAGGTCCCCCTGCGCGGCTGCGTAGATCTCCAGGCACTTCCCGTTCATCGAGGACCGGATCTGCTCGCCGTCCCAGAACCACTGCTGGTTGGTGTTGCCGTGGCAGTCCCAGGTGACGACCGAGGAGCCGTTCTCCTGGTGGAAGGCGAAGATGTCGGCGCACCTGCCGTTCAGGTTGGACTTGAGCAGCGGTGCCGCGGCCTGGGCCGGCGTTCCCGTCAGGGTGGTGCCGACCGCGATGCCGATCGCCACCAGCAGCGGCATCAGTCGTTTCGTGGCCTTCATGGTGTCCCTCCGCAAGGTCGGTGCGCGAGTGCGCTGGACCATGGCTACCGGCCGGGCGTTGTCCGGCGCCGGGCCGCCGCCACTGGACATCAACAGCCGGACAACCGCCCCGCGTTCGGCACCGGCGCTCCGGAGGAGGCCCCGCATGCCCCGCGCCGAACGGCCGCTTGACCCCGGCACCGGCCCGCTGACCCGTTTCGCGGCCGACCTGCGCGCCCTGCGCGAGTCGGCGGGACGCCCCCCGTACCGGACGATGGCGCAGAAGGCGCACTACTCGTCCACGACCCTGTCGGACGCGGCGGGCGGGCGGACCCTGCCCAGCCTCGCCGTCACCCTCGCCTATGTCGAGGTGTGCCAGGGCGACCGCCGTGCCTGGGAGTCCCGCTGGCACACGGTCGCCGCCGAACTCGCCGCGGGCCCGCCCGGTCCCGGACACACCGGCACCGAGGGGCTCGGCGCCCCCTACGCCGGGCTGGCCGCGTTCCAGCCGGAGGACGCCGACCGCTTCTTCGGACGGGAGCGGCTCACGGACGAGGCGTTCGCGACGATGCGGGCGCACCGGTTCCTGACGGTGTTCGGGCCGTCCGGCTCGGGCAAGTCGTCGCTGCTACGGGCGGGGCTCGTCGCGCGGGCGCGGTCGGCCGGGTGGCCGGTGCTGCTGTTCACGCCGGGCCCGCGGCCCGTGGAGGAGTGCGCGGTACGGCTGGCCGCGCTGACCGGGGCGCCGCCCGGCGAACTGCTGACCGAGCTGCGCGCCGACCCCGCGGCACTCCACCTGCGCATCCGGCAGACCCTGGCCGACCGGGCGCCGGAGGCCGGCGACGCCCTGATCGTGGCCGACCAGTTCGAGGAGGTCTTCACCCTCTGCCGCGACCGGGACGAGCGGGACACCTTCCTCGCCCTGCTGATCACCGCCGCCACCGCGCCGACCAGTCGCACCCGGGTGGTGCTCGGGGTGCGCGCCGACTTCTACGCCCACTGCGTCCAGCACCCCCGCCTGGTCGAGGCGATGCGGGACGCGCAACTCGCCGTCGGCCCGATGACCGGCCAGGAACTGCGCGCGGCGGTCACCGGACCGGCCCGGCTCGCGGGCTGCACGGTGACCGGCCCGCTGCTGGCCGCCGTGGTCGCCGACGCGACCGGCCGGCCGGGCGCGCTGCCGCTGGTCTCGCACGCGCTGGTGGAGACCTGGCGCCGCCGCAGCGGCAACCGCCTCACCCTGGACGGCTATCTCGCGGCCGGAGGCATCCAGCACGCGCTGGCGCGGACCGCCGAGACCGCCTACCAGGCCCTGTCCCCCGAGCGGCAGCGCCTCGCCAGGGCGCTGTTCCTGCGGCTGACCGCGCTCGGCGACGGCACCGAGGACACCCGGCGCCGGATCCCCCGGGACGAACTGGACCCGGGCCCCGACACCGCGCACGTCCTCGAAGCCCTGGCCCGGCGGCGGCTGGTGACGCTGGACGCGAGCGGTGCCGAGATCACCCACGAGGCGGTCATCCGCTGCTGGCCGAGGCTGCGCGGCTGGCTGACCGAGGACCGCGACCGACTGGTCCTGCACCGGCGGCTCACGGACGCGACCGCCGACTGGGAGGCGCACGGCCGTGACCCGCACGCCCTGTGGCGCGGCGCGCGCCTCGCCGCCGCCCTGGACCTCTCCGCCGCCGGCCCCGGCGGGCTGACCGCCCGGGAGCGCCGCTTCCTCGACGCGAGCGGTGCCGCCCAGGCCGGGGAGACGGCGGCGGCCCGGCGGCGCACGGTCCGGCTGCGGCAACTGGCCACCCTGCTCACCGTGCTGATGGTCACCGCGGTCACCGCCGGGGTGCTGGCCGTCGGCGCGCGCGACACGGCCGTCCGGCAGCGCAATGTCGCCCTCGCCCGCAAGGCCGCCGCCGACGCCGCCGAACTGCGGCACCGCGATCCCGCGCTCGCCGCGCAACTGAACCTCGCCGCCTACCGGCTGGCGCCCACCGACGATGTCCGCGACCAGCTCATGAGCACCTTCGCGACGCCGTACGTGGCCCGGCTCCCCGGGCACACCTCCGACGTGGTCTCGGTCTCCTTCGCCCCCGGGGGCCGGGTCCTGGCCACCGCGAGCTGGGACGGCACGGTCCGGCTGTGGGACCTCGGCAACCCCCACCGCCCCACCCCCCTCACGGTCCTGAGGCTGCCCCGGCGACCGCTGTCGGTGGCGTTCGGGCCGGACGGCCGGGTACTGGCGGCGGCGAGCGACCGCGCGGTACGGCTCTGGGACGTCACGGACCCCCGGGCACCGGCCGCGCTGAGCACCCTCCCGGCACAGCCCGCCGCACCGACCTGGGTGGCGTTCCACCCCGGTGGCGACCTCCTCGCCACCGGCCACACCGACGGCGCGACCCGCCTGTGGAACGTACACAACCCCCGGCGACCCGGGCGCCCGACCGCCACGTTCACCGCCCACTCCGGCCCGGTCACCTCGATGGCGTTCAGCCCCGACGGCCACAGGCTGGCCACCACCGGGGACAGGGTCGCCCGGCTGTGGGAGGTCACCGGCGCCGGGCGCCCCCGCCCGCTCGACATCCTGCGCGGCCACACCGACACCGTGACCTCGGTGGCGTTCGCCCCCGACGGCCGGACGATGGCGACGGGAAGCTGGGACCACACCGCCCGCCTCTGGCACGCCCGCGCCGCCGACGGCCGCCTCTCACCCGCCTTGTCCCCCTCCTCCCCCTCCTCCCCCTCCTCCACCCGCTCCACCGAACTCCTCGGCCACGCCACCATCGTCTGGTCCGTGGCGTTCCACCCCGACGGCCGGACCCTCGTCTCCATCGGCGGCTCCACCCTGCTCTGGGACATCGCGGACCCGGCCCGCCCGCAGCGGGTCGGCGTGATCCCCGGCGGCGCCTACCAGGCCGCGTTCAGCCCGGACGGCCGTACCCTCGCCGACTCCGACCGGGTCCTCGACCTGGGGGACCTGTCGATGGGGACCCATGACGACGTCGTCACGTCCCTGGCGTTCGCCCCCGGCGGGCGGCTGCTGGCGAGCGCGAGCTGGGACGGCACCGTACGGCTGTGGCGGGTGACCGGGCGCCGGGCGCTGTGGCCGCTGGCGCTGCTGCGCGGGCACACCCGGTTCGTGCGGTCCGTGGCGTTCGGCCCCGGCGGGCGGACCCTCGTCAGCGCCTCCGAGGACGGCAGCGTCCGCGTCTGGGACGTGACCGATCCCCGCGCGCCCCGGCAACTGTCGCGCATCGAGCCCCGGGCCGGTGAGGTCGCGGGGGCGGCCCTCGCTCCGGACGGGCGGACGCTGGCGGTGTGGGCGATGGCCGGGACCGCGCTGTGGGACCTGGGCGACCCCCGCCGCCCCCGGCGGCTCAGCGGGATCACCGAGGGCGCCCCGGATGTCACCACGGCGTCCTTCGGACGCGACGGCCGGACGCTGGTCACCAGCACGGGGGAGTCCGGCTCACCGCGCTTCTGGGACATCGCCGACCCGCGCGCCCCGAGGGAACTCCCGTCCCCGGTCCGCTCCGCCCCGCTGAGCGGCGCGGTCTTCGCCCCCGACGGCCGGACCCTGGCCGCCGTCCACCGCCCGGACCGGTCGGTCTGGCTGCCGGTGGCCGGGCGGGGCGCCCGCCCGGTGGAGCCGGTGGAGGCGGCGGCGGTGCCCCGGCTGCGGGCCTCCGGCTCCTGGCTCTACGCGCTGGCCTTCGCCCCGGACGGCGGGCGGCTCGCGGGCGGGGCGGCCGACGGCAGGGTCCCGCTGTGGGACACCGGCAGCGAGACCGCGCCCGTCCTCCTCGTCGGCCACTCCGGGCCGGTACCGGCCGTCGCGTTCGGCCCGCGCGGCGACACCCTGGCCACCGGGGGCAACGACTTCACGGTCCGGCTCTGGGACACCGACCCGGACCGGGTGATCACCCGCGTCTGCGCCGACGCCCACCCCCGGATCACCCGTGCCCAATGGGCTCGCCACTTCCCGGGAGTCGCCTACGACCAGCCCTGCCCACCCTCCTGACCCCGCCCCGCAAAGTGCCTGGTCACCTCACGTACGCTGACCTGGAAACCGAATGATCGAGAGACCGAGAGGGAAGACGATGGCCGCCAGGAATGCCCCACCATTTCTCGTCCTGCACGACCTGGACGCCGTGAAGGCGGAGATCACCGAGGCTCTGGCGACCGCCGACGAGACCCGGCGCCCCGGGCTGGAGGCCGCCGCGCGGATCGTCGACCGGCATCTGACCCATTCCGACGAACAGCGGACCCGGGACTGGGTCCGCCGCTTCGTCCAGGACTCCGGCCTCGATGCGGAGCGGGACCAGGTGCGGGCGGTGAAGGCCCTGCGCGAGGCCGTCCCGGGGCTCGGTCTGATCGCGGCGAACGACCTGGTGACATCGGTGACATCGGTCCGGTAGGGGGTCGGCTCGCGGAGGGACGGGTGCCGCGACCGCCGGAACGACGCCCGCGACACCCGCTTTCCTCCTCCCCCCGAGCTACTGGAGCCCGGTGTAGAGCGAATTCATCAGCAGGCCGGCGGGAGTGTCACCGGACATCTCCCACACCATCCCTCCCAACAGCCCCTTGGACTTGATGTACTCGGTCTTTCTCGCGATCGACCAGGTGTCGTCGAACGACCACCAGGTGCCGTTGTTCCCGGTGTAGCCGTAGGTGGAGATGGACTGGGCGTCGTGGACGACGGTCATGTTCGGGTAGGCGGTGATGAGGTTCTGGTAGCCGCGGGTACCGGCCTCCTCCGGGAACTGGCCGGGGGCGGCCCCGTTGGCGGTCTGCCACTCCCCGTTCACCCCGCCCGCGGCGACCCCCTGCCAGCCGCGGCCGTAGAAGGGGAAGCCGATGGTGAGCTTGCGGGGGCTGACACCCGCGTCGGTGTACGCCTTCACCGCGCTGTCGATGCTGAAGTCGGTCGGGTAGGGGGACTGGGCGTCGGTGTAGAGGTTGGCCTGGTGGCCGGTGCGGTTCGGCTCCCAGGAGTTGTCGCTGCCCGCGCCGTGGAAGTCGTAGCCCTGGACGTTGGCGAAGTCCAGGTCCTGGAAGATCTTCGAGGTGTCCCAGCCCGCCTCGATCTTCTTGGGGTCGGCCGGGGTGAAGGCGGTGAGCAGCTTGTGGTCGCCGCCGAGCGCGTCGAGCTGGTCGCGGAACTCGGCGATCAGGGCGGTGTTGTTGGCCTTGTCGGCGGTGCTCCAGTGGTTGCCGGGGTGCCCGTCGGGGGAGCCGGGCCACTCCCAGTCCAGGTCGATGCCGTCGAAGATCCCGGCGCCGACGCCCGGGCCTCCGGCCCCGTTGTAGGCGGGCAGGTCACCCTTGATGTACAGGTCGATGCAGGACTTCACGAACTTCTTGCGGGACGCGTCGGTCGCGGCGACATCGGAGAAGTACTTGGAGAACGTCCAGCCGCCGAGCGAGATCACGATCTTCAGATGCGGATACTTCGCCTTGAGCTTCTTCAACTGGTTGAAGTTGCCGCGCAGCTTGCCCCAGCCGTCGTCGGCGACGCCGTCCACCGACTGGGCGGCGGAGAAGGCCCGCCCGTAGTCCGCCTCGGCGTCGCCCGCGCCGTCCCCTTCGTTGGGGTCCTGGGGGTTGCCGGAGACGCCCTTCACGACCCCGTTGAGGCAGGTCAGATTGACCGGGTCGATATTGCCGAAGGCGTAGTTGATGACATCCAGCTTGGCGGCGGCTCCGGAGGTGTCCAGGTTCTTGACGAAGTACTGGCGGCCGTAGATGCCCCACTGCACGAAGTAACCGACCGTCGCGTGACGGCCGTTGCCGACGGCCTCCTGGGTGGTGATGTTCAGGGTGTTGCTGGCGGCGGACGGGTTGTCGGCGGTGTCCCGGGCCCTGACGGTGAAGCTGTAGGCGGTGGCGGGGGAGAGGCCGGTGACCGTGGTGGTGAGGGTGCCGACGGGGACGGTGGCGACCAGCGCGGTCCCCCGGTAGACGTCGTAGGCGGCGACGCCGACATTGTCCGTCGACGCGTTCCAGGCCAGGGCGACGGTGCTGGAGGTGACGGCGGTGGAGCGCAGGTTCCCCGGGGCGGTCGGGGGTGTGGGGTCGGTCGCCGGGTCGACGGTGGTGGCCGAGACGGGGGCGCTCGGGGCGCCGAGGTTGCCGCGGGTGTCCTTGGCGCGGACGGTGAAGCTGTAGGCGGTGGCCGGGGTCAGCCCGGAGACGGTGGCGGTGGTGGTCGCGGTCGCCGCCACGACGGCGTCACCGCGCAGCACCTCGTAGCCCGCCACCGGGAAGTCGCCCCGGGTGGAGGCGTTCCAGCGCAGGCTGGCCGTGCGGGCGGTGGTGCCGGTCACGGTCACCGCGGTCGGCGCGGAGGGCGGCGCGGCCGGGCTGCCGTCGCACTTGTCGCCGTTGATGAGGCAGCCGGTGGGCGCGATGATCGGGCCGGTCGCTACGAACCAGTAACTGTGCGGCTCGGTGGTGCCGTTCGCCGCGACGGTGCCGTTGTAGTGGGCGTTGGTGACGGTGACGTGCGAGCCGCTCACGGTCGCCGTGCCGTTGTAGTGCTGGCTGATGGTGACGCCGGGCGGGAGGTCGAACTCCAGGGTCCAGCCGGTCACCGGGGCGGCGCTGTTGTTCCTGATCGGGAAGACACCGCGCCACCAGGGCCCGTTGTCGGCGCTGGTGAACGAGGCAGTGAGCGGCCCGGCCGCCTGGGAGGGCGTGGCGAGCCCGATCAGCCCGCCGAGGGCGAGCGCGAGCGCGGTGAGGACGGCGACGAGACGGCGCCGGGGCGGGGGTACCGGGAACCTGGTCGAGCGGGCTCGGGCCCTGGATCTGATGCCGGTACCGGTTCTGGCTCTGGCTCTGTTGATGGATCTGCTGATGGCTCTGCTGAACACGGCTCTCCTTGGGGTGGGGACGGCCGTGAGACGCGCACCTGTCCGGGGCGCCTCGACCGGGAGCGGGCACGTGTGCCGGGCGGTGGTGCCGTGCGGTGATGCGGTGCGGTGATGCGGTGCCGTGCGGAGTACGTCGAGCGATGCCGTGCGGAGAATGGCGGATGGGTCCGTACGTTGCCGTTGTCGTCCCTCGGCGCAGTTGCGTCAATGAGCGCCGGACGGGATTGGACTGGACCAATCGCGCACACTTTTCGCCACGCCGCGCTTCCGTCCCTGGCGGGCCCGCCCGGAAAGGGCTAGACCAATTGCCGCGATTTTACGGTCTCTTGGAAGTTCCTGTGTCTCCCCTGATCGGCGCCGCCCGCGCCGGACGCCGCCCGTCGCTGGTCTATACCAAGCGCTTCCGTCCCCGTATCCTCATCCGCAGCCAGGAGCACGCTGTCCCCCCCCACCACCGTCTCCAGGAGGATCCCGGTGAAGGTTCGCACCAGAAGCACGGCGATCATCGGCACCATCGGCCTCGTCGCCTCCCTCGCCCTGACCACGGCATCGGCCGACGAGCGCGCCGCCCCACGAACGGCACCGAAGATCGCCCTCACCACCGTGGCCACCGCCACCAACCCGATCGCCGGAGCCGCCGGACCCGGCGGAAAGCTCTGGATCGCCGAACGCGCGGGCAAGGTCAGGATCCTGGGCGACCAGGGCCTCGGCAGCCCCGTTCTCGACATCTCCGCCGAGACCACCACCGACGGCGAACGCGGTCTGCTGGGCATCGCGTTCGACCAGCGGTTCGCCTTCTTCTACATCTCGTACACCGACCTCGAAGGCACCAGCACCGTCGACGAGTTCGCCGTACGCAACGGCCGGATCCAGCCCCAGACCCGGCGCACGGTCATCACCCAGACCCAGCCCTACGCCAACCACAACGGCGGCGACATCAAGATCGGCCCCGACGGCTATCTCTACATCGCGCTCGGCGACGGCGGTTCCGGCGGCGACCCGCACGGCAACGGCCAGAACCTCGACACCCTGCTCGGCAAGCTCCTGCGGATCGACCCGAGGGGCGGCAAGCCGTACGCGATCCCGTCGGACAACCCGTTCGTGGACGTCCCGAACGCCCGGGACGAGATCTGGGCGTACGGGCTGCGCAACCCGTGGCGGTTCTCCTTCGACGCGGGCAAGGGCGATCTGTGGCTCGGTGACGTCGGCCAGAACGACTGGGAGGAGATCGACTGGGCCCCCGCCGACAGCGACGGCGGCCAGAACTACGGCTGGGGCCAGATGGAGGGCACCCACCCCTTCCGCGGCGGCACCGAACCCGCCAACCACGTACCGCCGGTCCACGAGTACGACCGGACCAACTGGGGCTGCTCGGTGACCGGCGGCTTCGTCTACCGCGGCAAGGCGATCCCGGCGCTGAGGGGCCAGTACGTCTACAGCGACTACTGCGACGGCACCGTCCGCTCCCTCCGGATACGGGACGGCGAGGTCACCGGGACGACCGACCTCGGCGTCAACGGCGGCGAGGTGATCTCGTTCGCGCAGGCCGGGAACGGGGAGCTGTATGTGCTCGCCATCGGCGGGAGCGTGTTCCGGATCGACCCGGCGTAGGCGCCGGGGGACCCGGCGTCCGGGCTCCGCACGGGGGTACCCGGTCCGGGTTCCGTACGGGGGCGGTACCCGGCGTCCGGGCTCCGTACGGGGGCGGCACCCGGCGTCCGGGTCCCGCCCCCACCCCTGTCCCCGGATCGGCTCAGAACCGGTCCGGAGCCCCGGGCAGGACGTCCGGCCGCTGCTGGCCGCGCCGGGCATCCGCACCCGACGGCGGAGCCGCCTCGCAGGCCACGTCCTTCTTCGGGAGCCTGCCGGTGAGGAGATAGCGCTCGACCGTGCCGTCCGTGCAGGCGTTGCCGCTCGGGTAGACGCCGTGGCCCTCGCCGCCGAGGACGGTGACCATCTTCGAGCCCTTCAGCCGGGCGTGCAGGGCCTGCCCGCTGGGCAGCGGGGTCTGGGAGTCCCACTCGTTCTGCACGACGAGGGAACCGACCCGGTTGCGCACCTGGGTCACCGGTTCCGCGGAGTCGTCCCAGAAGGCGCAGGGCTTGATGCTGGACGTGAAGTCGCCGAAGAGCGGGTAGCGCTCCCGGTCGGCGAGGGCGTCCTCGCGGTAGGTCCCGGGGTCGCGGGACCAGGCGGCCGAGTTGTCGCCGCAGACCACGGCCCAGAAGACGGCGGTCATATTGTCGGCGGGGACCTCGACCAGGTCGGGCAGGGTGTCGGCGCCGGTGGCGGCGGCGGACGCCGGGTCGGTGAACGGGGTGAGGGCGCCGCCCGGGACGGGCAGGCCCTCCGCGGCCCGCTTCAGCTCCGCGAACGCCTCGGTGGCGGTGGCGGGCGTGAAGACCAGCCCGCGCATCCCCAGCCGGATCTGGTCCGCGGTGATGGGCTCGCCGCCCAGGTCGATGGGCTCCTCCTCGGCCTGCTCGACCAGGTCCCAGAAGGTGCGCTCGACCTCCTTCGGGGTGTCGCCGAGGTCGTACTGCCCGTCGCGCTCCGCGGCCCACTCGGTCCAGCGGTCGAAGGCCGGTTCCGCGCCCTCCGCCCACCACTGGATCATCCCGCGCCAGGCGCGCGCCGGGTCGACCCCGCTGTCCAGGACGAACCGGTCGGCGCGGGCGGGGAAGAGCTGGGCGTAGACGGCACCGAGATAGGTGCCGTACGAGTACCCCAGGTAGGACACCTTCTTCTCACCGAGAATCGCCCGGATCAGGTCCATGTCCCGGGCCGTGTTGCGGGTGGTGATGTGCGGGAGGGTGTCGCCCGCGTTCTCCCGGCACTTGTCCGCGACCTCGCGCGCCCAGGCCACGTCCTTGGCGTACGTCTCCTCCTTGTACGGCCGCAGCCAGTCCTCCTCCTCCGGTGTCAGACCGCAGGTGACCGGGCTGCTCTGGCCCACTCCGCGCGGATCGAACCCGATGAGGTCGTACTCCTGCTGGACGGACCCGGGAAGGAGTTCCTGGAGGTAGAGGGGCAGGGTGAGCCCCTCACCGCCCGGACCGCCGGGGTTGGACAGCAGCACCCCCTCCCGCTTCTCGGGCGAGGTGCTCCTGATCCGCGATATCGCCAGGTCGAGCCGGGCCCCGCCGGGCTTGCGGTAGTCCAGCGGCACCTCGATCGTGGCGCACTCGAACTCCGCCGGGCTGTCGGGCCGGCAGCGCGTCCACTGCGGGGTCTGCCGCACATACCGCTCCAGCCCGCTCGCCGCGGACACGGCGGACACGGCGGACGTGCCTGACGCGGTGGGGGCGGTGGCGGCGGCGGAGGCCGTCGAGGTGGCGAGCACGGGGGCCAGTGTCGCCGTGACACTCACCGCCAGCAGGGGCGCGAGACGTCGTCTGCGCACGATATCGGTCCTTCCGTTGGGGGACTGGGAGGAGGTGCGGTGCTGCTGTTCGGACAGGGAGGATCTTCCAGGACCGGGCGGGGCGGCGGATCCTGCGTCGGGATGTGCGTCGTGTCCCCCCTGGGGACGAGGCAACGGCCGCGTGTAGTACCCGAGTTGTAGGGGACGGGGGCGGGGTGGCCGAAGTACCGGTGGCCGGTTCCGGGGGGTGGGGAGCGGACGCCCGCCGGGCGGGAGGGCGGAACGGGGGCGCGGAGCGGGGGCGCCGGGCCGGGCGTAGCGTGGGTGTGTGCGTACGGTCCGCGGTCTGCTGGTGCGCCGGAACCGGGACGAGCGTGACTGGCTGCGGGGAGCGGAGCCGCCACGCTGGGTGAGGGTGCTGCCCATCGCCCTGTTCGTGGGGGTGACGGCGGCGACCCTGATCAGCCGCAACGCCCTCGACATCGGCTTCCTGCTGGGCGCCATCCCCCCGCTCACCGTGCTGTCCTACGGTCCGCTGGCCACGGCCGTGATGGGCGGGCTGGTGGTGACCGTGCTGAATGTGCCGAGGACGCATCTCAACCAGCCCGGCAACACCGACCTCCTCGCCCTGGTCTTCGTCGTGCTACTGAGCGTGTTCGTGTCCTATGTGCGCAGTCACCGGGACGCCCAGCTCGTCACGGAACGGGCGGTCGGGGAGGCGGTGCAGCGGGCCGTCGTGCCGCCGCTGCCGGAGCGGGTGGGCCGGATCGGCTGCTTCGGCCTGTACCGGGCGGCGCAGCGCGGCACCCTGGTCGGCGGTGACTTCTTCGACGTCCGGGACGGCCCCTACGGGGTGCGGGCGGTGATGGCGGACGTCCAGGGGCACGGGCTGGGCACGGTCCCGACGGTGGTGTCCCTGCTGGGGGCGTTCCGGGAGGCGGTGCTCGACCAGCGGGACCTGGCGGGGGTGGCGTCCCGCATGGACCGCAGACTGACCACGGACGCGCCGCCCGGCCGGGAGGCCGGGACGACGGAACTGTTCGCCACGGCCGCGCTGCTGGAGTTCGCGCCGGACGCCCGCTCGGTCCGGATCGTGGCCCGCGGCCACCCGCCGCCCCTGCTGCTCCGCGACGGGCAGGTCCGCGAGATCGGCGTCCCGGCCGGCATCCCGCTGGGCATCGGCCCCCTGGGCGGCGACCCCCCGAAGGAGATCACCCTCGCCCTGGAACCCGGCGACCACCTGTTCCTGGCCTCCGACGGGGTGTGGGAGGCCAGGGACGACACGGGCGCGTACTACCCGCTGCGGGAGCGGTTGCCGCTGATCGCGGCGGAGGTGGGGGCGGCGGCCGGGGAGGACGGAGAGGGTGGGGCGGCCGGTGCCGCCAGGGCGGGAGGGGCGGGTGAGGTGGAGCCGGGGGCGCTCATGGCGGGGGTGTGGGCGGATCTGGTGGAGCGGTGCGGGGAGGTGGGGGACGATGTGACGATGCTGGTGCTGGTGCCTGGGGTGGGGGATGGGTGGGGGGAATGATCCGTCGCTCTGTTCTGCTGGGGAACGAGGTGGTGGACCCGTCGGTCCGGCCCTACCCGTCGAGGTGCATCAGATGCCGCTGTCGACGAGCGGGCGACGCTTCGGCAGACGGCGACTCTTGGCCGACACACTGCTGGAACGCAGGAGCGTGTGCTGGGGGCCCACCAGATGTGGGGTGAGACGCAGGGGGAGTCGCTCGGTCAGGTGCAGAAGGCGATCGTCCCCCAACTCCGCCCTCCACACGCGGTAGCTCAATTCGGGGTAGGCAGGGTTGATTCCGATCTCTCCTTTGGGGAACGTGCCGTTGAAGGGCAGCGCGATGCCGAGCTGGTTCCAGTAGTTCCACACCTGGAAAGCCTGGTTCCCGTCGTAGAAGCGATGGAAGTCCGGGTACCGGTCGAAACGGCGAAGCTCGCGGTGGATGAGATGTCCCAGCAGAGGCCCGAAGAACCTGGCCGCATGGGGGAGATTCCAACGAACGCGATGCCACATCCCGGGCAGGATCTCCGGACCGAGGAGGCGGGCAACCGTGAGGTAGCTGATGCGTGCGGTGAGGTGAGCGCGGGCGTGAGCCGGTTCGACCGTCGGATCGATGCGAGTGAGGAAGCCGTCCAGGCGGGCGAAGTCGGGGCGGAACCGGGTCAGGTCGAATCGCCCGGTCGTGCCGGGGAATCCTTCGAAGAGAAGCTGCTTGGAGAGCCAGTTGTTGAATTCTCCGTGTTCCGCGAGCCGCCGGGTCCGAGCGGACCTGGAATACAGCATGAGGTACTCGGACAGCGCCTCGAAGTAGACGTATCCCAGTACGGGAAGCTGCGGAAGGGTCTCGGCCAGTAGCCGTGGGAAGGCGGCGTGCTCCGCCGGTTCCGGGCCGGTGGCGAGCGCCGCTGCCAATCGCAGGAATTCGACCGAGTTCTTGACCCGGCCCAGCACTTCCTCGTGCAGTTGGGCTCGTTCCCGGGGCCACATCAGATGCTCGCGGTTCAAGTGATTGCGGAGATGAATGGGGCCCAGCCGCAGGTAGTCGATACCGCTGAGACCACGAAAGCCGTGGCGTGCCTGATCGACCTCCAGTACCAGTGGGGTGGCGGTCCGTCCGGGGCGCCGGGAGAGCGCCAGGGTGGTTGGAACCTCCCTGGTGAGGATGAACTCGGCGAGGTTGTGCATACGCAGACCGCTTGCCGTGGGAGCCAGCGGGGCGCAGTAGACGCTGCCCACCAGACATCCGCCGGAAGGGCGCAATTCGCCCGTATGCCTGATGCGGTCCATGGACGGGGTGACATGGAGCAGGTGATGTGTGCCGGCATTCCGCAGCGCGTCGAACATGCCATTGCGGAGCAGCAGGGGCCCGTTGGGAGCGGCCTCGGTCATCCGGGCGTGCCAGGCGGCCGTCTGCTCGGCGAGTGGTCCGCTGAGGCGCTCCGTGTCCGGGCCGGTCGGGCAGGCATAGTCGACATGGGCGTCGGCCCACATGTCATGAAGGTCGGGCACAGGCTCCGGGGTGGGAGGGTTCATTCCGCAGGTACTCCGAGGTCGTCCGTGAAGATGCCGAGATCGAAGGTGAGTTGAACTGCCTGGTCGTCATCCTCCGGCTCCGAGATCTGGTCCTGCTTGGTGGGCAGGACATACTCGGCGGCCTTGCGGGCCAGTTGGAGGGGCAGCGGCAGGGCGAGCAGGGGATCGCGCCCGGGCGACTGCCGCAGACTGTGTGCGAGCGCCGCCCAGAGTTCGGGGTCGTCGTCGGACTGACAGGCGGCGACGACGAGTTCCAGACAGGCCGGGTTCCACGCCTGCCGGGCGGTGTCGATGGTCAGGCCCGACCTTCCGTCACGGACATAGGGGCGAAGCGCCCAGCGTGATGCCGTCACGGCCGCCGGCTGGCCCGGACCGCCCTTCTCACTGGTACTGCTGAACACCCGATGCCGCGGATCGGAGCCGGGCGGTTTCCACAAGCCGGACGGAAGGCCGATTCTCGGCTTCTCCCCGGTGTCGGCCGGGTCTCCGACCGGCTCCTCGTGACCCCACCACTGCGGTGTCTCGTTGTTGGTGCTGTCCCGGACACGGACCACTCGGAGGCCGGGGCCCTGGAGCGACACTCGGTCGGCCCGTCTGCCGTGGAGCTGGAGCAGATCCGGCTGGATCTGCACATTCTGCAGCCACGGCCACAGCTCCCGGGTGTTCTGGGCATGGAGGAGCAGGAGCGTGGGCCGGTCACGCAGGCCGAACAGGATTTCCTGAATGGCCGGAGCCAGCGCGATGCGGCGCTGTTCGATACGGCTGCTCGGTCCCGTACCCAGGCCGTCCGAGTCCTGAAGGTCTGCGGCATCGTCCGTGTCGGCGACCTCGTTGCCCTCCCCGTCAGAGGGGTCGTCGTGGTCCTCGGCCGCGGGCAGTTCCGCCGATGCGGCAAGCCGCAGCAGCAACTCCGGATAGGGGACCCAGGTGCCGGAGCGGCGGTCCCAGCCGGTGATCCGTTCCGCCGGTGGTTCGGTGGGCCGGACCCGTACCGCCACAGGCACCAGGCCCGCCTGCCGGGTCGGCCCGTTATCGCGTCTCCTGACCAGCCAGAGCGCCGCGTACTGGGTGTCCGCGGGCACGACGGGACCGAGACGGTGTGCGAGTACGGCAGAGTGGCCCAGTTGCCGTAGCCCGTCCTTCCAACACGATTCGAACTTCATCGCCCTGGCCTTCTCCCGGTCGGAGGACTGAACGGCCGGCCGCCGTGGGTTCACCGCGAACTGAGTCACACGTCCGGCATCGCGGAACCCCAGGCGCAACGCGAACTTGGGGTCTGCGGAGCGTGGTGTGTAGGTCTCCTTGTCCCGGATCTCCACCAGCGCCAGGGTCCCCCCGTTCTCGGTGAGTCCCTTCGGCATCCGTTGCACCACCTGGGCGCGGCGGGCTGTCAGCGCAGTGCGCAGGGCATCGGTGCGCACAGGGCCGTCGACGGGAACCGTGAGCCTCTCGGCCAGCCCGCCCACCTGGGCCAGCCGGAGCTCGACCGTCAGCTCCGGGGTCCGCCAGGTCCGGACGGTCCAGTTCCCCGGCACCTTCTCGGAGCGCACCGTGGATTCCTCCTCGTCCGGGAGCCCCAGCACGGTGCGGAGTGCCTGCACTCCGGCGTCCCGGTTGGGCTCGGTGAGCCAGAGGAATTCGAGATGCAGCGGATGTCCTTCGAGAGCGTCGGCCACCTCACCGCGCAGTGCCGCCGTTTCCTCGGCCTTCCTGGCAGCGGGACTCGTCGGACCCGGCCGAGGGCGCGTCCGCTGACGGGGGTATCGGTCGGCGCGCACCTGATCGGGCACGCGTTCCAGCCCTTCCGGCAACGCCTGTTCGAACCACTCCATGAGCGGCACCCGGTCTCCGGGCATGAGCCCGGTCTTCACCCCGTGAGAGCCCATGGCGGTGCTGTGCACCACGGCCGCAGTGACCTTGCGGGCCGGGGTCAGCCAGTCCGCGGGGTTGCGCAGGAGTTCTTCCGGTTTCGGGAGCGGTTTCCGGAGACGGAGCCGCGAGAGCATGCCGTCGGGACCACCTGCCTCCCAGCGCCGTTCCTTCAGATCGCGGTCGTACGTGAGACGTGCCACGGAGAAGCGGGCAGAGGCGGCCCCGGTCGCATCGGCGCCGATCCAGGGCGCGTCGGCGAGCAGGTACACGGATGCCGCCCGGCGAGCCGGCAGATACAGACCGTTCTGGCCGGTCCTGGTGGCCCACCGCCTCACTCCGGAGCGCACATGGATCTGGGCGGCCGGGGCGAACGGAACGGTCTGGAGGGTTACGGTGAGGACCGCCGAGAACCACCATGTCCGCCCCTTGCTGTCGTCGTACCGGTCGGGAGGCCAGGAGAGCAGTTCCGCACCCCGATCGGAGGGGCGGCGGGCCACTCCGCGGAAGGCCAGGGTTCCTCCGGGGTAGGCGAACGGTTCAGTGTGCTCCAGCACCAGGCCGGCGAGCGCGTCGGGCAGCAACTGGTAGAGGCGATCATCCGGGTCGGCGGTCCCGCCGGGCGTGATGGTTTCGGACAGCATGGGAACATCCCGCTTCTCCCAGCGCAGTTCGTCGAACCGCAGCTCCCGCAGAACTTCGCGGACCTGCGTGCGGTGCTCGCATTCCGGACGGAGGTCCCGGACCCAGGTGGTGAGCAGGGCCGTGAGGACGTCACGCGGGACCGGTGCCCGGGCATAGAGCCAGGGCTCGTCCCGGGTGACATCGATCCACCTCGCCACGGACACCACTTCGGGAGCCAGGGCCTGAAAGAGCCCGTTCAGCCGACGCACGGGTACCCCATGGCAGGCGTCCGGCTTCTTCAGCCCTCGTCGGTACAGGTCCAGAAGGAGCTTCCGATGGCGCTCCGGAAGGGACAACGTGTGGTAGGTGATGGTCCAGTTCGCCCCGGGAAGAGGGGCGTAGCGGGCGAGACGAATGGCCTTGTACGGAGTCATGCGGCTTCTCCAGCAGTGCGGCGCGGGGTGTCCGGACGGTACGGGGCGATGGTGTCCAGCGCTCTGTAGAGCGGTTCGTAGAGGGTCTTCACGAGGTGTCTGTCGGCCTGTGTGTGCCGACCGCTCTCGTCGAAGTAGGGGGCGAGTACATGGCGCATGCTGGCCAGGAGGCCGGAGCGGAAGTCGTCCTCACCACGGCCCGATGCCTCCCGCACGGCGAATCGCGCATCGACGAAGACCACGCGAGCCGGGACCCCGCCACGCACCAGGCGCCCGATGACCTGCCACATCACCACGAGCCGGTCCCAGGTGAAGGCGACCTTCTCCGTATCGTCCAGTGCCCGCCACGCCATGTTGCGGGTCAGCAGATGTTTCCAGTGGATACGGGCCGCTCTGCGGAACGAGCGGCCCGCCTCGTCCAGGTCCGCAGCCGACGACACCAGGTCGGCGAACCCGCCGTCGGGTGCCGTCATGCGCGTCACCCAACTGTTGATGCCCTGCACGGCGATGCCGATGTCGTACGGGCGAGGGTGGGGGCGCGCGAGGAAGAAGACGGAGCCGATGGCGGCCTGGCCCGCGCCGTTCAGGACGTTGTGACCGCGTTCCACGGACATCAGAGGGGCGATCAGGATCTTCGCGTCCATTTCTCCGAATGCCGCGACTTCACCGCGGGGCAGTGTCCCCGACGCGGCGCCCGCGGTGCGATCGCCGGGATCGGCGCCGCCGAACGAGATCTCCAGTTCGGCGTCGTCCGGGATCAGCCGGATCACCTTGCCCTTCCATGGGGGCATGCCGTTGAGGACGTCGAAGGCGCGACGCGCCTCCTCGTACGAGCCCACGAGAAGGAGGAGCCGCTTGCGGTGGCGTCCACTGATCAGACGCAATTCCTCCTCGAAAGTGCTCTCCAGCGCTCCCTCGCGTGGCCGGGCCAGCCCTTCGAGCATGTGCTCCAGTACCTTCGGCCGCAGGTCGGGACGGGTTCCGGACAGATGGAGCGGCTTGCCGTCCGGCCCGGTCACGAAGACCTTGCGAAATGTGGTCCGGAGCAGCGCGGCCTGATCCCTGGGCGAAGCCTTGAGGATGGCCCCCACAGGTGCCAGTACGTGCGCCCCCGCCGCCGTCCCGGCCCAACTGGTGCCGGACATCAGCAGGACATGAGCGGTGGGGCCGCCGTCCAGCGCGTTGACCTGGTGCAATGAGGTGAGCAGGGCACGGCCCACCCCGGTGCAGCGGAAGAAGCGGAGTTCGGCTCCGGCGGGCGCTTCGTCGTCCAGGTTCTCGGTGAGCAACTGGAAACCCAGGATGTTGCCCATCGGGGACTCCGGAAGGAGAGGGCCGTAGTCGAGCGGAGGCCGGCGGGAGAGCTGATTGTCCGTGGCCTCCAGACTGAGCGTCGCTTCCACTGCCGGCCACAACTCGGTGAGAACGTCGAGACGCTGCTGGAGGACGCAGACCAGCAAGGTGAATTCGAATCGCAGCGTTCTCTGGCGAGAGGTCTCGTCGTCCCCATGCGGGATGCCGGACACCTGCGTAAGTGTCCTGACGGCCTGGGCACGGGTGGCGTCCTCGTCCAGCGTGTGCAGGAGGGCACGGGCGAGGTCGATCAGCGCGGTGAGCTTGGGATCGTCCGTCGGGTGTCCTCCGAGGGGGTCGTCACGGAAGGCGTCCAGCACCGCGGTGACGGAGGTCCGCTCGTCGTCGCCCCGCCCCTCGGGCCCCTCGGCGGGCCCGCTCGGCTCATCGTCGAGGTCGTCCCTGTCGCGGGCCTCCTCCTCGGTCTCTTCCTCGGTCTCGTCTTCGTACTCGTCATCGGCCTCGTCGTCCGGGGCGTTCGAGCGGGCCTTCGGTACGGGGAACCAGGCGTCGAGCAGCTTCTGCTGGAGGGTCCAGGAGCTGAAGTAGTCGTGGCGAATCCAGTCCCGGAGGCTCCTGTGACGCATCAGCAGGGAGTACAGCCGGTTCGTGGCCGCGATCGATGCCGTCAGGGAGGACGACCAGCGGTCCACCTCCGCCTCGGACAACTGAAGGCGGCCCTTGCGCGCGAACTCGCCGGTGGTGTGGGTCTGGAGCGCGTCGAGCCAGGAGTCCGGAGCCCGGCCCACGAGCGTTGCGGAGGGCACGAACATCGTGTCGAGCTGCATCTGAACACGGTCCGCCTCGTCCACCACGATCAGATCGCTCCGGACACAGGCGACCTCCAGGAAACGGGCGCGCTCGCGGTTCTGATGGCGGGGCGTCAGCCCGTAGACCAGGCTGGCGGGGTTGGCCACCCAGATGTCCGCGTCGACCAGATCCTGTGCACCCCGGTGCCGGGGGCACGCTCCCCAGAGCGGACAGCCCTCCCCGTTGCTCGGGCGGTCATCCCGCCCGGTGGCCGCGTCGGCCGAGGCATCGGGTCCTGCCGCCACGGTGCGATCCGCCCCCGACTCCTGCTGCTCGTCACTCTCCGGCACGTTCGGCGCCGGGCTGGCCGGCTGGAGCCGGGTGCAGGGGGCATCCGAGATTTCGAGTGGCTGGAGTGCCTCGCCGCCCCGCAGCGCGTCGAGAGGGCATGCCGTACTGAGATACCTGAACTGCTGTGCGTCGTGACTGAGCAGGGGGCCCGCGTCGGAACCGGTCAGCCGGCGGTGCATACGCTGGACGTTCCGGGCCCGTGTGGAGGCGCCGAGCACCGGCGCGACCTTCAGCTCCAGCTCGCGGAACAGCCCGACCAGTCTGAGCTGCTCGGCCACGTCACCGACCACGATGGTGACCCGCCGCCCATCCCGGACGACCTGCACGGTCAGTACATCGCGCAGCGTGCTCTTGCCTGCGCCGACCATGCCCACCAGATGCAAGAGCCCGGTGATGGAGAAGGTGTCGCTCATGGAGAGTGACCGGAACTTCTCTCGCGCGGAGTCGAGAACATCCAGACTGATCCGCTGCACACGGCGCTCCCACGTCTTGCGAGGGTCCGTGATGCCCAGCTTCTGGTCCATCCACTGGGCGGTGGCCAGAAGACCGTCGAGTGTCGTCCTGATCGGATCTCCCGCGGTGGGTGGGGGAACGAGCGCGTGCCGTCGGGTGGTGGCGACCGGCAGGTGCGGCGGCAGCCGGACGGAGGTGAGGAGCTTGCCCTGCGGGAAGCGGTACGACCTTCCGGTGCGTGCGATCGCCAGTCTCGTCCGCCGATGGAACGGGGGAGCCGAGGTGAGAGCCTGTTCGTACTCCTGCCATCGTTCGGTCAGCACCGCGGGTTCGTTCCGGACCGCGGGAGCGTTGGGGTCGGGGATGCGGTAGCCGCGCAACTCGACGGGGAAGGAGGCGTACTGTCGCAGCGCGCGCTCCCAGGTGCGGGGGCGCCGGAGTGTCCACAGCAGGTGCCGGGCCACACGGAGCGTCCGCTCCCGTTCCGGTGTCCGCTGCCGGACGAGCGCGAACGGGTAGCCTCCCAGCAGGGGCCATGCGGCGATGGCCGGTTCCCCCGGGCAGAGCCGTTCCAGCAGGTAGAGGCCGAGTTCGACACGGAAGAGCCGGGTGGCGTGCGTGGGCCTGCGGTCCGTGGGCCAGTTGTTGCGGATCTCCTTGGCGCTGTGGGCCTTCCAGAAGGTGCGGTCACGCATCAGAACAGGGCTCCCTTCGATTCATCGTCCGGGGAACGGGTGACGGGCGCATCGGAACGGGCCCCGGAAGACACGGAGCCGCTTGCTTCGCGGACGGCCAAGGCGAGTTCGCTGTCGGTCACGAGGTGAGGCGACGCGCCCTGCCGGTACCTCTCGAACGTCGCGCGGAAGTTCGGCTGCTCACTCAGCCGCGAGGCCGGAACCACCCAGACACACCGGTCATGGGGCGGGCCGGATCGTGGCGGGACGGCCCGTCGGCCCAGCAGCGCCGGGGTGGTCCAGTCCTTGTGCTCGACGGCCCATGCCGTGCCGTCGGCAAGGAGAACGCGCATTCCGTAGGCGCCGTAGTCGGGCCACAGCTCGACGTCTGCCCCTGCTTTCGTCAGCCTTCGGGCCAGGCGCAACTCCTGGATTCCGGGAGCCGACACCCACTGGCGCAGAGGCCGGATCAGCAGGTTGATTCCTCCGTCGTGATCAGTGCGGTACTCACGGCCGGCCCGGACGGAGTCCCGTTTCTGGCAGATCTGCCGCTCGCACCACATCCCGCCCTTCGTGGTCGGGTGCAGCAGCGTTCCGCAGCGGGCGCACGCGGTGCAGACTCCGCGCCCGGGGTGGATGTAGGAAGCCGGTACCGGTTGGTAGATGTCGCGCAGGAGATCTCTGAGCGGTTCCAGGTCGCCGAGGTGGGCGCCGGGGAGGGTGACGAGGTCGCGGTCGGTCAGGACGGGCCGTCGGATCAGCAGGCGGCGAAAGGCCTGGTAAGCCTCCGGGTAGTCCTCCTCCCGGCAGCGTCTGGCCGCCGCGGCCATGAATGGCTGTTCGGAGAGCGCGGCCGACCTCTCCCCGTCGACGGCCCATTCGTAACAGAGCTGGGTCGGCTGGCGGGTGCCCCTGTCGAGTAACTGCGATCCGGATCGGAGGGCGTCGGCGGGCAGAGCGAACGGCCATGCTTCGACGGGAAGGTCCGCCGCCCACTGGATGAGATCGGGCAGGCTCTCGGGGGGATCGGCCTTGAGCAGGAGACAGGCGAGAACGGTGGCGTCAAGTGCCTGCTGCGCTTCGGTGGGATACGGATGGCTCAGGGACTCCGTGCCGTAGGAATCACCCAGGCGGACCAGAGCGGTGGCGACGCCTCTGAGCAGGCGGATGCCCTCCAGCTCCGACCACGAGGGGGCACGGGCGGCTCGGTCGGGTTGCATGTCAGCCTCCCGGGGCGAGGAGCTCGGACGAAGCGGTTGGTTGGCACCAGACAGCCATGTCACAGGTGAGGCAGTGTGCGCCGGGGCGGGTCTGAGCCGTGGTGTCCGCATGCCATGCGGCGGACAGTTCGTGAAGGGCCTGGCGGGCCGCCATTCGGTTCTCGGGATCGAACGGGTCGATGATCGTGAGCCCCCCGGCAGGCCCGAGAACTTCCAGTTCCACACGGGCGCCGGAGGTGTCGTCGTTGACAAGGGAGCTGGTGCTGAGCAGGACGGCGAGTGCGAGTTGGGGGCGCTCCCGGAAAATGCCGGTGCCGGTATCCAAGGGCCGCCGGCGCCGGGCATCCGTCTTGGTCTCCCGGTAGACCCAGGACGGTCCGTCGCGGTAGAGCATGTCGGTCTTGGCGATCACCAGGACGTCCGCCGCGGTGTCATGCAGCACGAGTGTCCGCTCGTGGATCACCTCGTCAACGCTGGAGAGCCGGTAGGGACAGTGACGGGCATGTGCGGCGACCATCTGAGCGCCCAGTTCTGCCTGCTCCTGCGGCACTGTCCAGCGGCCCACCGACCAGCTCGTCGTCCCGTCGGGTGCGTCCTCGGGTCGGCAGGCGACCCCCGGGCGGTTCTCGTGGCACTGCTGAATCCACGCGTGAACCGCGTGTCCGCGCACGACGTGAGGTGTCAGGGAACGTCCCTCCGGGTCGGGCAGCCGCAGACGACGCAGACGCTCCCGAGCCGGGCAGCTCTCGTCGTGTCCGGGGCGGCCCATGTAGGAGCGGCCGTTGGTGACCGACCAGGAGCGGCGGGGTTGCGCGTCGTCCTCGATACCGAGAATCCCGCCGAGCCGTTTCAGCGCCGGGCAGGTGGGCGCGTACTTGCAGTCCGCGCAGTCGTTGCCGGGCAGAAAGGTCTTTCCCGAGACGGCTGCCGTCAACTGAGGTGCCCCGTGGTCGGCGTAGCGTCGTTCGATCTCCGCGGGGCTGTCACGGAGCAGTTCCCGACGTGTCCCGTCGAGACAGCTCACTTCGCTGATCCGCACCTCTTGGGGCCGAGACCAGGCTGCCTCACCGGCGTCCTGGAACGGCTGGGCGTCGCTGCTCCACGAACGCTGCCCGGGCAAGCGGTACGGATCCCCGAAGCCAACGACATAGGCTGCCGCGGCCCGGTCCGCGCGATCGGCGTCGTCGCCGGCGTTCCGGTCCGAGCGTTCCTCGTCCTTGTGCCGTGCCACGGGCACGCACAGTTCCCGCACGAGACCGTCCGCCGAGATGTAAGAACGCCCCCAGACGCACTGTTCGTAGCGTTTGGCTCCGCGGGCGTCCTGTCGTTCCAGTTTCGTGACGACGACCCAGGTGCCGGCGAGCGGAAAGAGTTCGCGGGGCCTGCCGCGTGAGTAGTGCTCGACCGCGAACCGGGTCCATGCGGCGAGCCCGGGGTCGGCCGCGGGGCGTTCGGCCGTGGCGGCAAGCGCCCGGCGAAGGGCCTCCTCGGGTTCGATGGCGTCATGTTCGATCAGGTCGAGGGCCGTACCGGTCGGCCCGAGGTTGAACGTCTCACGGGGGTCGGTCTTGTAGGCGGCGAGCGGGCCTCGCGGGAGCCGCAGGCCGGTGCGGGCCTTCATGGCCGTCCGGTAGGGGCAGCGACCGCTGTCCTGGCGCAGGGAGGAGCCCGCGAACATGCGGATCAGCCGGTTGGAGGTGGGCCAGGTGCTTCCGGGTGGTGGTGTCCAAGTCGCCATGTGTCTCTCCGTGGCGTTGGCCTCAATGGAATGCTCCATGGGAGCATGGTCTTGTGAATGGAGTCAACTAGCTAATTCGGGTGATGTCTATCAACGAAGTCGGGGATAGGATCATGCGGAGTTGATGAGCGAGGAGGGGCACGATGGTGAGCGAACCCACGGTCACGGCGGCGGACATCGCCCGGATCGCCGGGGTCGGTCCGGCGGCCGTGAGCAATTGGCGCCGCAGGTACGCGGAGTTTCCCAGCCCGGTGGGCGGCACGGCGGGAAGTCCGCTGTTCCTGCTCTCCGAAGTGGTGAATTGGCTGGAAGAGAACGGCAGGCCGGTGCGGATCACGCCGGCCGACGAGGTGTGGCGGACCATGAACGCTGCACGGGACCCCGCACGTCCGGGCGCCATACTCGCCGCAGCCGGATTCCGTCTTCTGCGTGAGGAGCCGCCCGCTCACCTCGCCGACGGGGTGCCGGCCGCTCTGGGCGCCGACCTCGATGATCTGCGAGAGACCCTGGGCGCGGCCGAGGCATTCGAGGAACTCGTCCAGCGTTGGGCGGAAGCCCACGCGCGCCAGTTCGAGGCGACGCCGTCCCCGGTGGCCGAGTTGATGTGCGCGCTGGCCGGTCCTGCTGCGGGCGTTGCTCCGGCATCCCTGTTCGATCCCGCGTGCGGGACTGGTGGACTCCTCCTCCGAGCTGCGAAGAGCGGGACGGCAATCCTGCTGGGGCAGGACTCCGACCCCGACCTGGCCGGGATCGCATCAGTGAGGCTGCGCCTGCAGGGCTGTGGGACCGTGGGCGTGGCATCGGGTGACTCCCTGCTGGCGGACGCTCATGTCACGGCACGTGCCCAAGGCGTGGTGTGCAACCCTCCCGCGAGCCAGCGGGACTGGGGCCGGGCGGAGCTGGCCTACGACACACGGTGGGTCTACGGCCTGCCCCCCAAGGGCGAACCGGAACTCGCCTGGCTCCAGCACGCCCTGGCCCACCTCGATGACGGGGGCCGTGCCGTCCTGCTGATGCCGGCGAGCGTGGCCTCCAGACCGTCGGGGCGCCGCATCCGGGCGGAACTGGTCCGGCGTGGGACGCTTCGCGCCGTGGTGGCCCTGCCACCCGCTTCTCCCCGCCTTCCGGGAATTCATCTCTGGCTCGCCGAACCCACCGGGTTGGCGACCCCGGTGGAAGGCGTCCTGTTCATCGACGCCGAATGCATCACGGAAACCGAAGCGGCCTCATCCGCCGGTGCGCCGGACTGGGATGCGCTGCGCGACGCGGTGTCCTCGGCCTGGCACCGGTTCCGCGCCGGACAAACGGTCGACGACGACTTCGCCAGCAGTGTGCCGTTGACCGAACTTCTCGGCGGAGATGTCGACTTCACACCGGCACGGCACATCAGGACCACCGCGCAGGACACGGTCGATCTCACGGTGCTGGAGAACGACCATGCGGCCTGGCTCCGGTCGCTGAAGGGGCTCGCCGACGCGCTGCCCGCAGTCCAGCCCGCAACGGTGATGCCGGAGGGTCCGGCCGAGACCGAGACATCGGCGCTCGTCTCCCTGGACGACCTCATCCGCACCGGCGCCCTGAGGGTCTGGCGGGGTGGCGCGGCACGGGAGAGCACCGAGGCTGCGCCCCTCGGCGTGCCGCTGCTCGCTCTGGAGGACGGGTTGTCCCGCACCCGGCCCAGCGGCCGTACCCACGCGCCCGGGAGCGAGCTGATCGGTGAGGGAGACGTATTGGTCTTCGCGGCTGCTCCGGAGGGCGCACGTCCCGCCGAGGAGAGGGAGTACGGTGCAGCGCCCGGACCGGGGGTCACTGTCCTGCGCCCCGAGCGTGCTTCCCTGGACCCTTGGTTCCTCGCGGGGGCCATGACCGGAGGCCCTGGGGCATCGGTCGGCACCACCGGTCGTCGGACCCGGCTGGACACCGGGCATCTCTTCCTTCCGGTGCTGATGCCGGAGGAACAACGCACGATCGGCGGAGCGTTCCGGGACCTCTTCCGGTTCGAGCAGGCCCTGACCGCCATGGCCGATCAGGGCCGCCGGGTGGCCCGCAGACTCGCGGAAGCGCTCGCCGCGGGCCTGGTCGTCCCGGTCGACGACGAGCAGGAATGACATGATCCGGAGAGATGGTGGTATGAGGTTCGAGATCAGTGCGGGACGTGTCCTTGGGTCGCGCTACCGACTGGACAACCCGATCAAGCCCGGCGGCATGGGCATGGTCTGGCAGGCGTACGATCAGCGGCTCGGTCGTCCGGTCGCGGTGAAGTTCATGGTTCCCGACGGCATGATGACCCCCCAGCGACGCCGGGAGATGCTCCGGCGGTTCCAGCAGGAGGCGGCGGTCACCGCACGGTTCACCCACGTGGGGGTGCCCGCCGTTCATGACCTGGGGGAGGAGGACGGGTACTTCTACCTGGTTCTGGAACTCGTCACGGGCATGTCGCTGGACGATCTGAGGGAGGAGAGCGGAGTCCTCGAACTCCCCATCGCAGCCAGTGTCATCGTGCCCCTCTGCGATGTGCTGTCCGAGGCGCATCGGGAGGGCATCGTCCATCGCGACGTCAAGCCCGAGAATGTGATGGTCTCCGAGCGGGGCGATACGAAGCTCCTCGATTTCGGGATCGCCCGCGTGCCCGGAGAGCTCGGCGACAGTCGGCTGACGAGGACGGGCAGCGCCGTGGGCACCCCGCTCTACATGTCTCCCGAGCAGTTCAACCGTGAAGAGGCCACCGGGCGGTCGGACCTGTACAACCTCGGCATGCTGCTGTACGAGATGCTCACGGGCCAGCGGGTGATCGACCAGGAGCAGGATCTCTGGGAACGCCAGAGTTCCGGCCGCAGCACACACGCTCCGCTTGACGCTCTCACTGTTGGGCTGCCATCGGCGGTACTGGAGTTGGCCGACCGGCTGCTCGCCGTCGACCCCGCGGCCCGGCCGGCCACGGCGGACGAGGTGAACAGTGTGCTGCGCCCCTATCTGCCCGCGCCGGGCGACCCACCCCCCGTCGAGTTCATGACGTGCGACCCCACCCGGCCGTTCCGTGCCCTCTTCGCCCCGGAGGAGCACCGCGCCCATGCGGTGGCCCGCCCCGGGTCCACCCCGCGGACATTCCGGCTGAGGACGGACGCCAGGGATCTGCATCGAGACGCCCGGAGGCTGCTCACCGAAGAGCCTGCCAAGGTCATCGACCTGCTCACCGAGCGGCTGCCCGCGTTCGAGAGGCAGTACGGGCTGCGGGCCACCGAAGTGCTCGACCTCCGCATCGATCTGGCGACGGCGCTGTTCGCCCGGGGCGACGGCAGAGCGCGAGCCGTCTGCGAGGAGATCCTCCGCGACACGGACGGCATCGAGGTGCTCACGCTCTATCACCAGCAAGCACAGGCACTGCTCTCCTCCGAGGACTGACACGGCGGCACAGGTGTCAGGTTTCGACCGACTCCTGTGCCCGATCCTCGTACCGGTCCGCCCATGCCGCGATGCTCCGGCTGATCCGGTCGAGAGCTTCGCGTACCTCCCTCACCTGCCCGGGATCCCAGCCGTCACAGGCGACGAGGCTCGGCCCATCCTCCTCCAAGGGGACTTCAGCCATCGCCGAGACACTCTTGCGGAGCGTCTCGGCGCTCTCCCGCACGCTTGCCCAACTCATGGAAGCTGCTTTGAAGCCCACCTCGTGGTCCGGTACGGGAGCGGGCCCGCCGCCGTACCTGTGTCGGACCAACGCGTCGGTGAGACTGCGGGGCCGACCGTCGTCCGCGAGGACCGGGGCTCCCGTATCGTCCACTTCGAGGAGTCGGCCGCCGCCCCGTCCGGCGCGGACGATCTCGTAGGCCTGAAGAACACCGTGACGACGGGAGAGCATGGCCCGCAGCACCGTGGCAGCCCCGCGGTCGTCTTCGTCCCCGCCGCCACCGAACACTTCGCGCTGGAGGGCCATCGGCTCGGCCATCGCCATGTGGAAGGCGGCTTTCACGGCGAGTTCCGTCTGCGCGGGACCGAGCCGGCCACTGTCACCCAGCCCGTCCGCCGCCTCGGCCAGCGCAGCGTCGCGCAACTGTTCCAGCGCGCTGCCGTTGGGCCTGGCCCCCTCCATAGGAGTGTCCGCAGAAAGACTCTCGATCTCGGGCAGCCGGTAGGCACGCTGCAGTACGGCACGGCGCGGGCGGAGGAACGCGGCGTCCGCGTTCGACCCGGTGCGGGCCGGTCGCAGAATCAACTCCACGACGACATCCACCCGTTCTTCCCGCTTGGGCCGTTGCTTGGCGGTCAGAGCCCTGATGCCTCTGTTGACCCGCCGTGCTGTTCTGGTCCCGCCGCCGAGCAGCGACCGGACGATCTCCGCGGCGCGGACGTCGTACTGGCCGCTCAGACCGGCCGCGATCACCTCCTGCTCCGGAATGGTGCCCGCGAACCACCCCTTCTCCGCGGCAGTGATATGCGTGACTCCCGAGAGTCCCGGGTCGGCGAGGCTGTCCAGCACCGCGTCCGCCTTGGCCTCGTTCTCCACCGCCGGCCCGTAGGGACGGGGCGGCCGGATGTGGGTGAGGCCGATGAAGTTGCGGACCGCAGTGTGAAAGGCCTGGTCCGATTGAGCGTTCGGGGAGAAACCCACGACCACCCGAGCGGGCACGGTGAGGACACGGAGCCTGCTGCGTTCGTTCTCGGTGAGATCCTGCCAGCCCTGGCGCCGCATCAGACGGGTCCACCGGCCGATCTCACCGCGCAGCATCCGGCCGTCGCTCCACTCGTAGGCGACGCGCGCGGGCTCGTATCCCATCAGCTCGTGCGCGGCACTGATACGGCTGGACCCATCGGCGGTGATCAGCAAGGCGCACGGTGCGTGGCCGTCCGCATGAGTCACCGTCAGAGGCACTACGGTCAGTGGTTGGAGAACACCCTCGACGGCGATGTCCTGTGCGAGCGGATTGTCCCGGAGCAGCCGGTTCTTCGCGCTCTCCAGGCGCCCGGCGATCACGGCGGGTGACTCGACACGCATCGTCAGCTCGGCGGACCCGCACGGGGACGACATCGGTTCCCTCATGGTCGTCCCCCAGGTCCCGGCGCCGCCCAGGGCGTACTGCCGATGCCCGTACTCTCGGGGGTTGGCCGGGTGCGGGAGCACCGCTGCCGACCACAGGCGGGTCTCCGCGATCAGCAAAGTCCCGCCCTGGACCCGCAGTTCCACCGGCTCGGCGAGCTTGCGACGCATGTCGTCCGGCCGTACGGCGGCGCGAGACAGCGCCTTCGCGCCGATCTCCGTGAGTCCTCTCCTGATGAGGGAGCCGGTGAGGTTGTCGACCGCGGTGGTGCGGGGCAGCGCGCAGAGAGGGGGCCGCCAGCCGGGTACGACATCCTCGTCGCTCACGTCTTCCCGGGCCTGCTCCGAGCCGGAGGGCATGTCAGTCACGGGTGAGGGCTTCTGTGATGCGGTCCGACAGGAGCAGGGCCCGCCTGGCCCGCAGGCGGTCCACATGCGCCGCAGGGGAGTCGCCGGTGACACGGATGAACCGTGCGGCGAACTCGGCGAGAGCGGCACGCACGTGGTACCACTCCTCCGTCGTGAGCGGAACGTTGTACAGCCGCTCGCCATGGATGTTGACGACGTCGCAGTGCTGCTCGCGTTCGGCGATGGATGCCCACCGAGCGGCCAGATGACCGAGGGTGCCCGCCGACCGGTCGCTCCTCGAGCGGCTTGTGGCACCGGTGGCACGGCAGTCCACGGCCGCCTGGTGCAGGACGGAAGCTGTGAGGCTGACCTGTGTCTGGTCAAGGGGAATCGCATGTTGCCTGGTCGTGTCGGTCACGGGACCACGCTCTCTCGGTCGGTCGATCTCTCGTCGGTGATGGTGACTTGCTGCCCTACAGCGAACATGGCGGGCAGAGCGAGAGAACGCGGGCGTGGTTGAGCCCATGACCTCCACCTGTGTCGGTCCGCGGTGTGGTGCTCCGTGGACGTCCGGTGCCGCACGAACCGCGCACCATCCGGCCCTGGGGGAGAGGCGGTGGACAGCCTCGTTCCCGAGGAGCGCAGTGCGGTGACATGGCGGCTCGCGGCTGGGCTGGGGCGAGCAGGCCATGTCTCCATGGTGCGGGGGCATCGAGCGGGTCGCTCGGGGCGAACTGTAATGGTATGAACACACAGCGTGCAAAGGGGGGTCGGTCAGTCGAACAGCGGGAGGCGTCGTCGGTCCTGGTCTCACCGGCTGGGTGGGCGTACACCATCCTTGGCACGGCTCTGATTGGAGCTGCCCGACGACGGCCCGGCTCACCCATGAGGTACTCGTCAGACACTCATGAGCCGGTGGGTCGGTGGTCGCTGTCGCGGGGCTTGTGAAGCCGTGCCGAGGTGGTGCCGCCGATCGCGGGTCGATCGGGAGTCGATCGAGGGTCAGTCGGCGCTCACGGCGTGCAGATCACCCCGCTGCACTGCGCGGCCTCGGCGTTGCCGCTCGCCCTGTTGGCGCCGCCGTCGGAGTTGCCCTGCTCGGCGTGGATGCCCCAGCCCCGGTTGTCGCGGGTGGTGTTGCCCTGGAGGGTGTGGACGAACTTCGAGACATGGATGCCGTCCGCGGAGTTGCCGTTCGCGGTGTTGCGCAGGATCCGGTTGCCGGTCCCGGCGGTGGCTTCGCCGACGACGTAGATGCCCCGGGAGTCGTTGCGGTTGACCTGGTTGAGTTCCAGGGTGTTGCCGAGCGACGACTCCACGCTGATGCCGTCGCCCGTGGTGTCGTTCGCGATGTTGGAGCGGATGGCGTTGTGGTCGGAGTGGATCAGCTCGATGCCGCCGGGATTTCCGCTGACGTCGTTGCCGGTGATGGTGGTGGAGTGGGCGTACTGGAGGGCGATCCCGCTGTCGCCGCTGCCGTGGAACGTGTTGGACAGGACGCGGTTCCCGGTGGAGTCGGAGAGGGACAGGCCCGCGTCCGAGTTCTGGGTGGCGGAGTTGCTCTGGACGACGTTGTCGTTCGAGGCGAGCCGCAGCACGATCGCCCCGTCGCTGCTGCCGTCCACGGTGTTGGAGAGGAGGGTGTTGGTGCTGGAGCCCTCCAGGATCAGGGCGGTGTCGCCGCTGTCGGTGATGCTGTTCCGCTCGACACGGTTGCCCGTGGAGTTCTCGATGTAGACACCCTCGCCCTGGTTCGCCGTGACCGTGTTGCCGGCGAGGGTGTTGCCGTCGGCGCCGCTCAGGACGATGCCTCTCTGGGACTGCTGGGTGACGGTGTTGTCTCTGACGCGGTTGTTGGTGTCCGCGTTGTCGAGTTCGACACCGGCCCATTCGTTCGAGCGCAGGGTGAGTCTCTCGACGATCGTGCCCGTGGTGCCGGGGGTGAGCTGGACGCCGTAGTCGAACTCCCGGACCTCCGCCGGGGTGGCCGCGGAGTTGGTGAGGGTGGCGCGGTCGAAGCCGTTGGTGCGGATTCCGGTGCCGAGGCCGACTCCGTCGACGGTGTGGCCGTTCAGATCGATGGTGAGGTCGTGCGCGCCCACGATCAGACCGTCGCCGGGGCAGTCGAGCAGATCGGCGGTGAGGACGACGCTCGTCGTCACGGTCTGACCGCAGGTGAGCTGCTGCGCGGTCGGTGCGGCAGCGCTGGCGGTAGCGGTAGGTGCGGCTGTCAGGACGCCGAGCAGGCTGGTGGTGACGGTGACTCCCGCCGCCGCGAACCATCCTGTGGACAGCGTTCGGGAAAGGCGCATCATGCCGGGGACTCCCTATGCCGGGGCATCGCGCAACGGCCTCACGGACCGGCCTCGTTGCGGCGCGGTCCCCCGAGGGGCGCGACGAGGCGGACCGCCCGCCTCCTGCTCAGCGTCAAGCGAAAGTATGTCGAAGGCTATGGATCGGCAAAGAATGACTCAAGACGGGTGAAGTTTGACGGCAATCGCCCCCAGTCGCGGGCGATGCCGTTCCGGCCGCCCTACTCCGACTTCCGGAACACCGCCGACAGGTCGTCCCCCGTCTCCGGCGCCAGCCGTCCCGGCGTCTCCGGGTCCAGCAGACCCACCTTCGCGGCGAGTTCGCGGCCGTGGACATCGACCGCCGCCTCGATCAGCGACGCCAGCGACTCGATCGCTGTACGGGCGCGCAGATGCGCGACGGCCGCGCAGCCCGCGGCGGCGAGCACGGCGGGCCACCACCAGCAGGCGAGCAGGGCGTATCCGGCCGACCAGGCGGCGAGCCGGGCCGCGGCGGCGAAGGAGTCGTGGGCGGACTGGAGCTGGCGCACCGCCGGTTCGGGCAGGATCAGCCACAGGCGCGGCCACAGGACGGCCAGGTCCACCCCGTACGCCGCCTCCACGCGGTCGGCGGCGGCCTGCATCCGGTCGCCGTACCAGGTGGGGCGGGCCGGTGGGCGCGGGGCGACCCGGTCGCGGGCCTCGGTGCGGGCCCGGACCCGGGCGAGGGCGTCGGCGGTGACCAGGACCGCGACGGTGCGTCTGTTGGCGGGGATCGGGGTGGTGCCGTCGGGTTCGGCGGTGGGGATCGGGGTGGTGCCGTCGGGTTCGGCGGTGGGGATGGGGGTGGTGCCGTGGGGTTCGGTGGTGGGGGCCGGGGTGGTGCCGTGGGGTTCGGTGGTGGGGTTCGGGGTGGTGTCGTCGGGTTCGGCGGTGGGGTTCGGGGTGGTGCCGGTGGGTCCGTTGGTGGGGGCCGGGGTGGTGCCGGTGGGTCCGTCGGTGGTCGGGCGGAGCGCGGTGACGGCGGCGTCGAGCGCGTCGTCCCGCTGCCGCCAGAGGCGGGCGCGGCGGGCGGTGAGCGCACGGGAGAACCGGTCCCGGCCGTCCCGCAGCCAGTACCGTTCGACGCCCCCGCCGAGGAACTGCGCGGCGAGCGAGGCCGCCGTCGCCGCGAGCAGCGCCAGGGCGATCAGCAGCGCGGCGGTGCCGGTGCGGTCCAGGGCGGGGTGGGCCGCCAGGTCGTCCAGGGTGGCGCGCAGCCGGTCGAGGTCGTTCCAGTGCCGGTGGCCGAGCGTGGTGCCGACGGCGGTGGCGGCGAGGAACAGCGCACCGGGCAGCACCAGCAGATTCAGCCAGCGCTCGGTGAGCTTGCCGCCGAGGGTGGCGAGGAGGGGGTTCACGGGCGGGCCCGGGGAGGCCGGGTGAGGAGGGGAGCGGGGGTGGGGGCGGTGATCCGGTGTGGGGCGGGCGCTTGAGTGGGTCTCATGTCCCCGCCCCCAGCCGCCCCTTCCGCATCCGCGTCCCGTTCACCGCGCACTGCGGGGCCGGCCACAGGTCCCGGGCCCGCTCCACACGGGGGCACCGGGCCGGGCCGGGGCAGACGGCGACCCTGAGGTGGGGCAGGACGCCGGGGGCGCTCGTGCCGCGGGAGCCGTTGACCAGGCCACGGGCGTCCGCGGTGCGGCGCAGGGCGGTGTCCAGGGCGCGGTACGCGGCCCCGAGTTCGGCGTCGGAGGCGCCCGTGCGCAGCAGCCCGGCGGCCCGCTCGGCGGCCTCCCGGACGCCGGGGTCGGCCAGTTCGGCGGGGGCGCCCAGCAGGGTGCACAGGGCCGCCGCCGCGCGCGGATCGGGTGGCGGGGGCCCATCGGCCGGTGCGGTCATGGGCCCAAGTCTGCCGGAATGCGGGCAGAGTTGAGGGGGCGGGGCGCGTGAACGCGGCTCCGGGGGGGGGCGGTCGTTCGGGGCGGGGCCGGGCGGGGCGGGCGGATCGGGCGAGGTGGCCGGGAAGGCGGAGGGGATCGTATGGGAGACGACCGGGACTCGTTTCGCGCGGCCGACCGGGAATCGATGTCGGCGGGCGACCGGGACTTGTTTCGCGCGGGCGACCGGGACTCGTTGTCGGCGGGCGACCGGGGCTCCTTCCGCGCGGCCGACGAGGACTCGTTTCGCGCGGCCGACCCGGACTCGCTCCTCGCGGCCGAGCGGGAGTCGTTCCTCGCGGCCGTGCGGGGGCGGGTCGGACGGGCCTGGACGGCGTTCGGGGTGCCGGACCCCGGGGTGCTGCTCGGCCCCGACGCCGATGCCGACCTGAGCGGGCTCCTGCGCTCCTGCGACCCGGCGACCGACCTGGAGGCCCGGCACGCGGCGGGGCTGCTGTGCCTGGCCCGCGCCGCCGCCGAGCCGGTCGAACGGGCCGCCGTCCACGGGGCGATGGCCGGGACGCTGCTGTTCCCGGTGTGGGTCGCCGACCCGGGGTCGGTGCCGCCGGAACTGGCCGTGCCCTTCGCCGCGACCGATCCGGCGACCCGCCCCGACCCGGCCGACGCCGGGGGACCGGAGGTCTGGTGGGCGCAGTGCGCCACGCTGGTCATCCTGCTGGAGGGGCGGCAGCACAGCCCGCCCCCGGACGCCTCCGAGGAAGTGCGGCAACTCCACGAGATGGCCGCGCGGCTGGCGACCGAACCGGCGCTGCCGCCCGCCGCCCGGCTCGCCGCGGGCATCGGCGGCGGGCTCCTCGCGGTCCTCGCCACCCCGGCCCACGACCCCGCCCACGACCGGCGCCGCCGCGCCCTCGCCCGGGCCCTGGACCTCGGGCACCTGGACTGGCCCCACCTCGACCTCACCACCGACCCGACGGCCGACCCCGTACAGCGCGCGCACCGGGCGCTGAAGGCCGTACCGGGCGCCTCGCCCGAGCGGCTCCCCGCGCTCGCCGCCCTCGCCGACCGGCTCCGGGAGCGGTACCTGCGGTCGTACGACCCGGAGGACCTGTACGACGCCGCCGGTCTGGGCCGCGACCTGCTGGCCCAACTGCCGCCCGGCGGCCCCCGGCACACGGCGGCGGCCGTCGCGCTGGGGCGGACCCTGATCCTGCTGCGGCAGCTCGACGGGGCGACGGCGGACGAGTGCGACGCGGTGGTGGAGCTGTTCCGGCGGGCCCGCGCCCGGCATCCGGAGGGCCTCGCGGCGGCCGGGCTCGATCTCGGCACCGCGCTCCTCCTGCGCGCCCAGCACACCGGCGGCATCGCCGACCTGGAGGAGGCGGTGACGGTCCTGGAGAGCGCGTACGCGGCGGCGGGGCACGACGAGGAACGCGCCGCCGTCGGCCCCGCCCTCGCCAACGCCCTGCGCGCCCGCTACCTGGCCACCGGCCACCACCCCGCCGACCTGGAGCGAGCGGTCACCCTCGGCGGCCCCGGGTCGGCCACCGTCCGGGACCCCTCCGCCACCTCCCCGGATGCCGCCCACCCGTCCCCGGTCACCCCGTCCCCGGTCACCCCATCCCCCGTCACCCCATCCCCCGTCACCCCGTCCCCCGTCACCCCGTCCCCCGTCACCCCGTCCCCCGTCACCCCGTCCCCCGTCACCCCATCCCCCCTCGTGTCCGCCATGACCCTCTACACCCGCTACACCCGCGACCCCGTACGGCACCGCGCCGATCTCGACGAGGCGCTGCGGCAGCTCCGCGCCGCCGTGCCCCGGATGCCGCCCGGCCACCCCGACCGGCCCACCGCGCTCGACGACCTCGGCCTCGTCCTCCTCGCCCACCACCAGCACACCGGCGCACCGGGCGAACTCAACGAAGCCGTCGAGGCGTTCCGCGACTGCGTCGCCGCCACCCGGCCCGGACACGGCATGCTCGGGCTGCGGCTGCTCAACCTCGCCGCCGCGCTCGGCCGGCGCCACCGGTTCACCGACGACGGAGAGGATCTGCGCGAGGCCCAGGAGTGCCGCCGCCGCGCCGCCGAACTGCCCCGCCCGGGACCCGACCGGCGCGCGGCGCTGCTCAGCTCGACCGGCATCGGCCTGTCCACCGGCCCGGAGCGGTCCGCCGATCCGGTCGCCCGGCTGGACGAGGCGGTCGGCACCCTGCGCGAAGCGGTCGCCCTCACCCCGGCCGGCCACCCGCGGCTGCACCAGCGCCGACTCAACCTCGCCGTCGCCCTGATGTCCCGGACCGGCCACACCGAGCGCTACGAGGATCTGCGCGAGGTGCGGGAGCTGACCGGCGCGCTGCTCGCCGCGCTGCCCGCGCACGCGCCCGAACGGCCGGGTGCCCTCGCGGTGGCCGCCGCCGCCCGGATGCTGAGCCCGCGCGCCCTGGTGTCGTCCGGCGCCCGCCGGGAGGCGGTCGCGCTGTACCGGGAGGCGGTCGGCATCACCCCGCCCGGCGACCCCCGGCTGACCCAGCGGCTCACCGGGCTCGCCACCCTCGTCCAGGCGGCGGCCCGCACCCGGGACCACCTCATGGAGGCGGCGGAGCTGTTCCGGCAGGCGGCCCGGCAGGAGCGGGGCACCCCGTCCGGCCGGCTCGAAGCGGCGCGCTCCGGGGCCGACATCCTCGCCGGGCTCGGCGACTGGGCGGGCGCCCTGGACGGCTATGTCACCGCCGTCGACCTGCTGCCCGCCGTGGCACCCCGGCATCTGGTCCGCGACGACCAGGAACTGCTGCTCGGCCGGACGGTGGGGCTCGGCGCCGCCGCCGCGGCCTGCGCCGTGCGCTGCGGGCGCCCCGGCCTCGCCGTCGGCCTGCTGGAACAGGCCCGGGGCGTCCTGCTCTCCCACGCCTTCGACGCCGACAGCGACCTCACCCGGCTCCGCGCCGCCGACCCCGCCCTGGCCGCCCGCTTCGAACAACTCCGCGACGCCCTCGACACGGCCACCGGGGGCGGAACGGAGTTCATCGCCGAGGGACCCGAGGGACCCGAGGGACCCGAGAGACCGGACGGACCCGAGGGACCCGGCGAGCCCGGCCCGTACCGGCTCCTGCGCCTTCTCGGCGGTGGCCTTGGGAAACGCCCAGCGC
>NZ_JBFBEM010000023.1:0-104293 GCF_040683675.1 Streptomyces sp. NPDC093252 | reverse complement strand
CCGCGCCCGGGGGGGCGGCGGGCCCCCCCCCCCGCCTACCGGGGCGGCGGCGGCGCCCCCCCCCCCCCCCGGCCCGCCCCCCCGCCCCTCCCCTTTCCGCGCGCCACCGGGACCGGGACGGGGGATGCGACCGGGATCGGGACCGGGACGGATGCCGTCCGCCTGCTCCCTGGCCACGGTCCCCCCGCTCCCTTGCCGACGCCCGCCCGCTCCCTCGTCACCGCACCGCCGCCCGAGCAGTCACCGAGGCCGTCACCGCAGTCGTCACCGCCGCACCCGCCGCACCCGCAGCACCCGCCCGATCCGCCGCGCCAGCCGGGCCAGCCGACCGGGCCGCCCTCCGCGCACCACCTCCACCCCGTCGCCCGCGCCCGCCCGCAGCCGCACCGGCAGGGCGTGGAACCGCGGCTCGTCCGCCTTCGGCGCCAGGTTCAGCGACGGCCGCCACTCCCGCCCGCCCAGCGCGCCCACCGGCAGCTCCGCCTCCAGCAGCGCGCCCGGCGCCCGCGGCACCAGCGTGCCCGGCACGTCCAGGGTCGTGTCCGACCCCACCGCCGTCAGCCGCAGCTCCACATCGGCCCGGCCCGGCACATACAGCGGCAGCCCCGCCTCCAGCCGCCGTCCCGCGCAGGACGGCACCGCCCGGTCCAGCGCCAGCCCCTTGCGGGCCCGGTCGACGTCCAGCGAGAGATTGCCGTGCGGCTGCGTCCAGTACGGCAGCACCACATGCCCGGCCACCACCCCGGCCGGCGGCAGCGTGCGGTGCGCGGCCCGGGCCGGGCCGATCCGGCGGCCCTTGGTCCAGCCGCCCAGCTTCACCCGGGCGTCCAGGTCCCACAGCCCGCCGGCCGGCGGGGCCCCGTCCACGGCCGTGGCACCGTCGAGGGCGGCCGTGCCGCGCAGCACCAGCCGCACCCGCGAGCCGTCGCCGACCGGCACCCGCTCATGGGTGAACTCCACCGGCTGGAAGTGCACGGCGGAGCTGGCCCGTTCGCGCAGCAGCACCTCCAGGGTCGCCCGGTCGAAGCGGGCCGTGGTGTCCGCGCCGACCCAGTCGATCGACGCCGCCACGTCGAGCGGCGGCTCGGCGGACCGCTCCGCCGGGGGGTCGGCCGGGAACGTCAGCGGCTCGCCGTGCACGGTGAACTCGGCGCTCACCCCCACCCGCAGCGTCCCGTCCGCCCAGCTCACCTCCTCCGGCACCGCCTTCAGCGCGATCCCGGACTCCCACTCGGCGAACGCCCGCACCTCGTCGTAGCGGCCCGCCGCCGCCAGCGCGGCCACCACCCGCTGCGTCGGCTGGAGCCCCTCGGCCACGCCCGGCCCGAACCGCTCGACCACCACCCGGTGGATCTGTGCGAACAGATCCCGCCGGAAGTCCTCCGGCGCCGCCAGGAAGCGCTGCCCGCGCAGCCGCTCCACCATCTCGTTGCGCAGCCACCGCCGGTACAGCCGGTCGCGCACCGCGCCCGGCTCGGTGTACCGCTCCACCACGTCCAGCGCCTCGCACAGATTCCCGAAGTACCCGGCGGGGTCGAACCGCTGGAACCCGGCGTTGGAGGAGTCGTCGCGGCGGACGTGGTAGTAGCAGACGTAGTCGCTGAGCACCGAGACATTGGCCGCCCGCAGAAACGCCTCGGCGACGAAGACATGGTCCTCCAGCCGCCGACGCCCCTCAGGGAAGCGCAGCCCGGTCCGCTCCAGGAACTCCCGGCGGACCATCTTGTGCGGGGTGAGACTGTCGATCAGCGGGGCGTTCTCCACCGACGCGCGGGGCCGGTTGATCCGGAACAGCTCGACCGGCACCCCGCGTCCCTTGCCCGCCATCTTGCCGATCACCACATCGGCGCCATGGGCGACCCCGTAGTCGTACATCCGCTCTAGGGCCTCGTCACCGAGGTAGTCGTCGTTGTCGACGAACATGACGAACTCGCCCCGGGCGGCGGCGATCCCGACGTTGCGGGGCTTGCCGGACCAGCCGGAGTTCTCCTGATGGATGACGCGCACCCGGTCGTGCTCGGCGGCCACCGCGTCCAGCTTCGCCGGGGTGGCGTCGGTCGAGCCGTCGTCGACGAAGATGACCTCGTAGGCGTCATGGGGCAGGGACTGCCGCAGCAGCGAGTCGACGCAGTCGTCGATGTAGTGCCCGGGGTTGTACACCGGAACAATGACACTGACCTTCACCGGCAACGTCAGGCCCCCCTCAGGGTTCTTTCGCCGTTCACGCAAGGGAAATTCGAATGGTGCCCGATGCTATCCCGGTGCGCTGTGCGGGGGCCGTGCGCGGGTCGTAGGCGGCCTATGGATGGGTCCTGGCCAGCAGTTCGAGCACCTCAGCGGTGGTGCCGGTCTCGCCGAGCCGGGGGAAGATGCGCCGCACACTGTTCTCGTGCGCCTCGGCGACCCGGTCGGCCATCGCGTCCACGGCCAGGGTGAGGTGGTAGCCGTGCTCATGGGCGGCGCGCGCGGTGGACTCCACCCCGATGCTGGTGGAGATGCCGGTCAGCACGATCTGGGTGACACCCCGGCGGCGCAGGTGCACATCGAGATCGGTGCCATGGAAGGCGCCCCAGTTGTGCTTGGTGACGACGATGTCCCCCGGGTGCCCGTCCAGTTCGGGCACGATCCGGTCCCACCCCTCGGGCCGCGCGCCGCCCGCCCCGCCCGCCTCGGTACGGCCCGGCACGGCGTCCGCGAAGTCCGGCGCGAAGGACACCCGGACCAGCACCACCGGCAGCCCGCGCGCCCGGAACGCCTCGGCGAGCGCCGCCGACCGCGCCACCACCTCGCCCGCCGCCGACGGCCGGACCGGCAGGGCCACCACCCCGGCCTGAAGATCGATCACCACGAGGGCGGTACGGGGGTCGAGAGCGCTGAGAGCCATGGCCGGGCCTTTCGGGGAGCACGGGGTGCACAGGGGTGGACAAGATTGGACAGGGTTGGACACTGGCCGATCAGTCTTACCTGTTCCACTGCCCACCGACACCGGCGGTGCCGCTCGTCCGGTCCCTTGCCGGGCAGGGGTCTCACCGGCGGCGCAGCCGCGACCACGGCCACGGCAGCCGGTGCCGCACCGGCCCGGTGTCACCTCTCGCGGCCCGGAGCGCCAGCGCGCGCACCGCACCCACCCGGGCCAGCCGGACGGCCGTCGGTGTGCGGTGCGGGCGGCCGATCCCGGCCTGGGCGGAGAAGGACCAGCTCATTCGGGTACGGACCTGGAACCTCGGCATGCCCCCTGCCTACTCGTCCCACGCCTGGATCAGGGTCTGCCGGGCGATCCGGCCGTCGCGCAGGGTCAGCATCGACTCGGCCAGCACCCGCATCCCGTCCGCGTACTCGCAGGACTCGGTGAACGCCGCCCGGTCGCCCTGGACCACGCAGTCGTCCAGCCGGTGGGTCATGTCCCGGCTGTAGATGTCGTCCAGCATCGCGCTGATCTCGTCCCGCCCGCGCAGGACCTTGGGCCGGCTGGGCCGGCTGACCTGGTCCACCACCCGTATCTCGGCGTCGTCGGTGTACAGCGCCAGCAGGGTGTTCGGATTGCCCTCGATGCCCCGGCGCAGAGTCTGTGCGTCGAAGACCGGGCTGGCCACGGTGCCCATGATGACCTCCTCGGAGGACGTGACCCGCCCGGACCGGAAAGAGAGGCAGGCGACAGAAGGACGGCGGGCCACGGGGCTCTCTCTACGAGCCTCCCCCGCACCGGCCCACTCGGCAAACGGGGTCGCCCACCGCTGCACGGCGATGACGGCGCGAACCCACGGGGACAAGCCGACACGACCGGCCACCGTAAGTGGTCACCCCCGCCCCTCGGGACGTACGACCGCCAGGTGCGCCTGTCGGGTGAGGGGGCCGGGTCGGCCGTGTCCGGCGCGGGTCGCGCGCGTTGCTGAAGACATGATCTCAACTCGTCGTATTCTCGCCGTCGCCTGTCTCGCCGTCGGGGCCGCCGGTCTCGCCGTGCCGCAGGCGGGCGCGGCCGAGGCGGACGCCGCCGGTGAGGGCAAGCTGAACCCGGTCGCCGTGCTGGACTCGCTGACCGTCTCCGACATCCCCGCCGAGCACAAGGCCGCCGTTCCCCGCCCCTCCGAGGGCCTCGCCGAACTGAACAACGTGAACGGCCTCCATCAGCTCAGCGAACTGCACCAGGTCACCGACCTGGTCGCCCCGGTCACCGGTCTGCTGCCCGCCGTCCAGTACTGACACCGCCCCCGTCGCCCCGGCCCGTCAACCGGCCGAGGCCAGGAACTGTGTGGCCGCCAGCTCCGCGTACAGCGGATCGGCGGCCACCAGTTCTTGATGGGTGCCCACCGCGCGGACCAGGCCCGCGTCCATCACCACGATCCGGTCCGCCATCGTCACCGTCGACAGCCGGTGCGCGACCACCAGCACGGTCGTCGACCGCGCCACATCCGCGACCGTGTCCCGCAGCGCCGCCTCGTTCACCGCGTCGAGCTGCGAGGTCGCCTCGTCCAGGAGCAGCAGCCGGGGTCTGCGCAGCAGCGCGCGGGCGATGGCCACCCGCTGCCGCTCCCCGCCGGACAGCTTGGTGCCGCGATGCCCGACCAGGGTGTCCAGCCCCTCCGGCAGCCGCTCCACCAGCCCGTCCAGCCGGGTCGTCTTCACCACCCGCGCCACCTGGCCGTCGTCCGCCTCCGGGCTGCCCAGCAGCAGATTGTCCCGCAGTGAGCCCGACAGCACCGGAGCGTCCTGCTCCACATACCCGATCGCCGCGCGCAGTCCCGGCAGATCCCACTCCCCGATCTCCCGGCCGTCCACCGAGATGGACCCCGATTCCGGGTCGTAGAACCGCTCGATCAGCGAGAACACCGTCGTCTTGCCCGCGCCCGAGGGGCCCACGAACGCCGTCATGCCCTGCGGCGGCACCTCGAAGCTCACCCCGTGGTGCACGTACGGGAGATCGTCCGCGTAGCGGAAGCGGACGTCGTCGAAGGCGACGGCGGCCGGGCGGGTGTCCGGGGCGGGCAGCTCCGCGCCGGTCGCCCGCGGCTCGGCGGGCAGGGCCAGCGCCTCCTGGATCCGGCTCAGCGCCGCCGCGCCCGTCTGGTACTGGGTGATCGCGGAGACCACCTGCTGGATCGGCGCCATCAGATAGAAGACGTACAGCAGGAACGCGACGAGGGTGCCCACGTCCACCGCGCCCGTCGCCACCCGCGCCCCGCCCACCGCGAGCACCGTGATGAACGCGATCTGCATCGCCAGCCCGGCCGTGTTGCCCGCCGCCGCCGACCACTTGGCCGCGCGCACGCTCTGCCGCCACGACTCCTCGGCCGCCCGGTGCAGGGTCTGCTCCTCGCGGTGCTCCGCGCCGGACGCCTTCACCGTGCGCAGCGCGCCCAGCACCCGCTCCAGGGAGGCGCCCATCGCCCCCACCGCCATCTGGGCCCGCTTGCTGGCCCGGTTGATGCGCGGCACGATCAGCCCGAGCACCAGCCCGGCGCCGAGGATCACGGCGAGGGTGACCCCGAGCAGCACCGGATCGACCACGCCCATCATCACCACCGTCGCCATCAGCGTCAGCCCGCCCGTGCCCAGGCCCACCAGGGTCTGGGTGGTGACCTGGCTCAGCAGGGTGGTGTCCGAGGTGATGCGCGCCATCAGATCGCCCGGCTCGCTGCGGTCCACGGCCGGTATGCGCAGCCGCAGCAGATACGACGACAGCGTCCGCCGCGCGCCCAGCACCACCGACTCCGCCGTGCGCTCCAGTACGTAGCCGCCCACCGCGCCCACCACCGCGTTGCCCACGACCAGCGCCGACATCGCCAGCAGCGCGCCCGTGACGGCCCGGTCGTGCTCCAGGTCGTCGATCAGGCCCCGGGCCACCAGCGGCAGCAGCAGCCCGGTGGCACCCGTGACCAGCGACAGCAGCGCGCCGGTCAGCAACGCCCAGCGATGCGGCCGTACATAGCCGAGGAGCATGCGCCACGGGGGCAGGGCGGCGTCCGTCTGTGCGGTGGTCACATGGCTCCTTCGGCGGGTCCGTACGGCAGATCGGGCCGTACGGGCAAGATTACGGCGGCCCACTGACAACCGGCCCCGCCGCACCCTCCCCGCTGAACCTCCGCTGCTCCTCGGCGCCTACCGGGCCGCCCGAGCCTCCAGTTCCGCGAGGGTCGCCTCGAAGTCGGCGGGGCGCGGGCGGTTGTGCGGCAGCCGGGCCAGCAGCGCGGCCATCCCGCAGGTCCCGCTCAGCGCGGAGAAGACCAGCCCGCCCGCTATCCCGGCGGACAGCAACTGCCAGGCGGGGTGCAGGAGTCCGAGGCCCAGACCGGTCAGGACCAGGGCCCCGGCGGTGAAGCGGACCTGGCGGTCCATGGACCAGGTCCGCCGCCCGCCGGTCGCCGGGCGGCCCAGGGCGTGCCCGAGCCGCGACCAGCCGTCGGTGCCGCCGGTCAGGGTCATGGCCCCGACGCCCTCCCGGGCGAGCAGCGCGCAGGCGTTCGCGGAGCGGGCCCCGGAGGCGCAGACGACGAGGAGGCCGCCGGGCACCCGGCGCAGCGCGGGCAGGGCCTGGCCGAGCCGGTCCAGCGGGATGTTCAGGGCGCCGGGCAGATGCCCGGAGGCGTACTCACCGGGCGTGCGGACATCGACGACGGTCAGTTCGCCGAGCCGGGTACGGGCCTGGTCGGCGTCGAGGGCGGGGGGAGTGGTGGTCATGCGGGGGACGTCCTTTCCGATGGTGCTGTTCGATGGTCCGAGGGGGAGGTAAAATACCCCCAAGGGTATGTGGGAGTGAGGTCGTCGGGTGATGACGCCGTGGAGTGAGGAAGTGGAGGAGGGGTCTCGTGGAGCTTCGGTTCGAGGGTGACGATCTGAAGTCGGTGCTCAACCGGCTGCGCCGGGCGCAGGGGCAGATCTCCGGGGTGATCCGGATGATCGAGGAGGGGCGCGACTGCGAGGACGTGGTGACCCAGCTCGCCGCCGCCTCCCGGGCCCTGGACCGGGCCGGGTTCGCGATCATCGCGACCGGGCTCCAGCAGTGCGTGACGGATCTGGAGCAGGGCCGCAGCGACGGTGAGTCGGCGCAGGAGATGAAGGCCCGCCTGGAGCGGCTGTTCCTCTCCCTGGCCTGAGCGCGGGCGGTTACCGGCGTTCACAGCAGCCCGTCCACGAGCATGAACGCCGCCACCCCGAGCAGCGCCCACGCGAACACCCGCTGGAGCGTGCCGGACGACACCCTCGCCGCCAGCCTCCGCCCGTCCCAGGCGCCCAGTACGGCCGCCGCCGCGAACGGGGCCACCCGCGCCCAGTCGACGGGGACGGCCGCGCCGGTCCTGGCGGCCAGGGCGGCGATCGAGTTGACGCTGATGACCAGCAGGCTCGTCCCCACCGCGAGCCGCATCCGCAGCCCCACCACCTGCACCAGCGCCGGTACGGCGAGAAAGCCGCCGCCCACCCCCAGCACCCCGGTGACCGCCCCCAGCCCGGCCCCGGCCCCCAGAACCCGCCCCCGGCGGGGGACCGGCACCTCGTCGGCCGTCCCGGCGCCTCCCGGCCGCCCCAGCAACCCCACCGCCGCCACCCCCGCGAGCACCGCGAAGGCGACCAGGAGGACCCCGGCGGGCAGCCGGGCCGACAGCAGGCCGCCCAGCGCCGCCGGGAGGAGCCCGGCGAGGGCGAACAGCGTGCCGCGCCGCCAGTCGACCGTGCCCCCGCGCGCGTGCGCGGCCAGCGCCGTCACCGAGGTGACCGTCACCACGACCAGACTCGCGGTCGCCGCCGCGGCCGGGCCGAAGTCCAGCAGATAGATCAGCGCCGGCACGGCCAGCAAGCTGCCGCCGCCGCCCAGCGCCCCGAGCGCGAGCCCGGTCAGCGCACCCGCGACCAGGGCCAGGACCAGCGTGCTCACGGCAGCGCTGCCGCCGCGGTCAGCCCCGCCGCCCGTGCCGCGTCGAAACCGTCGTCCACCGCGACCACGGCGATCCCGGCCGCGTCGAGGACCGAGGCGGCGATGGCCGCCCGCGCGCCGCCCGCGCAGTGCACCCACACCACCGTGCCGTCCGCCGGCAGCTCCGCCAGCCGCTCGCGCAGCTTGTGCAGGGGGATGTGCAGGGAGCCGGGTATGTGCTCGGCGGCGCGTTCCCGGTCCCGGCGGACATCGAGGACCACACCGTCCGCGCGCCCCGCGAGGTCGGCGAAGGTGGCGCGCGGGAAGGAGCGGGGCGTCTCCCCGGGGACCAGCCAGTCGCCGGGGCCGCCGGTCGCCGCGGCGGCGGGCCGGTCGATGCCGACGCGGGCCAGTTCCCGCTGGGCGGCGGCGAGCTGCTCCGCCGATTCCGCGAGCAGCGTGACCGGCCGCCCCCGGGGCAGCAGCCAGGCGAGCTGGACGGCGAACTGCCCGGCCGACTCGAAGTTCAGCGTCCCGGTGACATGGCCGCGCGCGAACGCGACCCGGTTCCTGAGGTCCACCACCCACTCCCCGGCCGCCAGTCGGGCCGTGATCTCCCCGGCGTCCGCGCGGCGCGGCGGCGTCAGATCCACCGGTGCCGGGCCCTCGGCGTTGACCGGGCCCATGTGGGCGTAGTAGGCGGGGATGTCGTCCAGCCCGGCCAGCAGCTCGGCGACGAAGGTGTCGGCGTCCGTGACCAGGGCGGCGTTGGTCCGCCGTTCCTGCCCGATGGTGGTCGCCCCGGTGCCCCCGCCGGAGGGCGTGGCCGCACAGAGGCTGCCGAAGCCGTGGGTGGGCAGGACCCGGGTGTCGTCGGCCAGCTCGGCCGCCAGCCGGTGCGCCGAGTCGTACTGGGCCCGCGCGAGGTGCCGGGTGAGCCGCGGCTCCACCAGATCGGGCCGCCCGACCGTGCCGATCAGCAGCGAGCCGCCGGTGAACACCGCCACGTCCGCGCCACCGTCGGCGAGGACGTACGAGGTGTGGTGCGGGGTGTGGCCGGGGGTGGCCAGGGCGCGCAGCTCCAGACCGGTGCCGAGCGCCACCCGGTCCCCGTCCGCGACCGGCACCCGCGCGTACCCGACCCGGGCTTCTGCGGGTACCAGATAGGTGGCCCCCGTCAGCCGGGCCAGCTCCAGACCGCCGGAGACATAGTCGTTGTGGACATGGGTCTCGGCGACATGGGTGATCCGCACACCCCGGCGTGCGGCGGCGGCGATCACCCGGTCCGGCTCGCGGGGCGGGTCGATCACCACGGCGGTGTCGGCCCCGCCCGCCAGATAGCCGCGGTTGCCCAGTCCGGGCACGTCGATGACCTCGACGAAGTGCACGGCGGCGCTCCTTCCGTCTGCTCCTACCCCGCGTCTTCCTTTACCCCCGGGGGTATCTTTCGGCCACCGTAGCAGAGTACCCCCGGGGGTATACCAGGGCGGAGGTGGTGGGAAGGGTCACGTACCCCTAGGGGTATCCGGACGGAGAGAGCGCACGGGTGCGGCGCGAAGCCGCTCCCGGCGCGTAGGGTCGGCGGCGGGACGTTGATCGTCTTGAACGTCGACGAGGAGGGTCTGCACATGGCGCAGGAAGTGCGTGGAGTCATCGCACCGGGCAAGGACGAACCGGTCAGGGTGGAGACGATCGTGGTGCCGGACCCCGGCCCGGGTGAGGCCGTCGTGAAGATCCAGGCGTGCGGGGTCTGTCACACCGATCTGCACTACAAGCAGGGCGGCATCAGCGACGAGTTCCCGTTCCTGCTGGGTCATGAGGCGGCCGGGGTGGTGGAGTCGGTCGGGGACGGAGTGACCGATGTGGTGCCGGGCGACTTCGTGGTGCTGAACTGGCGGGCGGTGTGCGGGCACTGCCGGGCCTGTCTGCGGGGGCGTCCCTGGTACTGCTTCGACACCCACAACGCGCGGCAGCGGATGACCCTGACGGACGGTACCGAGCTGTCCCCGGCGCTGGGTATCGGTGCGTTCGCGGAGAAGACGCTGGTCGCGGCGGGGCAGTGCACGAAGGTGGATCCGGCGGTGTCCCCGGCGGTGGCGGGGCTGCTGGGGTGCGGGGTGATGGCGGGCATCGGTGCCGCGATCAACACCGGCAGTGTGGGGCGCGGCGACACCGTGGCCGTGATCGGGTGCGGTGGGGTCGGGGACGCTGCCGTGGCCGGGTCCCGGCTGGCCGGTGCGGCCCGGATCATCGCCGTGGACATCGACGGCCGCAAGCTGGAGAAGGCCCGCTCTCTGGGTGCCACGCACACCGTCAACTCCGCGGACCGCGACCCGGTGGAGGCGATCCGTGAGCTGACCGGGGGTTTCGGCGCGGATGTGGTGATCGAGGCGGTGGGGCGTCCGGAGACGTACCGGCAGGCGTTCTACGCCCGGGATCTGGCGGGGACGGTCGTGCTGGTGGGTGTCCCGACGCCGGAGATGAGGCTGGAGCTGCCGCTGCTGGATGTCTTCGGGCGGGGCGGGGCGCTGAAGTCGTCCTGGTACGGCGACTGTCTGCCGTCCCGCGACTTCCCGATGCTGATCGACCTCCACCTTCAGGGGCGGCTCGACCTCGACGCGTTCGTCACCGAGACCATCGCGCTGGACCAGGTCGAGCAGGCGTTCGCGCGGATGCACTCCGGTGACGTGCTGCGGTCCGTGGTGGTGCTGTGATGGCCGCCCGCATCGAACGCCTGGTCACCTCGGGTCAGTTCACTCTGGACGGCGGCACCTGGGACGTCGACAACAACGTCTGGCTCGTCGGCGACGACCACGAGGTCCTGGTCATCGACCCGGCCCATGACGCCGACGCCATCGCCACCGCCGTCGGGGACCGGCGGCTGACCGCGATCCTCTGCACCCACGCCCACAACGACCACGTCAACGCCGCCCCCGCGCTCGCCGACCGCACCGGCGCCCCCATCTGGCTGCACCCCGACGACCTCCCGCTGTGGCGGCTCACCCACCCCGGCCGCGAACCCGACGAGCACCTCGCCGACGGCCAGGTCATCGAGACCGCGGGCGCCGATCTGCGGGTCCTGCACACCCCGGGCCACGCCCCCGGCGCGGTCTGCCTGTACGACCCCGGGCTCGGCACGGTCTTCACCGGCGACACCCTCTTCGCCGGGGGACCGGGCGCCACCGGACGCTCGTACTCCGACTTCCCCACCATCATCGACTCCGTCCGCGACAAACTCCTCACCCTCCCGCCGGAGACGATCGTGCGCACCGGGCACGGCGACTCCACCACCATCGGCGCCGAGGCCCCGCACCTGGAGGAGTGGATCGCACGCGGCCACTGAGCCACCTCCGGGGCGCCCGCGCCGATGAACCCATGGCAATGCACCTGCGCCGGTGAACCCGAGGCGGTGATCCGTGCAGGTGAACCGAGGTCGGTGGCCATCCTGCCGGTCTCGTACGACCCCCACCCGCGCCCGCGCGGGTGAACCGGCACCCACCGCGGCGGAATCCGGCCGCAATCCCGACAGAAGATGTCCGGCTTTCCGGCGAGACTCTCCGCCGGATCACCAGATCACAGATCACCGGATCACTCCGCGAGCAGCACCAGCGGAGGGATCCGGCGGAAGAACCACCCATGGGAGGCCGGACATGTCATCAGGACCATCGGGACCGCTGCACGACAAGGTGGCGCTGGTCGCCGGGGCGACCCGGGGCGCCGGGCGCGGGATCGCCGTCGAACTGGGCGCGGCGGGCGCCACCGTCTACGTCACCGGCCGCAGCACCCGCGCCCACCGCTCCGAGTACGACCGGCCCGAGACCATCGAGGACACCGCCGACCTGGTCACCGAGGCCGGCGGCCACGGCATCGCCGTGCCCACCGACCACCTCGACCCGGCGCGGGTCGAGGCCCTCGTCGACCGCGTCGCCGACACGCACGGACGGCTGGACATCCTGGTCAATGACATCTGGGGCGGCGAGAAGCTCTTCGGGTGGGACATCCCGATGTGGGAGCACGACCTCGACAACGGGCTGCGGCTGCTCCGTCTCGCCCTCGACACCCACGCGATCACCAGCCACTACGCCCTCCCGCTGCTGCTGCGCCGGCCCGGCGGCCTGGTCGTGGAGATGACCGACGGCACCCTCGCCTACAACACGGACCACTACCGCGTGAACTACTTCTACGACCTCGCCAAGACGGCCGTGCTGCGGATGGGCTTCGCCCTCGGCCACGAACTCGGCCCGCGCGGCGCCGCCGCCGTCGTCCTCACCCCGGGCTGGCTGCGCTCGGAGATGATGCTGGACGGCTTCGGGGTGACCGAGGAGAACTGGCGCGACGCCCTGACCGAGGAGCCGCACTTCGCGATCTCCGAGTCCCCGCGTTATGTCGGCCGCGCGGTCGCCGCGCTCGCCGCCGACCCGGAGGTCGGCCGCTTCAACGGGCAGTCACTGTCCAGCGGCGGCCTCGCCCGGGAGTACGGCTTCACCGACCTGGACGGCAGCCGCCCCGACGCCTGGCGCTATGTGCCCGAGGTCCAGGACGCGGGGAAGCCCGCCGACACCACCGGCTACCGCTGAGCACCGCCGTCGCCGTCCGGGGTCCGGTGCGCCGGGAGCGCCCACCGGCCGCCGTGCCCCGGCGGCAGCGCCAGATCCCCGCGCACCGCCGCGTAGTACGCCTCCCGCGCGGCCCGCTGCCGCTCCAGCAGCGCCTGCCAGGCCCCCGGGTCCCGCGTCCCGGCCCGTAGGAACGCCTCCATCGCCATCACCGCCACCACCCAGGTCCGGGCCCGTTCCACCACCTCCGGGCTGCCCAGCAGGAGCAGCGCCTCACCCGACGGATCCCGGGCCATGGTCGCCTCCGCGAGCAGCGGCTCGGCCTCCTCGGGGGTGAGGGGGTGCGGATGGGGGTCGTTGCCGAGGTGCGCGGCGACCCGGTAGGTCAGCGTGACGGACGCCTTCAGCGCCCGCGCGTAGTCCGCGTACACCCCGAGCAGCCGCTCCTCCCACCGGGCCGCCTGCTCCCGGCGGAAGCGGACCTGCTCGCCCCGCATCACCACCGCGTACGAACCCAGCGCGCCGATCACCACACCGATCAGGGCGGGGAGTTGCCCCCAGAACTCAGCCATGGGCGCACGCTATCTGCCGCGATGATCTCCGGGGCAGTAGGTTCCCCCCATGGCTGACAGCACACGCTTCGAGGGGTACGGGATTCTGGTCACCGGCGCGGCCCGCGGCATCGGTGCCGCCAGCGTCCGCCGGTTCGCCGAGGAGGGAGCCCGGGTCCTGGTCACCGATGTCGATCCGGGCGCGGCCGAGGACACCGCCGGTGCCCTGCGCGAGCGGGGGCTGAGCGCCGAGGCGTACGGCTGCGACGTGACCGACCGGGCGTCCGTGGAGGCGGCCGTCGACCGGGCCGTCACCGTCCTCGGCTCGCTGGACGTGCTGGTCAACAACGCCTTCCACTGCTCGCCCGACACCGCCCGCTTCGAGGACGAGCCGGACGACACCTGGGCGCGGGACCTCGATGCGACTCTGACCGGCGCCTACCGGTGCAGCCGCGCCGCGCTGCCCCACCTCGCCGCCTCCGGACGCGGGGCGATCGTCTCCATCGGGTCCGTGAACGGGCTGCGCGACTTCGGCAACCACGCCTACAGCGCCGCCAAGGCCGGGCTCGGCTCCCTGACCCGCACCCTCGCCGGGCATGCCGCCGGGCGCGGGGTCCGGGTCAACCTGGTCGCGCCGGGCACGGTCCGGACCCCCGCCTGGGAGGGCCGGGGCGACATCCTGGACGCGGTCCGGGACCTCTATCCGCTCGGCCGGGTCGGCGAACCCGAGGACATCGCCGCCGCCGTCGCCTTCCTCGCCTCCCGCGACGCCGCCTGGATCACCGGCACGACCCTGGTCGTCGACGGCGGGCTGACCGCGGTCGACTCGGGCTTCCGGGCGGTACTGCGCGGCGGGGCGGCCGGGCCCGGCGACTGACCGGCGGCCGTCGTTCCCGGCCCCCTGTCTCAAATGTCACCGTTCCGTACCGGTCGCCGCACTGCTACAACCGATGCGGCCCGGCTCCGGTCTAGCTGGGCGGAACCGCGGTGAACGACCGCGCTGAATGACCTCAGAGAATGAATGTGCTGAAGGGGACGGGTATGGGGGACATACGCAGACGCGGTGCCGTGATCGCGGGGGCCACCGCGCTGGTGGCGCCGCTCGTGGTGGGGCTGGGCGCGGCCCCCGCGCAGGCCGCGAGCTGTACGACGCAGGCGGGGCCGTATCAGAAGCAGGTCGAGAAGTTCCTCGGGCGCCCGGTCGACGGCAAGCAGTCCACCGCCGACTGCAAGGCGATCCAGGCGTTCCAGAACAAGCACGGCATCAAGCCGAACATCGGCTACGCGGGTTCGGTCACCTGGGGCGTGATGGACCTGATGAACAAGCAGAAGGCCGTCGGCAAGAAGCCCAACAAGGACGGCAAGTGCCCGGTCAACAAGGGCCGGATCGCCTGTGTGAACCTCACTCTCCAGATCAGTTGGATCCAGGACGGCAGCCGTCTGGTCTACGGCCCCGTCCCGGTCCGCACCGGCCGTGACGGCTACGAGACCCGCACCGGCCTGAAGAAGGTCTACTGGCGCAACATCGACCATGTCTCCTCCCTGTACGACGTGCCGATGCCCTACGCCCAGTTCTTCGACGGCGGGCAGGCGTTCCACCAGGCCGATGTCAGCATGTGGAACCCGCCGGGCTCGCGCGGCTGCGTCAACCTGACCAAGACCGACGCCAAGAAGTACTGGTCGCTGCTGAAGAAGGGCGACGAGGTGTTCGTGTACGGCCGCAAGCCGGGCACCTGATCCCCTCCGTTGTGCGTGCCGGACCCGGACCCTTCCCAGGGTTCGGGTTCTGCTGTTCCGAGCCGTCGAACACTGAACTTTCCATGGCGCAGATGGTTGAACTCCGCATGACTTCTTGCGAGATGGACGTGATCAGCGACACGGTCCGTTTTGTCCGAATAGTGTTTGATTACTCACCGCGCCTTCACCTCGGTCGCCGTATGCTTCACAGCATGTCCACCACTGTTGAACCCGACTCCGAGCGATCGGCTGCCGAGGTCAACGAGGAGATCCGGGCCCTGTGGCGCCGGTCGGGCGGGACACTGACAGGCGAGCAGCGCGAGCAGTACCAGCGCCTCGTTCTGGAGTGGGCCGCCGCGGCCCCGCAGCCGTCGAGAGCGGCCTGAGCGCCGACTCGCCGAGCCGGTCGCGCAGCGGGTTCCACCCCGCCGATCCGGCACCCGCCCGGGTTCCCCGCCGGGGAGCCCGTTCTTCGAAGACCTCGGCCCACCCGAGCCCGCCGAGCAAGCAGCCGCCCTCCAGGCCGCGCCCCGCACCGGGGAGCGGCCTCCTCTTCACGCCGCGTCTGCCTGCCGCTCATCCCCGGGTTGCCGAGTACCTCCGCCGATCCTGTTCGGCCCCGCCACTCACCCCGAGGTGGCCGAGCAGCGCCGCCGGTACCCCCCCCATCCTGCTCGGCCCCGTCGCTCACCCCCAGGTGGCCGAGTACCTCCGCCGGTACGCCCGCCGGTCCTGCTCCGCGCGGAGGAACCGGGTGGCGGCCAGCGCGATCCCGCTCCCCCCGAGGATCAGCAGCCCCGGTCCCACACTCGCCCGGTCCGTCAGCCGCGCCAGCACCCCCGCCGCGCCCCCGCCGCCGACCGCCGCCCCGGCACCGGGCGAGGCCGCATCCGGCGCTACCGCCGCAGGGGACGGCTTCCCGGCGCCCCGCTCCTCCTGCGCCGCCGCGTCCGGCGGGGGCGCCGCCGCGATCAACCGCACCCCCAGTTCCTCCAGCACCGCCGTCACCGGCTCGAAGAACGTCGTACCGCCCGTCGCGCAGTCGCCGTCGCCGCCCGAGGTGATGCCGAGGGCGACGCCCTCCGAGAACAGCGGGCCGCCGCTGTCCCCGGGCTCCGCGCAGACATCGGTCTCGATCAGCCCGGTGACCGTGCCCTCCGGATAGTTCACCGTCGCGTCCAGCGCCGTCACCCGCCCGTCGCGCAGCCCGCTGGTACTGCCGCTGCGGAACACCCGCTGCCCCACCGACGCGTCCGCCACGCCGGTGATCCGCACCCCCTGGCCGTCGCCGGTCGCCACCACCTCCGCGCCCTCACCGGCCCGGCCGCCCGCGTACTGGACCAGCGAGTAGTCGTCGCCCGGGAAGCTGCCGCGCACGGTCCGGCCGATCTGCTCGGTGCCCCGGCCGTCGGCGAACCACACCGATCCGACCGGCCCGCAGTGCCCCGCGGTCAGGATGTAGTCCCGGCCCCCGTCCGTCACATTGAACCCCGCCGAGCACCGCCCCGCCGTCGACAGGATCGGCAGCGCCCCGTTCAGCCGGGTCGTGAAGACACCCTCGGTGCGCTCCATCCGGACGAAGCCGCCGAGGCCCTCGGCGATTCCTGTCAGCCGGGACCAGTCGGCCCGCGAGACGGTCCGGTCGCCCCGGACGACCACCTCGTTGGACCGCGGGTCCACCGCCCAGGACGTGCCCGCCACCCGGGGCTCCGCGCCCAGCGCCGCCGTCGCCGCCCGCAGTTGGCTCATGCTGTGCCGGACCTCCCGGGGCTCGGCGCCCGCCCGGCGCACCTCGGCCGCCGCGTCCGCGTCGGTGACCGCCACGACCGGCCGCCCGTCCGCCCCGATCCAGGTACCCGCCGTACGCGCGCCGCCCAGCCGGTCCACCAGGGCCGCGCCCGTCCCCGCCGCGCCTGTCGTCACGGCGGAGGTGCCCGGCGGTTCGCCCGCCACCGCATGGGTGACCATGCCCGCCCCGAGGAGCAGCCCGCCGGCCGCCACCAACTGCGTCACCCGGCGGACGATCCGTCGTCGTGCGTGCCTCATCCCTGGCTCCCGAACCCCGACCACGCGCGGCGCCGACACCGCGGGGCCCTCCGGCAGTTGAGCGCCCACCCTGGGTACGGGGCACGGGCCGGAAGCGTTCACCCGGGCACCTCGGCGCGGACGGGACCCATCCCCTTCCCTGGCGTTCGTCCCGTTCCGGGGCGTCCGGGTGCCACTTATGTTGGGTTCATGACCACCGACCCGCACCCGCACGCACCGTCATCCGTCCCCTCCGGCGACGGCGACGGCGACGGCGAACCCAACCCCCTGCGCGCGCTCACCCTGGACCGGCTCCGGCGCCGGACCAGCATGAAGTGGCGGACCTACCCCGAGGACGTGCTGCCGCTGTGGGTGGCCGAGATGGACGTCCCGCTCGCCCCGGCCGTCCGCCGGGCGCTCGACGAGGCGCTCGACCTCGGCGACACCGGCTACCCGGCCGGTACCGGCTACGCCGAGGCGCTCGCCGCGTTCGCCGGGAAGCGGTGGGGCTGGGACGGGCTCGCGGTGGAGCGCGCGGCGATCGTGCCCGATGTGATGCTGGGGGTGGTCGAGATGCTCCGGCTGGTGACCGGGCCCGGCGACCCGGTCGTGGTGAACCCGCCCGTCTATCCGCCCTTCTATCTGTTCGTCACCCATATGGACCGGCGGGTGGTGGAGGCCCCGCTCGGGCCCGATCTCCGGCTCGACCTCGACGCATTGGAACGGGCCTTCCAGCGGGCCGTGCGGGACGGCGGGCGCGCCGCCTATCTGCTGTGCAGCCCGCACAACCCGACCGGGACCGTGCACAGCGCCGCCGAACTCACCGCCGTCGCCGCCCTCGCCGAGCGGTACGGGGTGCGGGTGGTCGCCGACGAGATCCACGCCCCGCTGGTCGCCCACGGCACGGACTTCGTGCCCTATCTGCGGGTGCCCGGCGCCGAGCGCGGGCTGTCGCTGATGTCCGCCTCCAAGGGATGGAACCTCGCCGGGCTCAAGGCCGCACTCGCCGTCGCCGGTCCGGGCGCCGCCGCCGACCTCGCCCGGATGCCCGAGGAGGTCGGCCACGGACCCAGCCACCTCGGGGTCATCGCCCACACCGCCGCCCTGCGCGAGGGCACCCCCTGGCTGGACGCCCTGCTCACCGGCCTCGACGACAACCGGCGGCTGCTCGCCGCGCTGCTCGCCGAGCGGCTTCCGGCAGTGCGGTACCGGCCGGGTCCGGCCACCTATCTGGCCTGGCTGGACTGCCGGGCCCTCGGGCTCGGCGACGATCCGGCGGAGGTCTTCCTGGAACGCGGCCGGGTGGCGCTGAGCGCGGGCCCGCCGTTCGGGACCGGCGGGGCGGGCCACGTCCGGCTCAACCTGGCGACCACGCCGGACGTGCTGACGGAGGCGGTGGGGCGGATGGCGGCGGCGGTGGGGTGAGGGGAGGAACGGTGGTGGGGTGAGGGGTGAGGGGCGGGACGGTGGTGAGGCGGGTGCCGCCGGGGGAGAGGCGGGGCGGCGGTGCCGGAACCGCCGTCGGAGGCGGGGCGCGTGGCCGTGTCGTCCGGCGTCGGGGCGCGTCTACACTGCCCGGCATGGACACCGCGACGGCCCGGCTCGCCGAGGGCAAGTACCTGCTGGTCACGAGTTACCGCAAGAACGGCACCCCGGTCGCCACGCCGGTGTGGGTGGTGGGCGACGGTGACGCCCTCGGGATCTGGACCGTCAGCGACTCATGGAAGGTGAAGCGGATCCGCAACCGGCCCGAGGTGCTGGTCGGGCCCTGCGATGTGCGCGGCAGGCCGAACGGTGAGTCCGTACCGGCCACGGCCGAGATCTGCGATCCGGAGACCACCGCCCGCTATCGGCACCTGCTGATGCGCAAGTACGGGATCCTCGGCCGGCTCACCCTGTGGGGCAGCCGGGTGCGGCGGGGTCTCGACGGGACGACCGGCATCAGGATCACACTGACGCCGACCGGATGAGAGAGGGAGAACCGGAAGAGCAGCGGTTGACGACCGGTCAGGTCCAGGCCCGGTAGGGCTCGTCGACCAACTGGAACACGGGCTCGCCGCGCACCGGATCCTTCGCCGTGGACAGCCGTACCCGGTCGCCGCTGTGGATGCCGATCAGCGGGCCCATGACCCGCCCGCGCACCACGAAGCCCTCCGCCAGCTCCACCAGCGACACATTGCGGGCCGCGGGGGTGTTGCGGTGCACCACCGTGGTGTGCCGGACCGTGCCGGTGCCCGCGCTGCGCTCGGTGCGCAGTTCGCTGCCCTGGCAGACCGGGCAGAGCAGCCGGTGGTACATCGCCGTGCCGCACCAGTCGCAGCGCTGGAAGAGGATCGCCTCCTCGCGTGCGGGCGGCAGGTCGAGGGTGCCCGCCGAGAGGCCGGCTCCCTGCTGGAAGACGCTGATCGAGGGGTGGTACACGCTGGTCAACTCCCTGCACACTCGGCCGGAAAACCCGCGTGCGCGGCTCACCGTGCACGCCGTGCGCGGTACGTGCACCGTGCACGAGCACACACTATGGCACTCAGTGTCAGTGGTAAAGGCACCGCGTACCCCCAATTTCAGGGGAATTTCCGGGCCCGGTCGCCTCGGACGCGGGTGAGGTCGCCTCAGTCCCGGGTGGGGGTTGGTCCCGGCCCCGGGTGGGGTTGGTCTCAGTCCCGGATGAGGGGGCTCAGTCCCGGGTGAGGGGGGCTCAGTCCCGGGTCAGGGTCGTCTCGATCTCCTGCACCACCCGCCACAGCGGCGCCCCGCGCCGGGACACCACGACCACCACGTCCTCCGGCGTCTCGTCCACCAGCGTGTGCCCGCGCCCGGACGTCCCGAACGACAGGTTCACCAGCCCCAGGGCGTGGTCCACGGCGGCGTCCGCGTCGGTCTGCCCGCCCGAACGCAGCCAGGCCCGCAGGGCGTTGTTGTGCGCGGCGACCACCGCCGCCGCGATTACATCGGCCCGCAGGATGCCGTCCGGCCGGGCCGCGTACCGGCGGCGCAGATAGTCGGCGAGCGCCCGCTCGTAGCGCCACACCACGGAGAGTTCATGGGTGCGCAGGCCCGGCACCTGTTTGGTGAGCCGGTAGCGCTGCACCGAGAACGTCGGGTTCTCCGCGTACATCCGCAGCACCATCCGGGCCGCGTCGCACACCCGCCGCACCGGGTCGTCGTCCGGGGCGCTCTCGGCGAGGAACTCCGTCATGTCCGCGAGGCAGCGGTCGTGGTCGGGGAAGACCACGTCCAGCTTGGACGGGAAGTAGCGGAAGAAGGAGCGCCGTCCGACGCCGGCGAGCGCCACGATGTCGTCGACGGTGGTCTCCTCGTAGCCGCGCTCCAGGAAGAGCTGGAAGGCCGCCGCGATCAGGGCGTCCCGCATCGGGGGCTTCGGGCCCGCCGGGGCCGGTGTCCCGTCGTGCTCGGCGTCGCTGGGGTTCCTGGAGGTCCGGGAGGTCATGGACGGGAACGTAGCACCCCTTTCCCGGAAATGGCACTCAGTGCTGCCCAGGGAGGGAACTGAGTGCAGTCAGTGACGGGGGTGGCGGCTACTCTGACCCTGCCCGGAGGGTGAAGCCCCAGGTAGAGCCCGAGCAGCGACCGGGCAGGCAACCGAGCAGAGCCCGGGCAGAGATCCGAGCAGCGACCCAGGAGCCGCCGTATGACCCGCGTTCGACCGCGACTGCTGTACGTGACCGATCTGGCCTACGAGGCGCGCGGGCGGCGCTACGGCGACGAGGACGTGCTGCTCGCCGACCGGCTCCGCGCGGACGCCGACCTGGCCCTGTGCAACCCGCGGGACGCCGCCGCCCTGATGGACGCCTTCGACGCCGTGATCGTCCGCAACAGCGGTCCGGTCTTCTCCTACCGGGCGGAGTACGAGGTCTTCCGGGAGCGTGCGCGGGAGACCGGGGCCCGGGTCTACAACCCGCTCACCGGGCGGGCGGACATGGCCGGCAAGGGCTATCTCCCGGAGCTGAGCGCGGCCGGGTTCCCGGTCGTCCCGACCGTCGTCCGCGCGGCCGACCTCGGGCTGCTCCCGGCCGCCGACCGCTATGTCGTCAAGCCCGTGCTCGGCGCCGACTCCATAGGGCTGCGGGTGATCGGCCCCGGCGAACTGCCCGCCGCCGCCGACGGCACGGTCCTGGTCCAGCCGTACATCGACTTCGCCTACGAGGTGTCCTTCTACTTCGTCGACCACGACTTCCAGTACGCGCTGTACGCCCCCGACCCGGGCCGCCGCTGGCGGCTGGAGCCCTACGAACCGACCCCGGACGACCTGGACTTCGCCCGGCGCTTCATCCGCTGGAACACCCTGGACCACGGCATCCAGCGGGTCGACGCCTGCCGCGCCCCCGACGGCTCGCTGCTGCTGGTGGAGCTGGAGGACCTCAACCCGTATCTCTCCCTCGACGCCCTCCCGGCCGAGCGGCGCGAGGCGTTCGTGGCGGCGCTGCGGGCGTCCCTGCGCGGGTTCGTCACCGCCTGACCCGCTCCAGGGGGTGCCCCCTGACCGCGCCCCCGGGCTCAGGCCGCCCGGCGCTGGAGGTTGTGCTCCGCCAGCGCCCGGCCCACCGCGCGGACGCTGCGCGCGATGTGCTGGAGCTGGAGCACCTCGGCCGCGTACAGCTTGATGGTGTGCTCGATCACCGACTCCGGCAGGCCGAGCCGGGGCAGATCGGCGCGGGCCGTCTGGAGCGCCGTCCGCGCCACCCGGATCTCCTGCTGGACCTGGATCTCCGCGTGCCGGGCGAGCAGCACCGGATGCCGGATCAGCGTCGGATACCCGGCGTACCGGGCCGGGACCAGCTCGCGCAGCCATTTGGCGGCCGAGCGTTCCCAGTCGTAGCTGCCGGGGATCTTGACCTGGCACGGCCAGTCCGGGTTGGTGCGCTGGTGCGGGTACGTCAGGGACATGGGCATCGCTTCCGGGAGGACGGCGAGGTCAACTGGGACAACGACGGTGGGGCGGTCCCGGTCTAGGGGATGACCGGGACCGCCACGGGCGCTCGCGCAGGCGATGCCCGACCGAACACTCCGGAACTCCGCCGTGGGTAGGGAACGGCGGCCCCGGGTGTCCGAACTGGAGCCCTCGAAGGGCAGGCGCGGCCCGCGCGTCGGTACGGCTGCTGCTGTGCGCATGGGCGGAACGTCGGCTCTCTGCGGGCGGTGCGGGATCCGGTACGGGATGTGGCAAGGCATCCGGTATGGGACCCGGTACGGGACCCGGTACGGGATCTGCAAGAAGTATTTATATATGCCGATCGGTTTTCAAGCAGTATGGAAACATTCATGCGTGCTCTGTATGGACTGTGCCGGGATGTGAGGGCCGGGGCACGGCGGACGCACGGAGCCGGAAGGGGCGGGGGAGGTCAGTCCCGCAGGAAGAACTGGTGCTGCTCCGAGATCTGCTCGTACTCCTCCAGCCGGCCCTGGGTGCGCTCCGGGTCGGCGTCCGTCATCGCCTGGAGCAGCGCGGCGGCCATCAGCCCGGGGGCCGCGTACGAGTCGAAGACCAGCCGTGATCCGGTGCCGGTGGCGAAGGTGACGTCCGCCGCGTCGGCCACCGCGCCCAGCGCCAGATCGGTGATCAGCACGACCCGCAGCCCGGCGTCCCGCGCCACCTTCACCGCTGCCAGGGTCTCCTGCGCGTGCCGGGGCATCGAGAAGGCCAGCACCCAGGTGCCGCCCGCCTCGCGGGACTGGAGCAGGGCGTCGTAGGCGATGCTGCCGCCCCGGGTCACCAGCCGGACGTCGGGGTGGATGCGGCGGGCGGCGTAGGCGAAGTACTCGGCCAGCGAGGCGGAGATGCGCAGTCCGAGGATGGTGAGCGGGGTGGACCCGGCCAGTTCCCGCCCGGCCGCGATGACCTGGTCCGGGTCGGCGAAGTCCCGCCGCAGGTTCTCCAGGTTCTCGATCTCGGCGTCCACCGCCGACTGGAGTTCATTGCCCCGGTTCTCGTCGGCGGCGGCGGAGAACGTGCCCAGCGCGATCGACTGGAGCTTCTCCCGTAGCGCCGGGTAACCGCTGAAGCCCATCGCGGCGGCGAACCGGGTCACGGAGGGCTGGCTGACCCCGACCCGGTCGGCGATCTCGGTGACCGACAGAAACGCCGCCTCGGGGAGGTGCTCGATCAGATACTGGGCGATCCGGCGGTGCCCCGGAGACATCCGGGGCCGGTCGAAAAGGCTTCTGAGCTGGGAGACCGGGGCCCCTTCGGCCTCCGGCGCCGCCTTCCCCGAGGTGATCGCGGATGCCTGTGCACGGGTCTGCTGGGGCGTGGGCACCGGTGCGCCTCCTTCGTTTCCCGAGAACGTTCAACATAGCTCACTGAACGTGTCGGGCAGGGGGCGCGGTGGGTCCGCCGGGGCGCTCGCGAAGGGGCCGGCGGGACGGGGGGATCCTCAGGCCAGGAAGCCCCCGTCCACCGCGAGATGCGCGCCGGTGATGTAGGAGGCGTCGTCGGAGAGGAGGAAGGCGACGGCCGTGGCGATCTCCTCGCCGCGTCCGATCCGGCCCAGCGGCACCCCCCGTTCGGCTACCTCCTGCGTGCCGTCCGGGTTGGCCCGGGTCATCTCGGAATCGATGACTCCGGGCTGGAGTTCATTGATCCGCACCCCCTGCGCCCCGTACTCCTTGGCGGCGGTGCGGGTCAGGCCCCGGATGCCGTGCTTGGCGGTGGAGTACTCGACGGTCGGTCCGCCCCGGTCGGCGAACACGCTGGAGACATTGACGATCGCGCCGCCGCCGCTCGCGACGATCGCCGGGATCTGGTACTTGAGGCCGAAGAACAGCCCGTCCAGATTGATGCCGATGACCGTGCGCCAGTACTCCAGCGGCAGGTCGGCGGTGGGGATGAAATTGCCGGTGACTCCGGCGTTGTTGACCCCGTAGTGCAGGGCGCCGAAGGTCTCCACGGTCCGCCGGACCGCCTGTTCGACATCGGCGGCGTCACTGACATCGCCGGGGACGGCGAGAGCCCGGCCGCCCGCGTCCTCGATCCGCCGGGCGACCTCCGCCAGCTTCTCCGGGCGCCGCCCGACGAGGGTGACGGCCGCGCCGCGCTCCGCGAGGAGCACCGCCGTCGCCGCGCCCATCCCGCTGCCGGCCCCGGTGACGAGCGCGACCCTGTCCGTGAACTGTGCCATGGTCCTGATTCCTTGAGGTGAGGGGGCGGTCGGGGGTCAGCGCCGGTCGGCGGCGGGCAGGTCGGCCGGGTGGTCCCGGTCGAAGTCGGCGGAGGCGCTGACCTGCTCCCAGGCGGCGGCCTCCTCGATCTGGCCCCGCGAGTAGTCCTGGGCCATCCGGACGGCACCGGCGCCGAGCAGCAGATGTGTCGGCGGGTGCGGGTGCTTGACGACCCGGACGAGGATCTCGCCGGCCCGCTTCGGGTCGCCCTGGGCGGCCACCGCTCCGTCGAGCACCCGGACCATCTCGCCGACGGTCGGCTCGTACCCGGGGGCCACCTCGGGGATCCGCATCGAGGAGCCCGCCCAGTCGGTGGCGAAGCCGCCGGGCTCCACGACCAGGCAGGTGATGCCGAACGGGGCGGCCTCGGCCGCCAGCACCCGGGTGAAGCCGTCCACGGCGAACTTGGCCGCCTGGTAGGAGCCGAGCCCGGGGGTGGCGCCGACCCGGCCGCCGACCGAGGAGAACTGCACGATCGTGCCGCCGCCCTGCGCGCGCAGAACGGGGAGCGCGGCGGTGGAGACGTGGTAGACGCCCCAGAAGTTGGTCTCGAACTGGCGCCGGAAGTCGTCCTCGGGGGTGCTCTCGATCGCGGCGAGGTTGGCGTACCCGGCGTTGTTCACCACGACGTCCAGCCGCCCGAACCGGTCGACCGCCGCCCGTACGGCGGCCACGGCGGCCGTCCGGTCGGTGACGTCGAGCGGCACCGGCAGCACCCGGTCGCCGTACTTCTCCACGAGGTCGCCCACCTGCTCGGGCCGGCGGGCGGTGGCCACGACCCGGTCGCCCGCCTCCAGCGCGGCGACGGCCAACTCGCGGCCGAAGCCGCGCGAGGAACCGGTGATGAGCCAGGTCTGGGTCTTTTGCGTCTGCTGCGTCCGCGTTTCGTTCGTGTCCGTGTCCATGTCCATGCATCTAGCAAAACACGGTTGCATTATTACTGCAACCCGGTTGTGTTAGCTTGGCGGCGCGCAGGCCCTCCGCCGAGGAAACCCACCCCTCTGAGCCCCCCCTCTGAGCCCCCGTCCCGTGAAGTTCACCGCACCACCCCGTGCCGCGCCCCTCCGCGCCCCCGGACGGGGGACCATGGGGGACATGACGGACCTGGGTCTTCCCGCAACCATCCTGGCCTGCCTCTTCGACCTCGACGGCGTCGTCACCAGAACGGCGGCCGTGCACGCCGCCGCCTGGAAGGAGACGTTCGACGCCTTCCTGCGCGACCGCGACGGCGACGCCTTCCGCCCCTTCGACGCCCACGCCGACTACGACCAGTACGTGGACGGCCTGCCGCGCGCCGACGGAGTCCGCTCGTTTCTCGCCTCGCGCGGCATCGACCTGCCCGACGGCGACCCCGGCGACCCGCCCGACGCGCTCACGGTCAACGGCCTCGGCAACCGCAAGAACGAACGCGTCCTGGAGAAGATCCGCAGCGGCGGCGTCGAGGCGTACGAGGGCACGATCCGCTATGTCACGGCCGCCCGCGCGCAAGGTCTGCGCACCGCCCTCGTCTCCTCCAGCGCCAACGCCCGGGACGTGCTGCGCGCCATCGACGCCGAGGGGCTGTTCGACGTCCGGATCGACGGGGTGGTCGCCGCCGAGCGGGGGCTGCCGGGCAAACCCCGCCCCGACACCTTCCTCGCCGCCGCCGCCGACCTGGGCGTCGAGGCCAAGCAGGCGGCCGTCTTCGAGGACGCCCTCGCCGGCATGGACGCGGGCCGCTCCGGCCACTTCGGCTACGTGGTCGGCCTGGACCGGGTCGGCCAGGGCGACGCCCTGTACGCGCACGGCGCCGACATCGTCGTACGGGATCTCGCCGAACTCGGCGGCGGTGGGCGGGGGGAGCGGGCGTGATCAGCGAACGGGCGTACACGGTTGAGCCCTGGACGGTACGGGAGACCTCCCTCTCCCTCGATGTGCTCGCGCAGAGCGAGTCCGTGTTCGCGCTGTCCAACGGGCATGTCGGCTGGCGCGGCAACCTCGACGAGGGCGAGCCGCACGGCCTGCCCGGCTCCTACCTCAACGGCGTCCACGAGACCCACCCGCTGCCCTACGCCGAGGCCGGCTACGGCTACCCGGAGTCCGGTCAGACCGTCATCAACGTCACCAACGGCAAGGTCGTCCGGCTGCTGGTGGACGACGAGCCGTTCGATCTGCGCTACGGCACCCTCGTCCGGCACGAACGCACCCTCGATCTGCGCCGGGGCGTCCTCGAACGGATCTGCGACTGGACCAGCCCCGCCGGGACCACCGTCCGGGTGCGCTCCACCCGGCTGGTCTCCCTCACCCAGCGGGCCGTCGCCGCCGTCGCCTACGAGGTGGAGCCGCTGGACGGCCGGACCCGGGTGGTGATCCAGTCCGATCTGGTCACCAATGAGTCGCTGCCCGCGACGGACGGCGACCCGCGCGCCGCCCGCACCCTGAAGTCACCCCTGGAGCAGGAGGAACACCATGCCTCCGGCACCCGGCTGCGCCTGGTCCACCGCACCCGCAACAGCGGACTGCGGGTGGCCGTCGCCGCCGACCACACCGTCACCGGCCCCGAGGGCACCCTCTCCACCTGCGAGAGCGGCATCGACCTGGCCCGGCTCACCGTCACCGCCGTCCTGGAGCCCGGTCAGCGGCTGCGGCTGGAGAAGACCGTCGCCCACGGCTGGTCCGGCACCCGCTCCCGGCCCGCCCTGAGCGGCCAGGTCGAGGCCGCCCTCGCCGCCGCCGCGCACAGCGGCTGGACCGGCCTCCTCGCCGAACAGCGCGCCTGCCTGGACGACTTCTGGGCCCGCGCCGATGTCGAGGTCGACGGCGACGAGGAGATCCAGCAGGCCGTACGGTTCGCCCTCTTCCACGTCCTCCAGGCGGGCGCCCGCGCCGAGCGGCGCGCGATACCCGCCAAGGGCCTGACCGGCTCCGGCTACGACGGCCACGCCTTCTGGGACACCGAGACCTTCGTCCTGCCCCTGCTCACCTACACCGAGCCCGGCGCGGTCGCCGAGGCCCTGCGCTGGCGGCAGAGCACCCTGCCCGCCGCCCGGGAGCGCGCCGTCCAGCTCGGGCTGCGCGGCGCCGCCTTCCCCTGGCGGACCATCGAGGGCTCGGAGGGCTCCGCGTACTGGCCCGCCGGCACGGCCGCCTTCCATGTCAACGCGGACATCGCCGACGCCGTGACCCGGTACGTGGCGGCCACCGGCGACACCGCCTTCGAGCGGGACACCGGGGTGGAGCTGCTGGTGGAGACCGCCCGGCTGTGGCGGTCGCTCGGCCACCACGACGCCCACGGCGCCTTCCACCTCGACGGGGTCACCGGCCCCGACGAGTACAGCGCGGTCGCCGACGACAACACGTACACCAATCTGATGGCCGCCGCGAACCTCCGGGCCGCCGCCGACGCCGCCGAACGCCACCCAGCGGTCGCGCACGCGCTGGGCGTCGACGCCGAGGAGTCCGCCGCCTGGCGCGACGCCGCCGACGCCGTGCACATCCCCTACAACCACGCCCTCCGGGTGCACGAGCAGCACGCGGGCTTCACCCGCTACCAGCGCTGGGACTTCGACGCCACCCACCCGGACCGGTACCCGCTGCTGCTGCACTTCCCGTACTTCGACCTCTACCGCAAACAGGTCGTCAAACAGGCCGACCTGGTCCTCGCCCTCTACACCTGCGACGACTACTTCGACGAGGAGCACATCGCCCGCAACTTCGCCTACTACGAGCCCCTGACCGTCCGCGACTCCTCGCTGTCCGCCTGCTGCCAGGCCGTCGTCGCCGCCCGCACCGGCCATCTCGCCCTCGCCTACGACTACACCGGCGAGGCCGCGCTGATGGATCTGCACGACCTGGAGCACAACACCCGCGACGGACTGCACATCGCGTCGCTGGCCGGCACCTGGATGGCCCTGGTCGCCGGGTTCGGCGGACTGCGCGCCGACCGGAGCGGCACCCTCAGGTTCGCGCCCCGGCTGCCGGAGAAGCTCAGCCGTCTCGCGTTCAGCCTCCAGGTGCGCGGCCGACGGCTCCGGGTGGAGATCACCCACGACAAGGCGAGCTACGTCCTGCTGTCCGGGGCGCCGCTGCGGATCGCCCATCACGGCGAGGCGCTCGCCGTCTCCACCGACGGTCCCACCGTCCGCCCGGTCCCGGCCCCGCAGAACCTCCCGGCCCCCGCCCAGCCCCGGCACCGCGCGCCGAACCCGCGCTGACCGACCCTGCGTCGCCCTCGTCCGCCCCACCGCCCGCCGACTCGCTCGAACGGCGGTGCGGGCGGCGGCCGGGGCCTGCGCGACGCGCCACCGTGGGTTAGTTTTTGCTTGTTTCCCGGATTTATCGGCTTCCCAGACGTATCGGCTTCCCAGAGGTATCGGCTTCGCGGATGCATTGGCTTCGCTGATGTATTCGCTTCGCGGGTTGCTCTGCTTGCCTTGCCGGAGTTCCGCAGTGATCGGAGAGGGCGGCACCGATGACCACGCCCGAGCCGACCACCGTCGCACCGGAACCCGAGCCCGAGCCCGAGCCTGCCCCGGGACACCCGCCCGCCCCCGCCCCCGCCGCCCGGCGCCGGGTCCGCTGGCACACCGTCCTGAGCCTCGCCGTGGCCGTCTGCGTGCTCGGGGTGGCCTGGCGGCACTGGCCGGTCCTGGAACGCGGGGTGCTGCGCCTCGCCGTCGCCGACCAGGGCTGGCTGCTGGTCGGCGCGGCGGCCACCGCCGCCACCTGGATGTGCTCGGCACTCGCCCAGCAGGGCGCGGTCACCCAGCCCCTGCCCGCCCGGCGCCTGCTGGCCACCCAGTTCGCCGCCTCCGCCGCCAACCAGGTGCTGCCCGCCGGACTCGGCGCGGGCGCGGTGAACCTGCGCTTCCTGATGCGCTGCGGGCTCCCCGCCACCCGCTCGGCGACCGCGCTGGCCGTCAAGGCGACCGCCGGCGGTGTCGGACGCGGCGCCCTGATCGCCGTACTCGCGCCTGTCTGCCCCGGGGTGTTACGGGTGCCGCACGTGCCGCGCCCGGTCGTCGCCCTGGTGCTCGGGGTGACCGCGCTGCTCGCCGCCGTGCCCTTCACCCCGCTGTGGGCGCGCTGCCGCCGGGTGCTCGGGGCGGTCGCCGCCGACATCCGGGCCGTCCACACCCGGCCGCAGCGGGCGGCGGCCCTGTGGGGCGGGTCGGTGACGTTCGCGGCGCTGCACGCGCTGGTGCTCGTCGCCGTCGGCCAGGCCGTCGCCCTGCCGCTGCCGCCGGAGCGGGTCGCGCTGCTCTACCTCGCCGCCAGCACCGCCGCCGCGCTGCTGCCCACCCCCGGCGGCCTCGGCTCGCTGGACGCGGCCCTGATCCTCGCCCTCACCCTCGCCGGGGCGCCCGCCGCGCCCGCCGCCTCCGCGGTCATCGGCTACCGGCTCCTTACGGTGTGGCTGCCGCTGATCCCGGGACTGATGACCCTGGGCTGGCTGGTGCGCCGAAAGACCCTCTGAGTCCCGGGCCGGGTGCGGACGGGACGGGTGTTTCCTGTCCCCCGCCTCCTGGTAGGACTCGGGTGTCGCGCACGCCACGGAGGGGGAGCCGTATGAGGGGCACGAGAGACACGAAGGACACGGGAGGCGTGGGCGGCGCGGGGCGGCTCGGGGACGCGTTCCTCACCCCGGGGTCGTCGTCGTTCACCGCGTTCCTCGCCGCGCACCGGCCCGGTCTGCTGCCCACCCGGCCACCGCTCCCGCCCGGCGCCCGCGCCGCGCCCGACGCCTTTCCGCACGGCACCACCATCCTCGCCCTGACCTGGTCCGACGGGGTCCTCGTCGCCGGTGACCGCCGGGCCACCATGGGCAACCTGATCGCCCAGCGCGATCTGGAGAAGGTGCACCCGGCCGACGACCACACCGCCATCGCCTTCGCCGGGACCGTGGGCCTCGCGGCCGACATGGTCCGGCTCTACCGGGTCGAACTGGCCCACTTCGAGAAGGTCGAGGGCATCCCGATGACCCTGGCCGCCAAGGCGACCCGGCTGTCCGCGATGCTCCGCCAGAACCTGGACCAGGCCATGCAGGGCCTCGCCGTCGTCCCCCTGCTCGCCGGGTACGACCCCCGGGCGCCCGAGGGCCGGCGCGGCCGGATCTTCGGCTTCGATGTCGCCGGGGGCGTCTACGAGAAGACCGGCTTCTACGCCGAGGGCTCCGGGTCGCCCTACGCGCGCGGGTCGCTGAAGAAGCTGTTCCGGCCCGGACTGCCGCGCCGCGAGGCGGTCCTGACCGCGCTGCACGCCCTCTACGACGCCGCCGACGACGACTCGGCGACCGGCGGCCCCGACCTCCACCGGCGGATCTACCCGGTCGTCGCCCTGATCACCGAGGACGGCTTCGAACGGCTCGCGCAGGAGGAGACGGCCGACCTCAGCCGTGTCATGGTCGCCCAGCGCCGGACCAGCCCGGACGGCCCGACAGCCACCCCGTAGCCGCTGGCTAGCATGCCGCCATGGCTGATCAGTACCTCTCGGCGTTCGCCGTCGACCCCGACGCCCTGCACCGCACCATCGGCTCCCGGGACGACACCGTCATACGGGCCGCCCTCGCCGCGCTCCCCGAACTCGCCTCTGCCGAACGGCTGTTGCGGGCGACGGACCCGGGCGAGGTGGAGGCGGCCCTGACGGAGATCGTCACCGGCCGCCTCGACGCCGGGCGCCCCGGCGGCTACACCTGGCTGCTGGAACTCCTCGGCCCCGTGCTCGGCACCCCGCTCGGCGCGGCGGTGCTGCCGGGCCGCGGCTGGCACCGCCTCGACACCGCCTTCCGCGCCTGGGACCTCCCCACCCTCGCCGCCCTTTGGGGCCGCCCCTGGCGCTTTCCCGGCCTCGCCCCCGACCCGTTCCCCTGGCCGTTCCCGGCACTCGCCCCGCCGACCGAACTCCCCGCGCTCCGCGCCGAACTCGCCGCCTTCGACAGCGACCGCGTCGACCGGGACCACACCCTGCTGCCCAGCGGCGACGAGGACGATGCCGAGGAGGTCGTATGGCTCCTCGACGATCTCCTCCCGGCGTGGACGGAGGGCGCCGCCCGCACCGAGGGAACCGCCCTGCTGCTGATCCGCGACGGCGCCCAGTAGGCCCGCGCACCCGGGCTTTCGCGTACCCGGGCACTCCGGAACCCCGGCACCCCGCCACCCGGGCTTCCGCGCATCCGGGCTTCCGCGCATCCGGGCTTCCGCGCATCCGGGCTTCCGCCCACCCGCGCTCCCGTCCGCCCCTCTCACAGCCGCAGATGCTTCCGCCACTTCGCGATCTCGGTCGCCGGATCGCCGGTGTACGACCAGGGTGTCCGGGTGGCGCGGCGGCCCATCATGCGCAGCAGCGCCACCGCGATCTCCGGGGTCCCCGCGAGACAGGCCGCGTGGGCCAGATAGTTGAGGTCCCGCAGTTCGCTCGGGGCGACGGTGTTGTCGGTGCGGCCCAGGATCCAGCGGTGCCAGGTGCGGCGTATGTCGCTGACCGCGCCGTCGTGGTCCCAGTGCTGGCCGAGCCCGATCGCCGAGTGCTGCCCCTGGGCCGCGTCGAGGACATAGCGGTACTCCTCCACGCGCGCGTACTGCACCAGCACCGGCAGTGCGCAGCCCGGCGGCGCCACCCCCGCCGCGTCCCGGGCGAAGTCGTACATCAGCCCGTGCGTGCCGTGCCAGCGGGACGAGTAGTAGTGCAGCACCTGGAGGTGGCCCTCCACGCTGTAGGGGTCGCGCCGGTGCAACTCGTCCCACCAGCGGGCCAGTTCGCGCCTGCGCACCCCGCTCGGGTAGAGCCGGGCCACCGAGATCAGCGAGATCCACGGCGTGGGATCCTGCGGATACGCCTCGGCGGCCGTGAGACAGGCCAGCACCGCCGCGTCGATCCTGGTCTGGTCGATCGGTACGCCCCGGCCCGCCGCGATGGCCAGATTGAAGGCGCGGGCGGTACCGGTCGCGGCGCCCAGCACCAGCGCGTCGGCGGAGCGGGGTTCGGCGGCGAGCCAGGACTCGACGGTGGAGCCGCCCGCGCACGCCTGCGCCAGCAGCCGCACCCGGTGGCCGCGCACCGGCCAGTCCGGGCCGGTCGAGCGGAGCAGTTCGCGCAGGCCCTGCCAGCGTCCGATGACGATGTCGTGGCGGGTCGCGGAGAGTTCGATGTCCCCGCAGTCGGGGTCGAAGTCGGGAGTGAAGCGGTCTCGGGCCATCGGGATCTCGCTCAGAAGTCGGTGGGGAGACCCTCATGGACACGGGACGAGGCGGCCGTACGGCTGTCGGGGACGCGGTAGTCGCTCTCCACGGCCCGGGAGGCGTCGAGGGCGGCCGGGCGGTAGTAGTCGCTGCCCCGGCGCCAGTACCAGAGCATCGGCACCAGCCCCACGGCCAGCCCGCCGACACCGATCGCGACCGCCGGACCGCTCAGTTCGCTGAGCGACTCGACGAAGATCCAGAACATGAACAGCGACCCGAACAGCGGCCACACCCCGCCCAGCAGCAGCCGGCGCGGTGAGGAGAGCAGCGTCTTGCGGTAGGCGACGACCGCGGCGAGGCCCGCGAGCCCGTAGTAGAGGGCGATCTGAAGGCCCATCGCGGCGATGGCGTAGCCGAGGATTTCACCGACCGAGCCCAGCGCGTTCGCCGCCAGGAACAGGGCCAGCGCCACCGCGCCGACCACCGTGATGGCCACCCAGGGGGTGTTCCAGCGGCGGTGGACGCGGCCCAGCGCGGGCGGCATCGTCCGGTCCCGCCCCATGGCGAACAGCGAGCGGGTCACTTGGATGAGGGTGGTCTCCAGGGTGGCGATCGTGGACAGCATCACGGCCACGATCAGCAGTTTCCCGCCCGGTCCCGGCCAGATCTCCTCACCCAGCACACCCAGCACATTGGCCCCGTGCTCGGCGATCTGCCGCTCGGTGAGCACCATGTTCACGGTGATGGTGAACGCCTCGAAGAGCAGGAACACCACCCCGAGCCCGATGAGCCCGGCCAGCCCGGTGGTCCGGCGGCTGTCGCGGGTCTCCTCACTGAGATTGCTGGCCACGTCCCAGCCCCAGTAGTAGAACGCCGCCACCAGCGCCCCGGCGGCGAACCCGGCCGACCCGTCGAAGTGCCCGAAGCCCAGCCAGGACCAGTCGAAGGGGCGGGCGTGCTCGACGCGGACCACGGCCAGCACCAGGAACACCGCCAGGATGACCATCTCCACCCCGGACATCAGCAACTGAGCCCGTACGGTCAGCCGGGCGCCGCCCAGCACCACCAGCAGCATCACCAGGAACCAGCCCGCGCCGACCGCCGTGGCCAGCGCGGTGTTCCGGGCGAGGGACTCGTCGAACAGGGCCAGGGTCATCGCCCCGGCGGGCAGGGAACCGGCCACCATGAAGATGGTCGCCGACACCACCAGCGCCCAGCCACTGATGAACCCCAGGAACGGATGGAGCGTCCGGCCGACCCAGGAGTAGCTGGCGCCCGCGTTCACATCGATCCGGCTGAGCCGGCTGAACGCCAGCGCGATGCCCGCCATCGGCACCGCGCAGTACAACAGCGCCGCCGGACTGGCCAGCCCGACCGCCCCGACCAGCACCGCCGTGGTCGCGGCCAGGGAGTACGCGGGTGCGCTCCCGGCGATGGCCATCACCACGGTGTCGAACATCCCGAGGGCGCCGGGTTGCAGCCCTCTGCCGCTGCTGTTGCTCATGAAGCGCTGCTTTCCGATGTGCACGACGCGAGGGCGCGCAGGCCCCGACGGCGTAGGGGGGTGGGGGGTGAACCCGCCGTCTGCCGGGGAGGGGTGGCCTCGCAGGTCGGAACGGCGGAAAAGGTGGCGGAGTGCGTCCGTCCTACCGCCGTGTGGACGGCCGGTCACGCCGTGTGTGCGAGTGATGATAGCCCCAGGCGGCGGCCTTTCACGATGGATCTGCCGGTAATGTGCGCCGGTCGCGCGCCCTTTGCGCTGGGGGGAAGTGTGGGGGGTGCGAGGGGAGTTGCGGGTTCGGTGGCGGTTTTCGTTGCGGGTCCGTCGTGGGTTCGTCGTGGGTTCGTTGTGGCTTCGTTGTGGTGGCGGGTGGGCAGGGGGCCGTGGTCCGGCGTCGGCTGCGCGGCCGGGGGCCGCCGCCGAGACGCTGCGCTGCCGGGCCCGTCCCGCCCCGCAGTGTGTCCTCCGGCCCCGACGTGCTTCGTCTCGCTCCGACTCGCTTCGTCTCGTTCCGTCTCGTGCCGCCCCGCCCGGCGTCAGTCGGCGATGTGCTCGATCTGGCGGAGTTTGTTGGTGGCGTCCAGGGCGGCCACCTTGTAGGACTCGGCGAGCGTCGGGTAGTTGAAGACGGCGTCCACCAGGTAGTCCACCGTGCCGCCGCACCCCATCACCGACTGGCCGATGTGGATCAGCTCGGTGGCCCCGGACCCGAAGCAGTGCACCCCGAGCAGGGTCCGGTCCTCCGGGGACACCAGCAGCTTCAGCACCCCGTGCGAGTCCCCGATGATCTGCCCGCGCGCCAGCTCCCGGTAGCGGGAGACACCGACCTCGAAGGGCACCCGGTCCTCGGTGAGCTGGTCCTCGGTCCGGCCGACGAAACTGATCTCGGGGATGGTGTAGATCCCGATCGGCTGAAGATTGTGCATGCGCCCGACGGGCTCCCCGCAGGCGTGATAGGCAGCCGACCGTCCCTGCTCCATCGAGGTCGCCGCGAGCGCCGGGAACCCGATGACGTCGCCCACGGCGTAGATGTGCGGCACGGCGGTGCGGTAGTGCTCGTCGACGGTGATCCGGCCGCGCCGGTCGGCCGCGAGCCCTGCCTTGTCCAGGTCGAGATCGTCCGTCATGCCCTGCCGCCCGGCCGAGTACATCACGGCGTCCGCCGGTATTTTCTTCCCGCTCTCCAGCACGGTCAGCGTGCCCCGCGAATGCCGCTCGACGGCGGCGACGGTCTCGCCGAACCGGAAGGTCACCGCGAGATCCCGCAGATGGTACTTGAGCGACTCCACGACCTCGACGTCACACATGTCGAGCATCCCGGCCCGCCGCTCCACCACGGTGATCTTGCTCCCGAGCGCGGCGAACATACTGGCGTATTCCATCCCGATGACACCCGCACCGACGATGACCATCGACCGCGGCACCCGCTCCAGCGCCAGCACATTGTCCGAGTCCATGATCGTGCGCCCGTCGAACGCGACACTGTCCGGGCGCGCGGGCCGGGTGCCGGTGGCGATCACGATGTGCTCGGCGGTGATCAGCCGCTCCTGCCCGTTGTCCTCGCGCACCGCCACGGTGTGCGGGTCGATGAAGCGTCCCGTTCCGGCGTACAGGGAGACCTGGTTGCGGGAGAGCTGGTTGCGGATGACGTCGACCTCACGGCTGACGACGTGCTGGGTGCGGGCGGTGAGGTCGGCGACGGTGATGTCCTCCTTCACCCGGTAGCTCTGCCCGTACAGATCGCGCTGGGTGAGGCCGGTCAGGTACAGCACCGCCTCGCGCAGGGTCTTGGAGGGGATGGTGCCGGTGTGGATGGAGACCCCGCCGACCCGGTCGGGCCGGTCCACCACCGCCACCCGGCGGCCAAGTTTGGCGGCGGCGATGGCCGCCTTCTGACCGCCGGGACCGGAACCGATGACGAGCATGTCGTAGTCGCGCACGCCTTGGAGTCTGTCAGGAGGCGGGGGTCGGTGGAAGGGTGGGTGGCGGCGGGGTGGGGGAACGGGGGGCTCCGGTTGGCGGGGTGGGGTGGGGCGGGTGTCGCGCGAGCGGCGGTGAGCCATGGGTCCGCCCTCAGCACGGGGACGAATCCGCCCCTGCGCCTCGGACAGCAAGCGCCGCGTGCCTCCCATGTGTGCGATGGCCGCGAATAATTGAGTGGCCGGCTGCAAAGGCGGGCGCCTACGGTGTGACGCAGTCCAGGTGCGCAGGCAACGGATACTTCGACCACTGATCGAGAGGCTACGGGTTCGAGTCCCGTCATCGGTTCCGGCCGATGTAGCTCAAGGGATAGAGCACTATGTGCCGTCGCCGACTCCGACCTCTGGGCGTACAACTTCACAGCACCTCCCGGTGCACGGGCCGCGGCTACTTCTCGGGAATGCATGCCGCAGCCGATCTGATCTCGGGAGGCACACGCGTAGGGGCGTCCGGTGCGCAGGCAACGGTTCCTTCTCCTGTCAAGAGAGCAACGCGGGTTCGAATCCCGTCGCCACTTCGGGTGGTGTCGTCCAGCGGTCCAGGACGCTTTGTGACCCGTCGCCGAATTGATCTCGGACGCCCCCGCTCTGCCTCCCCTCCCCAGCGAGGGGTTTCTCATGTCCCGCTTCAACACCCGCACGTCCCGCCCCGCCGCGCGCGGCCCGGTCACGACCACGGGCACCCGCACCACCACCCACGAGCGGGGCGCCGCCTTCGTCCGTGACGCGCGCAGCGACCTGTTCCTGCTGGCCGTCGTGAACCTGGTCGGCCAGGACGCCTTCTACGAGAGCGCGGGCGACCGCGACAACCGATTCCGCGCTCTCGTGCGCCGACTCGCCGTCGAGGACCCGGCCTGGACCGCCGGTCTGCTCGGCTGGCTCCGTGGCGCGGCGAACATGCGGTCCGCGTCGGTGGTCGGCGCGGCGGAGTTCGTGAAGGCCCGGCTCGACGCCGAGCGGCGGGGGGATCTCGCGCCGGAGGGGCGGGTGGCGGAAGCTGCGGGTGGCGGCTGGAACCGGCGGGTGATCGCCTCCGTGCTCCAGCGGGCGGACGAGCCGGGCGAGTTGCTCGGGTACTGGATGCAGTCGTACGGACGGCGGGTGCCGAAGCCGGTGAAGCGGGGTGTCGCGGACGCCGTGCGGCGGCTCTACAGCGGGCGGGCCCTGCTGAAGCACGACACGGCGTCGAAGGGCTACCGGTTCGGTGACGTCCTCAACCTCGTGCACGCCGCGCCCGATCCGGACAAGGCGTGGCAGGGCGAGGTGTTCCGGTACGCGCTGGACCGCCGCCATCACCCCGAGAACGCCCGGCCCCCGGCCGGGCCGCTCGCCGCCCACGCCGAGCTGATGGCGCTGCCGGTGGGGGAGCGGCGCGCGGTCGTCACGTCGCCGGGCGGCGCCGAGCGGCTCGCGGCGGCGGGGGTGACGTGGGAGGCGCTGGCCGGTTGGCTCCAGGGTCCGATGGACGCCGCGGCCTGGGAGGCGGTGATCCCGTCGATGGGGCTGATGGCGCTGACCCGGAATCTGCGGAACTTCGACGAGGCCGGGGTCTCGGACGAGGCGGCCGGGCTGGTCGCCGCCCGTCTGTCCGACCCGCAGGAAGTGCGCCGGTCGCGGCAGTTCCCCTACCGGTTCCTGTCCGCGTACCGGGCCGCGCCGTCGCTGCGCTGGGGGCACGCCCTGGAGCGGGCGCTCACGGCGTCCACCGCGAACGTGCCCGCCGTGCCGGGCCGGACCCTGGTCCTGGTCGACACCTCGGCGTCCATGACGGGCCGGGTCTTCGGGCGCAGCGAGATCCGGCACGTCGATGTCGGCGCCCTGTTCGCGGTCGCCCTGGCCACGCGCGGCGGTGCGGTCGATCTGGTGGGGTACGCGAATGGCACCTTCCGCCATTCGCTCGTCGCGGGCGGGTCGGTGCTGCGGCAGACCGATGAGTTCTGCGCGCGGATCGGGGAGGTGGGTCACGGCACGGAGACGGTGGCCGCGCTGCGCGCCGCGTTCGACGGGCACGACCGGGTGGTGATCGTCTCCGACATGCAGGCGTTCGCGCACCCCGGCAACGGCTGGGCGGACATCCCGACCGGCATGTCCGTGTCGGAGGCGGTCCCCGCCGACGTCCCCCTGTTCGGCATCAACACCAGCGGGTACGGCCCGGCTGCCATCGACACGAGCCGACCGCACCGGTACGAGGTCGGCGGCTTCTCCGACCAACTCTTCACGATGGTCGACCTGCTGTCGCGGGGACGGGACGCGGGCTGGCCCTGGGAGTCGTGACCCACCGGGCCCCGTCGCCGCGGGATGCAGCGACGGGGCCCGCCCCTCCGGGCTCTTCCCCGGAGCGGAGGAGGACGAGCGCGGGTGCCGGCCCACCGGGTTTCTCCCGGTCCGGCATGTTCCGAGGGCGGCGACTCTCGGGCTCGTGCCTCTCGGCGGTGCCGCCCGGCAGAGTGGGCACGGGGTCTGTCCTGGGAGGTCGGCCCTCTGGCAGACCGGGGACGGCCCGATGTGAGCGGGAGTGTCAGCCCGGCCTGCTGTGTGCCGGTCGTGGTGTCACAGTTCCCGCCCTCAGGGGGCAGGAGCTGCCGCCGGGCGGCGGATCAGCCGAGGGGTACCGTGGCGAAGGGTTCCCACTCGTACATGAGGTTGTCCCTGTGGATCGTGATCAGTTCGGCTGTGGAGACCCGCGCCCGAGCGGGGGCTGCCTGAGCCGTGGCCAGCGCCTGGCTGATGTCGTCCACGGAGCCATCGGCTGCGCTGTAGGCGACGGACATGTGCGGTGCGAATCCCTCAGCTCGTTCCGGTACCGCGTCCAGGACATCACCGATGGCGGCCCGGATGGAATCCCTGACGGCCCGTACGGGTTCGTCGGGGCGGACGGGCAGCAGCACCGCCTCCGGGTCGAGGACTGCGGGCCCGATCTCCAGGTCGAAGGCGGGAATGTTCGCCAGGCGGGTACGCGCGGCCTCTGTGATCGCGTGGACGTCGCTCTCCGGGACGTCGCCCACGAAGCCGATGCCCTGCATGGTCAGATGCAGCCACTGATCGGGGATGAGAGTGAGGGCGTTCCCGGCCGGGGCGAGCGCGGCTCGGTACTCGGCGGCCAGGCGGTGGACGTCGTCCTGGCCCTCGAACGTGAGATGCCAGGTGTAGAAGCGGCGGCCGGTACTCCAACCGGGCCGCCACCACCAGTGGTTCCGCATCGTCTCGGGATGAGTCGTCATGCCCGAGATCAAATCAGGCCCGGACATCTCCTGACGAGAGGGCGAGATGGCGCGGAGCGGAGTCGAGGCAGAAGCCTTCAACGGCCGCGCGCAGCGAGGCGATCTGTCGGGATCCGGCCGACCGGCCCGGGGGGAGCGGCAACTCTCCAAGACGCCGGACTACCGGCGCCAGCCGCTGATCGGGCGGCAGAGCGAGCACGGGCGCGAGGGCCTGGATGGCGCCCTCGACCTCACGAGCGCTGAGGTGGGCGGCAGCCTCGCTGATGTGGATCTGTGCCTCCGTCCCGTAGGCCCGGACCGGCTGCGAAGAGAGCAGGGCCGTGGCGTGCACGGCGGAGTTCAACGCGTCAGAAGAGTGGCCGATGCGAAGGTAGACCGCAGCCGCGTAGTTCTCCTGGCGAGCTGGCGCGCAGGTGAAGATGCCGCCGATCTGGTCCTCGCCGCTCAAGGCGTCGCGGGCGTCCCGGGCGCGGGAGAGGGCGGCCAGAGCCTCGTCCTCTGCGCCGAGCTGGGACCATGCGTCGCTTTCCTGGCAGGCCAGGAGCACGGAGACGGTCCCTTCGGGCCGGAAGGTGGCACCGTGCCGGGCGTAGTTGATGGCGTCGCGCAAGCGACCGTCCCAGAACGCGACCTTGGACCGGGTGGACAGGACCCACGCACGCAAGTCGTTCTGTCCGGAGAGTTCAGCGCAGAGCCACGCGGTGCGGCCCTGGGTGTCCGCGTCGCGGAGATGCCCAAGGTCGGATGACATCCACGCGAGCAGTCCACACAGGTAGCCGGCCGCGAGGTACAGATCAGCGGACTGGCGCGGATACTGGCGGCCTTCGAGCAAGGCGAAGACCTGGTCTCGCAGGGTGCGGGTGCGGAGGAAGAGTGGGATGGGGTCCGCTGTGAGGTAGTCGGAGGCGAGGGTCCGGATGTCGGCCATGAACTGTTCGATGGCGATGTCTCCGACGTTGGAGCCCTCTGCCCGCTGTGCCCAGATCGCGGACTCGTCCGCTGCGTGACGCACGAGTTCGGCCCCGGTCGGGGTCGGCCGCACAGCCCTTGGCACGTCTGGGGCGGGAGGCGTCTGCTGGGCGTGCTCTGGCCGTCGCAGCATTCGGAGTTCGGATGCCGGGAGTGCTCGGCGGTCCTCCTGGTCGAGGAGGTCTTCCGCCTGACATCCATAGGCGCCGGCCATGGCGTAGAAGACCGGGAGGGTGGGGCGGCGGGATGAGGGGCCGGGCCATTTCTCCCACTTGCCCGCCAAGGAGGCGTCGGCGGCAACGGACTGCCCCGGCCCTTCCCCGCTGGCCTGTGTGAAGTGGTCAGCGGCCTCTTGCAGTGTCCAACCGTGAGCGCGCCGCCACGCCTCCCTGGGGCGCATCCGGAACCGTCCCCGCATCTCGATGGCGATATCGGCGGGCGAACATCCGGCGGCGGTCATCTCACGGCGGAGAGCATCCCGGTCTGCCTTGGAACCGGGCTTGGGGAGGGCGTTCATGGGCGGGCTCCCTGTGCGATGTGGTGGGCACACCGTAGCGGCGGCATCGCTGAACCGAGTGACGGAGAAGCGCGGTTGGGGATCCAAGGTGCCCAACTCTGTGTCCAAGAGAACGCGTCGAACCTGATCAGCGCACTATGCCGCGTCCAAGAAAGTCGGTCATCGGCGCCCGTGACGTCGCGCGTCGAGGTTGGAACTGTAGGAGACCAACCGAAAGCCCACCAGGCCGCAGTGCCCCATACCCCGGCGACCGCGTGAACGGCCCCGGGGCGCGGCCGACCTGAGGAAGCAGGCCGACATGGCGAACGGTACCTTGCCGATCAAGGAGCGCCCACCCGGTGTGAAGCTGGTGATCGAGGTCTTCACCGTGAACCGGGACGGCATCGTCACGCCCCCCAGGGCGACCGTCCTGGTGCCCGAGGACTTCGTGCCGTCGCCCTACGACCGGGGCCCATGGCTGGAGCCCTGCGCCTGCCCCGCCCATCGCGCCGCCCCCGTCCGGTGAACGCCATCCGCAGTGAGGCCGGCGCGCTCCCCGACCTGGGTATCGTCCGCGCCCATGCCTCCTGGTTCATCGACCAGCGGACGCTGCCCCGTCATCAGACCGTGCGGCGCTTCGACGCGGACTTCCGCATGTATCTGAAGCTGCTGGTCCAGAGGACGGAGGGCTGTGTGCGCGTGCTGCCGGCCGACGACGTCCCGGCCCGGGTTGCCGAGGTTGCCCTCGGGGAGGCCCGCCGACGCCTGGATGAAGCGGAGCGTCCTGGTCTGGACGGCGAGACGGAACGCGTGAAGCGGCTCGCCCGTGGCGTGATGGCGCTGTGTGACCACTACGAGGCGTTGAGCCCGCTTGCCGTGTGCGCACTCTGCGACGAACTGATCGAGAGCGGTGACGCCTGGCTGGAGCACACCAGCACCGTCGGCGGCACCAAGCGCGAAGGGCGGATTCACCGCGGCTGCTCCAAGCCGCGGCGTCGCCTCTGACCGCGCCGCGCGGCCCGGACGGCCTCAGGTCGCGCCCCGCGATCTCCCCTCCCGTCGGATCTCCGGAAGAGTCCGGCGGGAGGGGTTCCAACGGCCATCGCAGCGTCCGGTTCGCACCGGCCCGGTGGCCGTCTGTCCGTGACAGCCGATGAGGAAGGAGGCGGTCATGGCGACCGTCGCCGATCTGCGGGAAGTCTTCCCGCTCGCGCCCGAGGGCGGGCGCATCCCCCACAGCAGCGAGCCACCGACCGGGCCGGTCACACGGCCGTGGGCCCTGAGGTTCGCCCGCACCCCTGATGCCACGCAGGCCGTCGTCGTACCGGCCGCGGTGTACGACGACGAACTCCAGATGTCCGTCTCTCTGTACGGTGGCCCGCTGCCCTGCATGGCCACGGAGGAGCCCACTGTCCCGGACGGGAATGTCAAGAACCCGCCGCCGCTGGACGAGGGTCCGAAGGACTGATACCCCGATGACCGCCGTTCTCGTGATCGCCGCGCGCGGCGACTGGCCGACCGACCGGGTCGTCAAGGCACTCCAGGACGGTGGAGCGCAGGTGTTCCGCATGGACACCGCGGAGTTCCCCCAGGAACTCGCCCTCGCCGGGCGCATCGACGCCCGGCGAGGGTGGTCCGGGGATCTCTCCTCCGCGTTCCGCTCCGTCGACCTCGCCGAGGTCACCGCCGTCTACTACCGCACCCCGACCCCCTTCGCCCTGCCCGCCACGATATCGGCACCCGAACGGCGTTTCGCCGCCGCGCAGGCCCGCTCCGGCCTCGGCGGGATCATCTGCGCACTGGACTGCCGGTGGATGAACCACCCGGCCGCCATGTCACGGGCCGAGTACAAACCGATCCAGCTCGCCGCCGCGCGGGACTGTGGCCTCGTCATCCCGCCCACCCTCATCACCAACACCCCCGACGCCGTGCGCGCGTTCGTCGCGGAGCACGACGGCTCCGTGATCTGCAAGCCGGTGGCATCCCCGGTGCTGATCGAGGACGACCAGCTCAAGACCGTCTACACCCGGCGGCTGTCCGCGGCCGACCTGGACGATCTGCGCGGTATCGACGCCACCGCCCACCTCTGCCAGGCGTGGGTCGACAAGACGCACGAAGTCCGCCTCACCGCTGTCGGCGTCCGGCTGCCGGCCGCCGAGGTCCACGCGGGCAGCGAGCAGGCCCACACCGACTGGCGCAGCGACTACGTCTCGCTCACGTACACCACCACCCAGGTCCCGGACGCCATCGCCGCTGGCGTCCACCGCTACATGAACCGGCTCGGCCTGCGGTTCGCCGCCATGGACTTCGTCGTCGGTCCCGGCGGAGACTGGACGTTCCTGGAGGCGAACCCCTGCGGCCAGTGGGATTGGATCGAAGCGGCCACCGGACTGCCCATCACCCAGGCCATCGCCGACGAACTGCATGGAGTTCCCGTATGACCACCGATCTCGCTGCCGCCCGGCCGCACATGGCCGTGCTCAGCGAAGCGCTCGCCCAGGCCGGTGCGATCCGCACCAAGCCGTGGGCCGCCGCCTTCGCGGCCCTCCCGCGCCACCTGTTCGTGCCCCGCTGGTACGAGCAGGAGACCGATGCGCGGGGGATCGCCGTATGGCGTGAGCGACACTCCGGAGACGCCGACGCCCTCGCCGCCGCCTACCGGGACGTGACCCTGGTGACCGCGCTGGATCCGGACACCGCCCAGCAAGTGGACGCCACCGCGTGGACGGGAGTCGCCACGTCGTCGAGTACGCAGCCCAGCCTCATGGCCGGGATGTTGGAAGACCTCGTCGTGGAGGACGGTCACCGGGTTCTGGAGATCGGCACCGGCACCGGCTACAACGCCGCTCTGCTCTCCCACCGGCTCGGCGGACACCTCGTCCACTCGGTCGACGTCGACCCGGCCCTGACCAGCGCGGCGCAGGAGCACCTTGCCGCAGCCGGGTACGCCCCCCAGCTCGTCCCCGGCGACGGGTTGCTCGGGTATCCGACCGGGGGCCCGTTCGACCGGATCATCGCAACCTGCTCCGTGCCCGCCGTCCCCGACGCGTGGGTCCGGCAGTTGCGGCCCGGCGGCGTACTCGTCGCCGACCTCGCGCTCGGCATCAAGGGCGGTATCGTCCGGCTGACCCGCCGGGGCGACGAGGTCCGCGGGCTGTTCACCGAGAACGCCGGCCGGTTCATGCCCGCTCGTGCGCAGGCGGCCACCTATCCGGCTCCGGTGCGTTCCGAGCGGGCGCCCACGGCCGGGACCCGGCCCACCCGGCTCACCGCGGCGGAGATCCGGTCCGAGTACCCGCTGCGCCTGGTCCTCTCCTTCAACCTGCCGGACACGAAACTCGTTTACCACAGGGACGACAACGACGCCCTGTCCCTCCAGCTCCAGGACGGGGGCGGCTCATGGGCCCGAGTGCCGCTGGCGGGGGACACGGCAACGGTGACGTTCGGTGGCAGCACCGACCTCTGGAAGCGGGCCGAGGACGCCCACACCTGGTGGTGTGAAGCCGGACAGCCGGACCAGAGCAGGTTCGGCTACGCCGTGACCGCAGGCGGCGCGTACGCCTGGTACCTGCCCGACGACACCATGTGGACCCTGTCCGATTGACCACGGCCGAGGCCCTGCCCCCGGCATCCAACGGCCTCGGGGCAGGGCCTCGGCGTTGCAGCAGGGCGGCTGCCCGAGCGGCGTTCACACCCCGTGTGCGGCGCGTGCACCGGCATATGCCACCCGCACCCTGCTGAATCCCCGGTTCCGCAGGGAGAGTCGATCGGGTACCAAGGGCCCCTTCGCGGCTTGGAGGACCCGGAAGCCTCCAGCCCGGCGGGGCCGCCCTGTGTCCGGCCGGTGGTGCCTGATCCCTCGCGCTCAGGCACAGAGTTCAAGTGAAAGCTTGCGTTCCATCCCCATCACCCCCGCCCCGACGATGACCATCGACCGCGGCACCGCTCCAGCGCCAGCACATTGTCCGAGTCCATGATCGTGCGCCCGTCGAACGCCACACTGTCCGGGCGCGCGGGCCGGGTGCCGGTGGCGATCACGATGTGCTCGGCGGTGAGGTCGGCGACGGTGATGTCCTCCTTCACCTGTTGGCCCTGCCGCATGTCGTGTGTAGTCGCGCAGGTCTTGGAGCCTGTCAGGAGGGTGGGGGGAACGCAGGGCTCCGGCTGGTGCGGTCCCGGGGTGTGCCGCAGGGCTGTCGCGCTCGTGGCCCTGATCAATGTGCCGGCGGTGCCGCCGCCTCTGCCGCTGGGTGTTGTGCGCCCCGGACGGCGACCGGATGACCAGCCCCTGGAGCATCGGAGGCGTTGCTCGGTCGGCCTGTTGTCAGAGCCTCCCGCTACGGTGTCAAGCGACCGGATGGACAGGCCGCGGCCTCACGGTGGAAGCGGAAGCGTCGGAGAGGAACACCGCGATGAACGTCCCGAAGCCGCGGCCCCCTGGTCCCTGGCGGGCGATAGCCCGTGACGCGCGCCTCAACCCGGAAGAAGAGGCGGCCAGAGCGGCGGTTGCCGACCTGGCCGACACCACGCCTCGCCACGAGGTGGCGGAGGAACCCGTACTCACGCCGCGTCAGCGGCTGATCCCGTTTCAGTCCCTCGTGGATCGCGCCGGGTGGAGGCTCCGCTTCACCGAAAGCGGTGTGCGGGCCCGCGCGGAAGCATTCCACCACCCCACGCGCGCCGCCCTCATGGTGACGTCGCGCACCGACAGAAAGCCGATCCACGCCTACGTACTGGAGCCCAGGACAAGGGGCTTACCCACATGGATGCGCACCGCGCCCCACCATGTGGAGTACTTCCTCGCCGGCCGGCTTCTCCCGCCCGGGGCCAAGCGGCGGCCGTACAAGAACCGCTGCACGTGCCCGAAAGGCGGCTACCCAACCGAACTGTGGGCCAAGACAGTCCGGACCAACCTCCAGATCAAGAACATCTACCGGCGCGGTCTGCCTGCCACCGAGGGAAGTGTCTACCGGTGTCCCGACGATCCGAGGGTGTGGCACATCACCAGACGCGGCCCGGGGAATCGCCGGGGCGTATCCCGGCGGGGCAGGTCCAGGCGGTGAAGGGCTCCTCGCCTCTCCAACCGCCGATTGAGAGACCCTTATGGTGTGCGGCGGTGCGCCGGTCCCGCCTGCCACTCGATCGGCGTCGAGTGCTCCCACGCCCTGTGCCCGGTCCGCGCGGGCGAGGCCACCCTCGTACTCGTCACCCCACCCAGCACCACCCGACTCGGCGCGGAAGCGGAGCCGCGAGGCGTGCCCGGCGCCGGTACCCACCTCACGGCAGCAGTTTGTCCATCGCCACCGCCCCCTCCCGGGCCAGTTTCCGCTGGGCCCACTCCAGGGTGTGCGGGGTGATGTCCTTGCCGGAGGCCAGGACCAGGTCCTCGGCGGAGACATCGGTTCCGGTACGGGTGTGGAGGAGCCGGTCCGGAGTGGCACGGTCCTGGGACGAAGGGGACGCTTCGGGCTCTGATGCGGTCATGATCTCTGCTCCTCCGGTCCGGGCTGCCGAGACGCCGGTGCGCTCGCGGGGGCCGTGTGCTGTGCGGGGTCCCCGAAAGCTCCGTGCTCTCAGGGTCGCACTCTCACCATTCATCGCCGCGGGCCGGTCTGCATCCCGGGAGGCGGGGCGCCTGGGGGTGTGTCCGGGCCACAAAGGCGTGGACGGCGCCGCGACCGGGTCGCTAGCGTGTGCGGTACGTGCGAGACCGGCGGAGGAGGTGAGTGTCATGCAGGTCCAGTTCCAGGTTCGGTCCCAGGTGCAGGTTCAGTTCCAGTTCCGGGTCCAGTCCCAGTTCCGGGTCCAGTGCCCGCTTCAGTACCGCAGACCGCAGCGCTCCCACCCCGTCACCCTCCGTGTGTGACCTCTGGGCCCGACCCGCCGGGAGCGCGCCCCCATCCGCCACCCCGGAGGATCTCGTGACCGATACGGTCATCCGCGCGCTCGACGCCGAGCACGCCGCGCTCTTCGACACCCTGCCCGACCCCCTCGGCTCCGCCGACACCCACCGCCGCACCCTGCACCGGCCCGAGTGGAAACGCGTCGCCCTGCGCGACGGCCGCGTGGTTGCCCGGGGTGCCTGGTGGGGCGGCCCCGACGAGCCCGCCCCCGTCAATGTGAACTGGTTCGATGTCGCCGACGGCGAGGAAGAGGCCGGCGCCGCGCTGCTGCGCACCGCGCCCTGGCAGGTCGAGCTGGAGCTGACCCTGCCCGCGGGACTGCGGGACGACCCCGCCCGGCGCTCCGCCGCCGACACCCGCTTCGCCGCCGCTGAGGCGGCCGGGTACACCCTCCTCGTCGCCCGCCACGTCTACCGCTGGACCCCGGCCGACGGCCTCCCCGAGCGCCCCGACCGGCTCCTCTTCCGGCCCGAACCCGACGACACCGTCTTCCTCGACGCGCTGCGCCGCATCCACGCGGGCACACTGGACGCCCACGCCCTGCGGACCATGGCGGAGGACAGCGGCGACACCGACCGGGCCGCCCGCGAGGAACTGGAGTTCTTCCACTGGCTGCCCTCACCGCGCGCCTGGTGGCAGGTGGCACACACCCCCGACGGGGACCCGGTCGGCATCCACATCCCCGCGCACAACCCCAGTGGCCCGTGCGTCGGATTCATCGGCGTCCTGCCCCAGCGGCGCGGCCACGGCTACGCCTACGACCTGCTGGCCGACTGCACCCACTTCCTCGCCGAGCGCGGCGCCGAGTTCATCGCCGCCGCGACGGACCGGGGGAACTTCCCCATGGCCGCCGCCTTCCGCCGGGCCGGTTACCCGATCACCAGGGAACGCGTGCACTTCGCCCCGCCCCGATCCGGCTCCGCCGAGTGATGCCCCGGGCACCCGGCGTCGGCAGCGATGTCAGTGCCGGGTGCCATGCTGGGGCAGAGCAGAGAACGACTCAGAGCGTGGGGGAGGAGACCGGAGTGGGGTTCCAGGGCGACATCTGGCGGGTGCACAGCGACGAGGGCGAGGTGGGCGAGATCCTCATCCAGGACGCCGATTTTCCCTGGCTGTCGGGCAGATTCACCCCTGGTCCCGCCTACGAGGGGGTACGCGAGCTGTTCGCGCGGGAACTGTCGCTGAGCCGCCTCGACTCCGACACCCAGTGGGCGGCCTGGGAGCAGACGTATGACGCCATCTCCCGCCGGGTGACCTTGTCCTCGCCGGACGGCCCGGTCCCGGAGTTCTTGCTGCACATCGACGGGGAGTCGGCGTGGTTCCGGTGGAGCGACGAGCCGTTCGATGCGGAGGGGTGAGGGGGAGGGGAGGGCGAGAAGAGCAGGGAGGGGGCGCCGCTAACCGATCGGCTCCGCCAGCAGCCGTTCCGCCTCCGCCAGGATCTCCGTCACCCGCAACCCGAACGACGCGTCGCAGGGATGCGGGCGGCCCGTCCCGGCGGACCGCACCAGCGCGTCGGCCGCCCGCAGCAGCGGCGGTACCGCGCCCTCGGCGCTCTGCGGCAGTTGCGTCACCCCGGCTGCCCCGCGCAGCTCCACCCCGGTGCCCGCGGCGGCCGGCGGCGCGGTGAGGCTCAGCGTCACCGTGCTGGACGCGCCACCGGCGTGGTCGAGGACGAGATGCACGGTGTCCCCGGGGCCGTGCACGGCGGCCGACACCCGCAGCGCGTCCCCCAGTACCGGCAGCAGCACCGAGAGGGCATGCGGGCCGACGTCCCACAGCGCACCCTTCTCCCGCCGCCAGGCCGACGCGGCGAACGGGCTGTCCCCGGTGGTGAACACGGAGCCCAGCCACTGCGCCCGCGCCGTGAACCACCCCTCCGTGGCCGCCTGCCCGGCGATCCAGGCCGCGGTCTCGGTCTGGAACCGGGCGGTGAAGAACACCACCGACGCCACCCGCGCCTCCCGGGCCGCCTCCGCCACCGCCCGCGCCTCCGCCACCGTCGCCGCGAGGGGCTTGTCCAGCAGCAGATGCCGCCCCGCCCGCGCGGCCCGCACCGCCAGCTCCGCCTGCACCCGCGGCGGCAGCGCCACGGCGACGGCGTCCACGTCGGCGAGCAGCGCGTCCACGTCGTCGTAGGCCCGCACCCCGTGCTGGCCGGCGAGTTCCTTGGCGGCGTCCGGGCGTCGGCCCCAGACGCCGACGAAGTCCAGCTTCCCGTGCTCGGCGAGCGCGGGGGCGTGGGCCATCTGGGCCCAAGGGCCGGTTCCGAGCAGTCCGATGCGCATACTGCCGCCTCTCCTGTGCCGAGCCGTGAAGGGCCGGGTCCGTCGGCCAGGGGGAGCGTGTCATATGAACGGCTCATCGCGAAGTCCGATCGCGATGCGCACCGGGGGAGAAGCGGGGGCCGGCCGGGGCACGCGCCGCACGGCACCGGCGCACGTGCCAGAGGTGACCGCGCACACCCCGAGGGTGACGGGGCGCACGGCCGGGAAAGCCCCGCGCCCCCGCTCCGAAGTGCCGCGTCCGGTCCGGGAACCGTGGGACGGGATTCGGCCAATGAGACGCCACCCACCCGGCGGGACGAATGCCCCGACCGCATCCGGGCATATGCACACCACATCCCATATGCGCCACATCACCGGGACCTCACACCCGCCGTACCCCGGCGCAGGGCCACAGGGAAGCAAGGAGCGCAGGAGACGTGCGAGAAGGAGACGGACGGAGAGTGCGGGTGCGTCGCGTGCCGTGTTCGTGTTCGTGTCCTTGTCCGTCTCCTTGTCTGTCTCCTCGTTCTCTTCCTCTTCCTCTTCCTCGTCCTTGTTCTGAGTCTTCAGGGCGTCGGCAGAGAGTCGCCGATCTCCTGTGCGCCGCTTCGCCGATCGCTCGGGCGGTGCAGGAACGTCCCGTCGCCCGCCGGGAATTGGGGCCCGGCCTCCGACTGCCCGGCGTGGCGACCGGCGCTAGTGGCGTCCGGCCCCGCAGCGGTCGCCGTGCGACGGCATGACGGAGCGCCGCGCGGCCCAGGCCGCGGAGGGGGCGCGGCGGTGGTCAGCGCACCCTGGTCTCCGCGTCCCGCACCGGCTGCGGGAACCGCGCCGGACGTGCCAGCCACTCGGCGATCGTGCGCGCGATGGGCTGTCCCGTGTCCACCTCCACGAAGCCGAACTGTCCCGACTGATTGCACTCCAGGAACCACCAGGTGCCGTCGCCGTCCTCCGCGAAGTCGAAGGCGCCGTACGACAGTTCCGCCTCCCGGAGGTAGGTCCGGACGCCGTCCGCGATCCGCGGCGGGACCGCGGTCTGCTGCCAGGGCCCGTTGGACGCGGCGAACCGTACGTCGACCTCGTCCGGGTCGGCGTCCGGCGGCACCGGTTTGCGGGCCGCCAGCATCCGTTCGCCGACCACCGTCAGCCGGATGTCGGCCTGTTTGGTGACCCGCCGCTGGAGCAGCGTCGGCCCGAACGCCACGGCGGCGAAGTCCGTACCGGGCGCCACCCGGCTGGTCGGCACCGCGCGCGGCGGCTCCTGGGGATGGGCGCCGGAGACCGGTTTGACCACCAGATCCGGGAAGCGGTCCGCGAAATCACGGGCGGCCTGCGGAAACGTGGTGATCAGGGTGGCCGGCACGGGCAGTCCGCTGCGCTGGGCGAGGCGCAACTGCCAGGGTTTGTGCCGGGCCCGGCGGGAGGCGTCCGGATGGTTCATCCAGTGCACGTCGAGCGAGCGCAGCATGCCGTACAGGGCCTGCGAGGATTCCTCGGTCAGCCAGTCGGACGGCTCGGGGACCCGGGTGGCCGGGGTGCCCGGTCTGCGGATCCAGACGGATCTGAGTCCGTCCATGCTCACCAGCCGTCCCGCGGACCACAGGTGTCCGCGGAACGCGCCGTGCACATATTCGCCCGAGAGGGCCACCCCGCCGGTCAGGTCGGCGGGGTCGAGGCGCACCACGGGCACCCCCGAGGCGTTCAGGTGGACGACCACCATGTCGGCCGTCACATCCTGCTCGGAGGTCAGGATCAGCACGGTCATGTGTCCAGGGTCCGTGGGTCAGTCGTCGAAGTGTGTCTTGGAGCCCGCGGTGGAGGTCGTCGTCCCCAGTTCTCTGAGCAGCGCCAGGTCACAGGCGGCGATCCGGCCATCCATCAGTACGTTCAACTGCAGTCCGGAGTCGTAGGCGTACGGAGTGGTGACGTCCAACTCCGCAGCCGGCCGTGCGTAGTTGAGCGTGAACGGTTGCATCGTCTCTCCCTCGTCGGTGCCGCTCCGGGCAAGCAGTCGGCAGGCCGCGTCATTGCTTCGCCCAGTGATCTTTCGGCGGTCATCGTCTGCCAGTGATCTTCTGGGCCCCATGCACTTATACGAATCGAACGGGTGAATGGTTTCCTTACACTCCGTAGTCACAGGCGAGTTGAGCCGCTCTGAACCTGAGACGGTCGGGAAGGCCAATCGGTTGATCCGTGGACGACTTGTGTAGTGGCTGTGTGGTCCGGATCTCAGGCGGGGTCGCCCGGCCGGGCCACTTCGGCCCGTCCCCGCAGGGTGCGCAGGGCGAGCAGCAGGACGCCGATGTCATCGAGGTACACCGGATCGGGCAACAGGTCGGTCGGGAGGACGAAGTACAGCACCGCGCCCCAGAAAACCCAGCGTGGGCCGGTCGGAAGCCCGGCCCGGCGCAGGCCGCGCCGGGTCCGTACCAGCCGTACCAGCAGCGCCGCGGCGGCGGCCAGCACGGCGGCGGCGAGCACCAGGGCGACCGCGATGAGCACCACGGTGGTCGTCTCCACAGGGCCCTCCTCGTCTCCGCCCGGTGCCGGCCGGTCCCACGCCGAAATGCGTTCGCACTCCATGAATTCCCGCAAACGCGGGTCGTATTGCTGCTTCCCGTCACAAGTCACTCGGGAAGCCGCCGGTGGAAGCGTACGTTCCGGGTCAAGAGATTGTCTTGTTGCCACTCATGGGAAGGTCCTGTGGGTTGCGTAGGCGCATGGTCCGGGGCGGTTCGCCGTAGCGTCCACTACGCCGTTTCGCCTAGGGGGCTCCCTCAGCGGGACGCACCACCGGCACCGCCGGTCCGCTGATCGGTACTGTCCGTGTCCGCACGGCGACCGGGGATTCTCAGCCGCCCGAACGTCTGGGTGAGCCGGGTGAGGGGGGACGACTCCACCGGCACGGCGGGCCGCTCCGGCTCGGACAGCTCGCCGTATGTCTCGCGGTACACCGCCAGCGCCTCGTGCGCGGACTCCGCCGCCTCGCGGTACAGATCGCGGGAGGTGGTCATCGCCTCCAGGGCGTCCGCGTACATCCGCACGACGCCCCGCTCCCGCTCCAGCTCCTCCGCCAGGGTGAGCAGACGCCAGTCGTCGCGCAGGGCGGTCAGCAGCGGCCCGGCCCGCTCCGGCAGTGGACGCGGCAGGGCGGCGTACCGGGTCACGGCGGTGATCAGCTCCGCCGGTTCCGTGCCGTCCAGGAACACCGAGCGCACCGCGAAGTCCCCGGCGGCGAAGCCGGTCGGCGCCGGATCGCCGGGCAGGACGGCGGCGCCCCCGCGCGGCACCTCCACCCCTGTGTCGCGCAGCGCCCAGTTCACGGCCCTGAGCTGCTGCGGCGCGGCCCGGTGCTCCACCACCCGGTGCCGCAGCCCCGGCGGCACCATGGCGGCCAGCGGCACCAGGCCCCGTTCGTCCACGGTCATCGCCTCGTGGACCACCACATGGACCGCCCAGGAGTCGTGCAGGGCGGCCTTGAGCACCCGGCGCAGGTCCCGCTCGTCCTCCGGCAGCGGATTGATCTCCGGCAGCCGCAGCCCGGTGGCCGGTTCGACGGCCCAGCCGGCGCCGTCCTCCGGCCAGAACCGGGTCGCCGGGGACGGCCAGCGCAGGTCCCAGGCGGTGCCCTCGGACTCGGCGGCCAGCGCCCACCGGTCGCCGCCGGTCAGCGTGAGCCGGGCCCGTACGGTGACGGGTCCCTCGACCCGCCAGCGGGCCTCGAAGACGGGATGGCCGGGATGGCCGGGATCGCCGCCGGTGTCGGAGCCGGTGCCGGTGTCGGGGCCGGGAAGTTCGTGGAAGTCGTCCAGGGTGCCGGACTCCTTCCGCGACCGCAGGGTGCGCCGGAGGGCGTCCGCCGCGTCGGAGCCGGAGTACCGGCCGCGGGCCAGCCACACGGTCGGGGGAGTCGTCAGAGAGCTGGACATGGATCCATGGGGCAGAAGGGGCGTCACGAGCGGCACTGCGGTGCGGTGGTCCCCGCACGGGGGTGCCACCGGGGTGCGATGGAGGTGCCATCGGCGGGCGATCGGGGTTGATCGGGGTGTGATCCACCAGTATCGCCGCAGTCCTTGTGAAGCATCGACCGGCGAGCGGCCCGGCATGCGGGAACGGTCCCTTGAAGTGATCAAGAACACACCGCGCGCCGCACACGGGGAGTGCGCGGCGCGTACGGGGCGCACGTCATCCGCACCAAGCGACCCTCGCGCACCCGTGGTCACACGGATGCCGGTTCCCCACAATCACGGGACGAGCGGAACCGCCCACCATCCGCATTGGGGCGGTTCCGCTCGTTTTCTGTGCCGTGAGAGGGGTCCGGATCAGGTGTGTGCCCTGAGGGGAGGGTCCGGATCAGGTGTGTGCCGTGGGGGAGGTGCCGGATCAGGTCTGTGCCGTGGGAGAGGGGCCCGATCAGGCGCCGCTCTCGCGGAGCATGTCCTCGCGCTCCACGATCTTCACCCGCTCGCGCCCCTGGGGCTCGCCGAGCGCCTTCTCGGCGGCGTCCAGCCGGTGCCAGCCCTCCCAGGTGGTGAAGCGGACCCCGCGCTCGGCCAGGAAGCCGTCCACGGCCGCCGGGTCCGGGGCGGACGGGGTCTGGAGCCGGTCGTGGGCGAAGTCGTCCAGGAGGTTGGCGACGGTCTCGTTGGCGTCGCCCTTGGTGTGGCCGATCAGGCCGACCGGGCCGCGCCGGATCCAGCCGGTGACGTACACCGAGGTGAGGTGCGCGCCGCTCTCCTCGATGACCCGGCCGCCCTCGTCGGGGACGGTGCCCGAGCCGAGGTCCCAGGGCAGCTTGGGCAGCTTGTCGGAGAGGTAGCCGACCGCCCGGTAGACCGCGCTGACGTCCCAGTCCTTGAACTCGCCGGTGCCCTTCACATTGCCGGTGCCGTCGAGAGCGGTGCGCTCGGTGCGCAGGCCGACGACCCTGCCGTCCTCGCCGAGAATCTCCGCGGGGGACTCGAAGAAGTGCAGGAAGAGCTTGTGCGGGCGGTCGCCGGCATCCCGGATCGCCCAGTTCTCCAGGGTCTTGGCGACCATGTCGGCCTGCTTGTTGCCGCGCCGGGTCTCGATCGAACCGGCGTCGTAGTCGATGTCCTCGGGGTCGACGATGACCTCGATGTTCGGGGAGTGGTCCAGCTCCCGCAGCTCCATCGGGCTGAACTTGGCCTGCGCGGGCCCGCGCCGCCCGAAGACGTGCACCTCCAGCGCCTTGTTGGCCTGGAGGCCCTCGTAGACGTTGGCCGGGATCTCGGTGGGCAGCAGTTCGTCGGCGGTCTTGGCGAGGACCCGGGCGATGTCCAGGGCCACATTGCCGACGCCCAGCACGGCGACCTTCTCGGCCTGGAGCGGCCAGGTGCGCGGCACGTCCGGGTGGCCGTCGTACCAGGACACGAAGTCGGCGGCGCCGTAGGAGCCGTCCAGGTCGATGCCGGGCAGGTCAAGGGCGCGGTCGGCCATGGCGCCGGTGGAGAAGATCACGCCGTCGTAGAAGGAGCGCAGATCGTCCAGGCTGATGTCGGTGGGGTAGTCCACATTGCCGAAGAGGCGGATCTGCGGCTTGTCCAGCACCTGGTGGAGGGCGGTGATGATGCCCTTGATGCGGGGGTGGTCGGGGGCCACGCCGTAGCGGATCAGCCCGAAGGGGGCCGGCATCCGCTCGAAGAGGTCGATGGACACACCGGGCTCGGCGGCCACGTCGGACTTGAGCAGGGCGTCGGCGGCGTAGATGCCGGCCGGACCGGCTCCGACGATGGCTACCCGCAGGGGGCGCGGCATGATCAGGTTCCCTTCGAGCGGTGAAGTTTCGACTCGATCAGGAAGCCTAAACTAAGGCAAGCCTAAGTTGGTACGCGGGTCCGGTCTATGGGCTCATAAGGCGATCTTATGGGTTGCCTTCCATCGGGTTATACGACGTCGGCGGCGGGTGACGCCGGGGTGGGCCCGGTGACCATTTTCGGCCATACCGAGGCCCGGCCGCCCGGGAAATCACTCGGCCTCTGTCAGTGCTCACTGTTAGCCTCCGGCGACTCGTGGTGACCACGGGTTTTCCCAGGGGAGGACACTGAGTGAACAGACATGAGAGAGGCAGGAGTTGGGCCGGACACCGCGCTCTGCTGGCCGGCTCGCTGACCGCGGCCCTCGCCGTCGCCGCGCCCGGTGCGGCACAGGCCGCGACGAACGAGCCACCGCCGCGCCCGGCCGTCGCCGATCTGAGGACGGGCAGCCAGGCGTGCGCCACGGGCGCGGAACCGACCTACACCGGGACCCGCCCCACCTTGTCCGCCGTCCTGCACGACACCGGGCCGAACAGCGAGGTCGGCGGCGAGTTCGAGGCCCGCTGGACGGACGCCTCCGGCGCCGCGCAGAGCTGGAGCGGCCAGGTGGATGCCAAGTACACCGGCAGCACCTTCCGGCTGACCGTCCCCGACACCGTCCCGGCGAACACCGTCGTCTCCTGGCACGTCCGTGCCCTCGGCGCCACCGACGCCTCCCCCTGGAGCTCGTCGGGTGACGGCGCCTTCTGCACCTTCGTCTACGACGACACCAGCCCCACCGCCCCGGCCGTCACCTCCACCCAGTACCCGGCGGACGGCGTCTGGCGCGACGGCGTGGGCGTCTACGGCGACTTCACCGTGGACTCGCCCTCCGACGACGTCGTGAGCTACGTCTACAGCTTCCTCGGCGGAGCGCAGCGGACCGTCGAACCCGCCACACCCGGCGGCCCCGTCACCCTCACCCATCTGCCGACCGTGTCCCGCCTGGACCGCCTCACGGTCAGCGCGATCGACCGGGCCGGACGCTCCAGCCAAGACACCCACCACGGCTTCGCGGTGAACAGGGGCCGCGCCCCCGTCGCCCACTGGAACCTCGCCGACCCCGCCGGGGCCACCGGCGCCGCCGCCGAGACCGGCCCCGCCGCCCGCGCGGGCAGCGGCGTGACCTTCGGCGCCCCGGGGCCGCGCGGCGTGCAGCCCGCCTCGACCGCCTCCCTCGACGGCACCGGGCACGCCTTCCTCACCCCGGACGCCTCCGTGGTGCCCGCCGGACAGACCTTCGCCGTGAGCGCCTGGGTACGCCCGGCGCGCACCGACCGCGCGATGACCGCCGCCAGCCAGGACACCGGCGGCACCGCCGGATTCACCCTCGGCCTCACCCCGGGCGCCACCGGCCCCGCCTGGTCCTTCGCGATCGGCGGCACCCGCGTCTCGGGCGGCGCGCCGGAGACCGGCGAGTGGGCGCACCTGCTCGGCCAGTACGACGCCCGCACCGGCCAGGCCCGCCTCTACGTCAACGGGGCCGAGGCTGGCACGGTGTCCGGCGCGACCGCGCTCGCGGCCCCCGGCGACTTCCAGCTCGGCCGCGCCGCCGGGCCCGGCCCCGCCTACGGGGACCCCTGGCAGGGCGAACTGGGCGGCGTACGGGTGCACGACCGGGTCGTGGTCCCCGCCGAGGCCGCCGAACTGGCCCGGCGCGCGTACACCACGCTCGGGCGCTGGGCCCTGGAGACCGCCCCCGGCGGAGCCAGCCCCGAGCAGGGCGGCGGCGCGCCGCTCACCCTCGGCCCCGGCGCCACGATCTACCGGGGCGCCGACGGCTCCTGCTCCCCCGAGACCGACCCCGAGTGCGTGCCGCTCCCCACCGCCCTCGTCGGCGGCGGGCACCTCGCGCTGGACGGCGTGACCGGCCACGCGGTGGCCGCCGGCCCGGTCGTCGACACCCGGGACAGCTTCACCCTCGGGGTGGTCGTCCGCCTCGCCGACACCGCGCCGGACCGTCCGATGACCGTGCTCTCGCAGGCCGGTACGCACACGGATGTCTTCAAGGTCCGCTACAGCCCCGCCGATCACGCCTGGCAGCTCGTCATGCCGGTGCGGGACGAGGCCGGGGCGCCGGAGAGGGTGGTCTCGCAGTGGGCCCTGCCGAGCGGCGGACAGGGGCCCGGTCACCGGCTGGCCGTGGTCTACGACGACGCCACCGACCGGATCTCGCTCTATGTGAACGGAAGCCCCGCGTCGGGCGGCTCGGCACCCCTCGCCGAGGGCCTGACCAGCACCGGACCCCTCCAGATCGGACGGGCCGCGGTCGGGGGCGGCTGGGGTGAGTATCTGCGCGGTGCCGTGGACGAGGTCCAGGCGTTCGCCGGCGCACTGGACAGCACGCAGATCCTGTGGCTGGGCGGAGGCACGGACCTCTGACGGACCTCTGACCGACCTCTGAGGGCTTGTGACGGGCCTGTGGCGCACGTCCGGCGGGCATCTCGCGGACCTCAGGCGGACCTCTGGCGGGCGTCCGGCGGGCCGTCCGGCGGGCATCTGACGGAACGCCCGCACCGGGTCGTCGAACCGTCCGGGGCGCGTTGAGCCGCCCCGGGCGACACCCCGGTTCACGCGCGGAGGGGCATCCGCGCGCGAACCGGCGCGTGACCCCCGATCTGAAAGATCGTTCATTCCGGGCGGGGCCCGATCCGCGGCCCCGGTCGACAGCGCCGAGCAGGGCGCTGGACCCGGAACGGAGGTACGCCGGTGGGTGGTTGGATCACCGTCGGACTCGGGGCGGTCGCCGCGCTGTGCCCGCTGTCGCCGGACAGCGGGGCCGCCGTCGCCGTCGATCCCCCGGCGGGGGAGGCGCATGTGGTGGTGTGCGTGCCGGACGCGTGGGTGGAGATCGGGGTGCCGGGCACCGTCGGACCGGACGCGCCCGCCGAACCCCCGGCGGAACCCCACGAACCGCCCACCCGGCGCGAGCCCGACCGGCCGGGCCACCTCGCGTCCCCCGCGCCGCCCGTGCCGCGGCTCCCGGCAGCGGAGGCGGCCGGGCCCACCACCCCCACCCCGCCCGCGCCCGGCGCGGCCCCCGACCCCGGCGACCCGCCCGCTGCCCCGCCACCCCCCGCGGCCGGTCCGGAACCCGCCGACCCCTTCCGCTGGGTCCCCCGCAACCGCCACCGCCCCCCGGCCGCCGAACGGGACGTCCCCGGTGGGCTGTCCGTGGTGACCACCACGACCGTCGTCACCACCCCCGCCATCCTCGCCGCCGTCGCCCTGCGCCCCGGCGCGCGCCGCCGCCGCGGCTGAACCCCCACCCCCCCGTGTCCCACCCCGTACGACCCTTCTGGAGCCCCCTGTGTCCGAATGGCTGATCTACACCCTGGCCGCCGCCGTGGTCTGCGCGTTCGTCGTCGCGGCCACCGTGATGCGGCATCGGCGGGTGGCCGCCGACGAGGACACGTCCGAGACGCCGGACGTGCTGGAGTACATGGTCATGATGGTCGGCGTGGTGTACGCGATCGTGCTGGGGCTGGCCATCGCCGGGGTGTGGGAGGCGCGGGGCGCGGCCGAGGACACCGTGCGCCGCGAGGCGCAGGCGCTCTACGAGATCGATCAGCGGCTGGACGTCTATCCGGCCGACTTCCGCGGCCAGGTGCGCGAGCGGATCGACGCGTACGCCCGGCACGCCGTCACCGCCGAGTGGGCCGCCATGGAGCGCGACGAGGAACCCGGCCCGACCGGCGGCGAGTTGCTGAGCCGGATCCGCGCCGACCTCGCCCATCGCACGCCCGCCGACGAACTCCAGGCCCAGGCGTATCAGCCGCTGCTGGACGAGGTGGCCGCCGCCGACGTGGCCCGGCACGAACGGCTGGACAGCGCCGGGACCACCCTGCCCGGCGTGGTGTGGTTCGGGCTGCTGGGTGGGGGAGTGGTGACGCTGGGGCTGCTCTTCGCCCTCCAGATCCGGCGCTCCACCCGGGAGTTGATGCTCGCCAGCGCGTTCAGCGCGCTGGTCGTCTTCCTGCTCTTCATGGTCTGGAGCTTCGACGCGCCCTTCGGCCACTCGGGCACGGATTCGGCCCAGCCGCTGCGGGACCTCATCTCGACGCGTATCTGAGCCGATCCGACGCCGATCCCGCGACCCCGGGCACGGAACGCGTCCCTCACTGCCCCCGGGCCCGTGCCACAACCCCCCGTTGTGGCACGGGCCCGGGGGTTGTTTGTGTCCGGCCGCCCCGGTCGCTTGGATGGCTGGTCGGAGGGCAGACGCGGGCGACGGGAGGGGGAGCGCGATGGGCCGCTCGCTGGGTCCGGCGTTCGGCCGGTTGTGGGCGGCGTACGCCGTCAGCGCCTTCGGTACGCGGCTGGCCCTCGACGCGTTCGCGATGATCGCGGTGCTGGTGCTGCACGCCGGGCCGACCCGGGTCGCGCTGCTCGCGGCGGCCGGTACGGCGGTCGGAGCGGTGCTGGCGGTGCCGGTGGGGCCCTGGGTGGAGTTCCGGTACAAGCGGCCGGTGATGGTCGGCATGGATCTGGTCCGGGCGGCGGCCCTGCTGACCGTGCCGCTCGCCTTCGCGTGCGGTCTGCTGACCTTCGGCCACCTCCTGGTCGTGGCGGTGGTGGTGGCGGTGGCCGACATCGCGTTCGGCGCCGCGGCCGGTGCGTTCCTCAGGGCGCTGGTGCCGCCCGAGGATCTACTGACCGCCAACGCCCGCTTCGAGTCCACCTCCTGGACGGCCACCATGATCGGGCCGCCGCTGGGCGGTGCGGCGGTCGGGCTGCTCGGGCCGATGGCGACGGTGCTCGCCGACGCCGTGAGCTGTCTGCTCTCCGCGCTGGGCATCCGGACCGTCCCCGGCCGGGAACCCGCACCCCGCCCGGCCCCCGCCGCCGGAAGGGGCCCCGGTGATCTGCTGGACGGCTGGCGCCACCTTCTCGGCCACCCCGTCCTGCGTCCCCTCCTCCTCAACAGCGCCCTCGTCAACGGTCTGATCATGGCCGGGGTGCCGCTCCTGGCCGTCCTGATGCTCGGCCCGCTCGGCTTCGCCCCCTGGGCCTACGCGCTGGCCTTCGCGGCGCCCTGCCTGGGCGGTCTGCTGGGCTCCCGGCTCGCCCGCCCGCTGGTGGCCCGCTACGGGCCGCACCGGGTGCTGCGGGTCGCCGGGACGCTGCGCGTCTGCTGGTCGGTCCCCCTGGCCTTCGTCGGGCCCGGGGCCGCCGGACTGGCCCTGGTCATGGTCGTCGAGCTGGCCCTGATCACCTGCTCGGCCGTCTACGCCCCGGTCCTCGCCACCCGCCGGCTGGAACTGACCGAGCCCGGCCGGACCGCCCGCGTGCTGGCCGCCTGGTCGGTCACCGGGAAGACGGTCACCGCCGCCGTCACGGCGCTGTGGGGCCTACTGGCCGCCGCCGTCGGCATCCGCCCCGCCCTCGCCCTCGCCGGGGTGCTGCTCCTGGCGACTCCCCTGCTGCTGCCGCGGCGGGAGGGGGAGGGAGAGAGGGAGCGGGAGCGGGAGCCGGTCCCCGGGTGACCCGTTCCCGGGTGATCCCTTCCCGGCTGACCCGGTCCCGCGTGATCCCGTCCCGGGTGACCCGGGGGTTGCGCCACCGGTCTCCGGCTGCCCGCCACGCTTGTCGCCGGTCCCGGGTGACCTGGAGGTCGCCGCCGACCCGGTCCCGGCGAACGCCCGGGGGCCGCCGCAGGCCCTGACACCCGCAGCACCGGCTCCACCGGCTGGCTCGACCGGCTCCACTGGCTGGCTCCACCGGCTCCACCGGCTCCAACCTCCCCCACCGGCGAGCTGCTCGCCGGTACGACCGTCTCCACCCCGCCCGGCAGCAGATCGCCCGGGAGGTGTATCACTCCCGTGGCCGCCCCGCGCCGACGGTTCGCGCTCAGCCGACGACCGTCTCCCACGTGTCGACCGCGTAGTGGACCGACATGCCGTTGCGGCCGTACAGCTCGGGTGCGCCCGTGTCGTTGTCCGTGTCGACGCCCAGGCCGATCCTGGCGCGGCCCCGGGCGGCGAACTCGGCGAAGGCGTGGCGCAGCAGGAAGCCGCCGAGGCCGCGGCCCCGGGCCTCGCGCACCACCCCGAGGCCGCTGATCCAGGCCGTGCTGCTGAGGTCGCCGCGGCCCAGCAGGAACCCGGCGTCGCCGAGCCCGTCCACCGAGACGATCCAGACCAGGGACCAGTCGGTCAGCTCCGGGTCGAGGTCGGCCAGCCACTGCGGGTAGGTGCGGGCCTGGAAGTCGTAGTGGTCGACGAAGGTGAGCTGGTCCAGGGCGTGGGCGCGGACCCGGTCCTCCTCGGTCAGGCAGGCCCGCACCCGCACTCCCCGGGGCGCCTCGGGCGCCAGGTCCCGCGCCGGGTCCAGGGGCCGGGTGAGGGTGTGATAGCGGCGTACCGGATGCCAGCCGCGGGGGGTGAGCAGGGCGGTGTCGGTGGTGGTGCGGGTGTTCAGGCCGAGGTGGATCACGGCCCGCCCGGCGCCGTTGGACCGCGCCTTGGCCAGGGCGCGTGCCTCCATCGCCCGCAGCACCCGCTGCCCGGTCTCCTGGTGGCCGGGCAGCACGCAGTGCTCGATGTCGATGCGCTCGCCGCCCGACTCGTCCCACAGCAGCCCATACGACACCAGCCGGTCCCCCTCGAAGCCGAGCCAGGAGTCGGACGCCAGGTCCGTCTCCGGGTGCCGGAGGTCCGACTCGATCGTGTGCAGATCGGTCTCGGGGGTGCCGATCTCGGCGCGGTCGATCGCGTTGAGCAGCTCGGTGATGGCCGGGGCGTCGGAGAGCGCGGCGGGGCGGAGGGACGGCGTGGCTATGGGGGTGGGCATGCCGTCAGGTTCTGTGACGAACGGGACGGAACGCAACGGAATTACCGGCGGCGGACCGCCGGTGACCGTTCTCAGCTCTCCGCCACCAGGGCCGGTGTCGACTTGGTCAGGACCTCGCCGCGGAAGAAGGCCGGGCTCTTCCAGCGCATCACGAACATGATCACCAGGCCGAGGGCGAGCAGCCCCACCCCGATCACGAACACCGAGCCCACCCCGAACACCGAGGAGCCGCTGCCGTACGCCGGGTCCCACATGTCCGCCAGGGTCTTGCCGAAGACCGCCGCCAGCAGCAGCCCGCCGACCACCGGGAACAGCCCCTTGAAGACCAGGTCGCGGCCGGACTTCAGCAGGTCGGCGCGGAAGTACCAGGCGCAGGCGAAGGCGGTCAGCGCGTAGTAGAAGCAGATCATCAGGCCGAGGGCGTAGATCGTGTCCACCAGGACGTGCTCGCTGACCAGCGTCATCAGGGTGTAGAACACGCCGGTCGCCACACCCGCGGTGACGGTGGCCCGGCCGGGGGTGCGGAACCGCTCGTGGACGCGCGCGTAGGACGCGGGCAGGGCCTCGTAGGTCGACATGGCGAGGACCGTGCGGGCGACCGGGATGAAGGTGGTCTGGAGGCTGGCCGCCGCCGACGCCAGGACCGCGACGAACAGCAGCACGCCGAGGCCGGGGCCCATGATCGGTCCCGCCAGCGCGGCGAAGACATTGTCGGAGGTCTCCGGGTTGGCGAGCCCGAGGCCGCTCTCCCCGGAACCGACCACCATCTGCGCGGCCACCCCGGTGGCCAGGTAGGAGCCGACCAGGACGACCATGGCGACGAGCGCCGCGCGGCCCGGGGTGCGGTCGCTGCCGCTGGTCTCCTCATTGGCGGTGAGACAGGCGTCCCAGCCCCAGTACATGAAGATCGACAGGGACAGGCCCGCCGTGAACGCGGCGAAGGACTGGACGGCGAACGGGTTCAGCCAGGACCAGGAGAAGTCCAGGGAGGTGGCGAACTCGGCGCTGCCCGCCTTCGAGAACGCCATCGCCACGAAGACCGCCAGCACCACGAGCTGGAGCGCGACCAGCGCGTACTGCACGCCCTTGGTCGCCGTCATGCCCCGGTAGCTGATCACCGTGGCGATGGCGATCAGCGCGAGACAGGTCAGGATGTGCACCGCCTTGCTGTCGTCCAGCGCGGCCACCGACGCACTGCCGGTGATCTCCCCGGCCAGCAGCCAGAAGTACGAGGTCGCCACGCCCGCCAGGTTCGACAGCACGATGATCGTGGCGATGACCAGGCCCCAGCCGCACATCCAGCCGACCTTCGGGCCGAATGCCTTGACCGTCCAGGTGAAGGAGGTGCCGCAGTCCGGCATCGCCCGGTTCAGCTCGCGGTAGGCGAAGGCCACCAGCAGCATCGGCAGGAACCCGGCCAGGAACACCGCCGGCATCTGCACCCCGACCTCCCCGGCCGTGGAGCCGAGGGTGGAGGTGAGGCAGTAGACGGGGGCCACGGTGGAGACACCGATGACCGCGCTGCCCAGCAGGCCGACGGAGTTCCCGCTGAGGCCCTTGGTGCGCATGCCGTCGGCGGGGGCCCCGTCGCCGTGGTCGGTGGCCTGGGGCCGTACGTCCAGCTCAGTCATGAACAGGACGTTAAGCGGTGCGGTTTCCGTGGTTCCGGTTGTGGGGGGTGGGGGGTGTGAAGGGTGAGGGGCTGGTATTCGGGTGCTGTTTGCTTCCTGTGCCTCTGATTGCAAGGGTTGTTGGGGGTTTCTGTTGTTGCTTCTCAAGGTTGACGAGGGGTGTCCGATATGCGGTTATCGAAGTTCGGGAGGAAATTCGGGGCGTCGGATTTTCCCGTGTGGGCTGCGTCACATTTCGTGATCATCTCGATATCACGGTCCACGCGTGCGCGCGCATACAGTGTCCGTGCTCAGTGGATCAAGGTGCGGGGAGTGAACAGTGCGGGTGGCGCAGGGGGCGAGAACGGCGGTCGCGGTGGCGGTCGTGGCGGCGGTGGTGGTGGCGGTGACCGGGTGCTCGGGCGGGGGTGGTGGGGATGGCGGTGGTGATGACCGGGAGGCTTCCGGCGCTGCCTCGGCCGGTGCTTCGGCGGACGCGGTGAGTGCCGCGCCCGCCACCGGGGTGAAGAGCGGGGGGACGCTGGGCGGGGCCGGGTCGGCGTGCGAGCTGCCGGTCACCTTCGACTTCGCGCAGGAGTGGAAGGCCGACCCCGTCGAGTTCCTGTGGGAGGTGGGACCCGTCTCCGTCGCCTGCGAGATCGACGCCAAACCGGCCGGGCACCTCGGTTTCGTCCGGGTCTGGACCGGGGCGCCGGGCGACGACGACCCCGAGGCGGTCCTCGCGGCCCATCTCGCCGAGGAGACGGGTTCGACGAAGAGCGGGATGCGGTACCGCCCGTTCGAGATCGACGGGGTCACAGCCGTCGAAGTCACCTACACCACCACCGACGACCTCGGTGAGCGGCCGGACCGGGCCTTCGCGCTGCCGACCCCGGACGGCCCCGTCGTCATCAGCCTCGACGCCCCCGACGCGGACGAGCACCGGGCCGTCCTGCCCGCCTACGAACTGGCCAAGCGCACGCTGCGCCTCGCGGACTGACCGGCGGGGCGGGGTCGTCCGTCTCGTGCTCTTCGGGACGCCCTGCCGGGACCGAGGGTGGGACGCCCCGCCGGAATCGAGGGCGAGGTGCCCCGCCGGGACCGAGATCGAGACGGCCCGCCGGGACCGAGGGCGAGATGCCTCGCCGGGACCGAGATCGTGATGCCCAGGCCGGACTCAGCGGGGTGCCCCGGCTGGACTCGGCGGGAGCGAGCGGCCGGACTCGGCGGGACAAAAATGACCGGTGGCCCGGGCGGGTGCCGGGCTACCGTGAGCCGGGTGACCGAAATCCATGGCACCCGGGTCGTCCTGCGCACCAGCGAACCCGGCGACATCCCGGCCCTCGCCGCCCTCCGCGCCACCCCCGAGGTCGCCGAGCACTGGCGCGGCGGCCCCGACCTGGCCGCCGACATCGCGGAGGACCTGGCCGACCCCGGCACCCACTGCCTGACGGTCCGGTACCGGGACCGGATCGCCGGAATGATCCAGTGGTACGAGGAGAGCGAGCCCGACTACCGGCACGCCGGGATCGACATCTTCCTCGACCCCGCCACCCACGGCGCCGGACTCGGCACCGACGCCGTTCGCACCCTGGCCCGGCACCTCGTGCGCGACCTCGGCTTCCACCGCCTCGTCATCGACCCGGCCGCCGACAACGCCCCCGCCATCCGCTGCTACACCAAGGTCGGTTTCCGGCCGGTCGGTGTGATGCGGCAGTACGAGCGCGGCGCCGACGGGACCTGGCACGACGGGCTGCTGATGGATCTGCTCGCCGCCGAACTGGTCGACGAGGGCGCCGGGTAGCGTCAGGTCGGGTGGAGATCAGGTGGAGATCAGGTCCGGTCGGGTCCGGCCCGCCCCGGTCAGATCCGCCCCGGTCAGGTCCGGTCAGGTCCGCCCGGTCGAGTCCTCGCGGCGGCAGAGCAGGAACAAGTGCGGCTCCGGGCCTGCCTCCGGGAGCGCCGGGGTGAACAGCGCCTCCTCCCGCTCCAGCACGGTCAGCCCGGCCTCCGCCACCAGCGCGGCGACCTGCCCGGCGGAGAAACTCGTCGCCCGGACCGGCTGCCCCAGGAACACCACCTCGACGTCCTCGACCTCCAGCGGGATCGTGGCCAGCACCAGATGACCGCCCGGCCGCAGCGCCTCGGCCAGCCGCCCGATCAGACCGGACTGCTCGGCGCGGGTCATCTGGAGCAGCGAGAAGTAGACGCAGACCGCGTCGAACCGGGCCCGCGGCAGCGGCAGGGCCCTGATGTCCGCGCACTCGAACGACGCCCCGGGCACCTGCCGGGCGGCGATCTCCACCATCACCGGCGAGATGTCGATGCCCCGCACGTCATGGCCCGCGGCGGTGAGCGTCTCGGCGGTCGGCCGTCCGGTGCCGCTGCCGACATCCAGCACCCGGCTGCCCGGGGCCAGCCGTTCCAGCAGTCGGTCCAGCGAGCGGCGGTGCGGCTCGGAGGCGGCGAAGGCGTCCTCGTAGGCGGCTCCGATCGCGTCGAAGGTGACGGCGGCGGGGGGTCTGGGCGGGGCCTCGGTCACGGTGCGGTTCCCTTCGTCCGGGGAGTGGAGGGCGTACAGAGGGCGGAGTGGGCGGAGTGGGAGGGGAGGGAGGGGTGGGAGGGGATCGTCGGGGAGGGGTGATCCCGGCTGCCATCGTCCCAGCGCGGGCGGGCCGGTGCGACCGGTTCGCGGTTGCGTGTCGGTGCCGGGGCAGGCAGGGTGCCTGCGTGGCCACCCTGCTGATCGTGCATCACACGCCCTCGCCCCACTGCCAGGCGCTCTTCGAAGCCGTCGTCTCCGGCGCGACCGACCCCGACATCGAGGGGGTCGACGTGGTGCGGCGGCCCGCACTCGGGGCGACCGTCCCCGATGTGCTGGCCGCCGACGGACTGCTGCTCGGCACCCCCGCCAACCTCGGCTATCTCAGTGGGGCCCTCAAGCACTTCTTCGACCAGATCTACTACCCCTGTCTGGACGCCACCCGGGGCCGCCCCTTCGGCTCCTGGATCCACGGCGGCAACGACACCACCGGCGCGGCCCGCGCCCTCGACACCATCACCACCGGCCTGGGCTGGCGGCGGGCCGCCGAGCCGGTCACCGTCATCGGCGAGCCCGGCAAGGGCGACCTGGAAGCCTGCTGGGAGCTGGGCGCCACGCTCGCCGCCGGTCTGATGGAGAGCTGAGCCGGCGGCCCGACACCGGCCCGGAGGGCTCACCCGCGCCAGCGGTACCGCCGCTCCGGCCGCCCCGCCACCCCGTAGCGCAGCGCCACCTCCGCCGTCCCGACGGTGTGGAAGTACTCCAGATAGCGGCGGGCGCTGACCCGGGACACCCCGGTGAGGGTCGCGCACTCGGTGGCCGAGAGCGTGCCGTCGGTGTCGCGCAGGGTCCGCTCGACCAGATCCGCCGTCTCCACACTCATCCCCTTGGGCAGCCCGCCGCCCGCCGGACCCGAGCCGCCCGACAGCACCCGGTCCACATCCGCCTGGCTGCGCACCACCGTCGTCAGCAGCCGCCCGCGCTGGGCCGCGTACCGCTCCAGCCGGGACTGGAGGTCCTCGAACTCGAACGGCTTGAGGAGATAGTCGACCACCCCGTGCCGTACCGCGCCCCGCACGGTGTCCGCCTCCCGGGCCGCGCTGATCACCATCACATCGCAGTCGTGCCCGGCCGCCCGCAGCCGGGGGATCACATCGAGGCCGAACAGATCCGGCAGATACAGATCGAGCAGCACCAGATCGGGGCGCAGTTCGTCGGCCGCCACCACCGCCTGCTCGCCGGTACTGGCGACCCCGACGACCCGGAAGGGCCGTACCCGCTCCACGAAGGCGCGATGGACCCGAGCCACCATGAAGTCGTCGTCCACGACGAGGACGTCCAGGGTCTTCCCGGGCTGCGCCGGGCCGTTCGCCGCGGTCATCTCCTCAACGCTCCTTCCGTCGCCCCGCCGGTGAGGCGACCGACCGTCATCCGCGCGGTGAACTGGGCGCCCTCGGGGGTGTTGGTCACCGCGATCTCCCCGCCGTGCCGTTCACAGACCAGCCGGGTCAGGGCCAGCCCGACACCGCGCTCGCCCTCCCGGGCGGCCTTGGTGGTGAAGCCGTGCTCGAACACCTCACGCGCCAGCTCCGGCGCCACCCCGGGCCCCGAGTCCCGTACGACGATCTCCACGCCGGAGGCGTCCTGGCGGATGTCGACCTCGACCCAGGCGTCCCGGTCCTCCTCGGAGCCCGCCGGGGCCGCCGCGTCGACCGCGTTGTCGACCAGATTGCCCACCACGGTCGCCACATCGGCGGCGTCCTCCGGGGCCAGCCGGCCCAGCGCGGTGGCGTCGGAGATCCGCAGGCTCACCCGTCGCTCGGCGGCCAGCGACGACTTGGCGGTGAGCAGCGCCGCCACCGTCGTGTCCCGCACCCGGCGGCTCAGGGTGACGTCCAGCGACTGGCGGCGCAGGCTCAGCGCCCGGATGTAGCGCACCACCTCGTCCTGCTCGTCGATCTGGATCAGCCCGGAGATGGTGTGCAGTTGGTTGGCGAACTCGTGCGCCTGGGCGCGCAGCAGCTCCGAGGAGCTGCGGAAGGAGCCGATCTCCCGTTCCAGGCGGGCCAGTTCGGTGCGGTCGCGCAGGGTGGTGACCGAGCCGAGAGGGCGGCCGTCCTTGGTGACCGTCATCCGGTTCATGACCAGGATCCGGCCGCCCCGGATGACGACCTCGTCGCGTCGGTCAGGGGCGTTGTCCCGTCGGTCGGGGGTGTTGTCCCGTCGCACGGGGGTGTGGCCGGGGCCGTGCTGGCCGGGGGCGTGGCCGTGGCCGGTGGGGGCCGTCACCCCGGTACCTCCCCGGTCGGACGACGACCCCCCGTCCCGGCCTCCCGTGAGCACATCGCGGAGTCTGCCGTCGATGCCCAAGGCGTCCAGTCCGCGTCCCTCGCAGTCCTCGGGCAGCTCCAGCAGCCGTCGGCCCACCTCGTTGACCAGGGTCAGCCGGTGCTGCGGATCGAGCGCGACCACGCCCTCGGCGATGCCGTACAGCATGGCCTCCCGGTGCTCGGCCAGCCCGGCGATCTCGCGGGGCTCCAGGCCCAGCGTCTGCCGCTTGATCCGCCGGGCCAGCAGCCAGGAACCGGCCAGCCCCAGCCCGCTGGCGATACCGAGATAGGCGATCAGAGAGGAGGAGGCGTTGCTCAGCCGCTCCCAGACCGTGGGGGACTCCTCACCGATCATCACCGTGCCCAGCACCTGCCCGACGCTGCCCTCCTGCTCCCCGAGGACCGGCACCTGCGCGACCCGCTCCCGGCCGTCGCCGAGGGACAGCTCGCCCGACCAGCCCCGGTCCGGCTCGGCCGCGGCGCCGGACCCGCGCGGCAGCGGCTCACCGATCACCGTCGGGTCGGTGGAGCTGACGATCAGACCGCCCGCGTCGGCGATGGTCACGGAGGTGACCCCGGACTGGGTCTGGGTGGAGTTCACCAGCGGCGCCAGCGCCTCGCGCGGCAGCAGCGGCTGGGCGAGCTGGCCGCGTACCAGCGGCGTCGCCGCCAACTGCTCCGCCAGCGCGGTCACCCGGCGCCCCTCGACCCGGTCGAAGGTGGCCTCCGACTGCGCCAGCGACACCGCCGCGACCGCGACCAGCACCATCACCACGATGGCGAGCTGCAACACCAGCATCTCGCCCGCGAGGGTGTGTCGGCGGAACGTGGCGGCCATGGCGGGTCAACCTCATCGTCATATGCGGGGTCGCCTCATGATGGCCGCGAACCGGGCCGGGGGAAAGGCACCGGTTGGTAACGGGGCGTGACGGGCCAGGGGGAGGGGTGCCCGGGGGGAGGCGCTCGGGGGAGTGGCGCTCGGGGAGGGGCGCTGTGAGGGGGCGGCCTCCTCTCCACCCCTGGGCCCTGTGAGGGAGCGGCCTCCTCTCCACCCCTGGGCCCTGCGAGAGGGCGGCCTCCTCTCCACCCCCTGGCCACAAAGACCAAAACCTCCGTTGGTTCCGGAAGCGAGACACCGTGTTTACGCCCGTGCAACATGTGGCCCACATCACCCTCCCCCACAGGGCTTCTCCCCCCGCGCTTCCGCACCCCCCTCCGTACGGCAAGTACGACCAGTAGGACCCGCATAACCCGTACGACCCGTACGACCCGTTCACGCACAACACGCAAACCGACAGGTGGTGGCATTCGTGCGCCTGCGCACTCCCCTCGCCCTGCTCGGGGCCGCCGTGCTGGTCCTTCTCGGGCCGCCGCTGCTGACCACCGGCAGCGGCGCCGAGACCGGCACACAGATCCCGGGCCTGCGCTTCATGGTCCCCAACACGCCCGGAGGCGGCTACGACATCACGGCCCGCACCGCCGCGAAGAACGCCGAGGACGCCGGACTCACCTCCGGTATCGAGGTGTTCAACCTGCCCGGCGCCGGCGGCACCGTCGGACTGACCCGGCTGGTCAGCGAGCACGGCAACGGCAAGCTCGCGATGTCCATGGGACTCGGCGTGGTCGGCGCGGTGCGCTCCAACGACGCCCCCAAGACGCTCGCCGACACCACCCCGATCGCCCGGCTCACCGAGGAGCAGGATGTCGTCGTGGTCGCCAAGGACTCCCCGTACCGGACCATCGACGACCTCATCACGGCCTGGAAGGCCGACCCCGGCAAGCTGCCGGTCGGCGGCGGCTCCTCGCCCGGCGGCCCCGACCACCTCGCCCCCATGCTGATGGCGCAGGCGTCTGGCATCGCCCCGAAGGACGTCAACTACATCCCCTTCGACGGCGGCGGCGAACTCCTCGCCTCCATCCTCGGCAACAAGGTCGCCTTCGGTGTCTCCGGCGTCGGCGAGTACCTCGACCAGATCAAGGCGGGGGAGCTGCGGCTGCTGGCCGTCACCGGCCCCGAGCGGGTCGACGGCCTGGACGCACCCACCCTGATGGAGGCCGGGTACGACGTGAACTTCACCAACTGGCGCGGCATCGTCGCCCCGCCCGGCCTCTCCGACGCCGAACGCGACAAACTCGTCCGGCTGGTGGAGGAGTTGCACGACTCACCGCAGTGGCAGAAGTCCATGCAGCAGAACGGCTGGGACGACGCCTTCCTGACCGGTGACGAATTCGGCGCGTTCCTGGAGGCCCAGGACAAGCGCGTGGTCTCGGTGCTGAAGGAGCTGGGACTGTGACGACACCGACCACCGGCGACACCACCCCGGCACCCGAGGGGAGACCCTCCGGGACCTCTGCCGGAACCTCCGCCGCAACCTCCGCCGCAGCCCCTGCGGGAGAGCCCCGCTCCTGGTGGCGCGAGTACTCCGAACTCGGCGTCTGCGTGCTGTTGCTGATCCTCGGCGTGCTGGTGCTGACCGACGCCCTCACCATGGACGTCGACATCGCCCAGCGCGGCCCCGTCGGCCCCAGGACCGTCCCCATCGCCGTCGGCATCGGCCTGCTCGTCATCGCGGCGCTGCTCGCCGTCGACGTGCTGCGCGGCGGCCGGGGCCAGGCCGAGACCGGCGAGGACGTCGACCTGTCCGAACCGGCCGACTGGCGCACCGTCCTGCTGCTCGGCGGGGTCTTCCTGGCCACCGCCGTGCTCATCGAGCCGCTCGGCTTCCCCATCGCCGGGGCCCTGCTCTTCTGGGGCGCGGCCTTCGCCCTGGGCAGCCGCCGCGCCGACCGCGATCCGCTGATCGCCGCCGGACTGTCCCTCGTCACCTATGTGCTGTTCAACGACCTGCTCGGAGTACCGCTCCCCGGCGGCCCGCTGATGGGAGTGCTGTGAGATGAACGCCCTCAACTCCCTGCTCGACGGCTTCGGGACCGCCCTGACGCCGATGAACCTGATGTGGGCCGCCCTCGGCGTGCTCCTCGGCACCGCCATCGGCGTCCTGCCCGGCATCGGCCCCGCCATGGCCGTCGCCCTGCTCCTCCCGGTCACCTACGGACTCGACCCCATCGGCGCGTTCATCATGTTCGCCGGGATCTACTACGGCGCCATGTTCGGCGGCTCCACCACCTCCATCCTCCTCAACACCCCCGGGGAGAGCGCGGCCGTGGTCGCCGCGATGGAGGGCAACCCGATGGCCAAGTCGGGGCGTGGCGCCCAGGCCCTGGCCGCCGCCGCCATCGGCCACTTCACCGGCGGCATCGTCGGCACCATCCTGCTCGTCGCGCTCGCCCCGGCGGTCGCCGAACTCGCCGTCGACATCGGCGCGCCGGACTACTTCGCCATCATGGTCCTCGCCTTCATCGCGGTGACCTCGGTCCTCGGCTCCTCCCGCATCCGCGGCCTCGCCTCCCTCCTCATCGGTCTCACCATCGGCCTCGTCGGGCTCGACCAGATGACCGGCCAGCAGCGGCTCACCTTCGGCTCGCTGCAACTCGCCGACGGCATCGACGTCGTCATCGTCGCCGTCGGACTGTTCGCCATCGGCGAGGCGCTGTGGGTCGCCGCGCATCTGCGGCGCAGGCCGCCCGAGCCGATCCCGGTCGGCCGCCCCTGGCTCGGCAAGAAGGACGTCCGGCGCACCTGGAAGTCCTGGGCCCGCGGCCCGTTCATCGGCTTCCCCTTCGGCGCCATCCCCGCGGGCGGCGCCGAGATCCCCACCTTCCTCTCCTACGTCACCGAGAAGCGCCTCTCCAAGCACAAGGACGAGTGGGGCAAGGGCGCCATCGAGGGCGTCGCCGGACCCGAGTCCGCCGCGTCCGCCTCGGCGGCCGGCACCCTCGTCTCCATGCTCACCCTGGGCCTGCCCACCACGGCCGTCGCCGCCGTCATGCTGGCCGCCTTCCAGCAGTACGGCATCCAGCCCGGACCGCTGCTCTTCGAACGCGAACCCGACCTGGTGTGGGGCCTGATCGCCTCCCTCTTCGTCGGCATGGTGCTGCTCCTCGCCCTCAACCTGCCGCTCGCACCGGTCTGGGCGAAGCTGCTGCGCATCCCGCGGCCCTACCTCTACGCGGGCATCCTGTTCTTCGCGGCGGTCGGCGCGTACGCGGTCGGCGGCGAGGTGATCGACCTGGTGATCCTGCTGATCATCGGCCTGATCGGCTTCGGCATGCGGCGCTACGGACTCCCGGTGCTCCCGGCCGTCATCGGCGTCATCCTCGGCCCCAACGCCGAGCAGCAGCTCCGCCGCGCCCTCCAGATCAGCGACGGGAGCGTCTCCGGGCTGGTGAACACCTGGTTCTCGGTGACCGTGTACGCGGTGATCGTGGTGCTGCTGGCCTGGCCGCTGCTGAAGCGGATCCCCCGACCGGGGAGGTCCACGGCACGCTCCTGAACCCTCGCTCCCCCCACAACCCCCATAGCCCCCCATGACCCCCCACGACCCCCCACCCCACCGCCGGTCACGATCCCGCTCACGCGGGGGAGTGGTCGGCGGTGGTGGGTGTGGGGTGGTTCGGGGGTGTGTTGCCGCCGGGTCCGGGGGTGTGGGGATGCCTTGTGCGGGCTGTGTTGCCGCGCGGTTCGGGGGTGTGGGGACTCCCTGCGCGGGCCGCGTTGACCCGTTCAGGGGATGTGTGGACGCCCTGTGCCGGCCGTATTGCCGCTCATGGCCGGTGTGTTGATGCCGATGACGCCGGTGTTGCCGTGCGTCGCGGGCGTGTTGACGCTTGTGACAGCCCTGTGACCGGAACTGTGGCCTCCGCCACAGGCTCCGAGCCCTCGGGCTGATCGACTCGGCGCATGCGGCGCATCCCCCTCCCCCTCTCGCTCCCTCTGGCCCTCGCCACCGGGGCCCTGTTGCTCACCGCCTGCGGGACCGCGCGGCCCGGCGATGACTCGCCCGCCGCCGCGCCCGACGCACTCCGCCCCACCGGCTGCCCCGCCCCGGCCTCCGCCACCCCGACTGCCCCGCCCTCCGCCACCCCGGCCGCCCCGGAGAAGGACGGGGTGCGGATCCTCGGCTACAGCGCCGGCACCCTCGACTGCGTCGAGTACCAGGTCACCAACTCCGCCACCGAGGCCCGGACCTACACGGTCGGCTTCACCTTCGCGGACGCCGCGGGCGGCGCCATGCACTACGCCGAGGACACCGTGCGGGCGGTCGCGCCGGGTGACACGGTCCGCCGTACCTTCAGTGCGGCGGGCTCGCTCGGCGACTCCACCCAGGCCGTGATCACCACCGTCCGCTCGGTTCCCGCCGACGAGGCCCCGGCCGACGACGACTCCACCTGCCCGCCCTCGGGCGTACGGATGTACGCCGACCAGGGCGACGCGGCGATGGGGCTGCGGGTGGTCGGCCTGTTCGTGGAGAACTGCGGCGCCGACTCCTACGCCCTCGACGGCTACCCCCGGCTGGAACTCCTCGACGCCGCTCACGAGCCGGTCGACGGCATCGAGATCCTGGAGGGCGGCAGCGAGATCGCCACCGGCACGGGCGCCGACACCGAGCCCGCCCCGTTCACCCTCCGGCGCGGCGAACGGGCGCGTACGACCCTGGTCTGGCGCAACACCACGGAACTCGGCGAGGCGGTCGACGCCCCGTACGTCCGGGTCTGGGCCAAGCCCGGCGCCGACCCGGTGACCGTGACGCCGGAACTCGACCTCGGTACGACCGGCCGGCTGGGCGTCGGGGCGTGGGCGAAGGACGACGGGCAGGGCTGAACCGGCGCGGGCGCCACCCCCCCCGGGCAAGGGCGCCCCATTGGTCCGGATGCAGCAGCCCCGGCGGCCCCCGCGCCCGGCGCCGGACAGGCTGGGACGAACCGATGAACCGACGAACCGACGGGGCGATGTGCTGGCGAACCGGCGAACCGGCGAACCGGCGAACCGGCGAACCGATGTGCCGGTGTGCCGACGCGCACCCCTCGGCCTCGTCCGGCCTCGTCCGGCCCGGTCCGGCCTTGTCCCGTCCGTCCGTTCCCGTCCCGTTCGCATCGCCCGTCCCAGGAGCCCCGATGCCCCCTCGCCCCCGGCCGTCCCGTCCCGCCTCCCGTCGCCGCAGCGCGTTCCGGCCCCGGTTGCGGGCGGTCCGGCTGTTCGCGGTGTGCCTGACCGTGCTGGTACCGGCCGCGCCCGCCACCGCCGCCGCCACGACCACGTCCGCCGCGCACGGCGACGACAGCGCCCTCCAGCGGCGCCTGGAGGCACTCGTCCGGGCCCCCGGCGGACCGCCCGGCGCCATCGCCGTGCTCCAGCGGGGACCGCACACCCGAGTCGTCCGCGCCGGGGTCGCCGATCTGACGACCGGCCGCCCCCCGGAGCCCGACGACCACATGCGGATCGCGAGCACGGCGAAGGCGTTCAGCGGGGCCGTCGCGCTCGCCCTGGCCGACCGGCACGCCCTGGGCCTGGACGACACCCTGCGCGAGCGGCTGCCCCGGCTGCCGCGCGCCTGGGGCGCGGTGACCCTGCGCCAGCTCCTCCACCACACCAGCGGACTGCCCGACTACACCGAGGACCCCCGCTTCCAGGAGATCGTCACGGCCGACCCGCACCACCGCTTCGACCCCCGCCGCCTGCTCGACTTCGTCGCCGACGACTCCCTGCGCTTCCCGCCCGGCACCCGCTACCAGTACTCCAACTCCGACAACATCGCCGTCGCCCTGATGGCCGAGGCCGCGACCGGGACACCGTACGAGACCCTGCTGCGGGAGCTGGTCTACCGGCCGCTCGGCCTGCGGGACACCTCCCTGCCCTCCGGGTTCCGGATGCCGGAGCCCTATCTGCACGGCTACGACACCGCCCCGTCCGCGCCGCCCGAGGACATCAGCGAGATCCTGAGCGCGTCCGGGGTGTGGGCGTCCGGCGGGATCGTCTCCACCCCGGCCGACATGAACCGCTTCATCCGGGGCTACGCGTCCGGCGCGCTCTACGGCAAGCGGCTGCTGCGCCAGCAGCGCGACTGGATCGAGGGCGCCTCCGAACCGGCCGGGCCGGGGGCGAACACGGCCGGGCTGGCGATCTTCCGGTACGCGACCCGGTGCGGCGAGGTGCTCGGCCACACCGGGAACTTCCCCGGCTACACCCAGCTCATCGCCGCCACCCCGGACGGCGACCGCTCACTGACCTTCACCGTCACCTCCCAGATCAACCGGACCCTGGACTCGGACCGGCTGCGCGAGCTGCGCGCGGTCCAGGAGGACTTCGTCTGCGCGCTGCTCTCCGACGGGAGGGGGTGAGTGGCCGGTGGGGACCGGCCGACGCCGTGGGCCGTCGCTGACAACGAGACCGGTACACGGAGGACGCCGGCCCGCCTGGCGCGGCTGTTCGAGGGGTGGTCGGAGGAGGCGGTCGGAGGAGGGGGCCGGCTGGAGCGTCCGGTCTACTTCTTGACCGTCCCGGTGAAGATGGCGACGTCCGACTCCCAGTCGGGCGCCACCTCCACCTGGAGGAAGGTCTCGCCCTTCGGCAGCTCGCAGCCCCATGGCACGGACAGTGAGCGGCCCGCGAGGACACTGGTGTCGGGGAGTCCGTCGAGCCCGTCGTCGTAGATCGACTCGCCCTCCTTGCCCTCGTCGCCGTAGGCGCAGCTCACGGTCATCATCGACGCGTCCAGCCTGGTGTCCGAGTTGTTCACGATCTTGATGGTGAACTTCGCGTAGGGCGTGTTCTCGGGCGCCGCGTAGTCGCTGGACACCTGGCGCTCGAACGCGGCGAGGCTGACCTCGATGTCGTTCTCGTAGGCCACGGTGTCGGTGAGGGCGTGGACCCCGTCCTCGGGTGCGGCCTCGTCCGCCGCGGGCTCCTCGTCCGGCGCGGGCGCGTCCTCGGCACCGACGGTCTCGGTCACGGTGACCGTCGGTCTGGCCTCCGCCTCGCCGCCGCCCCGGCTCACGGCCACACCGGTGATCACCACGGTGGCGATCACGGCGAGGGCCGAGCAGATGATCACGGTGTTGGTGCGGCCCCGCCCGGGCTGCTTCGGCGGGTGAGGCGGCTGCTGCGGCGGAAAGCCCGGCATGGGCGGCTGCGGCCGCGGTGGTGTGGCGTCGTAACTCATGGTCCCCCCAGGGATGGTGCGTGACGGGCCATGATCCCGCACTGCGGGGGAAATGTGCACACGTCGTGACGAAAGTGTGTCCGGGGGGGGGGGGGGACGCCGGAAAGCGCTGGAGAGTGCTGGGAAGCGCTGGAGGGCTCGGGAAGGTGCAGGTCAGGGGCGTTGTCAGTGGGGCCCGGTACGTTTTTTGATGTCCCCGCCGAACGGTCCGGGGAAGTCCCCCTGTGCGCAAAGGAGATGGTGCGTTGTCGGCCTGGGAGAAGTCGAGCACCGCGAGGGTGGTCCCACCCGCGCGACCCCGCAAGCTCGCGAAGGTCCCGTTCGTCGAGCTGGCCGACGGACGGCTCCAGGGGGTGGTGTCCAGCGGCTCCGACATCGGGCGGGTCTATGTCTCGTCCATAGCGGCGGGCACGTACTCCTTCGCGTGCAGTACCAACAACAACCGGCCGTGCGGCGGCGCCCGGGGCTACTTCTGCAAGCACCTGGACGCCCTGATCGCCGAGTCCGTCCTCCAGTACGGATACGACCGGGTCGCCCGCTATCTGCGGGTCGAGCCCGCGAAGGACCTGGAACCGAGCGCGCTGGACGCGAGCCACCTCGGCGCTCTGATGTTCCGCACCCGCCCGGTCAACGCGGACGCCAGTGCGGCGGCGGCCGTCTTCAGCCGCTTCCTGCGCCAGCTCGCCTCTCTCGAACTCGCCCCGGCGCACCGGCCGTCACCGGAACTGCACTGGTTCCCGCCGACGAGGGGGACGGGGGTCGGCGCCGCCGTGGGGTATTCCGTGGAGGGGGGCTCCGTGGAGGGGTATTCCGTGGAGGGGGGTGCCGCCGATGGGGATCCCGTGGCGGGGCTCGACGAGGCGCTCGTCGCCGTCGACGCCTTCGACCGCGCCCTCTCCGCCGGGCTGCTGCGGCCCCGCGCCGAGGAGGCCGACGCCCTCGCGGAGTTCGCCCGGTCCCTCACCGGGACACCGCTGGCCGCCCGGACCGGCGAGGCGGCCGAGAAGGTGGTGGCCGGTGCGGCGAGCGAGGACCACTTCCTCACCCTGGCCGCCGCCCGCACCGCACTGCTCGGCTCCGTCCATGACGCGCTGCTGCTCCGCGCCCACGAGATCGCGGGCCGCCCCGCCCCCGCCGACACCGCCGCCCTCCCCGACCCGGCGCCGGGCGACACGGCCAACGTGCTGACCGCCGCCCGCGCCTGGCTCGGCGACCTGGCGCGCGCCGGATGGCACGGCATCGACCACGAGCTGATCTCCGGGGCGGCCCCCGTCATCGCCGCGATGCTGCCCGACCCCGCCCTGCGCAGGCCAGCCACCCTGCTCGACGGCTTCGCCGCCGAACTCGCCGCCTGCTGCCCCGGCGCCACCCTGGAGCGCGTCCCGCTCCGCCGCTGGGCCGACCTCTGGTCGCGCGCGATGCTGCTCACCGTCCCCGGCACCGCCAACCCGCCGGCCGCGGACACCGTCACCGGCAGACTGCTGCCGCTGGGCGTCGACCTCCACGAGCACGCGAGCGTCGCCCAGGCCCAGGTGCACGCGGTCCTCGAACCCGCCGACGGCTCACCGCCCCGCCTGGTCCGGGCCGCGGTCTCCGTACCCAAGCCGGACACGGTCCTCGGCGCGGGCGTCTGGCAGCTCATGCGCCCCCACATGTCCCTGCTCACCGCGGTGGGCGAGGGCCGCTCGATGGACCTGGCCGGCATGCCGGTCACCGCCGAGGGTGACCTGGTGTGGAGCGACGCGCACGCGCGCGCCGGGGCACCCGCCGACGCCTTCGCCACCGCCCGGGTCGCGCTGCCCACCGCCGCCCTCGCGGACACGGCACCCCTGGACCGGCACCCGGCCCGGATCGCCGTCCCGGTCTTCCTGGAGGGCTACACCGTCCGGGGCGGCGGGGACGAGGAGCTGACCTTCACCGTCGCCGGGCGGCCCCTCGCCGTGGACACCGACCGGATCCCGGTCGCCGGTCCCCTCACCCCGGAGACGGTCGCCGCCTCCGGCGCCTGCATCGGCCTGCTGCGGTGGGACGCCGGGCGGTTCCGGCTCCAGCCCCTCGCGGTGGAGGCGACGGTACGGAGGAAGAGCGTCGCCCTGCACGCCGGGGGGTGGGCCGGAGGGACGGCGGACAAGGCCGGTGCGAAGGCGGAGAAGGCGGCGATCGATGCCGTGGCGGCCCTGCGCGAGCGGGCGGGAAGGCTGTTGCGGAAATGACGGATCTGACGGAGCCGACGGAACCGATGGAACTGGCGGAGCCGACCGGGGGGACCGAGGGGACCGGGGCCGCGGAGGACGCCCGGCGGGCCCACGACAACCGGCGCCAGGTGCTGTACTGGCGGCTGCTGGCCCGGCTCTTCGACCATGACGAACAGCTCACCCTGGAGTCCGCGAGCCTCGCCGTCGTCGAGGACATCGGGCTGCCGCCCGCGCTGCTGGACCCGCAGACATCCGTCGACTCGATCGTGCAGCGCCATCCCGGCCTGGCCGAGGAGTTCGACGGCCTGATGGTGCCGGAGGCGGATCAGACGGGTCAGACGGGTCAGGCGGATGAGGCGGATGAGGCGGATGGGGCCCGGGGGTCGGGCGACGGGCGGGACCGGGCCGCCGAGGTGCGGCGGGCCGCGCTGGTCTCCAAGGTGCTGCTCAACGTCTTCGCCACCGGCAGTGGCACGGTCACCGCGGAGCAGCTCTCCCGCTGGCAGTCCGACGCGGGCTGGCTGGAGCGCGCCCTCGGCTGCGAGGTCGGCGGACTGCGCGGCGGCAACGGCCGCTCCGGAGCGGGCGCCGCGGACAGCGGGGTGAGCCCCACGGGCACCGGAGGCCGCGGGACGACCCCCGACCTGAGCAATCTGCTGCCCGCCATCGGACCCGAACTGGGCGGCCTGGAAGCCGATCTGGTCAAGCGGATGCAGCTCCGCGAGGTCCTGGCCGACCCGCGGTTGGCCGCGCGGCTCACCCCGAGCATGTCCCTCATCGAGCAGTTGCTGCGCGACAAGAACAACCTGTCCGGAGTCGCCCTCGCCAACGCCAAGGCACTGATCCGGCGCTTCGTGGACGAGGTCGCCGAGGTCCTGCGCACCCAGGTGGAGAAGGCCACGGTCGGCACCCTCGACCGGTCGATCCCGCCCAAGCGCGTCTACCGCAACCTGGACCTCGACCGCACCATCTGGAAGAACCTCACCAACTGGGACCCGGAGGAGGAGCGGCTCTACGTCGACCGCCTCTACTACCGGCACACCACCCGCAAGACCACACCCCAGCGCCTGATCGTGGTGGTCGACCAGTCGGGCTCGATGGTCGACTCCATGGTCAACTGCACCATCCTGGCGTCCATCTTCGCCGGACTGCCCAAGGTCGACGTCCACCTCATCGCCTACGACACCCAGGCACTCGACCTCACCCCCTGGGTGCGGGACCCCTTCGAGACGCTGCTGCGCACCAACCTGGGCGGCGGCACCGACGGCACGGTCGCGATGGCCCTGGCCCAGCCGAAGATCGCCGAGCCCCGCAACACGGTCGTGGTGTGGATCTCCGACTTCTACGAGTGGCGCACCGAGGAGCTGTTCCAGTCCATGGCGGCGGTCCATCGCTCCGGGGCGAAGTTCATCCCGGTCGGTTCGGTGACCAGTTCCGGGCGGGGGAGTGTGAATCCCTGGTTCCGCGAACGGTTCAAGGACCTCGGGACGCCGGTGATATCCGGCCACATCCGCAAGCTCGTCCATGAGCTGAAGAACTTCCTGACCTGACCGGAGCCCATCGCTCCGCCCGACAGCTCTGCCTCGTTGCTCCGCCCCATCGCTTCCGCCCCATCGCTCCGTCCCCTTGCTCCGCCCCATGGCTACGAGCCATCGCTCCGTCCTCTTGCTCCGCCCTTACACGTCCTGCACATGTTCACTAGAAAGGCATGCCATGTCCGACCTGCTGCGCGCCCCCGCCGAGATCAAGTACGCGGAGGAACTGGACTGGCTGGAGTCCATCGACGACAGCCCCAAGCCGTTCTCCTGGCGGCTGTCGCCCAAGATGGTCCGGCTGTTCATCCTCGGCTCCGAGCGCGCCGACGGACTCGACCGGGAGATCCCCCAGAAGTGGTTCGGCGACCGCAGTTTCGTCGAGCGCTCCATCGTCACCCTCGCCTCGGACCGGGGACTGCTGCTGATCGGCGACCCCGGCACCGGCAAGAGCTGGCTGGCCGAACTGCTCTCCGCCGCGATCTCCCGCAACTCCACCCTGGTGGTGCAGGGCACGGCGGGCACCACCGAGGACCACATCAAGTACTCCTGGAACGTGTCGATGGTGATCGCCAAGGGCCAGTCCCGGGCGTCGATGATCCCCTCGCCCATCATGACCGCGATGGAGACGGGCGCCATCGGCCGCTTCGAGGAACTGACCCGCTCCACCAGCGATGTCCAGGACGCGCTGATCTCGATCCTCTCCGAGAAGTACATCTCGGTGCCGGAACTGGGCGGCAGCGCACCCGCCACCGGCGAGACCGGGGGCTCCGGTGGCTCCGGCGGCTCCGGGGACAGCATCGTCTTCGCCAAGCCCGGCTTCTCGATCATCGCCACCGCCAACAGCCGCGACCGGGGCGTCAACGACCTGTCCTCCGCGCTGAAGCGCCGCTTCAACTTCGTCCGGATCCCCGTCGTCACCAACAAGAAGGCCGAGGCGGAGATCGTCCGCTTCCGCACCGAGGAACTGCTGCGCCGCCATCACATAGAGCTGGACGTGCCGCCCACTCTGCTGGACGTCCTGCTCCAGAGCTTCGCCGATCTGCGGGCCTCCGCCGCCGCGGCGGGCAGCGACGACGAGAAACTGGAGTCCGCGCTGTCTACCGCCGAGCAGATCGGTGTCCTGGAGGACGCCATCCTGCACAGCAACTTCTTCGGCGAGCGCGCCCTGACCGCGCACACCCTGGCCTCCTCCCTCGTCGGCTCGCTGGCCCGGCGCGAACCGGAGGACCTCGCCATCCTCAACAAGTATCTGCACGGCGTGGTCGAGCCGCGCAGCAAGGAAGCGGGCGGCTCCTGGCCGGAGTTCCTCGAAGGCGGGCGCGACGCCATCGCGACCCTGTCGTGAGCGCCCCCGCCACCGCGGTGCCCGCCACCGCGAGCGAGGGCCCCTTCACCGCCCTGCGCGGTCAGCTCCAGGACGCCGCCACCACCTTCGCGGACGGGCCCGGCGCCCTGGAGGGGATCCTGCTCGGCATCGTCGACGACGTCGACCGCGCGGTCCGCGAACCCCTGGAGATCTTCCCGGTCTGCCACCACTCACCCGCCTCCGCCGTCGCCATGGCCCGCCGGCTGCGCGAGAAGCAGCCCAAGGTGGTCTACCTGGAGCTGTGCGAGGACATGGCCCCGCTCCTGACCGAACTGCGCAACTGCAAGCTCCCGGTGGCCGTCCAGGCGTTCGCCAGCGAGGTCGACGGCTTCCCCGCCGACTGGTCGCCGCTGTCGGTGGTCGCCCCGATCACCGAGGCGTCCGCCGAGTACCAGGCCATCGCCTACGCCCTGGACACCCCCGGAGTGGAACTCGTCCTGGTCGACCGGTCCTCCGACCACGTCTTCCAGTGGGACCGCCGCGAGGAGAGCGCCGGGACACCGGCCGACCCGGACGCCCCCGAGCCCGACGAGGACGCCGCCCTGCACGGCGACGCGGTCGGCGTGGAGATCGGCGACCTGCGCCCCCGCTTCGCCGAACTGGAGGAGCACCTGCTGCGCCACGGCCGGGTCCGGCACTGGTCGGAGTGGTGGCACCAGTACGTCGAACTGCCCCTCGGCGACAGCGACCACGACACCTACCGCCAGGTCATGCTGCTCATCGGCAGCCTCTTCCGGCGGCTGGCGCCCGGCGACCCGCACCGCGTCCGGGTGGACGAGGACCGCGAGCGCTACATGTGGACCAGGATGCGCGAACACCTCGCCGCGTCCGGCACCGACCCCGCCGACTGCCTCTATGTCTGCGGCGCCTTCCACGCGGCCAGCCGGGTCGAGGAGTTCGGCGTCGACGGAGCGGACGGCTTCGAGATCAGCCCGCGCACCGCCACCACCTGGCAGCACGGACTGATCCCGTCCAGCCACGCGGCCATCGAGGCACAGTTCGGCCTCGCGGGCGGCTCGGTGTCCATCGCCGCGACGGTCTGGGCGAAGAATCTCAAACGGACCCGGGTGAAACCCTTCCGCCTGGAGGGCCAGGCAGGCACCGGGAAGCCGACGAAGGCCAAGAGGGCGGCGGCCTCCGTCCCCGCCCCGGCACCGGCCTCCGCCCCGGCACCGGACCTCCCGGCCGCCGACCGGCTCACCGGCTTCCTCCGGCGCCCGCCCGTCCTCGACCGGCTCGACGAGGCCGAACTCCTCGGCTGGTCGGTGGACATCGTCCGCGCCGCCCGCCGCGCCGGGTACCTCGCCTCCACCGCCGACGCCATCGCCGTCTTCGAGACGTCGATCCTGCTGGCCGGGATGCGCGACCGCGCCAAGCCGACCCCGTACGACTTCCAGGACGCCGCGGTCACCTGTATCGAGAAGGACAGCGTGCCCGGCCGCCGCGATGTACGGCGGCTCGTGGAGATCATGATGGGCGGCGACCGGATCGGACAGGTCGGCTACGACGCCCTGCCCCCGCTCGCCCGGGACGTCCACGACCGGCTCGCCCCCCTCGGGCTGCCGCTCCAGCAGCGCGGTGTGAAGCGGGCCCTGCTGGACATCGCCGGCCAACCCGAGCTGCGCGCCTGCTCGGACGTCCTGTGGATGCTGCGCGAACTGCTGCCGCAGGGCGCGGCCCGCCCCATCATGGGCTCGCGGGGCCTCGGCGACGAACCCATCCAGGAGTCCTGGGACCTGGCCCTCGGCACCCACCAGCGCGCCCTCATCGAAATCGGCTACGAGGGCGTCAGCATCGAACAGGTCCTGGAGCAGCGGCTGCGCCGCCGCGCCTACGACCCCCGGGCCACGGCGGCGACCGTCCTCGCGACCGTCGAGGACGCCACCCGCCTCCTGCGCAGCCGCCGCCTCGCCGACGAACTCGGCACCCGCGCCCTCGCGGTCCTGGCCACCGAACGCACGGTCGACGGGGCACCGGAGGTACTGCGCCGGGTCCGGCGCCTGCTGGCGTACTACCGCACCGGCGAACCCGCCCTCCCGGCCTGGATCGAGTCGTTCGTCAGGACCGGGTACGCGCACTACTGCACCCTGCTGCCGACCGCGTTCACCGACGAGGAGGCGGGCGTCCGGCAGGTCGCGGCGATGCTCGGGTTCCTGTTCAGCATGGAGAGCCTCGCGCTGTCGCTGGGCTGCGACCGGACCCAACTGGAGCTGGCCGTCGCCCAGTCCCACCCCGAGGACCCGCCGAAGACGGCCCTGCTCTGGTCGGCGCGGACCCAGCTCGGCACCCTCACCCGCGAGGAACTGCGGTCCCGGGTCGACGCCCTGCTCGCCAACCCGCTGGTCGTGCCGTCCTACCCGCGCTATCTCAGCGGGTTCCTGCACGCCCTGGAGCCGGTCCCGGCGCTGACCGACTTCGTGGTGGAGGCGGTGTCCAACGCGTTCGCCCGGCTGCCCGACCCGGTGCTGCTGCCCTGGCTGCCCAGCCTGATCAGCACCCTGCGCTCGGACGGGGCCGAGTTCGCCCCACTCCTCATCAAGGAGGCCGGGCGGGTCTTCCCCGGACGGCTGGCGGCCCTGGACACCTGGGTCCCGCCCTGGCACGCGGACCGCGCCCGCGCGGCCATCCGCCAGGCGCCGGCCCCGCCCGGCGGAGCCGCCCTGCTCGCCGCGCACCCGGCGACCAGCGACGCCCTGGCGGCCCTGCTGGGCATCGACGACCCCTGGGTCGCCGTGACCCCGGAGGCCCCCGCCACAGGGGCGGCCCTGCTCACCCGTCACCCTCGGACGACGGAGGCGGTGGGGGCGTTGCTGGGGGGTGTGTGAGTCCGTGGAGGGGTGGGTGGGTGCGTCGGCACCGGGTGACGGGGTGGGGTGCCGGGGTGCGTCCGCACCGGTTGGGCGGGGCGGGGGTGCGTCCGCATCGGTGTAGGGGGCGGCGGTGGCCCGGCGCTCATCGTGGGTGCCGGTGGTTCCCGGCGCTGGGGGAGTGGGATCCGCCGGCCCCGGCGTCAGGGAATCGGGTGCTGCTGGCTCCCGAGGTCAGGGAACGGGAAACGCGTGCCGCTGGCTCCCGGCGCCGGGAGAGCGGGTACCTCGTGGCCCCGGCGCCGAGGGAAAGGTGTGCCGTTCGCCTCCGGCGCCAGCGAAACTCGGGCCGCTCGTCCCCCCCGGCGCCAGCGAAACCCGGGCCGCTCGGCCCCCGGCGCCCGGGAAATTCGGGCCGCTCGTCCCCGGCGCCGGACCGCCCCCGCCTGCTACTGCCCCGCGATGGAATCGAGCTGTTCCGGCGCCGGGCGCAACGCCCACAGGTCGCCCCCGGGCGGGGCCTCCAGCCGGGCCAGCGCGGACCTGGCGGCACGGTCGCCCGCGTCGGCGGCGGCATGCACCACATCCGTGGCCGCGTAGCGGCGGAAGTCGAGTTCGGGGTGGGGCCAGGGCTCGCCCCCGGTCGCGGCCGGCAGGAGATGGCGCACCGCGGCGGCCAGGCTCTGTCCCTCGGGCCCCCGGTGCCGCCACAGATCGACGCCGACGTTCCGGCCGATCGCGGCCAGCCGGGTGTGGGCGACCAGGGAGAAGGTCGAGTAGTGCCAGCTCCGGGTGCGGGCGAGTTCCAGGGGCTGGGTGCCGTCGGGGGCGATCTGCCGGTCGATGCGCTTGGCTCGGGCGTCCAGCACCGTCCGGCGGGCCAGCGCCTTGTCGCCGGTGGCGTGGGCCAGGGCGGCGAGCTGCATGTCGTAGAAGGTGCCGTGGTTGTTGTCGGCGGCGGCCTCCTGCTTGCCGAAGTCGCTGGTGCGCAGCCAGGTGAGGAACGCGGAGTTCCAGCGCCGCATCCCGGCGCGGTCGGCGCCGGTCCAGCCGGGGGCGCCGGTGGCGAGAAGGGCGAGGGCGTCGAGGACGGCGGTGTAGGACTGGGAGAAGTCGATGATGCCGATCGCGCGGCCGTCGTAGCGGCAGGGGATGAACTGGGCGTGGTTGAGGTTCGGGTTCATCCGGGTCGCCGGGGCGAGGAACCAGGTGCGCAGGATCTGCCCGGCCTTCTCGGCGTAGCGGCGCTCTCCGGTGTAGTACCAGGCCAGCGAGAGATCGTAGGTCGAGTCGAAGACCCGCTCGACGTCCTGCCGGTCGGTGCCGGTGTCGACCTCGGGGTTGCGCTGTCCGTCGCGCTGTACGTAGGGGCAGCCCCAGGGGTTGGCTGTGGTGGGCGGGGCGGTGGGCCACCAGTAGGGGGCCTGACTGAGGTAGTCGTGCGGATCGCCGCTCGGGGCGGGCCGGGGTTTGTCGACGACTGTCCAGGGGCCCTTGCCGAGCCAGGAGTCGGCGCGGGTGCGGAGGCTGTCGAGGGCGCGGCGGAGCTGAGGGTCGCCGCGGTCGAGGCGGAGTCTGGTGTCGCGCAGACGGCTCCCGTCCATGACGGCGGTGTCGGGCACGGCGGGAGCGGAAGTGGGAGCGGGAGCGGAAGCGGGAGAGGCGGCGGAGGCGGGAGTGGGGGCGGTCGTGAGGGCCACGGACGCGAGGACGGTGAGGACGGTGAGGACGGTGAGGAGGACGACGAGCAGACGGCGGGGCGCGGGTGCGGTTGCCTTCATCGGTCAGCTCCGGATGGGTGGGGACAGAGAGGGAACGGCGATGGAGGTTCTTCGGAATGCGAGAGTCCGCATACGGATGACTATGTATGTGAACTGTATTCATGGATGAATGCGTTGGGAGCATAGAGGCGGGGTGCGGCGGCGGCAATGGACCGGACCGCACGGGAAGCGGGCGGTCCCGGCGAACGCGGACAGCCGGACCCCGAGGAACGGGGCCCGGCTGCCGGGAGGGTCGGGGAAGGGCTCAGCCCAGATTGCCCAGACGGGCGTCCTGCCACAGGTCGACCCCGCCGTCGGTGGCGTACTTGTCGATCTCGGCGAGTTCCTCGGCGGTGAAGTCCAGGTTCTCCAGTGCGGCCACGTTCTGCTCCACCTGCTCCACCCGGGACGCGCCGATGACCAGCGAGGTCACCCGGGGGTCGCGCAGCGCCCAGGCGAGCGCGAGCTGGGCCAGGGTCTGGCCGCGCCGCGCGGCGATGTCGTTGAGCGCCCGCAGCCGCCCGAGCGTGTCCTCGGTCAGCCAGCCCGTGTCGAAGGACTTGTCCTGAGCCGCCCGCGAGTCCCCCGGCACCCCGTCCAGATAGCGGCCGGTCAGCAGCCCCTGGGCCAGCGCGGTGAACCCGATGATCCCGAAGCCCTCCTCCTGCGCCACATCGAGCAGACCGTCGGTCTCGATCCAGCGGTTCAGCATGTTGTACGAGGGCTGGTGGATCAGCAGGGGCGTGCCCAGATCGCGCAGGATCGCCACGGCCTCGCGGGTGCGCTCGGCGTCGTAGGAGGAGATGCCGACGTACAGCGCCTTGCCCTGGCGGACGGCCGTGTCGAGCGCGCCCATCGTCTCCTCCAGCGGCGTGGTCGCGTCCAGCCGGTGGGAGTAGAAGATGTCGACATAGTCCAGGCCCATCCGGGTCAGCGACTGGTCCAGTGAGGCGAGCACATACTTGCGCGAGCCGCCGCCCTGTCCATAGGGGCCGGGCCACATGTCCCAGCCGGCCTTGGTGGAGACGACCAGTTCGTCCCGGTACGGCTTGAGGTCCTCCCGCATCAGCCGCCCGAAGTTGATCTCGGCGGAGCCGTAGGGCGGGCCGTAGTTGTTGGCCAGGTCGTGGTGGGTGATCCCGAGGTCGAAGGCGCGCAGCGCGATCTCGCGCTGGGTCTCGAAGGGCTTGTCGTCGCCGAAGTTGTGCCAGTAGCCCAGCGAGAGCAGCGGAAGATCGAGACCGGAGCGGCCGGTGCGGCGGTAGCGCATGGTGCCGTCGTAGCGCTCGGGGTCGGCGACATGGTTCATCGGACAGTCTCCGGGGGTGGTGCCGTGCGGGAGTCCCGCCGGGATCGAGGGGACTGACCCACATTGCCTCCGCGCGATCGTGAAGTCCAACCGTTCCTGCTCATCGTATTGAGCGACACAGTTTCTGAATCACGTCCTGAATCACGCCCCATCACCTCATCACCACCCGACCACCCCATCACCCCTTCCGGCGTCCCGCCGAGATCGCCGCCGTCCACGCCGCTCCCGGCCGCCCCCGCTCGACCTGTACCAGCAGCCGCCGCAGCGCGACACTCCCGTACGGCTCGGGCAGCCCCGCGTCCAGCCCCGCCAGGGCGCGGTGCGCCCGCCGCCAGGCACGGGCGGTGCGGCCCAGCCGGTGATCCACCAGTGCCCGCGCGTAGCGGGCGACCAGCGATGCCCAGGCATCGTCGCGGACACCGGGCGTGGCCAGGGCCCGGCGCGCGGCGCGCAGCGCGGCCCGCGGATCGGCATCGGCGAGCGTGAAGGCGACCGCGGCCCGGCTCAGCGCCCCCGACGGACCACCCGGCGCGTACGGGGGCACGAGATCGGCGGCGGCCCCGAAGTGCTCGGCGGCACCCCGGGTGTCCCCGGCGCGCAGCGCCAGCACACCCTGCACATGCGAGATCCGCCCGATCAGGGCGTCGTCACCGCTCTCGACCGCCGTCGGCCAGGCCCGCCCCAGCAGCATGCGCGCGGTGCGCGGATCGTCCGGTGCGCACAGCCACGCGGCCAGCACCTGCGCCCGCGGCACCTGCGGCCCCGCCGCGTCGCACAGCGGCAGCAGCCGCAGCACATACGCCCGCCCCTCCCCGGCCCGGCCGTACACCATCCACCAGAACCACAGATGGACGACGGTCTCCAGCGCCGCCTCCGCGTGCGCGGACCGGCTGAAGGCATGCCGGATCGCCGCCCGCACATCGGCCTCCTCGTCCAGGACGACCCGTGCCGCGCCGGTCTGGTCACCGGAGTTCCAGAGGCTCTCGGCGACGGCGGCGACCCGGCGGCAGTGGGCCGTGCGGCGTTCGGCGACCACCGCGAACTCGCCCTCGGCGCGCAGTCGTTCCGTGCCGAACTCGCGGGCGGCCCGGTTCATCCGGTAGCGCGGACCGCGCACCCCGCCCGGCGGCTCCACCGGCTCCAGCACGCCGAGCGCCGACAACCGGGCCAGACACCCCGGCACCCGTACCGGCTCCACCCGGCTGCCCGCGCACAGGAACACGGCGGTGTTCTCGGCGAAGGCGCCCGCGAAGACACTGGCCCGCGCCCACACCATCCGCTCTTCCGGCGTGCACAGCGCGTACCCGGCACCGATCGACGCGCGCAGCGAACGCTTCCCCGGCCGCCCCGGATCGGGCCCGTCCAGCCAGCACTGCCCGCGGACCAGCAACTCCGCCAGCGTGCCCAGCGGATGCCGGGTGAGCTGATGGGCGGCGAGTTCCACGGCCAGCGGATTGCCGTCCAGCACCGCGCAGATCGCGGCGACGGTCCGCAGTTCGGCGTCCGTGGCCAGGGCGTGCGGGGTACGGGTCCGGGCGTGCCGGACGAAGAGCGCGACGGCCGGGCCGCCGCCGGGTAGGGAGTCGGGGGAGTCGACGGCGAGCGGGCCGGGGCGCAGCACCGCCTCGTCCCCGAGCCCGAGCGGCCGACGCGAGGTGACGAGTATGCGCAGCGACGGGACGGTCATGAGCAGCCGCTGCACCAGCCCGACACACTCGCCGTGGACGGGGTCGACTCCGTCGAGGATGAGGAGGGTGGGGGAGGAGATGGGGAGGGGGATGGGGAGGCGGATGTGGGCGGGGGCGGAGCGGGTGAGGGGCTGGGGCCGGTCAGGGGTGAGGTCCCCGTCCCGGTCCAATTCCCCGTCCCCGTTCTCCCCCATGCCCAGCCGCCGCAGCGTCTCCCTGGTCAGATCGCCGGACGAGGGCACCGCGTCCGGGCTGCCACCATCCCGGCTCGGGCTTGCGTCACCGCTGTCGTCCCGGCCGGACGATCCGTCCGGGAGGTCCGGGTCCGTCCCGCTCCGTCCCCATTCCAGGAGGACCGTCCGCCGCCAGGGCGCCTCGGGCATCGACCCCGCACCGACCGCGGCCAGCGCACTCTTGCCGATCCCGGCCGCGCCCGCCACCGTCACGAGCCGGTGCCGGGCCAGCAGCCGGTGCAGTTCGGCGACCTCCCGCTCCCGCCCGACCAGCTCACCGGGCCCGTACCAGCCGCTTCCCGACTCACCCTGTCCCCTCGCACGCACCATGCCGATCACCCCGATCACGCAGATCACCCCGGTTACCCCGTCACGCCCATGGCCCCGGCCCGCCCGGCAGGCGCCGCGGTTGCAGAACCGTCACTGCACCCAGGCCACGGCTGGCCAACGCGCAAGGGGCGCGCGGAGTGGCGCACGCCCGCACCGGATCACCCGAGGTGACGATTCCTCGCACACCCGTACGGGAGCCTCCCGCCGTCAAGAGGGCTGGATTTCGCCGGTGTTGAACCGCTACTGAACGGAACCCGGACACCGCTCCCAGCCCCTCGTCCGCCCGCACCCCGCCTGCTAGCGTGCGGGCGGACGAGGGGAAGAGCAGCGATGACGGCGACCACGTTTCGCATCGGCGGGGACCTGCGGGTGGGGCGGCTCGGCTTCGGGGCGATGCATCTGCCCACGGAACCGGCGGCGGACCGGGCGAACGCCCTCGCGGTGGCCCGGCGGGCCGTCGACCTGGGCGTCACCCTCATCGACACCGCGTACATGTACGGCTGGGGCGCCAACGAGGCACTCCTCGCCGAGGCCCTGCACCCCTACCCCGCCGGTCTGCTGGTGACCACCAAGGTCGGCGTGGCCCGGCCGAAGGGCGATTGGGGGCTGGACGGACGCCCCGAGGCCCTGCGCGCACAGGTCGACGCTGCCCTGGGCAGGCTCCGCACCGAACGGATCGGGCTGCTCCAGCTCCACCGGGTCGACCCCCAGGTCCCGCTGGCCGACCAGATCGGCGCCCTGCGGGATCTGCGCACCGAGGGCAAGATCGGCCACATCGGACTCTCCGAGGTCAGCGTGGAGGAACTCGCCGAGGCACGCTCGGTCACGGACATCGCGAGCGTCCAGAACCGGTACAACCTGCTCGACCGGGAGTACGAGCCGGTGCTCGCGGCGTGCGAGAAGGCGGGCATCGCGTTTCTGCCGTGGCGCCCGGTGGCGTGGGGCGCGACGGGTGCGCGGGACGAGATCGCGGCCGTAGCGGCGGAGGCGGACGCCACACCCACCCAGGTCGCCCTGGCCTGGCTGCTCGGGCACTCCCCGGTGATCTGCCCGATCCCGGGCACGGCGAGCCTGCGGCACCTGGAGGAGAACACGGCGTCGACCGGCCTCCGGCTCACCCCGGACCAGCGCGATCGGCTGGACTGGTTGCGGCCGGAGGGCTGAGGCGGGATCGGTAGGGGACCCGAGGCGACCGGGTGGGACCGGGTGGGACCGGGGAAGATTGGGGGGCGTGGGGAGACCGGGTGGGATCAGGGCGGACCGGGTGGGGAGGGGGAACCTGGGGCGACCGGGTGGGTGGGACCCGGGTCACCCCTGTGCGCCGCCCGGACGCCATACCGGCCGTCACAACCCTCTGAGACCCTGATCCCCTCTTCCCCTCTTCCCCTCTTCCTCACTAACCCTCTCTCGCTCTCTCTCCCTCCTTCCTCAAAGGAGCCGCCGCCGTGCGTATCGCCCTGAGTCAGCTCACCACCGGCCCCGACCCGGCGAAGAACCTCCTCCTGATCGAGGAATGGACCCGCCGGGCCGCCGATGCCGGAGCCCGGGTGGTCGTCTTCCCGGAGGCGTCCATGGCCTGCTTCGGCACCCCGCTCGCCCCCCTGGCCGAACCCCTGGACGGCCCCTGGGCCGACGCCGTCCGCGCCATCGCCCGCGACACCGGCACCGTGGTCGTCGCCGGCATGTTCACCCCGGCCGGTGAGGGCCGCGTCACCAACACCCTCCTCGCGACCGGACCGGACGTGGACACGTCGTACGACAAGATCCACCTCTACGACGCCTTCGGATTCCGTGAGTCGGACAGCGTCGCCGCCGGGGACCGGGTGGTGACGATGACGGTGGACGGCGCCCGCCTGGGCCTGGCCACCTGCTACGACGTCCGCTTCCCGGAACTCTTCCGCGCGCACGCGGACGCCGGGGCGACGGCGACCCTGCTGGCCGCGTCCTGGGGGGCGGGCCCCGGCAAGCTGGACCAGTGGGAGCTGCTGGTGCGGGCCCGCGCCCTGGACGCCACACTCTGGGTGGCCGCGGTGGACCAGGCCGACCCCGACCGGGGCCCGAGCACGGCCCCGACCGGCATCGGCCACAGCCGGGTGGTGGGCCCCGACGGCACCGTCCGCGCCCGTCTGGACGCGGCCCCGGACCTGCTGGTCACGGACCTGGACATCACGGAGGTCCCGCGCACCCGCCAGCGCATCTCGGTCCTGACGAACCGCCGCCCGGAACTCTGGCACTGACCGGGTGAGAGGGTTCAGCACTCCAGGGGTCCGCCCGGTTCGGTCAGCCCGCCGATCTCCCGCCCGGTGGGCCGGGCGACCCGCACCCATGATGTGATGACGGCGTGCGCACCCCCACCGAGGACACCAACCGCCGGATGCTCCGGGCCCGGGACACCATGGACCGTGCCTATGCCGAGCCCCTGGACGTCCCCGCGCTGGCGCGTATCGCCCATGTGTCACCGGCGCACTTCACCCGCACCTTCCGGGCCGTGTTCGGCGAGACCCCGCACCGCTATCTCCAGCGCCGGAGGATCGAGCGCGCGATGTATCTGCTGCGGGAGACCGACCTGAGCGCGACGGACATCGCCTTCCGGGTCGGTTTCCTGAGCCCCGGCACCTTCAGCCGCACGTTCCGCGCGATCGTCGGCCTCTCCCCGCGTGAGTACCGGGGCCGGGCGACCGCCCGGAACGTCCCGACCTGCTTCACCATGGCATGGGCGCGCCCACGCCACTGACCCCCGGCTAAGACCATTGCCATTGACATTGCCATTGACATAGCTACTGCCATGGCCACGGTCACGGCCTGGTGAGACTGAGCAGTTTTGGATAAGTTCCCGCCGGTCCCCGGCGGCTAGCGTGCACTCATGTTCACAGGAATCACGCACTCACAGATCTACGTCCTCGACCAGGACGAGGCACTCGCCTTCTACGTCGGAAAGCTCGGCCTGGAGGTCCACAGCGATGTCGACTTCGGCGCCATGCGCTGGCTGACCGTCAATGTCCCCGGCCACCCCGACCGGCAGATCCTGCTGGAGGCACCCGGCGGCCCCGCGATGTCGGAGGAGACCGCGCGCCAGGTCCGCGAACTGGTCACCAAGGGGGCGACCGGCGGCTCCCTGATCTTCAGCACGGACGACTGCCGTGCCACCTACGAGTCGCTGCGCTCGCGGGGGGTCGAGTTCACGGAGGAGCCGACGGAGCGGCCGTACGGGATCGACGCGGCGCTGAGGGATCCCTTCGGCAACAGCATCAGGTTCACCCAGCTCAAGGGCTGAGGCGGGCAGGACGGGGAGGGGGACCCTGGGGCGCTGGGGGTGGCCCGGCGCTCTACGGCAGGGCCCGGCGGATGTCCGCCCTGCTGACCGAGGACGAGGACGAGGACGAGGATCGGCCGGACGGGAGGGAAAACCTGACTGACGGAACGCACCCGGCTGACCCTGACTGACCCCGGCTGATCCCGGCTGATCCCGGAGGGACACGCTGCCCGGAGTGAGTGAGGCGGCTGAGACGGGGGAGGGCCTTGCTGAAACGGCAAGGAAGGTTGTCGCTGTGGGCGAGGGAGGTGGATCCTCGCAACTGCCGACTCGTACCCGCCCGCCCCCACCTCATCCACCTTCACCACCACCCTCACCCACCGCACAGGAGGCACGATGACCGACACACCCGTCACCGAACCCGCGGAGTTCTGGGAGTCCCGTTACCGCGACAGCGGGCGGGTGTGGAGCGGGAAGCCCAATGAGACTCTGGTGCGCGAGGTCTCGGCCCTGCGTCCGGGAACCGCGCTCGACCTCGGCTGCGGCGAGGGCGGGGACGCCATCTGGCTGGCCTCGCGCGGCTGGCGGGTCACCGGCGCGGACATCTCCCGGACGGCGCTGGCCCGCGCGGCGGCGCACGCGCGGGACGAGGGGGTCGCCGACCGGGTCACCCTGGAGCGGCATGAACTGGGGGTGACGTTCCCCGAAGGCACCTTCGACCTCGTCAGCGCGCACTACCTCCAGTCGCCGGTGGCGCTGGACCAGGACGGGGTGCTGAGCAGCGCAGCCGACGCGGTGGCACCCGGCGGAACCCTGCTCATCGTGATGCACGCGGCCTGGCCGAACTGGCAGACCGAGCCGCCCTTCGACGCCGAATTCCCCACGCTGGACGGCGTGTTGGACGCGCTGGCGCTCCCGGTGGGGGAGTGGACGGTCCTGACCCGGGAGCGGGTGCGCCGGGCGAGTGTGTCGCCGGAGGGGGAGCCGGGACACCGGGACGACCATGTGTGGCGGATCCGGCGGAGTGGTTGAGGGCGAGCAGGGCTCGGGAGCCGAGGGGCTCCGGGGGAGCGACGGGGCGGGTCAGTGAAGGCGCAGCCCTCGCTGCTCCAGCGTCTCCCGGAGAACGCGCACCGCCTTGGGGCCGACGCCGTGCAGGGCGAGGAGTGCGGTCTCGCTGTGCTCCGCGACCCGTTCCAGGCTGTCGATGCCCGCGCCGAGCAGGGCCTGGGTGGCCGGTCTGCCGATGGCCCGGGGAAGCGTGTGCCCCGGTGAGCCGGCCGCCGACTCGGCCGCTGTCAGCGTCGCCGCGAGGCGCTTGGGGGCGCGGTGGGACCAGGAGGCGCGGACCAGGGCGTTGAGGTCCTTGCCGTTGATGTCGGCGACGGCACGCGGAAGCCGGTCGGCGTGCCGCCGCGCAGGAGCGGCGCGCCGCTCGGGTGCGCGGCCGAGGCGCGCCGGACCTCGTCCTGCGGCAGCCGGAGCCGCACCTCGCCGCCCTCGCTCACGGAGACGAACTCTTTCCCGCGCACGGAGAACGCGGCGACGACCGTCCTGGAACGGGCCCCTTCCTCGGCCTCGGGCAGAGCGAGGGCGGCTTTGCGCAGGTGGGAGAGGGTGGTCATGGGGCGAGTGTGGCACAGGGAGGGGCCGGGGCGGGGTCCCGGCCGCGACACCGCACCCCGAGTTACGATCGGGACCCTGAGCGGCGACACGCCGTCGGACCAGGGAAGGGACCGCGCAGTGAGCAACACGGAGACGCATCCGGCCGAGGTGAACTGTACGGCGGGCCCGGACGGCGGACGCCCCGAACTGGAGATCCTCACCCCGCGTGAGGTGCCGCTGGGCGGGCCGCGGGCCATGACCGTACGGCGGACGCTGCCGCAGCGGGCCCGGACGCTCATCGGGGCATGGTGCTTCGCCGACCACTACGGCCCCGACGACGTGTCGGTGAGCGGCGGCATGGATGTCGCCCCGCACCCGCACACCGGACTCCAGACGGTGAGCTGGCTGTTCAGCGGCGAGATCGAGCACCGTGACAGCCTGGGCAGCCACGCCTATGTCCGCCCCGGTGAGCTGAACCTGATGACCGGGGGCCACGGCATCTGCCACTCGGAGGTCTCGACGCCGCGCACCACGGTCCTGCACGGCGTCCAGCTCTGGGTCGCCCTCCCCGCCGAGCACCGCGCCGCGCCGCGTGACTTCCAGCACCACGTCCCCGCCCCGGTACGGCTGGACGGCGCCGAGGTGCGGGTCTTCCTGGGCTCCCTCGCCGGCGACACCTCACCCGTGCGGACGTTCACCCCGCTCCTCGGCGCCGAGGTCGTCCTCGGCCCGGGAGCCGAGGTCACCCTCGACGTCGATCCTGCCTTCGAGCACGGGGTCCTTGTCGACCGGGGCGGTGTCAGCGCCCACGGTGCCCCGCTCAAGCCCGCCGAGATGGGGTACGCGGCCCCCGGTCACCCCACGCTCACCCTGACGAACGACGGCCCCGACGAGGCCCGCCTGGTACTGCTGGGCGGCCCGCCGTTCCGGGAGCAGATCGTCATGTGGTGGAACTTCATCGGCCGTTCGCACGAGGACATCGCGAAGGCCCGCGAAGACTGGATGCAGGGCACGCGCTTCGGCGAGGTGACGGGCTACGACGGCGACCGACTGCCCGCACCCGAACTGCCGTCGGTGGCGCTGAAACCGCGGGGGTAGGTGCGCTGAGCTGGGGCGATGCAGGAACGCTGCGTGGCCCCGCTGGATCAGCATCGTGCCCCCTCGCCAGTACGGCGAGGGGGCACGATTGCGTGGGGTTGGACGTCGGGTTCGGCCTGACCGGCACGTCCAAGTGTTAGCACCTGTGACCAGGCATGTTCAGACACTTGCTGACCTTTTGCTGACTTTACTGATGGGTGGTCATGTGATGTCGCGTCAGGTATGCGATGCGTCCGCGAGGGCCGGGTCGGTTGCTGTCCTCGGGATCGGGGGCCTGCCGCGGTGATGTCTGCGTCGAGGGCGGTGCCCGGCGGGGCTTCCTGGAGGCGGCCTGGGTCGGGTGCCTCTCCCCTCGGCTTTGCTCGGCGCTGATCGTGGAGTGTTGGGGATCGTGCGTTGGGTGTTGATGAGTGCCTTGGGTGCCGATTGAGTTCACCGTGAAGAGTGCCTGCCGCGGTGTTGAGGGCCATGAAGTTATCGGTCAGAAGGAAGGATCCGGCGCCGAAGAGGGCGTGGCAGTTCGGGCAGAGGAACAGGGGGTGTTCAGTGTGGTTGGACCTGCCGTGCTCTCAGGCCCGGGAATGTGCGGCTTCGTTTTAGTGCTGGAGAGGGGAGGGGGCGTCAGGCGTGGTGGAACGTGTTCGGCATGCATTCCGACGCCACTGTGTCAGCTTTCGGACAGAATTCTCGCGGCACTGCCAACGGCTCCGATTGTTGAGATTTTCGGATTGCCGTCGGGTGGTGACGGTTCATGATTCCTACAGTATGCCCGGTGGGATGAGGTATCCGGAGGGTAGGAGCCTGACTGCTCGGCGTCGGACGTTTCGTGAGGGGATCCGACTCCGGGCCGGGGAACGGTTCGCGGCGGGCGAGAAGAGCGCGGTGGTCGGGAAGGATCTGTGGGTAGGTATACGGTCGGCGAGCAAGGTCGTGGCTCTTCGAGCTCGACGAGCCGAACGTTCTGGCGGCGTCCGTGATGCTTGCCGAACCACTCCAAGTTGCCCGGATGCGCTCGGGGTTGAACTGATGGTGAAGTGTTTGCTCGGTCTGGCCGGTCATTCTTGTCGACAGTTCCTTCCGGGATTGGTTCCCGAAATTTGCGAGGCAAGGAGCCTGGGGTGGACTGTCAACAATCCCGTGCAGTTCCCGGTTTCAGTAACCGGCCATCTGCGGACATGCTCCCCCGCCTAAGGGTTGTCCCGTAACTGCTGGTCGGGGATGAGACGATCTTGTTGTGTCTGGTGTGATTTCGGCGTGCGGGCGGAGTTCAGCGTGTTGAGCCCGGAGAGCCGAGCGCCGTCACCTCTCCGGTCCCGGCCGGGGACGGACACCGGCTGCGCGAGCGCCGGCCGTGGCCCCGGGAGACGGCGGCGGCCGGACAGGTGGGTGCTGGCGCCGGTCCCGCAGGTCGCTGTGTTCCAGCCGTCTGAGGTGGTGCCGTCTCCGCCTGTTCCCTGCGGCGTGCCAGCACACCTGTGCAGCCTCTACCCGGTGGCGTCAGGTACCGCCACCCGGTCACAGTCCTCGGCTCCCTGTGGCGCCGCCATTGGCCGTGTGGAGAGGAACAGGCACCCGCCGGCTGGGTGAAGTCCCGGGTCTCCCCATACGGGGGGACCCAGGACGGCCGGGCGGCGGGCGGTCCGTTCTGCGGGGTCTCATGCGTGGGCGCCCGCAGAGGTGAGCGGGAGGCGGACGGGCCGTGCAGGGCATGGGCCGTGGGCCGAGGGCGGGGCGGTCATGCCCCGTACGGCGGTGGGGCGGACGGCCTCATGAGGTGGATTTTTCGGCTTGGTCGCGCAGTTGTGTCTCGCGGATGAGTTCGAGGATGTTGGTGCGAATGTCCACGAATCTCTGGTCCTGGCGGGTGTGGATCTGGTCGCGATCGACGCCGAGTGGAACGTCGAGTGTGGCCTGGACGGTCGCCGGATTCTTGGAGAGGACCACGACGCGGTCCGCGAGGTAGACCGCCTCGTCGATGTCGTGGGTCACGAGGATGACCGAGACATTCCTCTCCCGCTGGATTCGCAGTGTCAGGTCCTCCAGGTCCATTCGGGTCTGGGCGTCGATGGAGGCGAAGGGCTCGTCCATGACGAGGACCTCCGGCTCGGTGACGAGTGCCCGCGCGATGGCGACTCGCTGTTGCATGCCGCCCGACAACTGCCACGGGTGAAGGCCGCCGACGTCGTGCAGGCCGACGCTCTTGAGCGTCTCAGCGACCAGTGGGCGAGTCCGGGCTTTGGCGACGCCGCGTGCCCGCAGCGGCAGAGAAACGTTTTTCTCGATCGTCAGCCAGGGGAACAGCGACCGGCTGTACTCCTGGAAGACAAGGGAGATGCGGTCACTGGTGCCGGTCAGGGGAGCACCGTCCAGAGCCACCGTTCCCGAGGTCGGCGGCATGAGGCCGGTGAGACACCGCAGCAGGGTGGTCTTTCCGGCCCCCGACGGGCCGACGACGCAGACGAGTTCCCCGGTTCGCACATCAAGGGTGATCCGGTCCAGGACCGTCTTCGATTCCGTGCCTCGTCCGTATGACTTCGTCACCTCGGCAAGACTCAGGCGGACCGGACTGCTCAGCTTGTGCATGGTCTTCTGATCCGTTCTGTCGGCCGTCGTGACTGTCATGCGTCGTGGGCGCGTGCACGCATGCCGATGTGCCACGCGAGAACTCGATTGCGAATGCCGGTGAAGACGGCATTCAGGAGAAACCCGAGGACTGCCAGGACGATGATCCCGGACCAGACGCCGGGGGAGTCGAACGTCAACTGGGACTGCACCGTCTGATAGCCGATGCCTCGTGTCGACGCCACCATCTCACTGGCGACCATGAGCACAAGAGCGAACTGCAGACCGGTCTGAAGGCCGGCGAACATGGAGGGCGTCGCCGACGGGAGCCAGAGGCGCGTCAGCCGCTGGACCGGTGTCAGCCTCATCGCCTTGACGGCGTCGATGTGACCCGCCTCGGTCTGGCGGACCCCGTCAATCGTCGCGAGCAGAATGGGGAAGAAGGAGCCGAGGGCGACGATCGTCACCTTTGACAGGTCTCCGACCCCGAACACAAGGACCATGGGCGGGATGAGCATCAGCGGCGGGACCGAGCGGGCGAAGTTCATCATCGGCATCACCAGTTCCGATGCCCATCGGACCAGACCGACCCCGAGGCCGAGACCGACGCCGGCGACGGTGGCGATGCCGTAGCCGGTGAACAGATTGCGCAGGCTGGGCACCACGTCGGAACCGGCGGCTTCGAAAAGCCACACGGCGTTCAGGCTGTCGACGATGAGGCTGATGCCCGGATAGAACGGATCGGCGGCGTCGCGAGTCAACAGGTGGTACCCGATGACCGTGATGATGGGGACTGGTGCTCCGAACAGAAGCCTGCGGAGTCTGCTCATGCTCGGCCTCCAGATCGGTGATTCACTGTGGCGATCCGCTCGATGGCCCCGAGAGCGGTCGCATAGGCCATCCCCAGGAAGCCGGTCCACAGGATGACGGCGAACACCGTGGACACTTGCCCCGTTTCCTGTGCTGTGGCGACCAGACGGCCGATGCCGGGAGTGCCGACGAGGATGCCGGCGCCGATCGTGAGCATCAGCGACGTCGCGGCGCCGATCCGGACGCCCGTCGCTGCGAACGGGAACGCGCTGGGAAGGACGACATTGAACTGGGTTCGCCACCACGAGAGTTTCAGGGCCCTGGCGGTCTCCAGAGCCACCGGGTCGGTTGCCTGCACACCGGCGCGCACCTGGATGAGTATCGGCCACGTCGCTCCGAGCGTGGCGAGAATGACGGCGAGCTGTGCCGACGGGCCCACAGTGAGCACCAGGAGCGGAATGAGTACGACCGGGGGGAGCGGGCGCAAGAACTGCAGCGTCGGATCGAGCACCGCGAACACGCTCTGCGAGTAGCCGGTCGAGGCGCCCACCGCGGTGCCGATGAGGAGGGCGATGGCGAGCGACAGCAGGGAGATCCACACGGTCACCACCACCGCACTCCAGAAACTCGGCCGGGTCGCCAGATCCACCGCAGTGCTGAAGGTGTCATGAACGGTCGACAGGCCGGGCGTGTCCCCGAACGGTCCGGCTGTGGTTGCCCAACCCCAGATCACCAGCCACAGTCCGATGCCGACGCCGCCGAGAACGATGCCTCTGGCTTTCGGATGCATGACCCTCTCCCGACCGCTACTTCGTCGCAACAGGGTCGATCGCCCCGTTCAGGTCGATCGGTCCGCGGAGAAATCCGTAGTCGAGCATCAGGTCCTCGAACCGCTTGATGCCGGCGATGTCGACCGTGTCGTAGAAGTAGGGCACGACACTCGACGCCACTGTCTCCGGGGCGATGTCCGCGGCCCTCGCGTAGGCGGCACGCACCTCGTCGGGGTGGCCGGACGCGTAGCTCGTCGACTCCCGTACGGCGCAGTTGAACCGGGCGACCGTCTCGGCGTTCGATGTGATGTAGCTGTCGCTCGCGATCAGTACGGAGGTCGGGCCCTCGTGCAACGTCTCCACTCCGCTCCAGGAGACGATCTGCGCACCCTTCTGGTCGGCGTCCAGAATCATCGGGACTCCGGACTGGGCGGCATCGACCTGGCCGGCGAGCAGGGCGTTGTACGCGTCGGCGGGGGGCATGACGACGAACTTGACGGTGCTGGAGTCGCCACCGTTGTCATCGATCACGTAGCGGGCGGTCAGCTCGGACTGCCCCTGGACGTCGTTGACCGCGACCGTCTTGTTGCTGAGGTCGCCAGGGCTGCTGAGGCCGCTGTCCTTCATCGTGAGGAGGGCTGTCACCTCGGTCGTGTAACCCTCTTCGCCAGCCTTCATCTTGTCGTAGTAGTCCGGTGCGATTCCGGCGTACGGTGCGATGATCTTCACGGGGATGCCGCCCTGCAGGGCCTGCAGCAGCGGGATCGTGCCGGTGAAGCCGAAGTCCGCGGATCCGCCCTGGACCGCTGCGATCCCCGCCGGGATCGCCGAGACCTCCTCGACTTCGAGCTTGATGCCGTTCTTGGCGAAGTAGCCCTGCTCGTTTCCGAGATACAGGGCGCCCGTGCTGAGGATCGGCATCATCGCCACCGATATCGACGTGGTGGTGTCCGCGTTCGGATGCGCACAGTCGTAGTCGGTCTCCGCCGAGGCGGACGCCCCGCTCGATCCGCCGCACGCGGAGGCGAACAGTGCCGCTCCGAGCGCGAGAGCCAGCGCCGGTCTTCTGTGAATGTTCGAGTGCATGGACTTTCTACCTTCCTCTGTGGTCCGCAGCGGGCTCGGTCACCTGACCGTCACGACCCGGTCCTTCATTCGTTCACTTGCATCCGAGAAGTCCGACAGGCGTGCACCGGCCCTGAGATCCGCGCGCATCCTGGCCTCCGCCTCCTGGGCGGCCACGGCCCGCCCGGCAAGGGCGGCGAGGTCCTCCGGGGCGATGAAGAGCACCCCGTTCGGATCGGCGATGACGACATCACCGGGGTTGACCGTCGAATGGTCTATGACCACCGGGACATTGATGTCCCCTTCGATTCCCAGCGCCCGGGTCGTCACCGCCGAGGTCCCCCTGGCGAACACCGGGATCGTGAGCCGTTCGAGATCCTCCAGGTCGGTGGCCATGCCGTCGATGACGATGCCGCGGGCGCCGCGTTCCTGGGCCAGCCAGCCGATGATCGCGCCCACGCACGCGCGCCGCCCGTCCCCGCCCATGTCGACCACGAGAACGTGGCCGGGACCGATCTCGTCGACGGCGACATGAAGGGCCGTCGCGTCCATTCCGGCGAGGCGGACAGTGAAGGCGGACCCGACACAGTGCTGGCTAGCGGTGAGCGGATGGATGCCGTGTGCGAAGCCCGTGTCCTGCCAGTGGCCGAGGGTCGACGGTTCGATCTTCGACGCCGCCTCATCGGCGGCGTCGTCGAGCGCGGGGGGAACAGTCCCGATCCGAAACATGGCTCTCCTGATGTCAGTTGTCCCGCAGGTCCGGCACGACCCGGAAGCGGCGGTTGGCGAGAGACGGGTTCAGGGCCCGCAGGCTGTCGATGCGTGCGAGATCGAGGTCCGCGGTCACCAGTTCCTCGGACTCACCCAGTTCGGCCAGCACTTCGCCGCTCGGGCCGACGATGACACTGTGACCGGTGCAGAGCGGTCGTGCCTGGTTCGCCGCCACCACGAAGCAGGTGTTCTCGATGGCCCGCGCCCTGGCGAGCACCAGCCAGTGTTCGACTTTCTCCGGTCCGGGGAGCCATGCGGCGGACAGCAGCAGCATGCGCGCCCCCGCGTCGACCGCCTTCCTGGCGCTCTCGGGAAAGCGCAGGTCGTAGCAGACATTGAGGCCAGCGGTTGTCTCCGCCGCCTCGAACGTGACGCCGTTGTAGTTGTCCGATGGCGTGATGTGGTCCGACTCGCGGAACCCGAACGCGTCGTAGAGATGCACCTTGCGATAACTCGCACCGACTTCACCGTCGGAGTCGATCGCCACGCAGGTGTTGTAGATCTGCCCGCTCTCGATCTCCCACACACCGGCCACGAGCTGAATCGTGTTCCGGGCCGCGATCCCTCGCAGCGCCGAGACGAAGTCACCGTCGATCGGCTCGGCGACGGTGATCACCTCCGCCAGATCGGTGCCCGCTGCCATGGACGCCTCTGGAAACACGATCAGGGCGGAGCCGGCACGGCTGGCATCCTCAGCCATCTTCGCCATCTTGTCCAGGTTCGCCATCAAGTCGAGGCTCGTGGCGATCTGTCCGACTGAGATTCGCAACCCTCCCATGCATACGTCGTGTATACATGGAGTGTGTACCATATCCACACGGCTTGTGCCCAGAGGTGTGAGCCGGGTTTTACACGACAGACTCTCGACCAGCCGGAGGGGAAATGAGTGGCGGTTCGGCCACGGACAGGGCGTATGAGTGGCTGCGGAACAGGATCGTGATGGGTGATCTGCCCGTGGGGTCGTTCGTCGAGGAGGCCACGGTCTGCGACGCGGCCGGTGTCTCCCGGACACCTGTGAGAGAAGCCATGCACCGGCTCGCGGGCGAGCGCATCCTGCAACTGGTTCCCCGCAGGGGCGCTCAGGTCCGCGGCATCAGCGCCCGCGAGGTGCTGGAGGCATACGACGCTCGGTGGCTGATCGAGAGCACGGCGGTGAAGTCGGTGATCTCGCAGGGAACCGACCTCGGGGGCCGCATGGAACAGCACCTCGCCGAGATGGCCGCCGTGGTGGGCGAGGCGATCCACGACGGCTCCCCTGCGGCTCGGGCCGCGTACAGCGCGGCGGACCAGGCCTTCCACCGCACCTATGTCAGCGCCTACGGGAACACTCTGCTGACCGACTTCTACGACCGTCTCTGGCCCCTGCACACCTGGATGTCCGTGCAGACGAGCCCGGCGGCCCACGCCGAGCAGATCCACGCACAGCACAAGGCGATCCTGGACGCCGTGAACGCCGGAGACGAGAAGGCGGCGCTGCACACGCTGAGGCAGCACCTGCGCCCCTTCGCCCAGTGAGCAGGGGGCCGAGCGGCCCAGGGGCCTCATCCGGTTCGACATGTCAGTTCACATGAGGAGTTTGACGTGACCCAAGTGGGATTCTGGCTCACCGATGGCAGCACACCCGCTGCTGAGATCGTGGCCGAGACGGGCTACGACTTCGTAGTCCTGGACATTGAGCACGGCATGTTCGACCTGGAGACGCTGGACCGCTTCATCCCGCTCCTCAGGAACCTCGGCCTGAAGGTGTTCGCGAAGGTGCGCGAACCCTCTGCCGCCGCCATTCAGCAGCCGCTCGACTTCGGAGCGACCGGCGTGATCGTTCCACACGTCACGACCGTCCAGCACGCCGAGGAACTCGCACGCTTCGCGAAGTACCCGCCCCGTGGCGAACGCTCCATGGCCGGCGGGCGCCCGTTCCGCTACGGCCCGTGGACCGACGAGCGCATGTCGGAACTCGACTCCGAGACACTGTTCTTCCCGCTGGTCGAGCACCCGCTCGCCGTCCGGGACATCGACCTGATCGCCGGCCTGGAGAACGTCGATGGATTCCAGATGGGACCGGGTGACCTGTCGCTCCTGAGCGGTCGTGGCGCATTCAGCCAGACCGACGCCGATTGGGCCGACATCGAACGGTGCGTCGACGCGATGCAGCAGCGGGGGAAGCCCTGGATGTACCCCGCCTGGACCGAGACGGAACTCAACTGGGCCCTCAGCCGGAACGCCCCCTACATCATCGTCAGCGCCCAGTACGCCGCCTTCCGACAGGCGGCGGACCTCGTCCGGAGCCGGACCAGCTCGGCAATCAAGACGGCGAAACGGGCCGCTGAGCCGGCTCAGTGAGGTCCGTTCACCGCAGCAGGGACCGTGCACCGCACGGCATTCTCCTGAGGGAGCGCACCCACACGACCGACCGGGCACGACCGGCCGGCGGTCCGGTTGTCGTGCGGTTTGCGGCAGTCCACGCAACGCGGCCATGAATCGCGGGCGCTGAGGACCGGCTGAGGGCTTCTGGCGGATGACCCGCTGCCTCATCCGCGCCCGACGACGGCACTCGCGCCTCGGCCAGGCCGGTCGGATCCCTTGTGAACAGCGATCGGCTACGGAGGCCGACACCGCACAGTGACCGCCGTCCACGGTCAAGGGAGAGCCCGGCCTTGCACGGGCGGTGTGCGAGTGATCCGGTGGGGTCCCGCACGGCTGGCCACCAGGTGTCTCATCAGCGCTGTCCCGAGAGCCTCGGGCTGCTCGGCGGCGAGGTGCCCGCAGGGGATGATGTCCAGATCGGCGCAGGGAATCCCGTCTCTGAGCTCGTATGTGTGCTCCAGCGGTGTGGCCCTGTCCCGTGAGCCTCCCACGACGAGGGTGGGGGCGATGATGTCGGCCAGACACGGTCCCAGGTCAAGGGCGGCGAGAGCATCGCAGCAGGCCGCGTAGCCGACCGGATCAGCCTCGGCCAGGTTGCGGAGAAGGCGGCTGCCCAGCGCGCTCTCGGCGAAAGAGGCCGCGGCGAACCAGCGGCCAGGGCTGGTCGCCAGCAAGGGAGCGGTCCCCTTGAGCCGCACCAGCTCGGCGCGCTCGTGCCAGGAACCAGGCGCTCCGAAACTCGCGGAGGAACAAACCAGGGCCAGTGACACGACGCGACGTGGGTGTCGGGCGGCCAGACAGGCCCCGATGGCCCCGCCCAGGGAGATGCCCGCGTAGTGGAAGCGGTCCCAGTCATGACGGTCGGCAAGGCTCAGGACCAGCGAGGCGAGGTCCTCGACCGTCGTACGGCCCGCATTCGGATCGCGGAGGAGTCCGGCGCCGGATCCGCCGTGCCCGGGGAGGTCGAAACGCAGTACCCGGAAGAAGCGGGCCAGAGTGGGCAACTGGGCCTCCCAGAGCGCCATCGAGGTGCCCAGAGACGGGCCGAGGATCAGCGCGGGCGCACCGGCCGGGCCGTCGAGGCGGTGGTGGAGGACAGGCGGTGACACGGCAGCTCCAGCGGGCCGGGCGGTCAAGGACATTCCAGGACGAGGGCGAGGCCCTGGCCGACGCCGATGCAGAGGGTGGCGATGCCGGTGCCGGTGCCGTGGCGGGCGAGTTGGTGGGCGACGGTCC
>NZ_JBFBEM010000022.1:0-113669 GCF_040683675.1 Streptomyces sp. NPDC093252 | reverse complement strand
AGGCCCGCGGCGCCTCCCACGTCCCCTTCATCAGCCAGCCCGACAGCACCGTCAACCTCATCAAGCACGCCGACCACGCCACCCGATAACCCACCTGGGCCATCCATCTGACGGGCCATCAGCAGACGTGCGGCGGGGCCGGAGAGTTCACCCTCTCCGGCCCCGCCGCACACTCGTCAGCCGTCAGCCGTCAGCCGTCAGCTTCTGGCCTCCGGCCGTCACCGCCCGCCATTACCGGCCCCCCCGTTACCGGCCCCCCACCACCCCCGAAGACCCCCGCACCACCAGCGTCCCCGGCACCTCGGCCACCCCGCCCTCCGGTGCCGGGTCCCGGCCCATCGCGATCCGGCCCGCCCACGCCCCCGTCTCCGCGAGCGGCAGCCGGACGGTCGTCAGCGCCGGAACCACATCCACACTGAACGGCAGATCGTCGAACCCGACCACCGACACATCCTCCGGGATCCGGCGCCCCACCTCCCGCAGCGCGGCGCACGCGCCCAGGGCGACGGTGTCGTTCGCGGCGACCACCGCCGTCAGGGCCGGGTCCCGTGCCAGCAGTTCCCGGGTGGCCGCGTATCCCGACGCGCGGTCGTAGGCGGCGTGGAGCGTGCGGCGCGGATCGTCCGCCACCCCGGCCGCCGACAGCGCCGCCCGGTGCCCCTCCAGCCGGTGCCGGGTGGTCGTACGGCCCTCGGGGCCCGCGATGTAGCCGATCCGCCGGTGTCCCAGGCCGAGCAGGTGCCCCGTCAGTCGCCGTGCGCCGCCCCGGTTGCCGAAGGCCAGCGCCACCACCTCCGGGTCCGGCACCGGAGAGCGTCCGCACAGCACCACCCGCGTCCCGGCGTCCGTCAGCCGCCGCAGCTTCGCCGCCACCGCCGCCCGGTGCTCCGCGTCCTCCACCGCCCCGCCGGTCAGGATCACGGCCGCCGCCCGCTGCCGTTGCAGCAGGGTCAGATAGGTCAGCTCCCGCTCCGGCGAACCGCCCGTGTTGCACACCACCGCCAGCCGTTCCCCGCCGCCGCGGCCCCCACCCTCGCCGCCACGGCCCCCGCCGCCCCCGCCCTCGCCGCCGCCAAGGCCCCCCGCGCCGCCGATCTCCGACTGGATCGCGCTCGCCATGACACCGAAGAACGGGTCGGCGATGTCGTGCACCAGGATGCCCACCAGGTCGGACGTGGCCGCCGCCAGCGCGCTCGCCGGGCCGTTGACGACATAGTCCAGCTCGGCGACGGCCTTCAGCACCCGCTCGCGGGTCGAGGCGGCCACCGGATAGTTGCCGTTCAGCACGCGCGACACCGTCGCGGGCGACACCCGCGCGCGTGCCGCCACGTCCGCCAGGGTCACCGTCATGTCGCCGTCCTCAGCTCCGTCCCGGGCTCCACCACTGACTCCGTCCTTGTCCACCCCGCTCGCAGAGGCTAGCTTCTTCCTCGATAGAAAGCGCTTACTATCATCTGGTGTCCGTACTGGAAGACCGGAAGACCGGAAGTCCCCTGAAGGAACCGACGCCCATGAAGGGAACGACGACGTGACACGCAAGACCGTCCGTATCGCCATGAACGGCGTCACCGGCCGTATGGGCCTGCGCCAGCACCTCGTCCGCTCGATCCTCGCCCTGCGCGAACAGGGCGGGCTCGATCTGGGCGACGGCACCGTGCTGTGGCCCGAACCGGTCCTCGTCGGCCGCCGCGCGCACGCCCTGGAGGCGCTCGCCGAGCGGCACGGCCTCGCCGAGTTCTCCACCGACCTGGACGCCGTCCTCGCCGACGGCTCCATCGACCTCTACTTCGACTCCCAGGTCACCTCCGCCCGTGAGGGGGCGCTGCGCAGGGCGATCGAGGCCGGAAAGCACGTCTACACCGAGAAGCCCACCGCCACCGGCCTGGACGGCGCCCTCGCGCTCGCCCGTCTCGCGCGGGAGCGGGGGGTGCGGCACGGCGTCGTCCAGGACAAGATCTTCCTGCCGGGTCTGCTGAAGCTGAAGCGGCTGATCGACGGCGGCTTCTTCGGCCGGATCCTGTCCGTGCGCGGCGAGTTCGGCTACTGGGTCTTCGAGGGCGACTGGCAGCCCGCCCAGCGCCCCTCCTGGAACTACCGCGCGGAGGACGGCGGCGGCATCGTCGTGGACATGTTCCCGCACTGGGAGTACGTCCTGCACGAACTCTTCGGCCGGGTCACCTCCGTCCAGGCCCTCGCCACCACCCACATCCCCGAGCGCTGGGACGAGCGCGGCAGGCCCTACCCCGCCACCGCCGACGACGCCGCCTACGGCATCTTCGAGATCGAGGGCGGCGCGGTCGCCCAGATCAACTCCTCCTGGGCGGTCCGCGTCCACCGCGACGAACTCGTGGAGTTCCAGGTGGACGGCACCGAGGGCTCCGCCGTCGCCGGGCTGCGCACCTGCCGGGTCCAGCACCGCGCCGCCACCCCCAAGCCCGTCTGGAACCCGGACCTCCCCGCCGGTCACGCCTTCCGCGACCAGTGGCAGGAGGTCCCCGACAACGCCGCGTACGACAACGGCTTCAAGGCCCAGTGGGAGCTGTTCCTGCGCCATGTGTACGCCGACGCCCCCTACCGCTGGGACCTGTTCGCCGGCGCCCGCGGGGTACAGCTCGCCGAACTGGGCCTGAGGTCCTCCGCCGAGGGCCGCCGCATCGACGTACCGGAGATCACCCGATGACGGCCGCCATCCTGCTCCCCGCCCCGGGCGGCGCCCTGCGCGCCTACCACCCCCGCGCCACCCCCCTGGCCCTCCCCCTCGCCCTCGCCCCAGGGGCCCCCTTCCACTCCCGTACGGTCTTCTCCGCGGCGCATGTCGTCGCCGATCCGTTCGCCGATGTCACCCCCGGGGCACCGGCCGTCCTCGACTGGGACGCCACCCTGGCCTTCCGCAGGCATCTGTGGGCGCACGGCCTCGGGGTCGCCGAGGCCATGGACACCGCCCAGCGCGGAACGGGCCTGGACTGGGCGGTCGCGGCCGAGCTGATCCGGCGCAGCGCCGCCGAGGCCCGCGCGGTCGGCGGCCGGATCGCCTGCGGGGCCGGGACGGACCAACTGCCCCCCGCCCGGGACGGCCTGCCCCACCCGCTGGACCGGATCCGCGGTGCCTACGAGGAGCAGTTGGCGGTGGTGGAGGACGCGGGCGCGCAGGCCGTGCTGATGGCGTCCCGCGCCCTGACCGCCGCGGCCCGCGACCGGGAGGACTACCTGGAGATCTACGGGCACCTGCTGCGGCAGGCCCGCGAACCGGTCGTCCTGCACTGGCTCGGCCCGATGTTCGATCCGGCCCTGGAGGGTTACTGGGGTTCCCCGGACCTCGACGCGGCGACCCGGACCTTCCTCGATGTCGTCGCCGCGCACCCGGACAAGGTGGACGGTGTCAAGATCTCCCTCCTGGACGCCCGGCGCGAGATCGAGCTGCGCCGCCTGCTCCCGGACGGCGTCCGCTGCTACACGGGTGACGACTTCCACTACCCCGAGCTGATCGCCGGTGACGAGCAGGGCTTCAGCCATGCTCTGCTGGGCATCTTCGATCCCCTGGGACCGCTCGCGGCGGAGGCTGTTCGTGTGCTCGACACCGGGAACGTGATCGGTTTTCGCTCACTGCTCGATCCGACGATCGAACTCTCCCGGCATCTGTTCGAGTCCCCCACGCGCTTCTACAAGACCGGTGTGGTGCTGCTGGCCTGGCTCGCCGGTCACCAGGACCACTTCACCATGGTCGGCGGCCAGCAGTCCGCCCGCTCCCTCCCGCACCTGGCCCGCGCCTACGAACTCGCCGACTCCCTGGGCCTGTTCCCGGACCCGAGACTCGCCGAGTCCCGGATGCGCGCCCTGCTCGCGGTGCACGGGGTGAACCAGTGACCGGATCAGTGACCGGATCAGTGACCGGATCAGTGACCGGATCAGGGACAGGATCAGGGACAGGAGCAGGAGCAGGAGCAGGAGCAATGAAGGGGCTGGTGCGCGCGATGTCAGGTGACCTCACCCGCTTCTCCATCAACCAGATGACCGTCAGACAGCTCTCCCTCCCCGAACTCGCCGAGACCTGCGGCGAACTGGGCGTCCGGGGCGTGGGCCTGTGGCGGGCCCCGGTGCACGCGTACGGCGTCGAGGCCGCCGCCACGCTGATGCGGGACGCGGGACTGCGGGTGACGACCCTGTGCCGGGGCGGCTTCTTCACCGCAGCCGACCCCCGGGAGCGCGCGGCGGCCCTGGACGACAACCGCAGAGCCGTCGAGGAGGCCGCCACCCTGGGCACCGACACCCTCGTCCTGGTCTCCGGCGGACTGCCGCCCGGCTCGAAGGACCTGCGCGGCGCCCGGGAACGGATCGCGGACGCCCTGGCCGAACTCGGGCCCTACGCGCAGGCGCGCGGGGTGCGGCTGGCCATCGAGCCGCTGCACCCGATGTACGCCGCTGACCGGTGTGTCGTCTCCACCCTCGCCCAGGCCCTCGACCTCGCCGAACGCTTCCCCGCCGAACAGGTGGGCGTCACCGTCGACACATACCACCTCTGGTGGGACGACCGCGCCCCCGAGCAGATCGCCCGCGCGGGCGCCACCGGCCGGCTGCACGCCTTCCAGCTCGCCGACTGGATCACCCCGCTCCCCGAGGGCGTCCTGGAGGGGCGCGGCCAGCTCGGGGACGGTTCGGTCGACCTGCGGGAGTGGCGCGGTTACGCCGAGGCCGCCGGATACACCGGACCCATCGAGGTCGAACTCTTCAACGCGGGCCTGTGGGCCCGGGACGGCCGCGAGGTCCTGACCGAGACGGCCGAACGGTTCCTGATGTACGCGACGGGCTGATCCCGATCCTGGTCCCGATCCCGATCCCGATTTTGATCCAGGCCATGCGCTGAACAGGGCGAATGGAGTCCGCCCCCGACCGGACGAAAAAATTCCGTGCGCCCGTGCAACCGTTTCCGGCCCCGGCGGGTCGTACGTGGCATCAGAACCTCTGGAGGGGGGATCCGGGGGGATCACGGGGTTCTGATGCAGGAGGGGAAAGCAGGGGGGCCCGGTCCACGGACCGGGCCCCGCCGTTTCGCTCGCCCACGCGCAGGGGCTCCCGCCCGCCGGAGGGACGGGAGCGGCACGGTCACAGCGCCGCGACCTCCCCGGCCGTCGGATACGACTCCTGCGCCCCCGCCTTCGTCACGGCCGTCGCCCCGACCCGCGCCGCGTACGCCGCCGCCCCGGCCAGGGACTCGCCCTGGCCCAGCCGCCACGCCAGCGCCGCCGTGAACGCGTCCCCGGCGCCCGTGGTGTCCACGGCGTCCACCTTCACCGACGGCACCCGCGCGACCCCGTCCCCCGTCGCCACCAGCGCCCCTTCGGCGCCCAGGGTCACCACGACCGAACGCGGCCCCTTGGCGAGCAGCAGCCGCGCCCAGTCCGCCGGGGAATCGCTCACACAGGCGTCGCCCAGGATCACCCGAGCTTCGTGTTCGTTCACGATCAAAGGGTCACAGGCGGCGAGCACTTCACCGGGCAGTGGACGCGGCGGCGAGGGATTGAGCACGAACCGGCTGTCCGGCCCCAGCGCGCGCACCACCTCCACCACCGTCTCCAGCGGGATCTCCAACTGCGCCGACACCACGCGCGAGACATGGAAGAGACTCCCCGCCGCCCGTACGTCCTGCGGCCCCAGCCGCCCGTTCGCCCCCGGCGACACGACGATGCTGTTGTCGCCGGACGGGTCCACGGTGATCAGCGCCACCCCGGTCGGCGCGCCGCCCACCAGCACCCCCACCGTGTCGACGCCCGCCGCCCGCTGGGATTCCAGCAGCAGCCGCCCGTGCCCGTCGTCCCCCACGCGCGCGAGGAGCGCCGTACGGGCCCCGAGTCGGGCCGCCGCCACCGCCTGGTTGGCACCCTTGCCGCCCGGGTGGACCACCAGATCCGACCCGAGCACCGTCTCACCGGCCCCCGGCCGCCGCTCCACCCGGACCACCAGATCGGCGTTGGCCGATCCCACGACCAGCAGGTCGTAGTCGTACATCAGCTCTCTCCCTCGCTCATCAGCCGCCTTGTCGGCCGACCGGCCGGTGTCCCTGTGACCGTTCAGCCGTCTCCACTCAAACGATCAGCCACCGAAATCAGCCACATTGTCCGTGCCGGGCGGCGCGCCGCAGGACCGGCGCACGATCAGCCGCGCGGGCAGGGTCACCGACGCGGGCCGCCGCCCCTCGATCACCTCGACCAGCGCCCGCACAGCGGCCCGCCCCAGTGCGCCCGTCGGCTGCGCGATCGAGGTGATCGGCGGATCGGTGTGCACGAACCACCGGATGTCGTCGAACGCGACCAGCCCGATGTCGTCCGGCACCCGCAGCCCCCGCGCGCGGACGGCGTCCAGCGCGCCCAGCGCCATCAGGTTGTCGGCGGCGAACACCACCTCGGGCGGCTCCGGCAGCGCGAGGAACCCCCCGGTCGCCCGCCGCCCGCTCTCGGCCCGGAAGTCGCCCTGTCCGATGTAGGCGTCCGGCACCGGCAGCCCGTACCCGGCCATCGCCTCCCGGAACGCGTCGACCCGTTCGCTTCCGGTGGTGGTCGAGTCCGGCCCGGCGATGATCGCGATCCGCCGGTGACCGAGTGACCACAGATGCCCGACCAGATCCCTGACGGCCGCCCGCCCGTCCGACCGCACGACCGGCACGTCCACCCCGGGGATCCACCGGTCCACGAACACCAGCGGCGTCCCCCCGCGCACGGCGTCCGCCAGCAGCGGCGACCCGGCGTCGGTGGGCGCCACGAGCAGCCCGTCGATCCGCCGGTCCAGAAGGGTCCGTACGTGATGGTCCTGGACCTCGGCCCGTTCGTCCGCGTTCCCGATGATCACGCTGTACCCGAGCGCACGGGCCGCTTCCTCGACCGATCGCGCGAGTTCGGTGAAGTACGGATTGAGCACATCCGGGATCACCAGACCGAAGGTGCGCGTCTGATCGGTACGCAGCGACCGGGCAACAGCGTTCGGCCGGTACCCGAGCGACTCGACGGCGGCCAGCACCCGGGCACGCGCGTCCGCGCTGACCGACGGATGCGCGTTCAGCACCCGCGACACCGTGGCGACGGACACCCCCGCCGCGGCGGCGACATCCTTGATGCCGGCCATGGCCGACCCACCTCCGACCTCGAATGAAATCGATTACATCGCCATGCGTGAAGGATTGGAATCGATTACACGAACCAGAGGCAAGGGCTCCGAGCCCCACGAGACCGAATCGTGACCGGACAGGGGCTCCGCCCCGCACCCGCACCCGCACCCGCATCGGCACTCGCACCGACGCCCGAACCTGTGCCCGCACCAGGACCCGAACTCGTGCCCGCAACGGCGCCTGCCCGTACCGGGGCCTGAACCTGTGCCGCACCAGGAACCGCACCTGTGCCCATACCGGGGCCCGAACCCGTGCCCCATCTCCCCCTCCGCCGCGCCCAGCGCGAAGCCACCCCCGCCCCCACCCCCACCAGCGAAAACCGCTGAGTTCACAATGCAACCATGTTGGAAACGAACACCCCGAGAACGGCCGTGATCGATGACGCTCAGGCGATCAGTGTCTGCCTGGCCCGCGCCTTCGACGACGACCCGATGATGCGCTGGTTCTTCCCCGAGGACGCCTCGCGCGAGGCGGCGCTGAGCGAGTACTTCGCGACGATCTTCACCCGCCAGTACGTGCACAACGCGGTGTGCGAACGCACCGGTTCGGCGGCGTCGTTCTGGGTGCCGCCGCAGGCGCAGGCCAAGGCGGTGCCGGACGCGGAGACCATCGGCGAACTCGTGCGCATCCTCGGCGACCGCGCCGGACTGTTCCGCGAGGCCGTGGAGACGGCGGCGAAGCACACCCCGCGGGAACCGCACTGGTATCTCGCCCTCATAGGCGCCGACCCCGCCGCCCAGGGCAAGGGCGAGGGCGCGGCGCTGCTGCGCTCGGGACTGGCGAAGGCGGACGCGGCGGGCCTCCCGGCGTACCTGGAGTCCTCGAAGGAGGCCAACCTGTCGTTCTACGAGCACTTCGGCTTCGCCGTCCGGGAGAAGCTGGCCCTGCCCGGCGGGGGCCCGACCCTGTGGGCGATGTGGCGGGAGCCCCGCGCCTGAGCAGCACCTACGCATCCCCGACCTGGACCGGGTCCGTCCGTCCCGCTACGTGGCGGACGGTGACCGGGCGTCGTCGGCGAGCCTGATGAGCGCCAGCGCGGAGCGGTACTTCTCGGCGGAGTAGCCCAAGGGCCGGTCACCCGTCCTCTCGGTCTCCTCGTACAGCTCCCGCTGCGTCTCCGCGTAGGACCGGAGGACGGACCGGGCCCGGCCCGTCGTCACGTCCAGGGCGCCCGCCACCTCGTTCCAGGTGGCACCCCACGCCATGGCGTCGTGCACGAACCAGGAGCGGTCCCGGAAGAGCATGCGGTGCATGCTCTCGCCCAGGGCGAGGACCGCGAGCGCGTCGTCCGCGGTGGCGGTCTCTCCGGGGTGGCAGCCGGAGGGCAGGTGCCGGTCCACCAGCCGGTGGTGGTGCGCGAAGTACTTCTCGGCCAGCCACGGCAGCAGGACCCCGTACCCCACGTCGCCCGGCCTGCGGATCACCCGGGCCCGCCACTCCTCGTGCGAGCGGGGCGAGTCGACGGGGTCGATGGGGTCGACGGGGTCGGCGGAGGGCCGCGACCGCGCGGGTTCCGAAGGGGCAGGTGTCCCACCGGTCCGCGCGCCGGGCGCGCCCGTGTCCGGCGCCGGAACGCCGTCACGCGCCGAGACGCCGTCACGCGCTGGGACGCCATCACGGTCGGCCCTGCGCGCGGCGGACCGGGCCAGAAGGGCCACCACGGCCAGCGCCCCCAGGTGCGCCCCGGCTCCCGCGAGCAGGAACCACCAGGGTGACCCGCCCCGGTCCGCCGCGTCGAGGCCGAGCCCCACGGACGCCACCAAGGCCACGACCAGGCCGATCCACGGCAGCAGGACCATCGCCACGGCCCACGTCCTGACCGGCTGTTCGACGTTGACGCACACCCAGAGCGCGATCAGGTTGACCAGGAACCCGCACCCCGCGAGGACGGCCACCACACCCAGGTAGAGCATCGGCCACTCCTCCGACGCGCAGGAGCCACCGCTCGCCTGCTGCATGAGTGCGTTCATGGGCTCCCCGCCGTCCGGTCTGCTCGACTACCACCCCCGACGGTACGAGGAGTTCGGCGCCCCGCCCTGAGTACTGGCACTCAGCCCGACCCGGCCCGCTACTCAACCGGCCGGAGTGGCCCTCGTTCCACCGCTCCAGGGCCAGGGCCAGGGCCCTGGGCCCGCTCCACCTCGGCGTCCAGACGCCCGATGCGCGTTCCGTCCTCGATCATGTCAGACGAAACCCGCAGGTCAACGGAGTCTTCGACGGTCTGAGGAGGAGAAGCACCCACTGATTGTCGGTGGGCGGCGCTACGGTGCCGCCATGGCAACCGAACCCTCCCCGCCCCCCTCCCCCTCCGACTGGGACCGCCAACTGGCCCACGCCTTCGGCGTCCTGATCGGCGACCCCCTGGACGAGTTCGATCCCGACGCGGTCTACGCGGCCACCCTCCGGGGCAATGTCCTGAACGAGACCGGGTTCCTCAAGGAGCCCGACTGGGTGCGCCCCCAGGCCCTGACCGGCGCCCGGCCGATCCCCTGCGACATCGGCATCAGCGGCGGTTCCGACCGGCGACCGCAGTTCGACGCGAGCACCTCGATCTTCAACTTCTGGCGGTGCGACAGCCCGGAGTCACCCCTGCCGAAGGACTTCGCGGCGGCGCTGAAGGCGGCCTCCTTCGGGGAGTACATGATCAGGGGCGCCGACATAGCCCCCCTCCTGGACCGGTTCGGCGTCGACCTCACCGCACCCGCCCTGAAGGACACCTGGGACGTCTACTTCCCCCTCCTGGTCTCCGACGGGACCCTCTTCGACGCCCTGCGGGTGGCCCTGGAGACCGGCCGCGCCCCCGAGGACCTGCTCCCCCTCTCCGTCGCCGCGGAGCCGGACGAGTACTGGGAGGAGGACCTCGCCGCCATCGAACACCCCACCCTGCGCCGCCACCTCGGCCACTTCTGCACGGACGGCGAGGAGGGCATGATGCCGGTCGGCCAGGAGGTGATGCTGTTCGCCCTGGAGGACGAGGGGTGTGAGCCGGTCCACGGCTGGGAGGACGGCCACGGCCAGATCGATCTCGCGGTGATCAAGCTCAGCCCGACGGTCGCGGGCCCGGCCCGGGGGGCACGGCACCCGTGAACAGCGAAGCGGCACCCAGGCCCCGTCCCGCCCTCGGATGGACCCCCGCCACGGTCGCCTCCCCGGGCGGACCGCTCCTGATCTGCGCGGCCGACGCGTTCGCAGCCTGGACCGGGGCGGCCCACGACGCCGCCTACGACCTGGATCCGGGGGGCGACTACGCCCGCGCCTGGTCGGCGGTCCACCCGGACGACGACGACCTCGAAGCCGCGATCGTGGACTTCGGCGAGCACGGGCAACACCGGGGCGTCATCTGGGAGATGGAAGGCGAGGGCACAGCAGAGATAGCCCAGACGACCCGGACGGCCCACCGCAGGGAGGCGCCCGGCGCCGACAGCTTCCTGATCACACGGTCGTGGATCCCCCGGGGCAGCACCCCCGCGCCCCGCCACCGAGCCGCCGGGGCGTCCCCGGCGGAGGAACGCGGGACGGGCGAACTGCACCTGCCGGGCGGCCGGGTCGTGGTGGCGTGGGCCGGCCTCGACGCCGACGGGACGGGCTCGTACGCCGACGCCCGGGAGCGGGCCGAGTCGATCGCGGCACTGGCCCGCCTGAACCCGCCGGTCGCCCTGCACCGGGAGGACCAGGCGGGCCTGGGCACGATCCTGCGGGTGACACCGGGGACGTACCGGGTCACCCACGGCTGGCACGAGGGGACAAGGGGCCGGTACATGCCGTCGGAGGAGGCACAGGGCCCCGTACGGAAGCAGTACGAGGACGACGACTGGAGCTGCCGCTGGATCCGCTTCACCCGGGTGACAGGGAGGGACCGATGAGGCGGTCCCGCTGACCGTCCTCAGCCGAAGGACGTGCGGAACGTCTCCTCGAAGGCGGCCCGCACCTCGGCGGCGACGGAGTCCCAGGACAGGCCCAGTTCCCCGGCTTGCTCCTCCAGCTCCTCGCTCACCTCGTCCCAGTACCAGTCGCACCAGAAGCCCGCATCGTGGACGACGGACTCCCAGCCGCCCGATTCCCGGTAGGCGGAGTCACCGGCCCGCCCTTCGGCCTCCTCCCGCGCGGCACCGACCAACTGCGCCAGCCCCGCCCCGGAATCACCGGATCCACTCACGCTGCACCTCTCCCCTCGCCCAGCACTCCGTGCCTATCGCTCCAGGGCTGTGACGCCCGCGCGCCAGGCCCCCGTCAGATCGGCCCCGTCCGGAAACCGGCCGTGGATCTCCAGGGTCACCATCCCATGGGCGAACGCCCAGATGGCACGGGCCTGGTCCGCATCGAAATCACATGCCCTGAGCAGGGGCAGCGCGGCGCGTTCCTCCAGCCCCTCGGGGAGGGCGTGGCGGGGGAGCGGGCCCTCGGTGGCGAGGCAGTAGAGATGGGGGTGGGCGAGGGCGTCGGCACGATAGGCGGCGGCGAGGGCGGCGAGGAGGGTGGGGGCGTCGGCGGACCGCTCGAAGTGTTCCTCGGCCTCCTCCATGGCCCGGGCCGTCTCGGCGAGGCTCAGGGCGATCAGTTCCACCTCCACGGCCGCCTTGTCGGGGAAGTGCTTGTAGAGGGAGGGGGCCTTGATGCCCAGATGCTCGGCCAGCGCGCGCATGGTGAGCGCGGCGATCCCCGACTCCTCCACCAGCGCCCGCGCCGCCTCGACGATCTCCCGGGCCCGGGGCGTGAGCCGCGCCGAGGGGTCGCCGGGCCCGGTGGTGTCGCCCTCAGGCGCATGGGTCGTCGTACTCCGCCGCCGCTGCCGCTCAGCCACGCTGGAAACCGTCCTTCGTCCGCAGTCCGTACCCGAAGGCGCGATCGTACGAGATATGGGCGAGCCAGCCGCACAGGGCGGCGAAGAGCGGGGCCCACTCCTTGGGCGCGGTGAAGGAGTAGAGCACGGCGAGGCTGAACGGGACGATCGCGCGGTGGGCGAGGTTGTAGTACGGCACCGCGCGCGGCGCGAGCTGCCCCTTGGCGAGCCGGCCGCTCTCGCGCGCCGAGATCAGCAGCGTCAGATCCGGCGCGAGCATGAAGAGCAGGGCCATGACGATCGCCGCCGCACCGTGATTGACGCCCTCCAGCATCGCGAAGGCGGTCCAGAACAACGCGGCGGCGAACCACAGCGCCCGGCGCGCGGCGCTCAAGGGGAAGGGGGCGGAGGGTGTGTCCACGTCCTTGAGGGCACCAGGGGGCGGGACGGAGATCTGGATCGGGTTCTTTTCGAGGGTGGTGAGCGTGTGCGGCTCCATGGAGGTGCCTTCCTTCCGGTATGCGACAGCACCATTGGCTAACGCCGTTAGCTGAACTCTAAGGCTAACGACATTAGCCGTCAATGGGGGGCGCGATCCCTTCATGCGGCACGCGGCGCGCAAATCACGCCCCCGTGGCGCCGGGCAGGTGCCCCGCGCTAGGCGACGCCCAGCTCACACCACACATACTTGCCCTGATCGCCGAACCGCCCGGACGGCTGCCAGCCCCAGTAGTCCGCGCAGGAGTCGATCAGACCGAGCCCGCGCCCGTCCTCCTCGTCATCACCGAGTTGCTCCCAGGTCTTCGGCGGCCCCGGGGGTTCCGGATTCGTGTCCCAGGCGGCGATCCATACGACGCCCTGCGCGTTGCGGCGCACGCGCAGGGCGGCGGGCCCGTCGGTGTGCCGCACGGCGTTGGACACCAGCTCGGCGGCGACGAGTTCGGCGGCATCGGCAAGCCGGATCAGCCCGTGAAGGGTGAGGATCAGCCGCAGCGTACGACGGCACACCGTGACGGCTCTGAGGTCGTTGGGGATGGAGAGGGTGTACTCCCAGGTTTCGGACATGGGTCATCAACTCCGGTGAGGTGTGGGGGATTTGACGCACGGTGGCATGTCGCGGCCGTCGTGGGGGACGGGCGATGCCCTTCCGCAACGTGGTCGATGCATCACCGACGGTAGGGGTATCTTGATAGCCGAAGCAAGCCGCTCGCCGAATCCACGCCCCGAAAGAGGAGAATCAGCACATGGTCCAGAGGCGCGAGCCGACAGCACGCCAGATGCGCCTGGGTACGGAGCTACGACGACTCCGGGAGGCGGCGGGCCTGAACACCGTCCAGTCGGCGGCCCTGCTCGGCATCAAGCGGGCCCAGATCACCCACATCGAGCTGGGACTTATCGGCGTGAGCGAGGAACGGTTGCGGCGCTTCGCGTCCCACTATGCGTGCGCGGACGAGGAGTTCATCGAAGCACTGGTTGACATGGCTACGGACCGCACCCGGGGTTGGTGGGAGGAATACCGGGGTCTATTGCCGACGTCGTTCCTGGACCTGTCCGAGCTGGAACATCATGCGCGCTTCCTGCGCAACGTCTCGGTCCTGTACGTACCTGGTCTGTTGCAGACCGAGGACTACTCGCGAGCTGTCTTCTCCTCCAGACTCCCCGAGTTGACCACGGAGGAGATCGAGGTGCGTATCCAGCACCGCAAGGCACGCCAGAAGTCCACTGTCCCCTTTGCGGCGGTCATCCATGAGGCGACCCTTCGGATCAGGGTCAGTGACCGAGCGACATCAAGGGTTCAGTTGACCCGGCTCCTTGAACTCTCCGAAGCGGACCACATCACTCTGAGGGTCATCCCGTTCGACCTCGACGGATTCGCGAGGGCGTCCAGCACGATGACGTGGGCGAAGGGCCCTGTGCCGAAGTTGGACACGGTGCTGCGGGACGCTTTGCACGGGTCGGCCTTCCTTGATTCCGAAGCCCAGCTCAACACGTACCGCACAAGCTTTCGTAGGATGGAGGCTGCGTCACTCGAACCCGAGCAATCACGCGATCTCATCCGTAGTTTGGCGAAGGAGCTGTGAGGAAGTCGATGGACAACTGGCGAAAGTCTTCCTACTCAGGCCCCGGCGACGGCAACGACTGCGTCGAGATAGCCACCGCCCCGACCCACACCGCCCTACGTGACTCAAAGGCCCCCACCCGAGCTACCTTGACCTTTCCCACTGCTGCCTTCGCTGCTTTCCTGGACGCACTGAAGGTCGGCCGCGATGAGATGGGGCCCGTAGCACCGTGAGCGGTCAAACGAGCCTGTGAGGCATGGCATGGAGACCATCAGCACCTGGCGCAAGTCGTCCTACTCAGGCCCGGATGACGGGAATGAGTGCGTGGAGATCGCGACCGCTCTCATTCACATGGCTGTCCGCGACTCAAAAGCCCCCACCCGAGCTACCCTGACCTTTCCCACCCCCACCTTCACCACCTTCCTGGACTCCCTCAAGTCCACCCCCCCACCCCCGCTGACGGACCTCACCGCACCCGCTCATACACCACCGCCAGCTCACCCAACTCCCCTCGCTCCTGAGCCGCGAGCCGCCAGCTCGTCCCCGGCAGACCGTCCTCGAACAACCTCCCCCCACCCCCGGTGATCTCGGGAAAGACCATCAGGTACAGCCGGTCGACCAGGTCCGCCGACAGCAGCGCCTTGATGACACTGGCGCTGCTGTTGACCAGGATGTCCCCCTCACCCTCCCCCTTGAGGTCGGCGACAACCTCCGCCGCGGGGGCGTTCACCAACCGGGTCCGCTCCCACGGCGCCTCCACAAGGCTCCTGGAGAACACCACCTTCTCGGTGTCCACCAGCCACTTCGCATACCCCCGGTCCCGCGCGTCCGCGCTCTCGTCCCCGGCGACGGACGGCCAGTACCCGAGAAATCCCTCGGCGTTCACCCGGCCCAGCACCGCCGTCGTCGCGTTCTGCCACATCCGCGTCATCTGGTCCCGGGCGACCTCGGAGGTCACGTACGGAGCGAACGCGGCGAAGTCATGCGCCCCTCCCGGTCCGTGATAGCGCCCGTCCAGGCTCAGCGCCAGATTCGCGGTCACCAGACGTCCAGCACCCGTGCTGCTGCTCATGTCCCACTCCTTGAGTCGATGTCCTGCTCGTCCTGCTTGCCTTGCTCAACCACCTCAACCACCCGACCGCCGCCCCCGCCGGAGGCAACCCCCGCGGCCAACTTGTCGAGGCTCTGCCCGAAACCGATCTCGATGCCCGCGATGAAGTCGGCGGACTCGACCGCGCTGTCGGCGATCCGCCACCGCACGGCGAGATCCGTACCGGCGTCCGAGGGCCGCAGCACCATGTCCACATGGGCCGTGAACGCGACCCTCCCGTCCGGCAGCAGCGGCGAGTGCCGATACGTCAGCCGCTCATCACGACGGACGACCTCCACAACCCCTTCCGCCCGCCCCGCCACCGTGTCCGAACCGTCCCTGTCGTCCACGTCCCGGTACTCCTGCACGATCCGCCCGCCCGGCCACGCCTCGAAGACCAACTCGGCGATGCGCAGATCGTCCGGCGCCCACCAGCGCGCGAGCAGCGCCGTCTCGGTCAGATGCCGCCAGACCAGCGCCGGAGGCGCACTCAGTGATCGTTCGAACAGGAACGACCGATCGTCCGCCCACCCCACCCCCCGCGCGGCCAACCGCTCCGCGTCGACGCTGAGTCCATAGCGCTCGTACGTCTCCTGGGGGCCACCGGCCGTGTCCGCCGTGTCGGCGAGCCGGCCGAGGGCGTCCGCCAACTCCCGCAGGGGAGCGGACCGCAGGGCATAGATACGGCGCTGCCCATTGCGCTGCGAGGTGACGATCCCGGCCCGCTCCAGCGTCTGGAGGTGCTTGGTCGTCTGGGGTTGCCGGGCCCCGGCGAGCTGTGCGAGCACACCGACCGGGCGGGGCCGCTCGGCCAGCAGTGTCACCAGCCGCCAGCGCGCCGGGTCGGCGAGCGCGGTGAGGAGGTCATCCATGAGGGTGAGTATTCTCCAGAACGAATATTCACGTCAAGGAATAACTGAAAGGGGTCTCGGGCGATCCCCATCGCCCCATTACCCCGTTATCCACAAGCCCCCGGTTATCCACAGCCCCCCACCCCCTGTCAGAACCCCCCGGTACTGTCGCTCGCATGGCTCACCAGGCGGGCAGCCCCGCGACCGAGCAGCGGTTCGCTGTGCTCGAAGGCGTGTTGGAGCGGATCACATACGCCAATGAGGACAACGGGTACACGGTCGCGCGGGTCGACACGGGCAGAGGGGCCGGCGATCTGCTGACGGTCGTCGGCGCGCTGCTCGGCGCGCAGGTGGGGGAGTCGCTGCGGATGGAGGGCCGTTGGGGCTCCCACCCGCAGTACGGCAAGCAGTTCACCGTGGAGAACTACACGACCGTGCTGCCCGCCACCGTCCAGGGCATCCGGCGCTATCTGGGGTCGGGGCTGGTCAAGGGGATCGGGCCGGTCTTCGCCGACCGGATCACCCAGCATTTCGGCATCGACACCCTGAAGATCATCGAGGAGGAGCCCAAGCGGCTCATCGAGGTGCCCGGCCTCGGTCCCAAGCGCACCAAGAAGATCGCCGACGCCTGGGAGGAGCAGAAGGCGATCAAGGAGGTCATGCTCTTCCTCCAGACCGTGGAGGTCTCCACCTCCATCGCCGTGCGGATCTACAAGAAGTACGGGGACGCGTCGATCTCGGTCGTGAAGAACCAGCCGTACCGGCTCGCGGCCGATGTCTGGGGCATCGGCTTCCTCACCGCCGACAGGATCGCCCAGTCGGTGGGGATACCGCACGACAGCCCGGAGCGCGTCAAGGCGGGCCTCCAGTACGCGCTGTCCCAGTCCACCGACCAGGGGCACTGCTTCCTGCCCGAGGAGCGGCTGATCGCGGACGCGGTGAAGCTGCTCCAGGTCGATACGGGACTGGTGATCGAGTGCCTCGCGGAGCTGGCGGATCCGCCGGAGGAGGGTGAGGACCCCGGGGTCGTACGGGAGTCCGTGCCGGGACCGGACGGCGGGGAGCGGGTCACCGCCGTCTATCTGGTCCCCTTCCACCGCGCGGAGCTGTCCCTGTCGGCGCAGGTGCTGCGGCTGCTGCGGACCGGGGAGGACCGGATGCCGGGCTTCCGGGACGTGGACTGGGGCAGGGCCCTGGGGTGGCTGAAGGGGCGGACGGGAGCGGAGCTGGCCCCGGAGCAGGAGGCGGCCGTCAAGCTGGCGTTGACCGAGAAGGTCGCCGTTCTCACCGGGGGTCCGGGGTGCGGCAAGTCGTTCACGGTCCGCTCGATCGTGGAGCTGGCGCGGGCCCGGAAGGCGAAAGTGGTGCTGGCCGCGCCGACCGGCCGGGCCGCCAAGCGGCTCGCGGAGCTGACCGGCGCCGAGGCGTCCACCGTGCACCGGCTGCTGGAGCTGAAGCCGGGCGGGGACGCGGCGTACGACCGGGACCGGCCGCTGGACGCGGACCTGGTGGTGGTGGACGAGGCGTCGATGCTGGATCTGCTGCTGGCGAACAAGCTGGTCAAGGCCGTACCGCCGGGGGCGCATCTGCTCTTCGTGGGGGATGTGGACCAGTTGCCGAGCGTCGGTGCGGGGGAGGTGCTGCGGGATCTGCTGGCGGATGGCTCACCCGTGCCGGCGGTGCGGCTCACCCGGGTGTTCCGGCAGGCCCAGCAGTCCGGGGTGGTGACCAACGCGCACCGGATCAACGCCGGGCAGCACCCGGTGACCGACGGCATGAAGGACTTCTTCCTCTTCGTGGAGGACGACACGGAGGAGGCCGGGCGGCTCACCGTGGATGTCGCCGCCCGTCGTATTCCGGCCAAGTTCGGGTTCGATCCTCGGCGGGACGTCCAGGTGCTCGCGCCGATGCACCGGGGACCCGCCGGGGCGGGCACGCTCAACGGGCTGTTGCAGCAGGCCATCACCCCGGCCCGCCCCGACCTCGCCGAGAAGCGCTTCGGCGGACGCGTCTTCCGGGTCGGCGACAAGGTCACCCAGATCCGCAACAATTACGACAAAGGGGAGAACGGTGTCTTCAACGGCACGGTGGGTGTGGTCACCTCGCTCGACCCGGTCGACCAGCGGCTCACGGTACTGACGGACGAGGATGAGGAGATTCCGTACGACTTCGATGAACTGGATGAGCTGGCGCACGCGTACGCGGTGACCATTCACCGCTCGCAGGGCAGTGAATATCCGGTCGTGGTGATCCCGGTCACCACCGGGGCCTGGATGATGCTTCAGCGGAATCTGCTGTACACGGCGGTCACCCGGGCGAAGAAGCTGGTCGTCCTGGTCGGTTCGCGCAAGGCGATCGGACAGGCGGTGCGGACCGTTTCGGCGGGCCGCAGATGCACGGCGCTCGACTTCCGGCTCACCGGATCCTGACCTCGCACACCCCCGGCACCCCCCCCGCAGATCCCCAGCACACCCCCCCCGCAGCCCCCCCGCACACTCCCGGCGGACCCACCGGAGGGCTCCCCTTCCCCTCGGGTGGCCCGCTGAAAGATGATCGATCAAATGAGTCACAAAGGTCACAGAGCACTTCCGGATGCCGGACCGAGGGGGCAGGATGGCAAGTTGGCGGCACTCAGTGCCGCCACATAGCCCAATGGTCGACCCCGAGTGCACTCTCCTGCGCCAAATGGGGGATGGTAGAGACAGTCAGGGCACCTCGAAGATGAGGCACTACGTCGGTGAGGGAAGACGTGAGCGACAACTCTGTAGTACTGCGGTACGACGGCAGCGAGTACACCTACCCGGTGATCGACAGCACCGTCGGGGACAAGGGCGTCGACATCGGGAAGCTGCGCTCCCAGACCGGTCTCGTGACCCTGGACAGCGGCTACGGCAACACCGCCGCCTATAAATCCGCCATCACCTATCTCGATGGCGAGCAGGGCATTCTCCGGTACCGCGGCTACCCGATCGAGCAGTTGGCCGAGCGCTCCACCTTCCTGGAGGTCGCCTATCTGCTGATCAACGGCGAGCTTCCGACCGTCGACGAGCTCAGCGTGTTCAAGAACGACATCACGCAGCACACCCTGCTGCACGAGGACGTCAAGAACTTCTACAAGGGGTTCCCCCGCGACGCCCACCCGATGGCCATGCTGTCGTCGGTGGTCTCGGCGCTGTCGACGTTCTACCAGGACAGCCACAACCCGTTCGACGAGAAGCAGCGCAACCTCTCCACCACCCGGCTGCTCGCCAAGCTCCCGACGATCGCCGCGTACGCGTACAAGAAGTCGATCGGTCACCCGTTCGTGTACCCGCGCAACGACCTGGGCTATGTCGAGAACTTCCTGCGGATGACCTTCTCGGTCCCCGCGCAGGAGTTCGAGCTGGACCCGACCGTGGTCGCCGCCCTCGACAAGCTGCTCATCCTGCACGCGGACCACGAGCAGAACTGTTCGACCTCCACGGTCCGGCTGGTCGGCTCCTCGCAGGCCAATATGTTCGCCTCCATCTCGGCCGGCATCAGCGCCCTGTGGGGCCCGCTGCACGGCGGCGCCAACCAGTCGGTGCTGGAGATGCTGGAGGGCATCCGCGACTCCGGCGGCGATGTCGACACCTTCATCCGCAAGGTGAAGAACAAGGAGGACGGCGTCCGCCTGATGGGCTTCGGCCACCGGGTCTACAAGAACTTCGACCCGCGCGCCAAGATCATCAAGGCCGCCGCGCACGATGTCCTCTCCGCGCTCGGCAAGTCCGACGAGCTGCTGGACATCGCGCTGAAGCTGGAGGAGCACGCGCTCTCCGACGACTACTTCACCGAGCGCAAGCTCTACCCGAACGTCGACTTCTACACCGGTCTGATCTACCGGGCCATGGGCTTCCCCACCGAGATGTTCACGGTGCTGTTCGCCCTCGGCCGGCTGCCGGGCTGGATCGCCCAGTGGCACGAGATGATCAAGGAGCCGGGCTCGCGTATCGGCCGCCCGCGCCAGATCTACACGGGCGTCGTCGAGCGCGACTTCGTCCCGGTCGAGGCGCGCTGAACGATCCGCGTGACCCGCCTCACGCGCCCTTGAGCGCACGGCGTTGAGCAGAACGGCCCCGGGCCCCGTATTCCACGGTGAAGGAGTACGGAGCACGGGGCCTGTTGCGTGGCATCGGCATCGGCATCGACACCCGTACCAGCACCGGCACCGGTACGGAGGCGGCGGCGGGCGCGGCGGGTGGGTGAGCGGGCCCGGTGAGATCCGGAGGCGGCCGGGGCGGCGGCGGAAGGGGTGGGGTGAGAGTGAGGGTGAGGGCGGCGAGAGTGTCCCGGGACGGCAGAAGGCGCCCTGGCACGCCAGTCCCCCCACGGGCCGACGACCAGGGCGCCTTCCCATGTCCCGGTGCGGATTCCCCCCACGGGATCCGGCCGGGCGTCTATGAGGACCAGCGCCTGAATTCGCTGTTCGTGGGCACAACGAGCAGAACTCGCCGTACCCGGGTGCCGCCTAGGAGGCGGCTATGCGGTTGTGCCCTGCGATTGTGTCCTGCGGTGGTGCTCGGTGATGCCGGGTGGTGCTGTGCGGTGATGCGGTGTACCGGTCCGGACGCCGGGGCGTCCGGTGCATCTGCCGGGACAGCGCACGCTGGGAGGGCCGCTCAAAGCTCCCCGGTTGTACGTGTCCCGGCAACGCGGTTCTGAGGAAGTCCCCCAAGACATCCCCAGACGCCATCCGACGCCCCCCAAGACGCCGTCTGACATCGTCAACTTAGACCTTCGAACCCCTTCGATGGTTACGTTCGCATCACTGTGATCTGCGTCTCTTGCATATGTCCTGTTTGCTACGCAAGGGGCCCGATGCGGTGAACGGGGCCCAAGCGTAATGAAGATGCGCGAGCCTTGTGAAGAGCTTATGTGAGGGGCGCGCCGGACTCCAGAGGGGCCCAGGTCACGACTTCGGCGAACCGCCGGTAACTTCGCCGCCGGACGCCCCGCCGGTCAACGGAACGTGCGCGATCACGGCCGTCCCGTCACCGTGCGGAGCCGCTGCGTCCGGTGCGGCGGTGGCGGCCGTTGTATGCGGTTTTCCCGGGCATCGGAGATGCCCGTGGAGACGGTGGCGGGGCCGGGCCGCACCCGGGCGGGAGTCGTGTCGCCCTCGGATGCGGCCCGGCCCCGTTGAATCGTTCCGGTGGTTTCCGGCTGTCCTCGGGGACGGTCGTCGGCTCAGGCGCGGCCGGTCAGTTCGTAGCCGGCCTCGTCCACGGCCGCGCGGACGGCGTCCTCGTCCAGCGGCGCGGCGGAGACGACGGTGACCACGCCGGACGACGCGACGGCCTGCACCGCGCTGACGCCCGTGAGCCGCGAGATCTCCTCGGTCACGGCCCCTTCGCAGTGTCCGCAGGTCATCCCGGTCACCTGGTAGACGGTGGTGACGGAACCGGAGGTGTCGGTCTGGGCGGTCATGTCGTTCTCCTCGTGGAGGCAGGGTGGAGATGGGTGTGACATCCGGGATGGATGTGACGGCTGTGGCCCCCAGGGGCTCACGACTCCCACTGTATACCCCTAGGGGGTATTTCTCCAAGAGGGGTCCCGACGGGCGAGCGACCGGGCCCAGACCAGTCCCAGCAGCGCCACCACGACCATCCCACCGACCGAGAACACCGTGAACAGATGCTGCTGCTCCGCCGTCGGGCGCGGGATGTAGCCCTCGGCGAACAGTGCGCGCTGGAGCCCGGTCTCGGTCAGCAGGGTGACCAGCCAGACCGCGATGCCGTGCGTCGAGTCCCACACCGCGTGCAGCAGCGACACCCCGAGATACGTCCCCACCACCGCCCCGTTGATCCGGAACCGGCCGTCCGGACGGCGATACGACAGCAGCACGGCACCGGCGACGGCCGTCCACAGGCCGTGCCCGAACGGGGCCAGTACGCCGCGCAGGATCTCGGTCTCCAGCAGCGCCCGCAGATCGATGCCCCGGGTCGAGACGGCCGCGTTGAAGGCGTAGCCCGCGCTCTCCAGGGCGGCGAAACCGAAACCGACCGTCGCGCCGAGCACCAGCCCCGCGCGCGTGCCCCGGATCGCGGTCCGGTGGCGCAGGACGAACATCAGCGCGCCGAGCTTCACCGCCTCCTCGATCAGCCCGACGCCGACGAACATCCACACGGACGGGTGCAGCAGGTAGTACTCCATCACCGAGGCGCCCAGCACGCCGAGCGTGCCACCGGTGAGGAAGCAGCCGAGGATCACCCCGGCCCCGAGATCCCGCCCGTGCCGCTCGTACGCCCACAGCGCAAAGGTCACCGGCACCAGAAAGCTGCCGAGCAGGATCAGCGTCGGCAGCAGGGTGGAGTTCTTCGTGGCGTACGTGACCAGCGCGGTCAGCACCCACAGGGCCAGCCCGCCCCACAGGCAGTGCTTCCACAGTCCCGGCCGGATCTGCGGCGGGGCCGGCGGGGGCTGCTGCGGGCCGGGGATACGGGCTCGGGGCGTGCCGGACGGCGGCGGGGTGTGGGTCACGGGCGGGTCCCTCATCACTCGTGGCTGCGGCGCTGCGATTCGGCCATTTCTGGCCGATTTGTCCGACCCTAAGGGCGGTGCGGGCGCGGCGCAGGTCGACGGGGAGCCGTGCGGGCGGAGGGGGCGGGGCTCAGCCGAGCGTGGGCGGGCCCGGGTGGTTCCGGCAGGCGGCGCTGAAGGGCTGGAGGTAGCGGATCAGGACGGTCTTCAGCTCGTGGACGTACGCCTCCCGCTCGGAACCCTCGGTGGCCAGGATCAGTTCCACGCCCGCCTTGTAGACGCTCAGGCAGACGTTGGCGATCCGCTCGATGTCGGGGGCGGGCGTCTCGGGCAGGACGGTGAACAGCAGCTCCTGGACCCGGTTGAGCAGCGTCATGTGCAGGGCGTCGTGCTCCTCGGCGATGCGGCCGGGAACGTCGGGGCCGTGCATCAGCGTGAAGAACACCGGACGGTCGCAGTTGAAGGCGATGAACCGGTCCACGGCCGCGCCGACCACCTCCTCCAACGGGGTCTCCGGAGCGACCGGCCGCAGCGCCGTGCCGTACGCCTCCCGCATCTCCCGCACCAGCCGCTCGCCCAGCTCGATCGCGATCGCTTCCTTGTTCGGGAAGAACTGGTAGAGCGTGCCCGGCGAGACACCGGCCTCCCGGGCGATGGCGTTGGTGCTGGCGGCGGTGTAGCCGGTCGTGGTGAAGACGGTGGCGGCGGCCTCCAGGAGCTGCGCGATACGCCGCTCCCCGCGGGCCTGACGGCGCTTGGGGCGGTCGTCGGGGGTGGGGGAGGGGGTGGCGGGGTCTGCGGCCTTCTGTGGGGCGTCCGGGGCTTCGGGGGCGTGTGGGGTGCCGGGGGTGTCCGGGGAACCGGGGGTGCCCGGGGTGCGGGCCGTCTCCGGTCGGGCCTTACGGGATGTTTCCGGCATGGCGGACTTGTCCGGCGCGGCGGACCCTCCCGGTGTCGTGTGCTCTCCCGGTGTCGCGCGCTCATCCGCCTTTGTGGGTGCGGGTGTGTCGGGCACGAGTTATCCCCAGCTCTCCGAACGCGATTGACAAACGCGAGCGGTCACTCGCATTCTGGTGAAACGCGAGCGATCTCTCGTGTTTGCCAATTCTATGGCAATGGCAGACCCATGCCGCCTGCCTGCGCACGCACGCGCATCCACCAGCACGGGTCATGGTGAAGGGGACACCGCACGATGACCGAAGTCAACACGCCCCCGGGCCCGCCGGGGCCCGGCGGCTGGACCCGGTTCGTCACCGCACGACCGCGGCTGTCCCTGCTGGTGGCGCTGGTCCTCACCGCGCTCGCGGTGATGGCCGGCAGCGGGGTCGCCGACCGCCTCGGCAGCGGCGGCTGGGAGGACCCGAACGCGGAGTCGACCTACGCCACCCGCGCCCTGGAGCGCGAGTTCCCGGACTCCCAGCCCAACTTCCTGCTGCTGATCGACGCGGGTGAGGCATCGGTGGACGACCCGGCGGTGGCCGCCGAGGCCGACCGGCTCGCCCAACTGCTCAGCGCCGAGGAAGGGGTGACCGGCGTCGGCTCCTACTGGCAGAGCGGCTCCCCCGCCCTGCGCGCGGAGGACGGGCGCGAGGCGCTGATCGCGGCCCGGATCACCGGCGAGGAGAGCGAGGCCAACGCGACCCTGGAGCGCATCGCCCCCGAACTGCGCGGGACGCACGGCCCGGTGGAGGTGCGCCTCGGCGGCATGGTCGCCGTACAGCACGAGATGCAGACGATCATCCAGGAGGACCTGCTGCGGGCCGAGATCATCGCCCTGCCGGTGACCCTGGTGCTGCTGGTGATGGTCTTCGGCAGCGCGATCGCCGCCCTGCTGCCGCTCGGCATCGGCATCGTCGCGATCCTCGGCACCAACGCCGTGCTGCGCGGCCTCTCCGAGGTCACCGATGTCTCCGTCTTCGCCATCAACCTCACCACGGCCCTCGGCCTCGGTCTGGCCGTCGACTACGCCCTCTTCATCGTCCGCCGCTTCCGCGAGGAGCTGACCGCGGGGCACGACCCGCTGACCTCCGTCGCCACCACCCTGCGCACGGCGGGGCGGACGGTGCTGTTCTCCGCCCTCACCGTGGCGGTCTCGCTCGCTGCGATGCTGCTGTTCCCGATGTACTTCCTGCGCTCCTTCGCCTATGCCGGGATCGCGGTGGTCCTGCTGGCCGCAGCCGCCGCCCTGATCCTGCTCCCGGCGGCCCTGGTGCTGCTCGGGCACCGGGTCAACGCCCTGGATCTGCGCCGGATGCTGCGCCGGGGCCGCCCGCCCCGGCCGGCCGCCGAAGAGGGCCGGGCCTGGGGGCGGACGGCGACGCTGGTGATGCGCCGGGCCCCGTTCTTCGCCCTCGGCACCACCGCCGTACTGGTCCTGCTGGGGCTGCCGTTCCTGGGCGTGAAGTTCGGTACGGCCGACGACCGCCAGCTCCCGGCCGACGCCGAGTCCCATGTCGTCCAGCAGCACATCCGCGAGGGCTTCCCCGGCAGTCCCGGCGGGGGCCTGGAGGTACTGGCCGAGGGCGGGGCGACCGAGGCCCAGTACGCCGACTACCGGGAGCGGATCTCGGCCCTGCCCGAGGTGGTGCGGGTGGACGGGCCGGTGGTCAACGGGGACGCGGCGTACTTCACGGTGCTGCCGAGCGGCGAGGCCGTCGACGAACCCGCCCAGCGGCTGGTGGGCGAACTGCGCGCGGTCGACGCCCCGTTCGACACCAGTGTGACGGGCGCGGCGGCGGCCCTGGTCGACTCCAAGGACGCCATCGCCGACAAGCTGCCCTGGGGCGTGGCCTTCATCGCCGTGGTCACCCTGATCCTGGTGTTCCTGCTCACCGGCAGTGTGCTCATCCCGATCCAGGCGGTGCTGCTGAACGCGCTCAGTCTGACGGCGATGTTCGGCGCGGTGGTGTGGGTCTTCCAGGACGGCCATCTCTCCGGCCTCCTGGGCTTCACCAGCCCGGGATCCATCGAGACGACGGTCCCGGTCCTGATGTTCTGCGTCGCGTTCGGTCTCTCCATGGACTACGGGGTGTTCCTGCTCTCCCGCATCAAGGAGGAGTACGACAGAACGGGCGACCACGAGGGCGCGGTGCGGCACGGACTCCAGCGCACGGGCGGTCTGATCACGGCGGCGGCGGTCATCCTGGCGGTGGTCCTGGTCGCGATCGGCACCTCCCGGGTCACCAACACCAAGATGCTCGGCCTCGGTATCGCGCTGGCGGTCCTGATGGACGCGATGGTCGTGCGCAGCCTCCTGGTCCCCTCGGTGATGCGCCTCACCGGCCGGGCGACCTGGTGGGCACCCGGTCCCCTGCGCCGACTGCACGAGCGGATCGGCATCAGCGAGGGCGAGAGCACCGCACCGCGCGACGGCGAGAAGCCGGGGCTGGAGAAGGAGGCGGTGGCCGCCACGGAGGCCCGGGAGCAGGGGCCGTCGGACGAACGACGGGAGGAGGCGGCGGGCCGGAGATAGCGGGGCGCTCCGCTGGGGTGGCGGGGTTTCGCGGGTTGTCCGGCGCGGGGCGGGGCCCCGCGCCGGACCGGGCCTCAAGCGGAGCCGCCCCCCAGCGGGACCGCGCCCCGCGCCTCACCCCGGGTGGGGCCTCACCCGGCGCGGGGTTGGGTCTCGTGTCTGACCCGGCCTGGTGTCTCACCTGGCGCGGAGCGGGATTCCACGTGGGGTCGGGTCGTGTGCCTCACCCCGCGAGGAGGCGGGCCCCAGGCGGGGCCGGGTCCTGCGCCTCACCCCGGTTGGGGCCTTACTCGGGGCGGGGCCGAGTCTCGTGTCTGACCCGGCCTGGTGTCTCACCTGGCACGGAGCGGGACTCCATGTGGAGCCGGGTCGTGTGCCTCACCCCGGGTGGGGCCTCACCCCGCGCGGAGCTAGACCCCAGCGGGGCCGGGCCTCGCGTCTCAGCCCCGTTGGGGCCTCACCCGGCGCGGGGCCGGGTCCCGGGCGTCACCTCACCTGGTGTCTCACCCCGCGCGGAGCGCGACCCCACCCGGCCGCGTGCCCCATCGCGCGTTACCGTTCGCCGGACGGCCGGGAGTTGGCCGAGGCCCTGTGTGTGCCGGGCAGTCTGCGCAGACGCGTGGACATGTGGGCCCGACCCGACCCAACCCGGCCCGGCAGGGCAGACGCAGGGCAGGCGCAGGGCGCGGATGGTTATGGATGGCGACAGATGGGGTGGTGGGGATGCGCGCGGTGGTGGTCGAGCGGTTCGGGGTTCCGGCCGAGGTACGGGAGGTGGCGGCGCCGGAGCCCGCCGGGCACGGGGTGGTGGTGCGGGTCGAGGCGACCGGGCTGTGCCGGAGCGACTGGCACGGCTGGCAGGGCCACGACCCGGACATCACGCTCCCGCATGTGCCGGGGCACGAACTCGCCGGGGTCGTGGCGGCGGTCGGCGACCGGGTGTCCCGCTGGCGGACCGGTGACCGGGTGACGGTGCCGTTCGTCTGCGCCTGCGGGAGCTGCGCCGCCTGTGCGGCCGGGGATCAGCAGGTGTGCGAGCGGCAGACCCAGCCCGGGTTCACCCACTGGGGTTCGTTCGCCCAGTATGTGGCGCTGGACCGGGCGGATGTGAACCTGGTGGCGGTGCCGGAGGGGATGGCGTTCGGGACGGCGGCGGCGCTGGGGTGCCGGTTCGCGACGGCGTTCCGGGCGGTGGTGCGGCAGGGGAGGGTGGTAGCGGGGGAGTGGGTCGCGGTGCACGGGTGCGGTGGGGTCGGGCTGTCGGCGGTGATGATCGCGGCGGCGGCCGGGGCGCGGGTGGTGGCGGTGGATGTGTCGCCGGGGGCGCTGGAGCTGGCGCGCGGATGCGGTGCGGTGCGGTGCGTGGACGCCTCGGAGGTGGGCGACACGGCGGCGGCCGTACGGGAGGTGACCGGCGGCGGGGCGCATCTGTCGCTGGACGCCCTCGGGTCGCCGGTCACCTGCGCCGCGTCGGTGAACGGGCTGCGGCGCCGGGGCCGGCACATCCAGGTCGGCCTGCTCCCCTCGGACACCGGGACGACCCCCGTCCCCATGGCCCGTGCCATCGCCCTGGAACTGGAGATCCTCGGCAGCCACGGCATGGCCGCGCACGACTATCCGGCGATGCTGGAGCTGGTGGGCGCGGGGGTGCTGCGGCCGGATCTGCTGGTGACGACGGAGATCGGGCTGGACGCGGCACCGGGGGCGCTGGCAGCGATGGGGTCGGCGCCCGGGGCGGGCTTGACGGTGATCAACCCCTGGCGCTGAACGGGATTCACCGATTCACCCCCGCTGCCCGGCCCCCGCAGCCCCACCCCCATCCCCGTTCCCGAGCCCAATCCCGTTCCCGTTCCTAACCCCAACCCCGTTCTCAACCCCAACCCCAACCCCGTCTCCGCCGACCGCCCCCGCCCACTCGTTCTCCAGGATCCCCATCAGGATCTCGTCGACCCATCGGCCCTCACGCAGGGCGGACTCCCGGCGGGTGCCCTCGTGGCGGAAGCCGACCTTCTCGTAGGCGCGGCGGGCGCGCGGGTTGTCGGCGTAGACCTCCAGGGAGATCCGGTGGAGGCCGAGCCGCTCGAAGCCATGGGCGACGATCAGGCCGGTGGCCTCGGTGCCGAGGCCGCGGTTGCGGCCACGGGGGCCGATGAGGGTGCGGAAGTTGCAGCTCCGGGTGTGGGGGTCCCACTCGTTGAGGACGACCTCGCCGACCAGTTCGCCGGTGGCGCGGTCGGTGACGGCGAGGTCGAGACGGTCGGGCTGGTCGGTGCGGGTGGCGTACCAGGAGCGGACCCGCTCGTAGGACATGTCCGACGAGGACGGTTCGAAGGTGAACCGCAGGACCTCCGGGTCCTGGAGGATCGCCCACATGGTGTCGGCGTCGTCCCCGGTGAACGGCCGCAGCACCGCACGGTCCCCGGTGAGCAGGGGTTCTCCAGAAAGTTCATCCGAAAGCTCATCCCAGGATCCTGCGCGGGACACCACCGACCGGGCAATCCAATATCCCGCGCGCACCGAGCGCCCCGCCCCGCCCCACCCCGCCCTCCCCCCCGGTCAGTCCCGTCGCTCCCTGTTCCCCGGTCGTGCCGCCACCCAGGCGCGGACGGTGTCGGCGTACCAGTACGGCCGGCCGCCCTCGACCTGGTCCGGCGGCGGCAGCAACCCGTGTTTGCGGTAGGAGCGCACGGTGTCCGGCTGGACCCGGATGTGCGCGGCGATCTCCCGATAGGACCAGAGCCGTCGGTCGGTCATGAGCCGCACCTCCCCGCGCGCGCCACGGCGGTGGCCCTGGGGCGGCCGACGAGGGATCCGGGCGCTGCGCTGACGATCACCCACCCTGTGCCCGGTCGGCGACGGACAGTGAGCGGCGGGACGGGTCTGTGGACCGGGCGTGACGGAGAATTCGCGTATATGGGACAGATGTGACACGAGGGTGTTGTTTGTGACGGAAGCGATGCAAAGGGCTGGACGGAAGGGAATTAAGACGTGAGGTCAGAATGTCTGGACAAAGCATTGACAGGATCACCGGCGCCGGACTAGAAAACGGGACTAGAGGTCGCAGTGACAGCGGCCTGAAGCAACTCGAAGAGTCTCGAAGAGCCATGAGCCATGAGCCATGAGTCGTGGGTCATCAGCCATGGGTCATGAGAAGAGGCTCGGAGCGTGACGCGCGTGAAGGGAACTCGATGGCGTACGACCTGATCACCATGGGGCGGATCGGAGTGGATCTGTACCCCCGGCAGACCGGGGTCCCGCTGCCGCGGGTGACGTCCTTCGGCAAGTTCCTCGGCGGTTCGGCGACCAATGTCGCGGTCGCCGCGGCGCGCCTCGGCCGGAGCACCGCCGTGATCACCCGCACCGGCGACGACCCCTTCGGCACCTACCTCCACGAGGAGCTGCGCGGCTTCGGCGTGGACGACCGCTGGGTCACCCCGGTACCCGGACTGCCGACCCCGGTCACCTTCTGCGAGATCTTCCCGCCGGACGACTTCCCGCTGTACTTCTACCGGCAGCCCAAGGCCCCGGACCTGGAGATCCACCCCGGCGAGCTGGACCTCGACGCGATCGCCGCCGCCCGGATCTTCTGGGTCACCGGCACCGGCCTGAGCGAGGAGCCGAGCCGTACGGCCACCCTCACCGCGCTCGCCCACCGGGCCAGGACCGGCATCACCGTCTTCGACCTCGACTGGCGCCCCATGTTCTGGTCCGACCCGGCCGAGGCCCGCGCCCACTACACCGAGGCCCTGCGCCACACCACCGTCGCGGTCGGCAATCTGGACGAGGTCGAGATCGCCACCGGCGTCCGCGAACCGCACGCCGCCGCCCGCGCCCTGCTGGCCGCCGGCGTCGAACTCGCCGTCGTCAAGCAGGGACCCAAGGGCGTCCTCGCCGTGCACCGCGACGGCACCACCGCCGAGGTCCCCCCGCTCCCGGTGACCGTCCTCAACGGCCTCGGTGCCGGGGACGCCTTCGGCGGCTCCCTCTGCCACGGACTGCTGGCCGGCTGGGACCTGGAGCGGATCATGCGGCATGCCAACGCCGCCGGGGCCATCGTCGCCTCCCGGCTGGAGTGCTCCTCCGCGATGCCCACCCCGGCCGAGGTCGAGACCGCCCTCACCGCGGGCGCGGTCCCCTCGGGCCACGACACCACCCCGGGAGCCGCGAAGTGACCACCCCCGACCGCACCCCCGACCACACCCCCGGCACCCCGGCCCCCGGCACGCCCGCCACCAGCACCCCCACCCCCGGCACCCGCACCACCCCCACCCCCACCAGCACCCTCACCCCCGACATCCCCCCCATCAACATCCCCGAACTCGTCCGCCTCCGCACCCACCACCCCGAGGCCATCGCCGAGGCCGCCGCCCGCCGGACCCGCAGGCCGCTGCTCGGGCCCTCCGGGCGGCTGATGATCGTCGCCGCCGACCACCCCGCGCGCGGCGCGCTCGGCGTCGGGAACCAGCCGTTCGCCATGGCCAACCGCGCCGACCTGCTCGGCCGCCTCTGCCTCGCGCTCGCCCGCCCCGGCGTCGACGGCGTCCTCGCCACCGCCGACATCCTCGACGACCTGCTCCTCCTCGGCGCCCTCGACGGCAAGGTCGTCATGGGCTCGATGAACCGCGGCGGACTCCAGGGCGCCGCCTTCGAACTCGACGACCGCTTCACCGGCCACCGCCCCGCCGACCTCCGGCGCCTCGGCTTCGACGCGGGCAAGCTCCTGCTGCGGATCGACTACTCCGACCCCGGCTCGCTCACCACCCTGGAGTCGACCGCCCGCGCGATAGACGCGATGGCGGAGCACCGACTGCCGGTCTTCGTGGAACCCTTCCTCAGCCGCCGCGACGCCGACGGAAAGCTGCGCAACGATCTCTCGGCCGACGCCGTCACCCGTTCCGTCGCCATCGCCTCCGGCCTAGGCGGCACCTCCGCCTACACCTGGCTGAAGGTCCCGGTCACCGACAACCCCGACGACATGGCCCGGGTCATGGAGACCTCCACGCTCCCCGCCGTCCTCCTCGGCGGCGAGGTCGGCGCCGACCAGGACGGGGCGTACGAGAAGTGGCGGGGCGCGCTCCGGCTGCCCACCGTGCGCGGCCTGGTGGTGGGCCGTTCGCTGCTGTATCCGGCGGACGGCGATGTGGCCGCCGCCGTGGACACCGCCGTAGGACTGCTGTGAGGGACACCGACGACACCATGCGCCCGCACCACCCACCTCACCCGCATAACTCACCTCACCCGCAAAACCCATCCCACTCGCAAAACCCATCCCACTCCACACACCCACCTCACCCCCACCGCCTGCACCTCCCCGCCGGCACCACCGCCGACCCGGCCGAGCCCCGCCACACCCTCACCATCGACCCGGAGTTGGCCGGCTGGTCGTACAGCGGCCTCCGGATCGTCGCCCTGGAGCCCGGCGGCGGCCATACCCTCGCGGCCGGTGAGAGCGAATGGATCGTGCTCCCCCTCGAAGGCGGATGTACCGTACGAGTTGGGGACGAAACCTTCCGACTCCTGGGCCGGGACAGCGTGTTCGGCTCGGCCACCGACTTCGTGTACGTGCCCCGCGACGCCCGGGCACAGATCTCCTCCGACGCGGGAGGCCGCTTCGCCCTGGCAGGAGCGAAGTGCGAGCGACGACTCCCCGCCCGCTACGGCCCCGCGTCGGAGGTCCCGGTCGAACAGCGCGGCAGCGGCACCAGCGCCCGCCTGGTGCGCAACTTCGCCTCCGCCGACGCCTTCGCCTGCGACCGGCTGATCGCCGTCGAGGTGATCACCCCCGGCGGCAACTGGTCCTCGTACCCGCCGCACAAGCACGACGAGCACCTGCCGGGCGAGGAAGCGGTGCTGGAGGAGATCTACTACTTCGAGATCGACGGCCCGCACGGCTTCGGCTACCAGCGGGTGTCCCCCTCGCGCGAGGGCGGCGCCGATGTGCTCGCCGAGGTCCGCTCCGGTGACGCCGTCCTCGTCCCGGACGGCTGGCACGGCCCGTCCATCGCCCAGCCGGGCCACGACATGTACTACCTGAACGTCATGGCGGGCCCCGGCGACACCCGGGAATGGCGCATCCGCTTCCACCCCGACCACACGGAGGGATACCGATGACGGCCCCCGCCCCCACCCCGGCGACCACGACCCGCCTCACCACCGCGCAGGCCCTCGTCCGCTTCCTCGCCGCCCAGTACACCGAGCGCGACGGCGTCCGGCAGCGGCTGATCGGCGCCACCTGGGGCATCTTCGGCCACGGCAATGTCGCCGGACTCGGCCAGGCGCTGGTGGAGTACGCGGACGCGATGCCGTTCCTCCAGGGCCGCAACGAACAGTCCATGGTGCACGCGGCCGTCGGCTACGCCCGCCAGTCCAACCGCCTCTCCACCCACGCCGTGACGACCTCCATCGGCCCCGGCGCCACCAACCTCGTCACCGGCGCCGCCCTCGCCACCGTCAACCACCTCCCCGTCCTGCTCCTGCCCGGCGACACCTTCGCCACCCGCCCCGCCGACCCGGTCCTCCAGCAGCTCGAACTCCCCCACGCCGGGGACCTGTCCGTCAATGACACCCTCCGCCCCGTCTCCCGCTACTTCGACCGGATCACCCGCCCCGAGGCGCTGATCCCGGCCGCCCTCCAGGCGATGCGGGTGCTCACCGACCCGGTGGAGACCGGCGCCGTCACCCTCGCCCTCCCGCAGGACGTCCAGGCGGAGGCGTACGACTGGCCGGAGGAGTTCTTCGCCGACCGGGTCTGGACCGTCCGCCGACCCGGCGCCGACCCTACCGAACTCGCCGAGGCGGTCACCGCGGTCCGGGCCGCCCGGCGCCCCCTGATCATCGCGGGCGGCGGGGTGCACCACAGCCGCGCCGAGGCCGCGCTCGCCGAGTTCGCCGAGGCCACCGGCATCCCGGTGGCGAGCACCCAGGCAGGCAAGGGCTCCCTGCCCCACGACCATCCCCAGGATGTCGGCGGCATCGGCCACACCGGCACCGCCACCGCCGACACCCTCGCCCGCGCCGCCGACCTGGTGATCGGCGTCGGCACCCGCTACACCGACTTCACCACCGCCTCCGGCACCCTCTTCACCGGCGAGGGCGTCCGCTTCCTCAACCTCAACATCGCCCCCTACGACGGCCACAAGCTCTCCGGCCTCCCCCTGGTCGCCGACGCCCGCAGCGGCCTCGCCGAACTCACCGAGGCCCTCCTCGTCCACGGCCACCGTGTGCCGGAGCCGTACGTCGCCGCCTACACGGACGACAAGGCCCGCTGGGAGGAGCGCGTCACCGCCGCCTACACCGCCGCCGACCCGGACGCGCCCCCCACCCAGCCCCAGGTCCTCGGCGCCCTCGACGCCCTCGCGGACGCCTCCGACGTACTGATCAACGCGGCCGGTTCGATGCCCGGCGACCTGCACAAACTCTGGCGGGCCCGGTCCTTCGACCAGTACCACGTGGAGTACGGCTACTCCTGCATGGGCTACGAGATCCCCGCCGCGATCGGCGTCAAGCTGGCCGCGCCGGACCGCCCGGTGTGGGCGCTGGTCGGCGACGGCACCTATCTGATGCTGCCGACCGAGATCGTCACCGCCGTCCAGGAGGGCATCGCCATCAAGCTCCTCCTGATCCAGAACCACGGCTACGCCTCCATCGGGGGCCTCTCCGAGGAGACCGGCGGCGAGCGCTACGGCACCGCCTACCGCTACCGCGCCCCCGACGGCACCTACACCGGTGCCCCCCTCCCCCTCGACCTGGCCGCCAACGCCGAGAGCCTCGGCATGCGGGTGCTGCGCGCCCGTACCGTCCGCGAACTGCGGGCGGCGCTCGCCGAGGCCCGGCAGGCGGACAGTCCCACATGTGTCTACGTGGAGACCCAAACGGCCGACACAGTGTCGGGAGCGCCTCCCGCGCAGGCCTGGTGGGATGTCCCTGTGGCCGAGACCGCGACCAGACCGTCCGCGATCAAGGCCCGTGAGCTGTATGAACGGCACGTCTCTTCCCGACGCCGCCATCTGTGAAGGAGTACTCGGTCATGACGAAGATCGTCAACCACTGGATCGGCGGGAAGACCGTCGAGGGCGCGTCGGGCACGTTCGGGCCGGTCACGGACCCGGCGACCGGCGCGGTCACCACCAAGGTCCCGTTCGCGACCGTGGACGAGGTCGACGCGGCGGTGGCCGCCGCCCAGGACGCGTTCGCCACCTGGGGCCAGTCCTCGCTGGCCCAGCGCACCTCGATCCTGTTCAGGTTCCGCGCGCTGCTGGATGCCAACCGGGACGCCATCGCCGAACTGATCACCGCCGAGCACGGCAAGGTGCACTCGGACGCGCTCGGTGAGGTCGCCCGCGGTCTGGAGATCGTGGACCTGGCCTGCGGGATCAACGTCCAGCTCAAGGGCGAGCTGTCGACGCAGGTCGCGAGCCGCGTCGATGTCGCCTCGATCCGCCAGCCGCTGGGCGTCGTCGCGGGCATCACGCCGTTCAACTTCCCGGCGATGGTCCCGATGTGGATGTTCCCGCTGGCCATCGCCACCGGCAACACCTTCGTCCTGAAGCCGTCCGAGAAGGACCCCTCGGCCTCCCTGAAGATCGCCGAACTCCTCGCCGAGGCGGGCCTGCCCGACGGTGTCTTCAACATCGTCCACGGCGACAAGGTGGCCGTCGACCGCCTCCTGGAGCACCCGGACGTCAAGGCCGTCTCCTTCGTCGGCTCGACCCCCATCGCCCGCTACATCCACACCACCGCCTCGGCGAACGGCAAGCGCGTCCAGGCCCTCGGCGGCGCCAAGAACCACATGCTGGTCCTCCCCGACGCCGACCTCGACGCCGCCGCCGACGCCGCCGTCTCCGCGGCCTACGGCTCGGCCGGCGAGCGCTGCATGGCGATCTCCGCCGTCGTCGCCGTCGGCGCCATCGGCGACGAACTCGTCGAGAAGATCCGCGAGCGCGCCGAGAAGATCAAGATCGGCCCCGGCAACGACCCCGCCTCCGAGATGGGCCCGCTGATCACCGCCGCCCACCGCGACAAGGTCGCCTCCTACGTCACCGGCGCCGCCGCCGAGGGCGCCGAGGTCGTCCTGGACGGCACCGGCTACACGGTCGAGGGCTACGAGGACGGCCACTGGATCGGCATCTCCCTGCTCGACAAGGTGCCGACGTCGGCCAAGGCGTACCAGGACGAGATCTTCGGCCCGGTCCTGTGCGTGCTGCGCGTCGACACCTACGAGGAGGGCGTCGCCCTCATGAACGCCTCGCCGTTCGGCAACGGCACCGCGATCTTCACCCGGGACGGCGGCGCCGCGCGCCGCTTCCAACTGGAGATCGAGGCGGGCATGGTCGGCGTCAACGTCCCGATCCCGGTCCCCGTCGGCTACCACAGCTTCGGCGGCTGGAAGGACTCCCTCTTCGGCGACCACCACATCTACGGCAACGACGGCACGCACTTCTACACCCGCGGCAAGGTCGTCACCACCCGCTGGCCGGACCCCTCCGAGGCCCCCACGGGCGTCGACCTGGGCTTCCCGCGCAACCACTGAGGCTTTTTGCTTCTAGGGGCGCGGGGAACTGCGCGAACAACCACGCACGACCCGCGCCCCGCCCACCGGCCTCGACTCACCCATGGCAACGCACCGGTCTCAGCCCCCCGACACCTCCGTGATCACATCCCGCAACCGCTCCACGTACAACCGCATGTTCTTCTGCGCCACATCCGTATCCGGATACCGGCTGGCCAGCCACAACCCCTCGTGCAGCCGATTGACCCACACGCACACCTGATCCCCGTACGACACCCGGATCAGCGCGTACGCCGACTGCTCCGCCCACCGCTCCGCCCCCGGCAACCCCCGCGCGTCGACGTACGACACGATCGAGTACAGATCGGGCGAGGTCGGCCGGAAGTCCGCGCCGAGCAGCCGCAGCACCCGGGCCATCGGCATCCGCGCCAGCGCCCGGTTCGCGTGCACCTCGGCCCGGACCGCCGCGAGCGCCCCCGTGAAGTCCAGCCCGGGTTCCAGCGCCACCTCGATCGGCGCCCCGCCCACATACCACCCCACCGACTCCGACCAGCGGGACTTGGCCCGGGTGTGGAACGGCAGCACCGTCCGGTACACCTCCGTCTCGCCGATCTCCCGCAGCACCAGCGCGGTCGCCGCGAGCACCCCGATCCCGCTGCCCCCGTACCTGCGGCAGCGCGCCTCGAACGCGGCGGCGGTGTCCGCGTCCACCAACGGCTCCCGCATCAGCTTCTGCGGCGGCAGCACCCGGCCCGGGGTGAGCCCCAGATCGACGGGGAAGGACGGCAGCCGTCCGTCGCAGCGCCGGATGAACTCCCGCCAGCGGCCGACGATCTCGTGGTCCGCGCCGATCCGGTCGGCGTCCGCCCGCTCGCTCTCGCAGAAGTCGACATAGCTGCCCACCCGCGCCTCGGGCAGCGTCCGGCCCGCGACGGCCGCCGCGTACAGCTCATGGATCTCGGCGGGGATGCGGTGCAGCGAGTAGGCGTCGACATTGCTGTGGTCGAAGGCCATGTACACGCTGGCGCCGGTGTCCCGGACGACCGCGGTGTAGATCAGATTCGGCCAGCACAGCGCGTCCGCCGCGACATCGAAGCGGTCCTGGAGGTGCCGGACCAGGACGTCCGGGTCGGTGAAGTCCCCGACCACCTCGCGATGCAGGGTGACGGACGCGGCGTCCAGCGTGAACCGACGCAGCTCACCCTCCGAGCCCCCGGACGCTCCCGAGGACCCTGCGACCCCCGAGTCCCCGGCGGACCCCGACGCCCCCGGGTCCCCGGAGGACCCGGCGCCCCCCGAATCCCCGCCACCCCCCGCGGAGCGGAACCCGCTGCGCAGCGTCTCGTGCCGCAGCGTCCACCCCCGCAGCGCCTCCTGGAGGGCGTCCAGGTCGACCGGGCCCGCCAGATCGAAGGCGGCACCGAGCCAGGTCGGCACGTACAGGCCGTCCTCGCGCACGACGCGCGCGGTCCGGATGTGCGACTCCTGGATGTACGCCGGGGGCCGGGTGTCGTCCGGCAGACCCGCCGCGGTCGCCACGGTCGCCGGACTGAGCGTCCACTCGACGAGCCGTCCCGGGCGCACCTCGCAGCGCTGGATGTCGGTGATGCGCACAGGGCGTCTCCGTTTCGCATGTTCACAAAGGGGCCGATCCCGCCAAGGCAATGCCGTGGACCCGCCCGATGCCGGGGAATGCGGGTTTCTTCAGCGCATCGAGTGGCCCCCTCGAACGACGGACTGAATACAATCCCGGCCAACCGGCGCCCCGGTGGGGGCCCATGGGCCCCCAAGCTCACGCGGCGCTGACAGACACGCCCCGTACATTGGGCGCCATGGATCTTCGACTCCCCGGACTGCGCGGCATACGGCGCTCCCGGCGGTCGCGGAGGCTGCTCGCCGCCGCTGCCGCCGCTGTCGTCGTACTCGCCGGTGCCGGGACCTGGACGGCCGTCGCGTCGGAGGACGCGGCCCCCGTGCGGCGCAACGACCGGATGATGGACATGGGCGGCGGAGTGCGCGTCGACACCTCGTACTTCACCTCCGGTGCCACCGACACCCGCCGCCCCGCGGTACTGCTGGGGCACGGCTTCGGCGGCAGCAAGGACGACCTGCGCACGCAGGCCAAGAGCCTGGCCCGCGACGGCTACGCGGTACTGACCTGGTCGGCGCGCGGCTTCGGCGAGTCGACCGGCGAGATCGGGCTGAACGACCCGGACGCCGAGGTGGCCGATGTCTCCCGGCTGCTGGACTGGCTGGCCGGCCAGCCCCAGGTGCAGCTCGACGCAGGCGGCGACCCCCGGGTCGGCATCGCGGGCGGCTCCTACGGCGGCGCGATAGCGCTGCTGGCCGCCGGATACGACGACCGGGTGGACGCCATCGCCCCGGCGATCACGTACTGGAACCTGTCGGACGCCCTGTTCCCGGACGGCGTCTTCAAGAAGCTGTGGTCCGGCATCTTCTTCAGCACCGGCGGCGGCTGCGACGACTTCACGGCCGAGCTGTGCGCGATGTACGACCGGGTCGCCGAGTCCGGCACCCCGGACGCGGCGGCCCGTGAGCTGCTGGCGGCCCGTTCGCCGTCGGCGGTCGGCGACCGGATCGACGTCCCGACCCTGCTGTTCCAGGGCCAGAGCGACTCCCTGTTCCCGCTCGGGCAGGCCGATGCCGCCGCCCAGGCGATCCGCGCCAACGGCGCCCCCGTCGAGGTCGACTGGATCTCCGGCGGGCACGACGGCGGGGACCTGGAGACGGCCCGCGTCGAACAGCGGGTGGGCGACTGGTTCGACCGGTACCTGAAGGAGGACACGGCCGCCGCCACCGGCCCCGCCTTCCGGGTCACCCGCGCGGGCGGCGTCGACTCCGACAGCGGCGAGACCCGCCTGCGCGGCGCGACCGCCGACACCTACCCCGGACTCCGCGGCGACCCCCGGGACATCGCCCTGACCGGCGACGAGCAGGAGATCCGCAACCCGGCCGGCGCCAGCCCGCCCGCCGTCTCCGCCCTGCCCGGCCTCGGCGCGGGCGGCGGCCTCTCCTCGCTCTCCTCGCTGGGTGTCGGCGTCTCCCTCGACTTCCCCGGCCAGTTCGCGTCCTTCGAGTCGGCCCCCCTCGCCGACGACCTGCGCATCACCGGCTCCCCCACCGCCACCGTCCAGGTCCGCTCCACCACCGACGAAGCGGTCCTGTTCGCCAAGGTGTACGACGTCGGCCCTGACGGCCGCCAGCAGGTGCTGCCCTCCCAACTGGTCACCCCGGTCCGCGTCACCGACGCCCGCGAGGGCCAGGAGATCACCCTCACCCTCCCCGCCATCGACTACGACGTCCAGGCGGGCCACCGGCTGCGGCTGGTGCTGGCCTCCACCGACCTCGCCTACGCCTCCCCGCTGGCCGCGGCCACCTACACCGTCTCCCTCCAGGGCGACCTGAGCGTGCCGACCGCGCCCGCCGTGACGACCGGCTCGACCGGGCTGCCGTCCTGGGTGTGGTGGCTGCCGCTGACCGGCGCGGTGATCGCGGCGCTGCTGCTGCTCACCGCCCGCCGCCGCACCACCGCCCCGCCGCCCGACCCGGCGCTCACCGCCGTCCCCCTCCAGATCACCGGCCTCGGCAAGCGCTACTCGGCGGCCAGCGACCGCTACGCGGTCAAGGACCTCTCCTTCCGCGTGGAGAAGGGCCAGGTCCTCGGACTGCTCGGCCCCAACGGGGCGGGCAAGACCACTACCCTGCGGATGCTGATGGGCCTGATCACCCCGGACGCCGGGGAGATCCGGGTGTTCGGGCACGCGATCCGCCCCGGCGCCCCGGTACTGTCCCGGGTCGGCTCCTTCGTCGAGGGCGCCGGCTTCCTGCCCCACCTCTCCGGCCGGGAGAACCTGGAGCTGTACTGGGCCGCCACCGGCCGCCCCGCCGAGGACGCGCACATCGAGGAGGCCCTGGAGATCGCCGGTCTCGGCGACGCCCTGGCCCGCGCGGTGCGCACCTACTCGCAGGGCATGCGCCAGCGCCTCGCCATCGCCCAGGCCATGCTGGGCCTGCCGGACCTGCTGATCCTGGACGAGCCGACCAACGGACTCGACCCGCCCCAGATCCGCGAGATGCGCGAGGTGATGATCCGCTACGCGGCGGCCGGCCGGACCGTGATCGTCTCCAGCCATCTCCTCTCCGAGGTCGAGCAGTCCTGCACCCATCTGGTGGTCATGGACCGCGGCCGTCTGGTGCAGGCGGGCCCGGTCGCCGACATCGTCGGCTCCGGCGACACCCTCCTCGTCGGCACGGGTGTGCCGCTGGAGGACCCGGTGGTGGAGAAGGTCGCCGCGCTGGCGGGTGTCGCCTCCGCCGAGCGCACCGAGGACGGGCTGCTGGTCCGCCTCGACCCGGGCGCCACCCCGTCCGGGCTGGTCCCCGAACTCGTCCGCCTGGAGGTGCCCGTGGAGTCGGTCGGCCCGCACCGCCGCCTGGAGGACGCCTTCCTGACCCTGATCGGAGGCTCCGCGTGAGCACGGCCACCGAAACCCGGCCCGCCGGGACCGCCGAACCCTCCTCGCCCGAGGCGGCCCCCGGCTACCGCCCCGGCCGCACCCTCCCCCTCCGCGTCGAGCTGATCCGTCAGCTCAAGCGCCGCCGCACCCTGGTCATGGGCGGGATCCTCGCCGTGCTGCCGTTCGTGCTGGTGATCGCCTTCGCCGTCGGCGGCGACGAGGGCGGCGACGGCGACGGCGGCGGCAACCGCATCAACCTGATGGACACGGCCACCGCGTCCGGCGCCAACTTCGCGGCGGTCTCCCTGTTCGTGTCGGCGGGCTTCCTGCTGGTGATCCCGGTGGCGCTGTTCTGCGGCGACACCGTGGCCTCCGAGGCGAGCTGGTCCTCCCTGCGCTACCTCCTCGCGGCCCCCGTCCCCCGCACCCGCCTGCTCCTCTCCAAACTCGTGGTGGGGCTCGGCATGAGCCTGGCCGCGATGCTGCTGCTGCCCCTGGTCGCCCTCGCCGTCGGCTCGGTGGCCTACGGCTGGGGCCCGCTGGCCATCCCGACCGGCGGAGAGATCCCCCCGGGCACGGCCGCCCGCCACCTCCTGGTCGTCGTCGCCTACATCTTCGTCTCCCAACTGGTCACCGCCGGGCTCGCGTTCTGGCTCTCCACCAAGACGGACGCCCCGCTGGGCGCGGTCGGCGGCGCGGTCGGCCTGACCATCGTCGGCAATGTCCTCGACCAGGTCACCGCCCTCGGCGACTGGCGCGACTTCCTCCCCGCGCACTGGAACTACGCCTGGGCGGACGCCATCCAGCCCCGCCCCGAGTACGACTCGATGATCCAGGGCGCAGCCATCTCGGTCACCTACGCCGTCGTCCTGTTCGCGCTGGCCTTCCGGGGGTTCGCCCGCAAGGACGTGGTGTCGTAGGCATCCATGTGTGAGGGCCCCTGCCCGGGGTCCTCACCCGGTGCACCTGCGCCGCCTCGGGCGTTGATGTTCTCCCCCTCACAGCAGGGGGAGTTCGGCCAGCATCACCGCGAACAGGGGAGAGTCGGGAAACGGCTGCCGTTCGCCCACTTTGCTGAACCCCCACGACTCGTACAGGGCCTGCACCCGAGGGTGTTCCGTATCCACCAGGAGCACCGCGAGATCCTCGGCGCGGGCATCCAGCAGCTCGCGGGTCAGGTGCTGTGCCAGGCCGGTCTTGCGATATCCGGTCCGGACGGCGAGTTCGGAGTAGGCGAACGTCCGCGAGCGGGGCGGTGCCTCCATGTGCTCCCGCCACCATTCCCGGTGTGCCGAAGCCGGAGCTCCATACGCGAATCCCACAGGGCTGTCGCCGTCGAAAGCGATCACGCAATCGAATTCCGGGTTCCCGCCCCAGTGATCGACGAACCAGGGAAACCGTTGATTGAACTCGTGGTCCATCGCATCGGTGTAGGCGTCCGCGTGCACGTCGATCAGTGCCTGGCGGATCGCCGGAAGATCAGCGTGCGTGAAGCGTCGGACGTCGACCATCAGAGCCGTCTCCATTCGGATCGGTATCGGTCGCCCCACTCTCGTGCGGTCTCGGCGCCTGGTGCAAGCGAGATCAAGTCTCGGTAGAAGTCACCCAGAAGTGTTCGCATCCGACCGGGCAGGGGGTCGTCCTGCATCAGCTCGAGCGCCGTCGATGCCGTGAAGCAAGCCGTTTCGATGTCCCGCTGGTGTAGCTGGGCGAGCGCCAGCCGGGTCGTAGCGAATGCCCGATTTCGTCGGAAGCGCATCGGAATACCTGCCAGAGCTTGATGGGAAGCCGCCTCGGCCTGTACAGCGTCGCCGATTCGGTCTCGGACGATCGCAGTGATTGCTGCGAGTTCCGCAGGCCCGTAGAACGCGATCCACGATGGACGTGGCCGGTCGACGGCCTTGGCAAGGGCTTCGTGCGCGTGGCCCAGGGAACGGATGGCGGCTTGTCGGTCTTGACGGTCTGAGTGGCCGATGGCGGTGCGGGCGTGGGCAAGGGATGCGAAGAGAGAGTCTCTGCGAGTGATGCCGGTGGTTTGGGCGGCGTATCCGGCGTCGACGGCTTCACTGTGTTGGCGACGCTGATGGGCAAGCATGGCGAAGCTGTTCCATACACGGAGTTCGGCGACGGAGTCCTGGGCCATCCCGGCCAGGTAAAGAGCTCGGTTGAGGTGCTGGTCGGTGCGGGTCAGGTTGCGTGCGTCGAGCGTGGACCAGGCGGCGGTAGCGGTGTAGTCGGCAGCGATCGAGAAGAGACGCTGCCGGATGCGCTGAGAGGCAGCGTGGGGAAGCTTGCCGAGAGCCTCGCTCGCCCCGGCGAGCGCGTCCTGTTCCAGTCCGTCATGCCCGCCCCTGGTGTCGTCCAGGGCCATCAGGGTGTCGAGGCCGGATCGGAGGCGGATCACGTCGGAAGTGCCGACTCGACTGGGCCGGACAACTGCGGCAGCGGACGACGTGAGGAAGCGTCTGCGATCCACAGGGGACTCCGGTTTCGTGCGATTCCCCCGTGGCGGGCGGAAGCCGAGTGTCTCAGCGCATACCCCGAACACTCCCTCCAACGCCTCGCGTTGCCTCCGATGGGGCCACCGGGTTTTCCCGGTGAGCCAATAGCGGACGGTACGGTCGGTGATCGTTCCCTCATGTCCATTCGCACGCAGCCGGGAGTTCACGGCCTCTGCCAACTCGCCTTGGCTCAGGCCCGCTTCTTCCATGGCGCCGATGAGGCTGGTGTTTTCCTCCACGCCTTCCACGGTAGCGACGCCTGACGGGCGACAGCGGTGAGCAGGAAAGGATTTCCGGTCGTTGACGAGCAGCGACTCACATGTGTTTCCTCCGGCGCCGGACACCACGGTCGTTCACTGAGCAATGCCGCCGCACCGCGAGGCGAGAACCCGCATCCCCCGTCGAGGTTGTGTGATGACTGTGTCCGCCATGTCCCGTGCCACCGGATATCCGGGGTACTCCGAAATGTTGCCCGGCCTGGAGCAGAGCGCGGTGGGCGCTCGCAGGCTCGTCCGTACGGCCCTCTCGGCGTGGCAGTTGGACGAGCTCAACGACGACGGGCTGGTCCTCGTGTCCGAGCTGGTCGCCAATGCGGTCAAGCACACAAGCAGCCACCTGATTCGAGTTGTCGTATCCCGACCGTGCGACAGGAGGGTGCGGATCGGTGTGTCGGACACATCCACAGCCATGCCTCGGCTCCACGACTCCAACGGCGACAATCTGCCCACCAGCGGACGCGGGCTGCTGCTGATCGAAGCGCTGACGGACCGGTGGGGTACCGACCTGCGCACGTGGGGCAAACATGTATGGGGCGAGCTGACAATGGGTGAGACATAGCGGAGGATCACCCACCGGTCTCGGAGTGCGGCCACCGTGCCCACTTCGAGACCCATCCGCAACACCCCGGCCCGCACGTTCCGGCCCCACGTGCCGTCACAGTCACAGACATCGGCAGCGACGGACACCGGGGGCCACGGCGATGAAGCGACACCGGAACGGACGACGGCTCGGCGGCGGGATGCTCGCCCTCACCGCGGCCTGCGCACTGCTCGCGGGCTGCGGCGGGGGCGCGGAGGACAGCACCGCCGACCGCGGCGCGGACGCACAGGAGAACGACGGCGGCTGGCCCGCGCCCGACGCACCCGAGGGCGGCGGGGACCGGGCGGAGGGCGATACCGCCGAGGACACCGGGAGCGACGAACGCCGCTTCGCGCCCGAGCCCGACCACCTCTCCACCTTCGCCCTGGACGTCGACACCGCGTCCTACGGCTACGCCCGCCGCTCCCTGGCCGACGGCACCCTCCCCGACCCGTCGACGGTCCGCCCGGAGGAGTTCGTCAACAGCTTCCGCCAGGACTACGACCGCCCCGGCGGCGACGGCTTCACGGTCACCGTCGACGGCGCCCGCACCGGCGACGACGACTGGTCGCTGGTCCGCGTCGGACTCGCCACCCGCCCCGCCGGGGACGAGGAGGACCGCCCGCCGGCCGCGCTGACCTTCGTCATCGACATCTCCGGCTCCATGGCCGAGCCCGGCCGTCTCGACCTCGCCAGGAAATCCCTGGGGATGATGACCGACCAACTCCGCGACGACGACTCCGTCGCCCTGGTCACCTTCTCCGACGAGGCGGAGGAGGTCCTGCCGATGACCCGGCTCGACGGCAACCGCGACGAGATCCACGACGCCGTCGACTCCCTGGAGACCCGGCAGTCCACCAACCTCGGCGCGGGCATGGACACCGGCTACGACACCGCCGTCGAGGGCCTGCGCGAGGGCGCCACCAACCGGGTCGTGCTGATCTCCGACGCCCTCGCCAACACCGGCGACACCGACCCGGACACCATCCTGGAGAACATCGCCGACGCCCGCACCGAACACGGCATCACCCTCTTCGGTGTCGGCGTCGGCAGCGACTACGGCGACGATCTGATGGAACGGCTCGCCGACCGGGGCGACGGCCACACCACCTATGTCTCCACCACCGAGGAGGCCCGCGAGGTCTTCACCGAGCAGCTCCCGCGCTCCATCGACCTCACCGCCCGCGACGCCAAGGCCCAGGTCGCCTTCGACCCGGAGAACGTCGAGGAGTTCCGTCTCATCGGCTACGACAACCGCGAGGTCGCCGACGACGACTTCCGCGACGACGGCGTCGACGGCGGCGAGATCGGCCCCGGCCACACCGTGACCGCGCTGTACGCGGTGCGCACCGCGCCGGACGCGGCCGGGCATCTCGCCACGGCCACCGTCCGCTGGCAGGACCCCGACAGCCGCGCCCCGCACGAGGAGTCGGGCGATCTGGAGGCCGCCGATCTCGCCGACGGGGTGGGCGGCGCCTCCGACCGCTTCCAGGTCACCGCCGTCGCCGCCTACTTCGCCGACGCCCTGCGCCGCGAGGACTCCGACGGCACCCGCCTCCCGGACGCGCCCGCCCTGGACGACCTCGCCGGTATCGCCCACGACCTCGCCGACGACACCGGGGACGAGGCGGTGGAGGACCTGGCGGACACCATCGACGACGCGGCCGGGCTGCTCTGACCCCCGTCAGTCGCACGAACGACGACGGCGGGCCACCGGAGGGAACCGGTGACCCGCCGTCGCGGGAGCGGGGTACGGATCAGCCGTTGCCGGCGCCGTTGCCCGACAGGGCGGAGATGTCGTCCAGGATGTGCGACAGCGGCTCGTCGCCCTTGGCCTGGGTGGAGTTCTCCACGCACTGCTGGTTCTGCGGGGCCGACAGGATCGGGATGTCCTGCACGGCGATCGGGACCAGACCGATCAGCGAGCCGACATTGGCCTTCAGCGGCAGACCGACACACGGCTTGTTCAGCGAACCCTGGACCAGCGAGAGCTGCGGGCTCATGTCACCGAACGTGGCCGAGTTGCCGAACACCTGCGAAGCGCCGTTGCCGCTGGCGGAGGTGGTGCCGTTGTCGTCACCGATGGCCAGCGCCGAGGGGGCGGCCGTGGCCGACAGACCGGCGACGGAGGCGGCGATAGCCGCGGTGGCCCACAGCTTCTTCATGTTCTTTCCCTTCGAAAAGCGGACTCCGGTGGGGAGTTGCGTGATCATCAACGGTTCCGGAGCGGTGCGGGTTGCGGGTTTTGACCTGATTGGCGCAGTTTGTTCCCGATAAGGATGAATATCAGGCGCCAGGTTCACGACCGCCCCCGTTCCGCCGACCGGACGCCGGCCGGGGGAACGGGCCGGGGGAGCGGGACGGAAGAGCGGGCCGCCGGAAGACCGGCGGCCCGCTCGGTGGGGGCGAAGGGGCGGTGGGGCGCCCCGGAACGCGACCGGCTCAGTGGTTGGCGGCGCCGTTGCCCGCGAGCACCGAGATGTCCTGGAGGATGTGCGACAGCGGCTCGTCGCCCTTGGCCTGCGTGGAGTTCTCGACACACTGCTGGTTCTGCGGGGCCGACAGGATCGGGATGTCCTGCACGGCGATCGGGATCAGACCGATCAGCGAGCCGATGTTCGCCTTGGCGGGCAGACCGATGCAGGGCTTGTTGAACGAACCCTGGATCAGCGCCATCTGCGGGCTCATGTTGCCGTACGTGGCCGAGTTGCCGTAGATCTGCGAGGAGCCGTTGCCGCTGGCGGAGGTGGTGCCGTCGTCGTTGCCGATGGCGAGCGCCGACGGAGCGGCGGCAGCGGAGGCGCCGACGACGGAAGCGGCGACCGCGGCGGAAGCCAGAACCTTCTTGATCACTTGCTAGTCCCTTCTGGAGAAACCCCGTCCACCGGAGCGTTCTGGACAACTCCCGAGCGCGCGCATGGTTGTCCCCATTCACTCCGATGGCCCACAGCGCGCGCCCGCCCGGCGAGCGCCCCCGGAGTGCGCTCCGCATTAATTCACCGAGGTCACGAGCACCGTACGAGTGAAAGGCCGCAACCATTCGCCGTGCGTCCGGTTGATGCGAGGGCAGGAACACCCGAGACGGCCGGACCGGAAAACCCCCGGACCGGAGGCGGGGGTCCTCTTCGGAAAGGAATACGGAAATGCTGAAGAAGGCAATGGCCGCCGCGGCGCTCGCCGCCTCCGTGGTCGGCGCGTCGGCGGTGGCGGCGCCCCAGGCGCTCGCCATCGGCAACGACCAGGGCACCACTTCCGCGAGCGGCAACGGCGCGACGTCCGCGTTCGGCAACGCGGCCACCTTCGGCCACATGAGCCCGCAGGCCACCCTGGTCCAGGGTTCGCTGAACAAGCTGTGCCTCGGTGTGCCGGTCAAGGCCAACGTCGGCCCGCTGCTCGGTGTGCTGGTGCCGGTCGCGGTCCAGGACGTGTCGGTCCTGTCCGCGCCGCAGAACCAGCAGTGCGCCGACAACTCCACCCAGGCCAAGGGTGACGAGCCGCTGTCGCACATCCTGGACGACATCTCGGTGCTCGCGGGCAACGGCGTCGCCAACAACTGAGCGAACACCTCCGGTATCCGCCCGGACGGCCCGCCACCTCCCCCGGCAGGGCCGTCCGCGGCGGATTTCGTGCATTTTTGCGACGGCTCGGCACAGAAATCGGTGAAATCTCTTTCCTTACCTCTCGATCATTTCCTGCGGCCACTTAGGCGAAGCGTTTCCGCAGAGTTTTGGCGTTCGAGTGAATTACCGGGCGACACACGTTCCGGAGTTTCTTCTGCCGTCTATCCCTCGTTCTACAGCCTGCCGGTCATGGTGCGAGCCGTCCGTTGTGCTCGCTCGGTTTCGGCCGTCATAGGGGCATGACCGCAGAGAAGGGAAAGTCCATGAAGAAGACCGCTGCCGTGTTCGCGGGCGCGATCCTCGCCCTGGGCGGGGCCGCCCCGGCGTTCGCCGACTCCGGCGCCGAGGGTGCCGCGATCGGTTCCCCGGGTGTCCTCTCCGGCAACGTCATCCAGGTGCCGGTGCACATCCCCGTGAACGTCTGCGGCAACAGCATCAATGTGATCGGACTGCTGAACCCGGCGTTCGGCAACGTCTGCGTCAACGGCTGACCAGCCTCTTTCCGGCTGCGCCACGGCCGGTCCTGGACCGATTCGTATCCGGTCCAGGGCCGGCCTTTCCCGACTCTGCATGCTCATTGATCGAGCAGGACAGGAAAGATCAAGATTGCGACAGGCTTTGAGCAAGTCGATGGTCGCGGCTGCCGCCGCGACCGGCATCCTCTCCCTCTGCGCCACCCCCGTACTCGCCGACACCTCGGCGAGCGGCGGGGCGCAGGGCTCGCCCGGTGTCGTCTCGGGCAACAGCCTTCAGGTCCCGGTCACGGTCCCGGCCAACCTCTGCGGCAACACGGTCAACCCCATCGGTCTCCTCAACCCGGCCTTCGGCAACGGCTGCGCGTCCACGGACCAAGCCGGGGACACGGACCGGGGGTCGCCGTCTTACGGGGACGAGGACCCCGGGTACGGGGAGCCCGCGTATGAGCCCTCGTATGAGCCCGCGTATGAGGGTGACTCCGGGTACGGGGATTCCGACTCTGGGGATTCCGGGTACGGGGACTCCGGCTACGGGGGTGACTCCGGGAACAGGGACTCCGGCTCTGGGGATTCCGGGTACGGGGACTCCGGCCACGGGGATGACTCCGGGTATGGGGACTCCGGGTACGGGGGCGATGACTCGCCCGGCGGGTATGGGGAGCAGCCTCCAGGTGGGGGTGAGCAGCCGCCGGGTGGTGGCGAGCAGCCCCCAGGTGGGGGTGAGCAGCCGCCGGGTGGTGGCGAGCAGCCTCCCGGTGGGGGTGAGCAACCCCCAGGCGGAGGTGAGCAGCCTCCCGGCGGAGGTGAGTCACCCCCCGGTGGAGGGGAACAGCCTCCCGGTGGAGGGGAGACGCCCCCCGGTGGGGGATCGCATCAGCCTCCCCATGGGCCCGGTAAGCCCCCCTCCCTCGCGGAGACCGGGAACGACGTGCTGATCGGGGGCTCGTTGGCCGGGGCCGCGCTGGTCGCGGGTGGGGCTGTGCTGTATCGGCGAGGCAGGGCCGCCTCGCGTCCGTGACGGGCGGGGACCTGTGGGCCCCGGGCGACGGCCGACCGTCGTCCGGGGCCGTCGTGTATCCGGCCCTGGCTGTCAGTGGTGGTCCGCGTGGTGGTCGCGGGTGGGTGGGGACGGCTGGCGGATGATGCGGGGGCGGGCCGGGGCCGGGTCCTGCGGGGCGGGCGGGGCGGGGCGCAGCCGGCGGGTGAGATGGCGGGGCCAGCGCCGCCACAGGGCACGCGCGGGAGCCCGGTCGTCGGCGGCGTACCAGGCCAGTTCACGGCCGGACCGGGACGGGCGCAGGGCGGTGAGCGGGGCGTAGTTCTCGACCAGGAAGCGGCGGCCGGGGCGGGGCCGGGGGGCCGGGAGCGGGCGGCCGGTCAGGTCGAGGTGCAGGGCCCGTACGACATCCAGGCCGCCGGCGTCGGCGAACAGCCGGAACTGGGCGCCGGGGCGGGGGTTGAAGTCGAGCAGGTGGTACGCCCCGGTGCGGTCGTGGCGGCGGAAGTCCAGGTCCAGGACGCCCCGGTAGCCGAGGGCGGTGACCAGGCGGCCGGTGAGTTCGTCCAGCTCGGGGTTGGGGGTCCAGGCGCCGACCGCCGTCAGGCCCGCGGCGCGCGGCCAGGAGAGCAGTTTGCGGCCGGTGCCGCCGCCGTGGCGGGTACCGGTGCGGTCGGTGTGGCCGTGGCAGAACCAGTCGAGCCCCGGGCCCGGTGGCAGGAACTCCTGGAGGAGGAGCGTGCTGCCCGCCTCGGTGCGCCGCCCGTACAGCTCGCGGGCCTGCTGCGCGGACCGGACCACCGTGGTGCTGCGCAGTCCGCTGCCCGCAGGGAGGAGCCAGGGGCGGCTCCACTTGGCGATCACCGGCAGGCCCAGGCGCCAGGCGGCGCGGCCCGCCTCGGCGCCGCTGCCGGGGATCAGGGTGACCGGGTGGGGGATGTCCAGGGCGGTGCACAGGGCGGCCAGTTCGGCCTTGTCGGCGACGCGTTCGGCGAGCGGGCCGGGGAGCGCCGGGAGCCGGAAGGCCGGGGCGAGGGACTCCCGCAGCCGGGCCGTGGCGAGCGCGCTGGCGTCGTCCAGCGGGACCAGGACGGCGGGCCGGGCGACCCGGGCGGCCACCTCCGCCAGCACCCGGGCGATGTCCGCGTCCGAGGCGCCCGGGGCGGGCGGTTGATGGACGGCGGCGGTGAACCGGGACGCGGCCACCGGACTCGCCGGGCCGTCCGCCGCCACGACATGCGCCTCGATGCCCGCGCGGCCGAGCGAGCGGACGGCGCCCAGCGTTCCGTGGTGAAAGGGGTTCCGGTCGATCCGCAGCAGCACGGCGGGGACCCGGGTGTCGAACGGCGACACGGGCACTTCTCCTCGGTTCCTTCGGTCGGTGTCACCCGTGCGGGCGAGCGGGGCACTCGTACGCCGCAACGGCGGTGGCGTGAGGGTCTTTCATATGACTGAGTGTCAGTAACTGTCATGCGAACGGCATGAGAGTGCACGTCAGACAGCGCGGTTGTGGAGAGAGGAGCAGGCATGGCCCCACAGCAGCAACGACGGTCCCGGTCCAAGCGGCTGGCCCTGATCGCGGCGACGGTCGCCGCGTCGGCGGCCCTGGCGTCCGGACCGGTGTTCGCCGCGGGGCTCGGGGTGGTGGTCGTCGCCGACCCGCCCGCTCCGGCCCCGGCCGCGACGACGGCACCACCACCACCATCCCAGAGCCCTGACGCCCCCGCGGCACCGGCGGCGACCCCCGCGGCATCGGCGACCCCCGCCGCGCCGGGATCCACTGCCGCATCCGCATCCGCGCCCGCATCCGCGCCCGCACCCGCCAAGGGGGCTCCCGCCAAGGACGTACCGGCGAAGGGCGTGACCGCCGAGGAGTACCCCGCCTTCGGGGCCTATCTCGACTACGGGCCCCGCGGGGTGTCCCGGATCGCCGAGATGAGCCGGTGGCTGGGCGGGGCCGATCTGCGGGTCGGGCACACCTACCTGCCCGGCGATCTGTGGTCCAACATCGAGGGGAAGCCGGACTTCCTGGAGGCGTGGGCCGACTGGCGGCGGGCCGACCCGGACCGGATGTTCGTGCTCAACGTCCCCATGCTGGAGCGCAACGAGGAGGGCGTCCCGGACGCCGAGGTGCGCCGGCTGCTGCGGCAGGGCGCCGCCGGACGGTTCGACCAGCACTACCGCGCCCTCGCCCAGCGGCTGGTGGACCTCAAGGTGCCGGACACGGTGGTGGTGCTCGGCTGGGAGATGAACGGCATCACCTACACCCATCGCTGCGGGCCCGATCCGCAGGCGTGGAAGACGTACTGGAAGCGGATCGTCACCGCGATGCGGTCGGTGCCGGGGCAGCAGTTCAAGTTCGACTGGACCCCTAGCCGGGGGCGGGACGCCATCGCCTGGACGCGGTGCTACCCGGGGGACGACACCGTCGACATCATCGGCATGGACTCCTACGACCAGCCGTCCGGGCTCTCCTTCGACCAGCAGGTCAGTGAGCCGTTCGGGCTGCGGGACCATGTGGAGTTCGCCAAGGAGCACGGCAAGGCGATCTCGTACCCGGAGTGGGGGCTGTTCCGCAACGGGGACAACCCCGACTACATGCGGCGGATGCTGGCCTGGATGGACGAGCACAAGCCGCTCTACAACACCCTCACCGACTACTGCCCGCACGGGGTGTGGCAGTGCGGCAGCAACCCGCTCTCCTCGGAGATCTACCGCAGTGTGCTCTCCGGGCGCGGCGCCCCGGTCGTCACCGGTCCCACCCCCACGCCGACCCCCACTCCCACTCCCACCCCGACCCCGACCGTCCCGGTCAACCCGACCACCCCGGTCACCCCGCCCAACTGCTCGCCGCTGGACCTGGGCGACTGGGTGGAGCACTGGCTCGGCGGCAAGCTCTGCGTCCGGCTCGACTGGTGGTCGCGCAACCGGTGAGCGCGGGCCGGGTGCGCGGTGGCGGCGGCGCCGCTCAGGTGTCGCCGCCACCGTCGCGCTCCTTCCACCGCACCAGCAGGTCCTTGCCGCGCGCCCGTGCCCGCGCGTCGGCGAGGGCCGCCGCCAGCAGTGGGGCGGTGGACGCGCGGGCCAGCAGCAGCCGCTGGTTGACGACCCGGTCCGGGCGCCAGTGGTGCTTGTACGGTTCGTCGCCGCGCAGCAGGCTCAGGGTGCCGATGCCCCCGGCGGCGGCGGTGTGCCCGGTGCAGGCGTCCAGCAGCATCACCGCCACGTCCGCCTTCAGCTCCCGCAGCCGGGGATGGGCGCCGTAGAGGTAACCACCCGCCAGGCGCGGGGACATCAGGGTGAGGTCGACGGCGACGACCTCACCGTCCAGGCGGAACTCGGTGACGGCCGCGGTGCCGGAGCGGACCATCGGGGCGGCCGAGCGCACCAGGTGGTCGCGGAAGCGGGGCTGGAGGTGCTCGGTGGTCACCCTGCGGCCCCGCCACTGGAGCCGGTGCAGTTCGACGAGCCGGTGCAGCGCCCCGTCCACCTCGTCCGGTCCGGCGACGCGGCGGGTGACGCCGAGCGCGTCCAGTTTGCGGAGCTTGGCGCGGACCCGCTGCTGGGCCTTGGCCGAGGGCAGCCGGGTGATCAGTTCGTCCAGGGGGACGGCGGGCAGCTCCAGACAGACCGAGTCGTCGGTCCGGCGGCGCGGGCCGCGCCAGCGGTCGTAGACCTGTTCGAGGGCGGCGCCGGGACGGACCTCGCGCAGATCGAGCAGCGCGGTGCGCGCGGCGGCGGCCAGGGCGGCGGTCAGGGCGTCGGCGGCGGCCGGGCCGTGCTCGTCGTCCAGCAGGACATCGGCGTAGTCGGAGATGGCCCCGCCGAGCGGCACCAGCGCGGGCAGCGGACGCCGGACGCGCATCAGCGGCGCCGCCGCGATCAGCCGGCCGGTGCCGTCGCGGACCAGGACGAGCCGCAGCCGCCCGGAGCCGCCGTAGGACAGCCACCAGGAGTGCAGCCAGGGGTGGCTCTGGAAGGGGGTCGCGGTCGCGCAGCGGGTGTAGAGGCGGTGCCAGTCGGGGGCGAGGGCGGCGAAGGTGCCGGCGTCGGTGACGAGGTGGGTGGTGTACGGGGTGCGGGGCGGGGCGGGGTGCACGCAGGCCACGGGGTGTCCCCGGGGGTGACCGCGGTGCACGGCCGCGGTGCCCCGCACCCCGGCGTCCGGCGTCACAGCCGTCCGCTCGCGTCCGCCGCGACCGCCGGGCCCGGCACCGCCGTCGCCGCCTGGCCCCCGCCGTCCTCGCCGCCCCCGCCCCGGCCGTCCCCGAAGCCGTCGCCGCCGGTCGCCCGGCGCGGCCGGGCCAGCAGCGCCAGGCCGCCCAGCAGCCCGCCCGCGCTCGCCCCCACCAGCCCGGTCAGCGCCGGTCCCGGCGACGAGGGGGCGGTCGGCTTCACGGCCCGCGCGAACTGCTGGAGTTCGACCTGGGTGGCGTCCTGGCTGTCGCTCGCGTGCCCGGTCAGGGCTCTGGCCACCGCGTTGGCCATGTCGGCGGCCGTGTCGGGGCGGTTCGCGGTGGCGGTGATGGCGACCATCGGCGCGTCGGGCGAGGTCGCCGTCGTCACGTTCTGCTGGAGGGTGCGCACCGGGACGCCCGCCCACACCTGGGCGTCGCCCAGCACCGCGAGCTGGGTGGCGACCCGGCCGTACGCCTGCGCGAAGCCCAGCGCGGCGGCGGAGTCGGAGCGTTCGGTGGGGACGGCGACGACATAGCTGGTGGCGCTGTAGGCGGGGGTGGCGAGGGCGCCGTAGCCGCCGCCGAGCAGTCCGCCGGCCACGACCCCGGCCGCGAGCAGCGACCAGGGCGGCAGCCCCTTGGCACGGGCGAGGACGCGGCGGGCCGGGCGCTGCGGCCGGGGGGACGACGGCCGGGGAGACGACGGCCGGGCGGAGCGGTCGGACTTCACGGGCTGACTCCAAGGGACGAGGGGGAAGAGGGGAACGAGGGGGACGAGGGGGACGACGGGGAGGGGGTCGGGGGCTCGGGGCGGGGGGCCGGGGGAGCCGTGGGGGTGGGGGCGGGGGCGCCGCCGGTCGCCTGGGCGTAGACCTCCATCAGGCGGGCCGCGCTGCGGGTGATGCCGTAGTGGCGGGCGGCCTCCGGGGTGGTGCGGGGGCGGGGGGCGCGGGCCCGGACCTCCGCGAGGGCGGGGGCGAGGGCGGCGGGGTCGCACGCCACCCGGACCGCGTCGGTGTCGGCGCCCGGCGGCAGATCGGCGAGGGCCGGGCAGGACGCGTACCGCACCGGCAGGCCGCAGGCCAGCGCCTCCACGATCGCCAGGCCGAACGCCTCCTCGGGGGACGGGGAGGCCAGTACGTCCATGGCGGAGAGCAGGGCCGGGAGGTCGGGCCCGGGGGTGCCGTCGGGGATGCAGGGCCGTTCCCCGGTGAACAGGACCCGGTCGGCGACCCCGGCCTCGTCGGCGGTGCGCCGCAGCAGGTTCTCCTCGGGGCCGCCGCCGACCAGCAGCAGCCAGCAGTCGGGGGGCAGCGCGGCGAGGGCGCGGACCGCCACGTCGAACCGCTTCCCGGCGGCGAGCCGGCCGACCGCGCCGACCACGAACGCCTCCTCGGGCAGGCCGAGGCGGCGCCGGGTGCGGTGGCGGGCCACCGGGTCGAACCGGAACCGGTCCAGGTCGATGCCGTTGGGCACCACCTCGATCCGGGGCGCGGGCACCCCCCAGCGCAGCAGCCGGTCCGCGACCGTGGGGGAGACCGCCACGGTCGTCCGGCCCAGCCGCTCACCGGCCAGGTAGAGCCCGCGCACGCCCCGGGTGAGGGGGCGGCCCTCCATCTGGGAGTCGCCGAGGGAGTGTTCGGTGGCGACGACCGCCCGCACCCCGGCCAGCCGGGCGGCGAGGCGGCCGTAGAGGCAGGCGCGGTAGAGATGGGTGTGGACGAGGTCGTAGCCGCCGGCGCGGATCAGCCGGACCAGCTTGGGCAGCGCGCCCAGGTCGCGGTTGCCGGCCATGCCGAGGTGGGTGACCGGCACCCCGTCGGCGATGAGTCCGGTGGCGACCGCGCCCGGGTTGGTGAGGGTGACGACCTCCGCCTCGACCGGCAGATGCCGCAGCAGCAGCCGCAGTTGCTGCTCGGCGCCGCCGACCCCGAGGCCGGTGATGATGTGCAGGACCCTCATCTCACACCCCCGCGACGGCCCGGCGCCGCACCCGGTGCAGCCGCTGCTTGAGGTGCAGCCGTACGGCGGTGTCCCGCTGCCCGACGTGGACGCGCGGCAGGGCGTGCCGGGAGGTGAGCGGGCCGGGGTCGATGGCGACGGCGTAGTCGTACCCGGCCTCGCGCACGGCCCCGATCGCGCGGGGGTCGATGGTGCCGTAGGGGTAGCAGAAGCCGGTGACCGGGGTTCCGGTGAGGTCGGTGAGGAGGGCGGCGCTCTCGGCGGTCTCCGCCTTGAGGGTGCGGTCGTCGGCGCGGGTGAGGTCGAGGTGGGTGAGTCCGTGGGAGCCGATCTCGACGCCCCCGTCGGCGGCCCGGCGGATGCCGTCGGCGGTCAGCAGGGGTTTGCGCGGGCCCAGCGGGTCCCAGGCGTTGTCGCCGCCGAGGCGGCCGGGCAGTACGTAGAGGGTGGCGCCGAAGCCGAACCGGTGCAGCAGGGGCAGCGCGTGCTCGGTGAAGTCGGCGTACCCGTCGTCGAAGGTGAGCCCCACCAGGTCGTGCCCGGCGCCGCGCGCGCGGGCCGCCAGCAGTTCGGCCACCCCCACCCCGCGCTGCCCGCGCCGCTCCAGCCAGCGCAGTTGCCGGGCGAGCCGCTCGGGGGTGACGGTGATGCGGTAGGGGTCGTCGGCGCAGTCACCGACGGAGTGGTACATGGCGATCCACGGGGTGGTGACTGAGGGAGTGGTGGTCGTGGGAGCCGGGGGTGAGGGAGTGGCGGCCGAGGGGGCGGTGATCGGGTCAGCGGGTGCGGGCATGGCGGAGCCTTCGGGTCGCGGTGCGGAGGGAGTGGAGTACGGGGGCGCAGCCCTGGGCGCCCAGGCCCGCGCCGGTCAGCACGAAGACGACGGTCACCGCGGCCCCCCCGGCCGCCAGCCCTCCCATCGGTGACCCGGGCACACCCGCCGCCATCGCCCCAGCGGCGGTGGCCAGCAGGGCGGCGCGCACCGGGCGGCTCAGTTCGGCCAGCACCGCCCCGCGCCGGACCGGCAGCGCGCGGGCCCGGGTGCCGGACAGCAGCAGCACGGCCGTGACGGTGATCCCGGCGGCGTTGGCGGCGGCGATGCCGAGGACGCCCCAGGTGCCGACGGTCAGGGCGCCGGTCCAGGCGGTCACCACCACCCCGGCGGTCATCGCGGCGAGCGGGTACCAGGTGGGGTGACCGGCGCAGAAGTAGGCCCGGATCAGCGCCCCGACCAGGGTCTGGGCGAGCAGGCCGAGCGCGTACACCCGCATCACGGACGCGGTCGCGGCGGTGTCGGCGGCGGTGAACGCGCCGCGCTGGAAGAGGAGTTCGACGATCTGCGGGGCGCAGGAGACGACCGCGGCGGTGCCGAACAGCACCATGCAGGTGGCCAGGGCGAGATCCCGCTCCATCCGGCCGCGGGCCCGCTCGGTGTCGCCGTCGGCCAGCGCCCGCGCGACCACCGGGAAGGTGACGGTGACCAGTATCAGGGAGAGCGTCATGGGGATCTGGGCGACCTTCTGCGCGTAGTTCAGATGCGAGATCGCCCCGGAGGGCAGGTTCGAGGCGAGGAACCGCTCGATCAGCACCTGCGACTGACGGCACAGCGCGAAGGTCAGGATGGCCGCGATCAGACCGAGCCCGACGGCCGGTTCCGGCCCCCCGGTGCCCGACGGCGGCACCTCGGCGACCGCCTTGCGCCGCAAGCGCCGTACGAAGGAAGGGAGTTGGACCGCCACCATCAGCAGGCTGCCGAGGGCCACCCCGGTCGCCGCCGAACGCACCCCCCAGCGCCCGCCGAGCACGAACATCGCGGTGATGATGCCGGTGTTGTAGGCCACGTAGATCGCGGCCGGGGCGAGATAGCGGCGGTGGGCGCGCAGCGCGGCGCTGAAGTACCCGGCGAGCCCGAACCCGACCACGCACACCGCCGCAAGCCGGGTGCAGTCCACGGCGAGCGCGGGATCGGCCAGCCCGGGGGCCAGGACGTCCACCAGCGCGGGCGCGAGCAGGACGACGGCGATGGCGGCGGCGGCCAGGACCAGCGTCAGCCGGGGCAGCGTACGTGCCACCAGCGCCCGCACCGGGTCCCCGGCCGCCCCGCGCGCCCGCCGCGCCAGCGCCAGACTGAACGCCGGGATCAGCGCGAACGCCAGCCCGTCCTCGATCAGCAGCGTCGAGGCGAACTCCGGGACGGTCCACGCCACCAGGAACGCGTCGGTCTCCGCGCCCGCCCCGAACAGCCGGGCCAGCGCCTGGTCCCGGACCAGCCCGAGCAGCGCCCCGGCGACCGACAGGACCCCGGTGAGCAGCGCGGCACGGGCGAGGAAGCCGCGGGGCGGCGGTCCGGGCGCGGGGTCGGTGGCGGTCCGGGGGGCGGGGAGGCGGGTGGCGTCCGGTGCCGTCCCGAGCCGGGACGGGTCACGCACGGTCATCGTGTCCCCCGGTCGCCGGGGGCCGGGCGGCCGACAGCGCCCACCAGGCCGTCAGGCCCAGGCAGACGCCGCTCAGTACGGTCGCGGGGCCGCCGATGTCGGCGTAGCAGAAGTCGATGAGCTGCCAGATCAGCAGGCCGGTCGCCAGCAGGGCGCAGTCGGGGGCGCGGCGGGCGGGGCCGGTGCGGCGGGTGTGCCGCAGGCGGGTGAGGGAGCGGACCAGCAGGGCCAGCCAGCTCCCGGCGAGGGCGAGCAGTCCGAGCAGGCCCTGTTCGGCGAGGATCAGCAGATACATGTTGTGCGGGGACAGCAGCGGCTGGCGGCGGAACGCCTCACCCGCGCTCTCGGTGTCGCTGCCGGAGGACAGGGCGAGCGGGGCATGGGCGTCCCGGTGCTCGGGGAAGCCCTTGAGGCCGACGCCGGTCACCGGGTGCTCGCGCCACATCGCGCCCGCCGCCGCCCACATCGCGTACCGGTCGGTGACGGACTGGTCCGGCGCGGCGGCCACCCGCCCGATGCTGCTGATCCGTTCCTGGAGCATCCCCGAGCCCACCCCGAGGCCACCGACCAGCACGATCCCGGCCGCGAGCAGCCCCGCGCCCACCGCGAGCGCCCGGCGCGCCCCGGCCAGCAGGAGCTGGGCCGCGCAGGTCAGGGCGGTCGCGATCCAGGCGCCCCGGCTGAAGGAGAGGGCGAGCGGGACGGTCAGCGCGAGGGCGGCGGCGGTGGCCAGCGCCCGCTGCCGGGCCGGTCCGTCCCCGAGCGCCAGCCCGGTCGCGCAGACCAGGCCCAGCGACACCACCGTCGCCATCCCCATGATGTCCTGGGCGCCGAAGGTGCCGACCGCCCGGATCAACTGCCCCTGGTAGGAGGCGCCGGTCCCGGTGGCGTACTGGTGGACGCCGACCGCGCCCTCCCAGGCGGCGAGGGCCACGAACGCCCAGGCGAGCAGCCGGACGTCGGAGCGGTCCCGGATCAACAGTGCGACCGCCACCGGGACCAGCACGAAGATCTGGAGGTAGCGGCCGAGGCCGGTCAGCCCGGCCCCCGCCGAGGACGCCCCGACGGCGGCCACCGCGAGCCCCACGACCGGCAGCGCCAGGACGAGTACGGCGGTGGCGGACAGCGGGCGGCGCCTCCGGCGCAGCAGCCGGACGGCACAGAACCCGACGACCAGCGCGGACAGCGCGTCGGCCGGACCCGCCCCGCCCGCGCCGCCGGTGACCGAGGGCAGCCCCAGCAGGGCGACGACCGCGACCACGGGCCACACGGGTGACAGGGCCCGGCGCGGGGGCGGCGGGGTGCGGCGGGGCGGCAGGGCCAGAGGCGGGGGGAGGGGCGGCGCGAGGGTCATGGGCCTGGCTCCGGGTGCTGTGGTCCTGGGGGGTGGGCCGTGGTGGGGGTGGCTGCCGGTGTCGGGTGGGGGTGAGTCGCTGTGGGGTGGGGGCCCTGTGACGGGTGGGCGCGAGGGGGCAGGGGGTCGGCTCCCTGCCCCGGGCCGTGGCGTCCTGTGCGCGGGTGGGTCGCGGTCATGGGTCAGCTCCCCGCCGAGCGGACCAGCGCCGTCGCGGTGCGCAGCAGGATGCAGATGTCCTGCCACAGCGTCCAGTTGTCGATGTAGGCGTTGTCGAAGCGGGCCCGGTCCTCGATGGAGGTGTTGCCGCGCAGCCCGTGGATCTGGGCGAGGCCGGTGATGCCGGTCGGCATGCGGTGGCGGGCGGCGTAGCCGGGGTAGGTCTGGCTGAACTGGGTGACGAAGAAGGGGCGTTCGGGTCGGGGGCCGACCAGGCTCATGTCGCCGCGGACCACGTTCCAGAGCTGGAGCAGTTCGTCCAGTGAGTGGCGGCGCAGGAAGCGGCAGAACCCGTTCATGCCGTGCTCGCCCGCGACGCTCCAGCGGGTCGCCGACTCGGTCTCGTCGACCGGGCGGTGGGTGCGCAGCTTCAGCAGGGTGAAGGGGCGGCCGTCCTTGCCGATGCGCTCCTGCCGGAACACCACCCCGGGCCCCTCGATCAGCCGCAGCGCCAGCGCGCAGACCAGCAGCAGCGGGCTCACCGCCAGCAGCGCCAGCCCGGCGAGTGTCACGTCCAGCAGCCGCTTGCCGGGGCTGGTGCGCCGACCCGGGCCCAGTTCCAGGCGACGGCAGGCGAACCCGGCTAGGTGCTCGCCCGCCGGGTGGGCCGGTGAGTCGGCGTCCAGCTCCCACAGCGCACACCCGGACTCGGCGAGCGCCCGCAGCAGCGGCCCGTGTTCGCCGCGCACCCCGGGGTGGACGGCGAGGACGTCCCGGACGCCGTTCTGGATGAGGGCCCGCTGCACCTCCTCGCCGGTGGTCAGCACCGGCAGCCCGTCCGGCCCTTCGGGCACGGCGGCGACCACGCCGACCGGGCGCGTCCCGCACCCCGGGTGGCGCAGGATCGCGGCGGCCACCCGCTGGGCGACGGGCGCCGGGCCGATCACCAGGGCGGCGCGCGGGCGGCGCAGCAGCAGGGTGCGGCGGCGCCGGTGGACCAGGGCGCGTCCGGCGCAGGCGGCGGTCATCTGGGTGGCGGTGCCGAGCGCGAGGGTGTGCGGGGTCAGCGCCTGGCCGGGGGCGAGCGCGGCGACCAGGGTGGCCAGGCCCAGCCAGCCGAGCGCGATCCGGCCGCAGACGGCGGGCAGTTCGTCCAGCATGCCGTGGAGCCTTCGGGGCGGGCGGTGCGGGCGCAGCAGTATCGAGACGGCCACCAGCAGGGCGAGCAGCAGCGGGCGGTGGCCGAGCAGCGCCAGCGAGCCGAGCAGGGCGGCGGCGGCGTCCGCGAGCAGCAGTGGCAGCAGGACCGGGGGGCGGGCCGGGGGCCTGCGCCGCACCGGCATCCGGAAGCCGCCGTCTCGGCGCCGCGGCGGCAGCACGGACAGGGCCGAGGCCGGGGCCGGAGCCGGGGCCGGGGGTCTGGGCCCGGGTCTGTGCTCCAGGGGGTTCGACCCCAGGGATCCCGGGGATCCGTGGGCCCCGTGAGATCCAAGGGCTCCGTGGGATCCGAGAGACGCGTGGATCCCGTGGACCCCGTGGGATCCATGGACCCCGTGGGCCCCGTGGCTCCCGGGGGACCCCGGGGAGGGGACGGGGCCGGCTGCAGTGCTTTCCGCAGTCACGAGTGGATCGACTCCCTGTACTCGGGGGGCGCGACGCGCTCCGCCTGACCGGCGCCGAGGAGGTCGCCGTAGACCTGGGCGACCGCCTCGGTCATGTGCCGCACGTCGTGCGCGGACCGGATGTGCGCGCGCCCCCGGGCGCCCAGGTCGTCGCGCAGCCGCCGGTCGGCCAGCAGCGCGGTGAGGGCGCGGGCCAGGGCGGCGGGGTCGCCCGGCGGCACCAGCGCGTGCGCCGCGAGCGCGGGCGGCAGGGCCTCGCGGGCGCCGTCGACATCGGTCACCACCACGGGCCGCCCGCACGCCATCGCCTCCAGCGGCGCCAGCGCCATGCCCTCCCAGCGCGAGGGCAGCACCACCAGATCGGCGGCCCGGTACCAGGGCACCGGGTCGGCGACCGCGCCGGTGAACAGCACCTGCCCGCCGCGCGCCGCGAGCCGGGCGCGGTCGGGGCCGTCGCCGACCAGCGCCAGCCGCGCCCCGGGCACCCGCCGCCGTACCGTCTCCCAGGCCGTCAGCAGATCGTCCTGGCCCTTCTGCCGGCACAGCCGCCCCACGCACACCACCAGCGGAGTGTCCGGGCCGAGGCCCGGCAGCAGCGCGGCACGGGAGACGGGGGCGGGAGCCGGGGAGAAGCGGTCGGTGTCGACGCCGTTGGGGACGACGCTCCAGCGGGCGGTGATCCCGGCGGCGGCCCCGGTGTCCCGCTCGGCCCCGCTCACACAGAGCGTGCGCGCCGCCCAGCGCGCCCCGAACCGCTCCCAGCGCAGGGCCAGCGCGGCGGTGACGCCGCCGACCGCCTCGAAGGACCAGGCGTGCGGCTGGAACACGGTCGGGATCCGCCCGCGCACCGCCAGCCGCCCGGCGAGCCCCGCCTTGGCGCTGTGCGCGTGCACCACATCCGGTCGAACGGTGTCGATCACCCGTACGGCCCCACGGACCTCCCCCGGGAGGGAACGACCCGGCGCACGCGTCGCGCGCCAGAGGTGTAAACCGGCGCCGAGCGCCGTCACCTCCCGGGCCAGCGCCCCCTCGGGGCAGGCCACCACGACCTCCCAGCCGGCGGCGAGCTGAGCGCGGGTCAGCTCGGCGACGACACGGGCGACCCCGCCGTCGACCGGCTGCGTCAGATGCAGGACGCGCGGCGCGGGGGCGGGCGATGGCTGGTGCATGGCGCGGTTTCCTCGCTCGGGGGCGGTGCTGTCGGACGGGCGGGAGCGCGCCTACTTCCGGGCCTCCACGGCGACGAAGAGCACCCCGGCCCACGCCGCGTCCGGCTGGGAAACGAGCCGGAACGCGAGCTGGTCACCACCGCGCTCCAGCGCACGCCCCAGTTCGAACACGTCGGAGTCGTAGCCGAGGGTCTGCTCGAACGCGGGTTCACGCCGTCCCGGGGTGCCGGTGACGGTGGAGTTCAGGACGTCCTCGTACGGGTTGGAGGCGTCGCCGAGGGGGGCCGGGGCGCGCCGGTCGGCGGAGACGGCGAGGGTGTCGGGGCCGGTGGCGCGGGCGCCGTTGTAGGCGACCAGGCCGACCTGTCCGGTGGCCCCGGCGGGGGCGCCGAGCCCGGTCACCCGGATCTCGTGCCCGGCCCGGTCCAGCGCCTCGAACCCGTCCCACAGCGTGAGTCGGCGCAGCGGCTCCGCCGGGTGCTCGTAGGCGACCACCAGGGTCCAGCCGGCCCACGTCCCGCTCGCGGACCGGCCGCGCGCGGCGCCGACCTGGGCGACGGTCCAGAGCCCGGCGCCGCCCGCGCGCACCTGCCGGGTGACGTCCGCCGACGCCTGGTAGGCGTCGGCGCCGCGGGCCGTCCGGCGGCCGACGGCGGTGTCGGCGAGGACCTCGCCGTAGCCGCCGCCGGGCGCGGCGAGCAGGACCCGGGCGGTGTCGCGGGCGGGGCGGCGCTCCCCGGCCAGCAGATTGCCGCCCCAGTACAGGCGGGCGTAGGTGACCTGGGCGCCGTCGGGCAGCCGGACCTCGGCGCGCGAGGAGTTGTCGGTGCGGGGGTCGCCGTCGATGTCGACGTACTCCATGGCGAAGTCGCCGCCGCCGGGGGCGCCGTCCCGGGTGGCCCCGCAGGCGGGGGTGGCGGCGCAGGTGAGGGAGGTGTTGGCGGCGCGGACGAAACCGCCGTGCTGGACCGCGCGGTGGCGTTCGGCGAAGGCGATGCGCTCGGCCTCGGCGGCGGGCGCGGCGAGGCCGCGGGCGCGGGCTCCGTCCGGAGCGGTGAGGGCGGGGAGCCCGACGAGAGCGGCGAGGGCGAGGCCGCCGACCGTCGCACGGCGCAGCAGCGATCCCGGGGAGTGCGGCATGACCGGCGTGCCCTTTCCTGTGGTTCCTGGGATTTCCTGGGATGGACGGGCCATACGGGTACGTCGAACGGTCCGCAACTCTAGTCGCTATCCGTATTAGTCCATTGAAACCGGACAAGTGTGTCGGAATGGTGAAGTCCGCTCCTGGGGGGACATCACCCCTTTGGCGGCACAACCCGCGGGGGCGTGGTGCGTTGACACAGCGCCGGGCATCCCGCCCGGATGTTTGTGTCAACCCCCAAGGAGCACCTCTCCATGTCGCGTATCGCGAAGGGTCTGGTCCTGACCTCCGTTGCCGCCGCGGCCGTCGCCGGTGGCGCCGGTGTCGCCGCCGCCGACAGCGGCGCCCAGGGCGCTGCGGCCCACTCCCCGGGCGTGGTGTCCGGCAACGTGATCCAGGTCCCGGTCCACGTTCCGGTCAACGTCTGCGGCAACACGATCAACGTCGTCGGGCTGCTGAACCCGGCGTTCGGCAACACCTGCATCAACCACTGACGCCGCGGCGCCGCCGCGCGGCCGGCCGTCCTCCCCCTCGGCGGGGAGGGCGGCCGGTTCGCGTGTCCGAGGGTGCGTCCGGGGGTGTGCCCCGAATGGGGGTGCGCGGCGGCGCCGTCCGCACCGGTCCCAACTGGGCCTCGCCCGGGGGCGGGTGTCCCCGGGCGGGGCGTGGCCCGCGCGCCGGATGATGACTTAGGGTGTCCGATCGGTTGCGGAGTGCGACGGTCGTTCGCACGGTGGAGCCACGGCCGCGCACACCAGTGCGGCCGGACGTGTGCATCACTCGAAAGGAAGTCCCATGCGTGGTCTGCCCAAGCGGCGTATCGCGTCCACCGCTCTCAGCGCCGCCCTCGTCCTCGGCGCCGCCGCCCCGGCGGTCGCCGCCGGGCACGCCTCGCCCGGGGAGCGCGTCCGTACGGCCGCCGAGGCGGCGCCCGTCCCCGGCGCCGACGCGCTGCTCGCCCAGACCCGGAGCCTGAGCGAGATCGGCGGGGTGCTCACCCCGGTCACCGAACTGCTCAGCACCGCGCTGAACGCCGACAACGGCCAGCTCACCCCCGACCAGGCGACCCGGCTCGCCGAAGCGGCGTCAAGTGCCATCGCCGAGGCCGGTTCCACCTCCCCGGCCGCACCCCTCCCGGCCCCGGCCGCCGCGCCCCGCAAGGCGCCCGCCGACCTCAAGGCCGACGCCCTCGCCGCCCTGCGGCAGGCGGTGGACGCCCTGATCACCGCGACCATCTCCGGCGACGCCGGGAAGATCGTGCCGGCCGCGACCGGGGTGGTCACCGGCATCGTCAACGTCCTGGCGTCCGTCCTGCTCGGCGGGGGGCTGCCCGCACCGGACCTGGCCGGACTGCCGTCCCTGCCGAGCCTCCCGGCAACGGCCCCCGCCCTCCCGGCGACCCCGAGTCTTCCGGCCGCCCCGAGTCTCCCCGCGGCCCCGAGCCTTCCGGCCGCTCCCAGCCTTCCGGCCGCCCCGAACCTCCCCGTCTCGGCGCCCGCCGCACCGGCCGTCCCCGCCGCACCGGCCGTCCCCGCCGCCGCCAGCCTCCCCGCCGCCCCCAACCCCCCGGTGTCGTAACCCTCACCCTCCATCCCGGGCACGCCCCTCGCCGCCGAGAGCCGTGCCCGGGGTTCTTATGATTTCTGTGATTTCCGCGGAACGGAGTTTCCCGGCCGGTGAAGGGTCGTTAGGCACGGCGTCAGAATTTCCTCGGGCAGCCGCCAGTACCGGTCGCCCAAGAAAGGAACCCGATGAAGTCCCTGAAGGCCGCCGCTGTCGTCGCCGGATCCCTGGCCCTCGCCGGTGCCGCCGCGCCCGCGTTCGCCCACAACGCCGCCGACCTCACGCCCTCCAGCCTCAACGGCGCCGTGAACACCCTCACCAGTGGCCGCCTGACGACCGCCGACGCGATGCCGCTCCAGCACCAGTCCAATGCCCTCGACACCGAGAACAAGGACTCCGTGCTGAACACCGTCAAGGGCACCACCGGCGCGATCAACAAGACCGGACTGCTCGGCGGGCTCCCCCTCCAGGGCTGAGCCCCGGCGGCTGCCCGCGACCTCCCGCGGTCTCCCGCGGTCTCCCCGCGCATTACCGAAAGGGCCGATTCCATTCCCCGGGAATCGGCCCTTTCGGTATTCCGGAATTGCCCCGGCCCATTCGCCGGGCACATTCCCCGTCCGGCCGGGCACGGCACGCCGACCCCCGTCCCGGGACCGGAAACGCCCCACTTCCCTCGTTCGTGTGGAGCGGCGGCGCACCATCCCCCGACCGGGTGAGATCGCGCCGGGCGGCGTTCGGGCCCGGGGCTAGGGTCGCGCGGGTGACCACAACCTCCGGTGAAACCCGCCCCTTCCACCCCGCCGACCTCGGCACGCTCGTCGTGATGGCCTGGAGCGGCGAGGCGCCCGACGGCGACATGCCCTACCTCCTCGCCTACTCCCTCGGCGACGCCGCCGACGGCCCCGAGGCCACCACCGCCGCGGTCGAGCGGCTGCTGACCGACAACGACCTGCCGGTCGGCGGTGACCTCGTCGACGGCAACGTCAAGCCCAGCCTCCCGGTCAGCCTGCTGGTCGAGTCCGGTACGGCGGTCGTCGCCATGCCCCACCTCAACGCCACGGTCACCCCGCCGCCGGAGTGGCTCGACGCGGTCGGCGAACGCGGCTTCGCCTACTTCGTGTTCACCACCCGCCCCTGGCCCGAGGCCAAGCCCGGACTGCCCGTCGAGCCCGAGGCGCTCGCCGCGTTCGCCGGAGCCGAGGAGACCCTGAACGCCGCCGCCCATGTCGTCCTCCCGGCCCGCAGTCTGCGCGTCTGACGGCCCGCGCCACACGGAGCAGCACCAGGCCGCCGCCCCCGGGTTCCCGGACCCGGGGGCGGCGGCGCGTCCGCCGTCGGCCGAAGAACCGACGATCACCCCGTCCCACAACTGCGGCACCCGGGGGAATTGTGCGCTCGTCGCGTGCCCGGACTCGTTGTGCGTACGGACGTCGCTCCCAGGAACCGATTCGAAGGACCGAAGCTGACATGAAGCCGAGCACCCGAGGAACTCTCGCCGCCCTCGCCACCGGGGTGGCCGCCGCCCTCGGCGCCGCCGCCACGCCCGCGTCGGCGTCCGGGACCGTCCCCGTCCCCGTGCCGCTGGAGGGGGTCGAGCACTCCCTGAACATGGAGGTGCCCACCCTCTCCGCCGAGCTGCCGCTGCCGGTGCCGGGCGCCCCCGACGGCCCCCGGCACGTCGAGGGCCGGCTCCTGCCGGACCGGGCCCTGCCGCAGGTCCCCGTCAGCACCGGCCTGCCCGGCGCCCAGCTCCGCGCCCCGCTGCCCCGGCTCCTCGGCGACCAGTTCGACCACCTCGGTGTCGAGGTCCCCGCCGCCGATGTCCGCGCCCTCGCTCCCGGCCTGACCCTGGACGCCCCGCTGACCCCGCCCGACCCGGACAACTTCGGCCTGCCCGGGCTGAAGCTGCCGCAGGCCGGTGTCCTCACCCCGGTCCTCCAGACCGTGCCCGGCGCGGACATCGCGATGGGCCCCGGCCTCTGACCACTGGCCTCCGCTTAACGGGCCCGGCCTCCGACCAGCGACCACCGGCCCTCGGCCCCTGCCCCCGGGCCACCAGCCCCCGCCTCCCAACTCTCCCCCCACCCCCCACTCACAAGATGACCGTCCCCCGGACCAGGATCTCCGTGGTGCCGCCCACCCGGACCGTGCCGTCCGTCCCGGTCGTCACCTCGATGGTCGCCGCCCGTCCCAGCCGGGCCCCCTGGGAGACCCGGTAGGCGGCGGGCGCGCCGCCCGTCGCCAGCCACTGGCCGACCGCCGCGCTCATGCTCCCGCACGCCGGGTCCTCCGGCACCCCGCAGCGGGGTGCGAACGTCCGCAGCTCGAAGGCGTGCGCCGACCCCGGCGGATGGGCACCGATCACCCCGGCCATCGCGTCCGGGGCCAGGGACAGTTCGGGTTCCAGGGCGAGCACCTCGGCGGCCGTCGCCAGCCGGAGCACGGCCCAGCCGGGCCCGTTGTCCACCCACTGATGATCCACTACCCGGCCCGCCCCCACCCCGAGCGCGGCGCTCAGCCGCCCCACCTCCGACGCCTCCAGCCGTCCGGTCCGCAGCAGCGGCGGAGCGGTGAACGCCAGCCGCCCCCCGCCCAGCCGCCACACGGTGACCAGACCCGCGGCGCACTCCTGCACCACCCGGTCCGGCCGGTGCCCGGTGGCCCCGCTGTCCAGCCAGGCGCGCGCCGAACCGAGGGTGGGGTGCCCGGCGAACGGCAGTTCACCGCGCGGGGTGAGGATCCGCAGTCGATAGTCCGCCCCCGGCACGGTCGGCGGCAGGACGAACGTCGTCTCCGAGAGGTTCGTCCAGGCCGCCAGCGACTGCATCCGGCCGGTGCTCAGTCCGGTGCCGTCCAGGACCACCGCCACCGGGTTGCCCAGACAGGGCCGGTCGCCGAACACATCGACCTGGACGAAGGGCCGTTCCCGCGCGGCGCTCACCGCGGCTCCGGGCGTCCGCCGCCGAGCGGGATCCCGGCCGCCGCGGCGATCCGGTCGCGGGACTCCAGCACCCGCGACCGCAGCGCCGGCAGATCCACGCCCACCAGGGCCCCGTCCCGCTTGACCACCCGGCCCGCCACCAGGACGGTGTCCACCAGCCCGGGGTGACCGGCGGCGACGACCGTGCCGACCGGGTCGTTGACCGGGAACACCGTGGGGTCGTCGGCGCGCAGCAGGATCACGTCCGCCGCCCGGCCCGGGGTCAGTGAGCCGATCCGGTCGCCGAGGCCCAGGGCGCGGGCCCCGTCGACGGTCGCGAACTCCAGCACGTCCCGGGAGCGCAGCCCGCCGTCCAGGGCGCGCTGCGCCGCGAACGCGGTGCGCATGGTGGTGAACAGATCGCCGCCGACCGAGGGGACGTCGTCCACCGACAGGGTGGGCCGCAGTCCGGCGGCCAGCATCCGGCCGGTCTCCGGCAGGCCGAACCCCATCTTCATCTCGACGTCCGGGCTGATCGACACCGAGCAGCCCGCGTCGGCCAGCATCCGCAGTTCGTCGTCGGCCAGCCCGTTGCCGTGCACATGGGTGGTGGTGTCCCGCAGCAGCCCGTGCTCGCGCAGTTCCGCGACCGGGCGGCGGACCCCGTCGGACGCGGTGTGCAGACTGGTCCGGATGGCCAGGTCGGCCGCCAGGGCGAGTTCGTCGGCGAGCAGGGCGGTACCGGTCTCGTCGTGGCCGCGCAGGCCCAGGGCCATGCCGAGCGGTCCGTCGTCGTCGGGCAGCGCGGCCCGCATCCGGCGGACCTCGGCGTCCACCGGTTCGCCGGTGCCCCATCCCGCGCCGTAGCAGAACACCGAGCGGCCCGGGGCCTCGCGCAGGGCGGCGACGGCGGCGTCGGCGTGTGCGGGGCTCTGGGCGCAGTGGAACCAGTCGAGCATGGTCGTCACCCCGCAGTGCAGGGCCTCCAGCCGGCCCAGCAGATTGCCCAGATACACGTCCTCGGGCCGGAAGTGCGGCTTCAGGGTGCCGTGCACGGCCGTCAGATACTCGGCGAACGTCCAGTCCGCGCCGATCCCCCGGAACGCGGTCTGCCAGGTGTGGCGGTGGGTGTCGACCAGACCGGGCAGCACGATCCGGTCGGTGGCGTCGATCACCTCGGCGTCCGGCGCGTCGATCCGCGCGGCGACCTCGGTGATCACCCCGTCCTCGATCAGGACGTCCCCCCGGTCGGGATCGCCGGCCGCCGGGTCGAGGGTGACGACGGTTCCACCGCTGAGCAGGGTCTTCATGGAGGCTTGATTCCTTACGGTCGTGACCGTCGTGACGGTCGTGGGGGGGGGAGGGGGGAGCCCGGGGGCGGCCGGTGTCCTACCGCTGTGGGGGGTCCGGGTCCGCCGCGGCCAGGGCGTCGGCGACCAGGTCGGCGGTGTCCTCCGTACCGGCGGCCAGCCGGACCAGGCCCGCCGGGACCCCGGACCCGGCGATCTGGTCGTCGCCGAGCATCCCGCGCCACATGGACGCCGGATGCACCGCCAGCGACTCCACCCCGCCCAGGCTCGCCGACCGGCGGGGGTGGCGCAGCCGCCCGAGGAACGCGTCGGCCGCCTCGAAGCCACCGGCGAACTCGATGCCCAGCACCCCGCCGAAACCGGTCATCTGGGCGGCGGCCAGGGCGTGCTGGGGGTGGCTCGGCAGGCCCGGGTAGTGGACGCGGGTCACGGCCGGGTGGTCCGTCAGGGCCTCGGCGAGGGCGAGGCCGTTGGCGTTGTGCCGGGCGACCCGCAGCGGCAGGGTGCGCAGCCCGCGCAGCAGCAGCCAGGCGTCCAGCGGGCCGAGCACCGCGCCGGTCAGCAGGGCGGTGTCCCAGACCCGGTCCAGCAGCGCGGCGGGCCCGGCCAGCACCCCGGCGGAGACATCGCTGTGCCCGTTGAGGTACTTGGTCGCGCTGTGCCACACCAGATCGACGCCGTACTCCGCCGGGCGCTGGTTGAGGGGCGTGGCGAAGGTGTTGTCGGCGACGGTCAGCGCCCCGTGCGCGCGGGCCAGGGCGGCGACCGCGCGCAGGTCGGTGATCCGCAGCAGCGGATTGCTCGGCGACTCCAGCAGGATCAGCCGGGTGCGCGGGGTGAGCGCCCGCTCGAAGGCCCCGGGGTCCTCCTGGTCGACCAGGGTGGTGGACACCCCCAGCCGGGGCAGCAGGTTCAGCAGCACCGACGCCGTACCGCCGTACGTCGAGCGCTGGCCGATCACATGGTCGCCCGCGCTCACCAGCGCCAGCACGGTGGTGGTGAGCGCGGCCATCCCGGAGGCGGTGACCAGCGCCGCCTCGGTGCCCTCCAGTTCGGCCACCACGGCGGCGACCTGGGCGTGGTTCGGATTGCCGAACCGGGTGTAGAAGTCCTGGCCCCGGGGCTCCACCGCGGCCCGCGCGAAGGTGTCGGCGTCCGGGGCGGCGAAGGCGGCCGTCTGATAGATGGGCGGCGCCAGTGCCCGGCCGGGCCGGACCGCCCGGTCGGCGTGCACGGCACGGGTGCTGCTGCCCGGCTCGGACGACGAGGGTGACGAGGACAACGAGGACGACGAGGACATGGTGGGCTGCCTCTCTGCGGCCCCGGGGACGGGGGCCGGCGACACCTCCGAGCCTGACCCCTCCCCGCCCCGCGCCGACCGCCCCGGCGCCTATTTGGCAGCGGATTGCGCCCACCCCCGGCACCCGTGCCGTGCTAGAAGCCGCCCCCGCGCAATAATCTGCCCCCATGGACGCAGTGGACCGGTCGATCCTGGCCGTGCTGGAGCAGGACGGGCGGATCAGCAACGCCGATCTCGCCGCCCGGGTCGGACTGTCGCCGTCGCCCTGTCTGCGCCGGGTGCGGCGGCTGGAGGAGACCGGCGTGATCCGCGGCTACCGGGCGCTGGTCGACCCCGCCGCGGTCGGCCGGGGCCTGCGGGTGTTCGCCGGGGTGCGGCTGCTGCGCCACACCCGGGACGTGGTGACCGCCTTCGAGCAGGCGGTGACCGCACTGCCCGAGGTGACCCACACCCACCACATCACCGGCAACTTCGACTATCTCCTCCAGGTCGAGGTCGCCGACCTGACCGCCTACGAGGACTTCCACGCCCACCGCCTGGCCGACCTGCCCGGCGTGGCCGCGGTGACCAGTTACGTCACCATGAAGACCCTCCCGGCCCAGTCGCTCTGACACCCCGTCACTCACCTCGCCCAGCCCGACGGTGACCGTCCGGCACCTTGTGCGGTTAGCGCAGGCGACAGCGCGCACACCGCTGTCGGACCCAGCGAACCCACGGGTGAGGAGCACAGATGGTCGTCAGCGTCGGCGGGGCACCGGTCGGGGCCACCGCGACAAGAGCGGGACGGGCGGCGCGCGGGGGACGGCGGGAGGTGCTGCGCGGGCTGCTCGCCTCGGCCGCCGCCCTGGCCGTCGCCCCGCTGGTCGTCGCCTCCCGGCCCGCCCGCCCCGCCGCGCCCCCGCCGGACGCGGCCTTCGACGAGATCCACCGGGGCCGCCGCATCCGCGGCGCCCGTACCACGGCGGCCTCCGCGGGCACCACGGCCTCCGCGGGCGCCTGGCACGTCACCGTCGACGGCCGCCCCCTGCACCTGATGCGCCGCGCCGACGGCACCTGGATCAGCGTCATCGACCACTACCGCTCCTACCCCACCCCCCTGGACGCGGCCCGCGCCGCCGTGGACGAACTCGGCCCCGGCGAGCGGCTGCGCGACACGGCCATGACCCACGGAAGGGGCGGCCACCATGGCGTACACGCGTAAGGACGTCAGCACCCTCACCGCCGCCGAGAAACGCCGGTTCGTGTCGGCGCTGCTGGAGCTGAAGCGGCGCGGCGAGTACGACGAATTCGTCCGGATGCACATCGACTTCTATGTCTCCGACGGCGAGGACGGACTGCGCACCGCCCATATGGCCCCCTCGTTCCTGCCCTGGCACCGCCGGTTCCTGCTGGACCTGGAGGACGCCCTGCGCCGGATCGACCCCTCGGTGAGCGTGCCCTACTGGGACTGGACCCGGGAGCGCAGCGCCAAGTCCCTCCCCTGGAGCAAGGACCTGCTCGGCGGCAACGGGCGGTCCGGCGACCGGCAGGTCACCGAGGGGCCGTTCGCCCACCGGGAGGGGAAGTGGACCCTGCGCGAAGGGGTCACCGACGCCGAGTACCTGACCCGTGACCTCGGCCGCGCCAAGGACCCGATCGGCCTGCCCACCAAGGACGACGTCGAGTGGGCGATGAAGGACGGGACGTATGACGTCTCGCCCTGGAACTCCACCTCCGGCGGCGGGTTCCGCAACAAGCTGGAGGGGTGGGGGAGCGGGCGGGGTTCGGTGTCCTGGCGCAACCACAACCGGGTGCACCGCTGGGTCGGCGGGGCCATGCTGGGCGGGGCGTCCGTCAACGACCCGGTGTTCTGGCTACACCACGCCTTCGTCGATCTGCTGTGGCTGCGCTGGCAGCAGCGGCACAAGGAGCACCGCTACCTGCCCGACAAGCCGCCCGCGCCCGGCACCGCCCAGCACGGCCGGGTCGTCGCCCGCCACGAGAAGCTGCCGCCGTGGGATCTGACCCCGGATCAGTTGGAGGACACCGGCGGGATCTACCGCTACGGGTAGCCGCCCCTTTCCAAGGGGTTCCAAGGGGAGAGCCCCGGCGCTCGGAGGTGCCGGGGCTCTCGGGGGCCGTCCGCGGGGTGCGGGGGCAGGGGTCAGCGGCCGTAGCCGCCCTCGCCGTAGCCGCCGCCGTTGCGGTGGTGCCCGCCGTGGTCGCTGACGTTGGCGCAGGTGTTGCCGAAGGCCGGGTTCAGCAGGCCGATGACGTCGATGGTGTTGCCGCACAGGTTGATCGGCACGTTCACCGGAACCTGGATCAGGTTGCCGGACAGCACGCCGGGCGAGCCGACGGCCGCGCCCTCCGCGCCCGCGTCCGCCATGGCCATGCTGGTGCCGCTCAGAACCACGGCGCCCGCGCCGAGAGCGACCCCGGCGACCTTCGCGATGCGAGACATCACGTTCTCCTTAACTGACTGTCCTGACTGGACTGAGGACTGACTGGGTGAGCTGCGCACGGCAGCAGGACGCGCCGCCGTGCTCACCTTCAACGCCGGGGGGAGAGGGCGGGTCACGGGAGGGGTGGGGTGGATCACCCGATTTGAACGGGGGTGGGGGGTTGTGGGGTTGTCGGTTCGGCGCGGGTCGAGTGGGGCCGGGCGCGCGGTTCCTCCCCCAGAGGGGGTACCCCCAGCGCCCCTGACACCTCAGGGCAGGACGCGTAGAGGCGTGCCGTTCAGGTAGGCCGTGATGTTCTCCACCGCCTGGCCGTAGTAGGTGGTGTAGTTCGCTCGGGTGACATAGCCCAGATGCGGGGTGGCCAGCAGGCGGGGGGCGGTGCGTACGGGGTGGTCGGCGGGGAGGGGTTCGAGGTCGAAGACATCGAGGCCGGCGCCCGCGAACCGGCCCTCGTGGAGCGCGGCGAGCAGCGCGTCCTGGTCGACGATCGCGGCGCGCGAGGTGTTCACCAGATAGGCGGTCGGCTTGAGCAGGGCGAGTTCGGCCGGGCCCAGCAGACCCCGGGTGCGGTCGCCGAGGGCCAGATGGACCGAGACGAAGTCGCTCTGTGCGAGCAGGGACTCCAGGGACGGGGCGAGGTCCACGCCGTGCTCGTCCGTCCGCTCCCGGGTGAGGTGCTGGCTCCAGGCGCTCACCTCCATGCCGAAGGCCCGGCCGATGTGCGCGACCCGGGTGCCGATCTTGCCGAGGCCCAGCAGCCCCAGCCGCCGGCCGTGCAGATCGGCGCCCACCGTGGACTGCCAGGGACCGCCCGCGCGCAGCGCCGCGTACTCGGTGGTGAGGCCGCGGGCCAGGCCCAGCAGCAGCGCCCAGGTCAGTTCGACCGGGGGCGTCGAGGAACTCGCCGTGCCGCACACCGTCACCCCCTGCCGTTCGGCGGCGGCGTAGTCGATGACCGAGTTGCGCATGCCGGAGGCGATCAGCAGCTTCAGCCGGGGCAGCCGGGAGAGGACCTCGGCGGGGAAGGCGACGCGTTCGCGCAGGGTGACCACGATGTCGGCGTCCGCCAGCGCCGCGACCAGGGCGTCCCGGTCGGTGAAGTGCTCGCGGAAGGTGATGGTCTCCACCCGGTCGGCCAGCGCCGACCAGTCGGCCACCTCGGTGGCGATGCCCTGGAAGTCGTCGAGCAGGGCGCAGCGCAGGCGCACGGGTGTCTCCCTGGAATGGATGGATGGGGTGGATGGGATGGACGGACGGGGTGGGGGAGGACCGACTGTAGGCGGACGATCCCTTCGGTGAGTGTGGCCCAGGTCACGCCGAGGCCGGTGAACTTCCCTCCCCGCCCCGGGTCTTGCCGCTGTCCACCTCGCGAACCGTCTGGAGCTGAGCCGATATGTCCGGCCACCGCACCGCGCCCCTGGCGCCCGGAACCCACACCGTCGAGATCGACGGCCTCGCCCTGCGCTACCACGTCCACGGAACCGGACCGGTGTGCGTCGCGCACTCCGGCGGGCCCGGCATCCACTGGGGGTATCTGCGGATGCCCGCCCTGGAGGAGCACCTCACCGTCGTCTACCCCGAGCCGATCGGCACCGGCGACTCCGGGCGGCTGCCCGCCCATCCGCACGGCTACACCCGCGCCCGCTACAGCCGCTTCCTCACCGGGCTGATCGAGCACCTCGGGGTCGAGCGGGTCTTCCTGCTGGGCCACTCGCAGGGCGGGTTCGTCGCCCAGTACCACGCCCTGCGCCACCCCGGCCGGATCGCCGGGGTGATCCTCTACGAGAGCGCTCCGCGCACCGGCCCCGAGCACGGTGCCGAGGCGGCCCGGCTGGCCGGGGAGTTCGCCGCGCGCAACGCCGGGCGCCCGGAACTGGCGGAGGTGATGGCCGGGTTCGCGGCGGTCCCGGACCTCGCCGACGACAAGGCGTTCACCGAGGTGCTGCGCACCCTGGTGCCGGTGTACTTCGCCGACTACTGGGGGCGGGAGCCGGAGTTCGCCGCCTTCCGGGACGCCGTGCACGGCTGGTTCGTGACAGCGCTGGACGAGGACGGCGTGCCCGAGGTCATCGACGACACCGCCGCGCTGGGCGGGCTCACGGTTCCGGCGCTGGTGGTGGTGGGGCGGTACGACTTCATCTGCGGGGTGCGCTGGGCCGAGGAGTTGCACCGGCTGATCCCGGGCGCGGAGCTGACCGTGCTGGAGCACAGCGGGCACTTCGGGCACCTGGAGGAACCGAAGGAGTTCGTGCGGGCGGTGACGGGGTTCGTGGCGGCAGTGGGGTGACCCTCGGGGTGGGGTGACCCTCCGGGTGAGGTGGGGAGGGGTGAGGCGGACGGTGGCTGGGGCGGCGCAACCGCCCCGCCCCGGGGCCGGGCCGTGTGGCCCACCGCCGCTCCGTCCCGGCCCGTGGTGTCGGCTGCCGCCCGCACCGGGCCGTGCTGCGGCCCCTGCCTCGCCCCGCGGCGTTGGCAGCCGACCGGCCCGAGCGGGGCCGGCGCCGATCCGTCGCCCGGCCCCTGCCGCTGTCTGGCCCTTACGGAACCCCGGCCCCGCTGTGGCCCGGCCCGCGCGGGGCCCGGCGCCGCCCGCTTCCCGCGGAGCTCGGCGCCGATCCGTCGCCGGGCCCGGGTGGGCCCTGGCGTCTGTTGCTGTCCGGCTCTACGGGGCCCTGGCGTCTGCTGTCGCCGGGCCCGCGTGGGGCCTTTGAGCCCGCCGCCAAGCCCCTGCGGAGCCCGGCGGCTGCCACTCCCGGTCCCCGCGGAGCCCGGCGCGGCTGCCACTACCCGGTCCCCGCGGAGCCCGGCGGCTGCCACTACCCGGTCCCCGCGGAGCCCGGCGCGGCTGCCACAACCCGGTCCCCGCGGAGCCCGGCGCGGCTGCCGCCCCCCCCCGAACCCCGGCGCGAGCCGGAGTCGGGGCTGTCGGTCTGCTGTCGCCGCTGTCGATGTCCTGTCGATCCGCTGTCGCCTTCCCAGGTGGGCTGTGAGGGCTGTGCAGAAGCGGAAAAGTGTCCATGGGTCTCTCCGGTTTCGGCGGGTGCCGGGCGCGGATGCGGTGGTAGCTTGAAATGGAGATTAAATCTCCAGTTATCGGGGGTTCAGATGGTCGCGGACGACGGCTCGGGGCTGTTCAGCAAGCGGTCGGCGGCCCAGCGGGCCCACTCCTGCTCCAGTTGGCGCTGGCGCAGACCGTGCTCGATGACGAACCCCCCGAACAGGCTCAGCTCGTCCCGGTCCCAGTCCACCCGGTCCCGCAGGGCGAGCAGGGTCTCGTACTCCTTGGCCATGGTGTCGGCGTGATGGAGCAGTCGCTCGGCGGCCTCCTCCCGGGGCAGCAGGCCCAGGAAGAAGGTCTGGAGCAGCATCGGGTTGCGCTGGGCGCGCGGGGTCTCGGTCTCGGCGACCCAGCGGCGCACCTCCGCGTGGCCCTCGGGGGTGAGTTCGTACTGTTTGCGACCGCGCGGGCCCTCGTCGGTGACCTTGATCAGGCCGGCCGCGTCCAGCTTGGTCAGCTCGCCGTAGATCTGGCTCTGCTTGGCGGGCCAGACGTTGCCCAGGGAGGTGTCGAAGATCTTCAGCAGGTCGTAGCCGCTGCCGGGGCGGTAGACGAGGAGCCCGAGGAGGGCGTGGCGAAGGCTCATGTTCTCACCATAACGCGGGTTACTCCAATGTTGACAGGTCGAGAATGACAGATCGTGGAAGCGTGGGTTCCGTGTGGCTCCGTTGTGGAGGTCCGGTGCGTGACCTTCCTATCTTGACATGTTGCTTCAGGAGCTTCTAACTTCCACCTGTCAAAGTTGGAACCTCGGGGCCAAGGGTGAGCGGTGCCCGGGGAGTTGAGAGCTGAGGACAAGCATCGTGGGTTACATACGCGGGTTCATCCCCTGGGTGGTCTCCGGTGGCGTCTCCGCCTGGGACTGGCGCTGGGGCGCGGTGGCCGGGTTCGTCACCGGGCTGTTCCTGTTCCTTCAGGACCGGCGGCGCGGGGTGGCGGCCGACGCGCTGGTCCTGGAGGCCAGCAGCATCGTGTTCTTCGTCGTCATCGGCGCCTACGCCTTCGCCGACCCCGACTCCCCGGCCGAGCGCTGGAACGGAGTGCTCTCCTTCGTCTGGCTGGCCGGCACCGCCTGGGGCAGCCTCGCCGTCCGCAAGCCCTTCACCCTCGGCATCGCCCGCCGCCAGACGCCCGAGGAGTACTGGAACCACCCCGGCTTCGTCGCCGTCAACAACGTCATCACCGCGGTCTGGGCGGCCGGCTTCACCTTCATCCTCGTCGCGCTGGCCCTGTGCGAACTGGCCGGTGCCCCCGAGTGGATCGCCTGGACGGCCCGGATCTCGGGTCTGGTCGCCCCCGCGGTGTTCACCAGGATCTACCCGGCCCGCGTCCAGGCCCGGATGGCGGCCCTCCAGACCCAGGCGTCGGACGCCTGACCCCCGGCCCACCAGGGAGCACACCATGACCACCGAGCAGACCGCACCCTCGCATCTCGCCGGGAACTTCGCACCCGTCCCGGACGAGGCCACCGTCACCGAACTCCAGGTCACCGGGGCCGTGCCGCCCGAGCTGACCGGCTGGTACCTGCGCAACGGGCCCAACCCCCAGCAGGCCGACTCCGCGCACTGGTTCACCGGCGACGGCATGGTGCACGGCATCCGCCTCGACGGCGGCCGGGCCGTCTCGTACCGCAACCGCTGGGTGCGCACCCCGCCGTTCGAGACCGGCGCCACCATCTACGGCGCCGACGGCTCCGTCAATCTCGCCAACGGCCGGGCCAACACCCATGTGATCCGGCACGCGGGCCGCACCCTCGCCCTGATGGAGACCTGCCTCCCCTACGAGCTGAGCCACGAGACCGGCAGCGAACTCGACACCATCGCGGTCTACGACTTCGGCGGGACGCTGCACACCCCGATGACCGCCCACCCCAAGACCTGCCCGGTCACCGGCGAACTGCACTTCTTCGGCTACGGCGGGCTCTCGGCGCCCTATCTGACCTACCACCGCGCCGACGCCACCGGTGAACTGACCGTGTCCCGGCCGGTCGACGTCCCCGGGCACACGATGATGCACGACTTCCATCTCACCCGGAACCATGTGATCTTCATGGACCTCCCGGTGGTGTTCAGCATGGAGCGGGCCGTCGACCCGAAGGGGGGCATGCCCTTCGTCTGGTCCGACACCTACGGCGCCCGCCTCGGCGTCCTGCGCCGCGACGACCCGCACGGCGCGATCCGCTGGTTCGACATCGCACCCTGCTACGTCTTCCACTCCCTCAACGCCCATGAGGAGGACGAGGGCCGGCGGCTGGTGCTGTTCGGGATGCGCTACCCGAAGCTGGAGGACGGCGCCGCCGTCTCCCTCCCGGCCCATCTGTGGCGCTGGACCGTCGATCTCACCACCGGCACGGTCCGCGAGGAGCAGCTCGACGACCGCCCCGGGGAGTTCCCCCGCGTCGACGACCGGCTCGCCGGTCTCGACGCCGACTTCGGCCATGTCACCGCCACCCCGCTGCCGGGTCTGGTCCACTCCGACCCCGCCGCGGCCCGCTCCGCGATCCACCGCTACGACCTGCGCAAGAACGAGGCGAGCAGTCACTGGTTCGCCCCGGGCCGCGAGGCGGGCGAGGCCGTCTTCGTCCCCGCCGACGACCGCCCCGGCGGCCCCGGCTGGCTGATGACCTTCGTCTACGACGCCGCCACCGACCGCAGCGACCTGGTGATCCTCGACGCCGACCGGCTCTCCGCCGACCCGGTGGCCACCGTGCACCTGCCCCGTCGGGTCCCGGCCGGGTTCCACGGCAGTTGGCTGCCGGACCACTGACCGGCCGACGGCTCCCGAGTCCAGGACAGCCAGGTGCTGGAAGGAACAGAGATGACGACGACGATGCGTGATACGCCCGAGTCCGACGGGACGGCCGCGGTTGCCGACTCCGCCGAATCCGCCGGGGCGACCGGGGCCATCGGGGTCGCCGGGGCGACCGGGGTTCCCGGGGTCGCCGGGGCCGCCCCGCTCGATGACGCGGCCCTCACCCGGACCGCCCAGGCCGGTGAGGTCGCCGCGCTCGGGCTGCTGCTGGAGCGGCACCGGGCGGGGATGCGGGCGGTCGCGCTGAGCATCCTGGGCCCCGGCGCCGATGTCGACGACGTGATGCAGGACGCGGCCCTCACCGCGCTGCGCCGGATAGGCGACGTCCGTGAACCGGCGGCCGTCGGCGCCTGGCTGCGGATGATCGTGCGCAACGCCGCCCGGTCCGTGCTGCGCGAGTCGGTGGTGCTGCGCCCGCTGCCGGCGGACGACGCGCAGTTGCCGTCCACCGACATCGGCCCCGAGCAGTGGCTGGAACGCAGCGCCCTGCGGGACTGGGTGTGGGAGGCGCTGGAGGAACTCTCGCCGGTGCTGCGGATGCCGCTGGTCCTGCGGCACTTCACCACCACGGTCACCTCCTACGAACAGATCGCCCACGCCTGCGGGGTGCCCATCGGGACCGTGCGCAGCAGGCTCAACCAGGGCCGCGCCAAGCTCGCCGACGCGCTCGTCGCGACCGCCGACGCCCCGCACGGGGACGCCGCCCAGCGCGTGCTGGCCAGCCGCGACGAGGCCCGGCGGCTGCTGGCGGCGGCCCGGGAACGCCCGGGGCGGCGCGAGCTGGCCGGGCGCCGGGAGCGCCGGGAGCGGCATGAGCTGGCTCGGGCGTCCTGATGTCGGCCTGAATTCACCTGGCGTTCACTAGGTGCTGTTAACCGTCGTTATGCGCCTACCTCTTCGCTTGTCCGCTTAGGTCATTTGGGCGAAGCCGCGGCGGTCGGCGAGATCTAGTGTGTACTGCGGCTGGCAGGACTCACCGACGACAGGGGGAGCCGGCACATGAGCACCGTGAAGAACATCGTCCTCGTGCACGGAGGGTTCGTGGACGGGTCGGGATGGTGGGGGGTGCACGAGCGGCTGGTGAACGACGGGTACCACGTGAGCATCGTGCAGAACCCCACCCAGTCGCTGACCGACGATGTCGCCGCGACATTACGGGTGATCGCCCAGCAGGACGGTCCGGTGGTCCTCGTCGGGCACTCCTACGGCGGGGTCGTCGTCACCGAGGCCGGACGCCATCCGAAGGTCGCCGCCCTCGTCTACATCGCCGCGTTCGCCCCCAAGGAGGGCGAGTCCGTCAACGCCCTGATCGCCGACCCGCCGCCCGGCGCGCCCGCCGCGCCGCTCCTGCCGCCGCAGAACGGGTTCCTCTTTCTCGACCGGGAGCGGTTCCGGGAGTCCTTCGCCGACGATCTGCCCCCGGCACAGGCCCGGTTCATGGCAGACTCCCAGGTGCCGTGGGGGCTGGAGGCGCTCAACGGGCGGGTGGGGGAACCGGCGTGGCTGCGGAAGCCGACCTGGTACCTCGTCGCCGCGGACGACCGGATGATCCCGCCGCTCGCCCAGCGGGCGATGGCCGAGCGGGCGGGGGCCACGGTGGCGGAGGCGCCGGGGAGCCATGCGATCTATGTCTCCCAGCCGGATGCCGTGGTGGATCTGGTGAAGCAGGCGGCGGCTTCTGCGGGGGCTTGAGGGGTACGTTGCGTTGTCGGGTGCGGGTGGGTGGGGGCCGATCGCGCAGTTCCTCCCCCGGAGGGGGTACCCCCAGCGCCCCTGAAAACCGCTGCCCCGCCCCCTAGATGATTCTTGCCGTTGCCTCCGAGGCCGCCCTCTGGGCCTCCTCGCGGTCCACCTTCGTCGGTTCGCCGTCCGCCACCACCCGCTCGCCCGCCACCCATACGTCCGTGACCGCGCCCGAGCCCGCCGCCCACATGAGGTTGGCGAACAGGTGGGAGTCCGGGACGTCCAGGCCCGCCGTGAAGTGCGGCCCGTCCACCGAGACATGGACGAGGTCCGCCCAGGCACCCTCGCGCAGGGTGCCGATGTCGGTGCGGCCCAGGGCCGCCGCGCCCGCCGACGTGGCCAGCAGGAACGCCTCCTCGGCGCGCAGGGCCATCGGGTCGGCCGCCGCCAGCCGGGCGAACATCATCGCCAGCCGCGCCTCCTCCCACAGATCCAGGTCGTCGTTGCTCGCCGGGCCGTCCGTGCCCAGCCCCACCGGCACCCCGGCCGCCCGCAGCGCGCTCAGCCTGGCCGTGCCCGAGGCCAGCTTGGCGTTGGAGCCGGGGCAGTGCGCCACCCCCGTACCGGCCGCCGCCAGCGTCGCGATGTCGTCGTCGGACAGGTGCACCGCGTGCGCCGCCAGCAGCCGCCCGTCCAGCAGTCCCGTCTGCTTGAGGAGTTGCGGGACCGAGCCGTACCGCTCCCGGGTGGCGGTGTCCTCGGCGAGGGTCTCGGCGACATGGATGTGCACCAGCGCCCCGCGCCGCGCGGCCTCCTCCGCGGTGACCCGCAGGGCGTCGGGCGGCAGGGTGTAGGTGGAGTGCGGGCCGTAGCACAGCTCGATCCGGTCGCCGGGGCCGAAGCGCAGCCCGTCGGCGTCGATCCAGCGGCTCACCGCGTCGATGTCCCCGCGCCAGTCGCCGCCGGGCCGGTCGAAGTAGGCCGGCGCCAGCAGTACCCGGCTGCCCGCCCGCAGCGCCGCACCGGCCACCTGCTCGGCGTGCGCGTACATCTCGGCGCTGGTGGTGACCCCGTAGCGGAGCATCTCGACACAGCCCAGCAGCATGCCGGTGCCCGCGTCGGCCGGGGTCATCCGGGCCTCGGCGGGCCAGATCGCCTCCTGGAGCCAGCGCAGCAGCGGCAGATCGCCGCCGAGTCCGCGCAGCAGGGTCATCGGGGAGTGGGCGTGGGCGTTGACCAGGCCGGGGACGAGGATGCCGGTCAGCCGGGTGCGGGGGGTGTCCCGGGGGAGGCCGGGGGCAGTTGCGGCGGGGCCGCAGTAGGTGATGCGGCCGTCCGCGCCGACATCGACCGCCGCGTCCCGCAGGACGGAGCGGGACGGGCCGGACACGTCGGACACGTCGGACGGGTCGGCGGGCAGGACGACGGGGGCCAGATAGCGGTGGGGTGCGGTGGTGGGCATGTGCGGTGTCGTTCCAGGGGGTGAGGGAGTGGGGGAGCGAGGGGTGAGGGGGTGAGTGGGTGGCGTGGGCGAGGTGCTACGGGGTCAGTCAACCGTGTCCGTCGCTACAGGCCCCACTGGGAGAGGTCGATCCGGCCATCCGCGCTCCTGGTGAGCAGATCCTTGCGGCCGGACTCCCAGGCCACCGCGATCTTCTCCCCGTCGCTGATCTCCACCGTGCCCCGGGTGCGGGTGGTGTTCTTCCGGTCGGTGCACTGGAGCAGCAGCGACCCCTCCTTCAACAGCCCCTCGCACGCCTGCCGTTGCCCGCCGTCGGGGCCCTGGGACGCCAGCCGTACGGTCCCGCCCTCCACGACCATGGCCACCTGGTCGACATCCGACTCACCGAGCCAGCCGCCGTCCAGCGCGAGGGCGGGCGCTCCGGTGGCCGGGGTGCCCGACGCGGTGGGGGAGGGTGCGGGGGCCGGGGCCGCGTCGGTGGAGCCGTCGCCGCCGCATCCGGTGAGGACGAGGGCGCCCGTGGCGGCCAGGGTGATGAGGAGGGGCGTGCGCATGAGGTCGGATCTCCGGCTGGGGGACGCTGGACGCCCACAAGACGGGACGGACGCCGCCGAGTTCGACCCCGGCGGCGTGACCTCCCTCACAGAAGCGGCGGGTGTCCGATGCGCCGGACCCGCCGTCGGCTCGCCGCCCGCCGCCCTCGACCCTCAGCCCTCGTCTCTCAGTCCTTGTCGCGCAGGTCCTTGACCCGTTGCAGCTTGCCCAGTGACCGTTCCAGTGTCTCCGGGTCGACGATCTCCACGTCCACGCTCACCCCGACCGCGTCCTTCACCCCGCGGGCGATGTCCCGGGCGGCGGCCTCCCGCTGGGCGGGGTCGCTGGTGGGGCGGGACTCGACCCGGACGGTCATATGGTCCATCCGCCCCTTGCGGCTCAGCCGGATCTGGAAGTGCGGCGCCACGGCGGGCGCGCGCAGCACGATCTCCTCGATCTGGCTGGGGAACACATTCACCCCGCGCAGAATGATCATGTCGTCGCAGCGGCCGGTGATCTTCTCGATCCGGCGGAAGCCCGGCCGGGCGGTGCCCGGCAGCAGCCGGGTCAGATCCCGGGTGCGGTAACGGACGATGGGCAGCGCCTCCTTGGTGAGCGAGGTGAACACCAGCTCACCGCTCTCCCCGTCGGCCATCACCTCGTCGGTGAAGGGGTCCACCACCTCCGGGTAGAAGTGGTCCTCCCACACATGCAGCCCGTCCTTGGTGTCCACGCACTCCTGCGCCACCCCCGGGCCGATCACCTCCGACAGCCCGTAGATGTCCACCGCGTGGATGTCGAGCCGCTCCTCCATCTCCCGGCGCATCTCCTCGGTCCACGGCTCGGCGCCGAAGATGCCGACCTTGAGGGAGGAGGTGCGCGGATCGATGCCCTGGCGCTCGAACTCGTCGAGCAGGGTGAGCATGTAGGACGGGGTGACCATGATGATCTCGGGCCGGAAGTCCTGGATGATCTGCACCTGGCGCGCGGTCATGCCGCCGGATGCCGGGATGACCGTACAGCCCGCCCGTTCGGCCCCGTAGTGGGCGCCGAGGCCGCCGGTGAACAGGCCGTAGCCGTACGACACATGGACCTTGTGACCCGGACGGCCCCCGGCCGCGCGGATCGAGCGGGCCACGACGTCCGCCCACATCGACACATCGCCCTCGGTGTAGCCGACGACGGTCGGGCGGCCGGTGGTGCCGCTGGAGGCGTGCACCCGGCGTATGCGGTCCATGGGGACGGCGAACATGCCGAAGGGGTAGGTGTCGCGCAGATCGGCCTTGGTGGTGAAGGGGAAGCGGGCCAGGTCCGCCAGGGTGCGGCAGTCGTCGGGGGTGACTCCGGCCGCGTCGAACTTCTTCCGGTACAGCTCGACGTTGTCATAGGCGTGCCGCAGGGTGGCGCGCAGCCGGGTGAGCTGGAGGGCCCGGATCTCGTCGCGGGACATCCGCTCGGTGTCGTCCAGCAATTCCGGGGGGACGGGGTCGCCCAGGCGCCCGCGCCGGATTCCCGGTGCCCGCGCTCCGGGTGCGGTCACTTCGTTGCTCCTGGCGCTGTTCCTCGCGCTGTTCATCGCGGCTCCTCCTGCTGCTGTGTTCCGCGCAGAGTCCGGCTGCGGCCCCGGAACTCCGCGATCACCTCGTCCCCCCGCACCACGGTCACGTCGTAGATACCGCTCCGTCCGAAGCGGGTGCGTTCGCGGGCGGTGGCCACCAGGATGTCGCCCTCGAAGGCGGGGGCGACGAAGTCGATGTCGGCGCCGGCGGCGACCGTCACGGGGCCGTCGCTGTTGCAGGCGCAGGCGAACGCGGTGTCGGCGAGCAGGAAGACATGGCCGCCGTGCGCGATCCGGTGCCCGTTCACCTGCGCGGCGGTCACCGTCATCCGGGCCGTGGCCGTGCCGTCCCCGTGCTCCAGCAGCTCGATGCCCAGGAGGCGGGACGCCCGGTCGGCGGCGAACATCGTCTCGACGGGGCCCTGCGGGGGCCGCGCGGGCCGCCGGGCCGTACCGGATGCGGGTGCCCCGGGGACCTCGGATGTCGCGGGTGTCGCGGACTCAGCGGGTAGCGCGGACCCGGCGGGTGTCGCGGACCCAGCGGCTGTCGCGGGTGTCTGGGACGTCATCTCCACCACCTTGTGGAACGAACGACTGTCTTGTGAACCGACCGAACATTCGGTTAGCGTGCGGCGTGGTCAAGTAATCCAGCAAGCCGCCTGACTGTCAAGGCGCGCGTCGCAGCGGAGGAGCCTGCCGATGTCCGCGATGTCCGAGGTCTATCTGATCGACGGGGCCCGCACCCCGCAGGGCCGCTACGGCGGTGCCCTGGCCGCCGTGCGCCCCGACGATCTCGCCGCCCTGGTGGTCGGGGAGGCGGTCCGCCGGGCCGGGGTGCCCGGGAAGGCCGTGGACGAGGTGATCCTCGGCGCCGCCAACCAGGCCGGGGAGGACAACCGGGACGTGGCGCGGATGGCCGTCCTGCTCGCCGGGCTGCCGCACACCGTGCCCGGCTACACCGTGAACCGGCTGTGCGCCTCCGGTCTCACGGCGGTGGCCTCGGCCGCCCAGACGATCCGCGCGGGTGAGGCGGACGTGGTGGTCGCCGGGGGAGTGGAGTCGATGACCCGGGCGCCCTGGGTGATGGAGAAGCCCGGCACGCCCTGGGCCAAGCCGGGCCGGACCTACGACACGGCCCTCGGCTGGCGTTTCACCAACCCGCGCTTCACCGCCGCGGACCGCGAGGTCCCGTCCGACGCCGGACGGGAGACCCTCGCCGGACGGGAGACCCTCGCCGGTCCGGAGACCCTCAAGTACACCCTCTCCATGGGCGAGACCGCCGAGGAGGTGGCTGCCCTCGACGGCATCACCCGCGCCGAGTCCGACGCCTTCGCCCTGCGCAGCCACCAGCGGGCGGTGGCCGCGCGGGAGGCGGGCCGCTTCGACCGGGAGATCGTGCCGGTGCCGGTCGGGGACGGCGAGGTGACCCGGGACGAGGGCCCGCGCCCCGGCACGACCCTGGAGAAGCTGGGCACCCTGCGGACGGTGTTCCGCGAGAACGGCATCGTGACCGCCGGGTCCGCCTCCCCCCTCTCCGACGGGGCCGCGGCGCTGCTGGTGGCGAGCGCGGCGGCGGTGGAGCGGTACGGGCTCACGCCGCGCGCCCGGGTCGTGGCCTCGGCGTCCGCCGGGGTCCAGCCCCACATCATGGGCCTCGGCCCCGTCCCCGCCACCGAGAAGGCCCTCGCCCGGGCGGGCTGGGGGACCGGGGACCTGGACGCCGTCGAACTGAACGAGGCGTTCGCCGCGCAGGCCCTCGCCGTGATCCGCCGCCTCAAGCTGGACGAGGCGAAGGTCAACGCTGACGGCGGGGCCATCGCGCTGGGCCACCCCCTCGGCTGCTCCGGCGCCCGCATCCTGCTGACCCTGCTGGGCCGCCTGGAGCGGGAGAACGGCAGCCGCGGCCTCGCCACCCTCTGCGTCGGCGTCGGCCAGGGCATGGCACTGCTGGTGGAGCGGGTATGAGCGGCGAGCACGGGGAGGGTGCTCGCTACGAGACCCTGCGGGTGGAGGAACGGGACGACCGGGTGATCGTCACCCTCCACCGCCCCGAGGCCCGCAACGCCATCAGCGGCCGGATGATCACCGAACTCCACACCGTGTGCGAGCTGCTGGAGCGAGACCCCCGGATGCTGCTCCTGACCGGGCACGGTGGAGTCTTCGCGGGCGGCGCCGACATCGCCGAGCTGCGCGAGCGCGGCCGGGACCAGGCCCTCCAGGGCATCAACAGCCGCCTCTTCGACCGGGTACGGCGGCTGCCGATGCCGACGCTCGCCGCGGTCGACGGCTGGGCGCTGGGCGGCGGCGCGGAGCTGGCGTACGCCTGCGATCTGCGGATCGCCGGGCCGGACGCGGTGTTCGGCAACCCGGAGCCGGGGCTCGGCATCATCGCGGCGGCGGGCGCGTGCTGGCGGCTGCCGGAGCTGGTCGGTGAGTCGGTCGCCAAGCAGATCCTGCTCGCCGGGCGGAACCTGGACGCGGCGCGGGCGCTGGCCGTGGGCCTGGTGATGGACGTCGTACCGGCGGCGGAGCTGCTGGAGCGGGCGCACGCGGTGCTGGACCGGATGGCCCGGTCCTCGGCCCTCGCCCTGCGGCTGACCAAGCTGGTCGTGGACGCGCCGGGGGCCCACCCGGTGGCCGACGACCTGGCCCAGGCCGTGCTGTTCGAGGGACAGGACAAGCGGGACCGGATGACCCGCTTCCTGGAGAAGCAGGGCGAGCGGAGGAGTGGGGTATGAGTACGACACCCAGGACGGTCGGGGTCGTCGGGGGCGGCCGGATGGGCGCGGGCATCGCCCAGTCCTTCGCCACCGCCGGATCGACGGTGACGGTGGTCGAGAACGGTACGGAGGCCGCGGCGGCGGCGCTGGAGCGGATCGGCGCGAGTCTGCGGCGGGCGGAGGGGCGGGGGCACCTGTCCGAGTCCGCGGACGCGGTGCTGGCCCGGGTGCGCGCGGTCGACGGCCCCGAGGCGCTCGACCCGGACACCGAACTCGTCGTGGAGGCGGTGTTCGAGGACGCCGGGCTGAAGGCGGGGCTGCTGACGCGGGTGGAGGCGGTGGTGGGGGACGCGACCGTGCTCGCCACCAACACCAGCTCGCTGTCGGTGACGGACCTCGCGGCGGTACTGCGCCGACCCGAGCGGTTCCTCGGGATGCACTTCTTCAACCCCGTACCGGCGTCGGCGCTGATCGAGATCGTGGTGGCGCCGGAGAGCGCGGAAGGGGTCGTACGGTCGGCACTGGACTGGACCCGGGCGCTCGGCAAGCAGGAGGTCGTGGTCAAGGACTCCCCCGGCTTCGCCAGCAGCCGGCTGGGGCTGGCGCTGGGCCTGGAGGCGATCCGGATGGTCGAGGAGGGGGTGGCCTCACCGGAGGCGATCGACGACGCGATGCGGCTGGGCTACCGCCACCCGATGGGGCCGCTGCGGCTGACCGACCTGGTGGGGCTGGATGTGCGGCTGGCGATCGCGGAGTACTTGCAGGGGACACTGGGTGAGCGGTTCGCTCCGCCGGGGTTGTTGCGGGAGATGGTGGGGCGGGGGGAGCTGGGGCAGAAGTCGGGGCGGGGCTTTTACTCCTGGTGAAGGGATCGGCCGACTGAGTCGGCGTGGGCCAGGTCCCGTTCCGGGGCTTCCGGAACGGGGGCTATCGGCCCGCCCGGAAGAGGGCGCACCACGTCCTCGTACCGTCGGGGCTGACGCCCCAGGCGTCGGTGTGGGCGGCCACGATCGCCATCCCCCGGCCATTCTCGTCCTCCGGCCCTGCCGCCGTGATGGTGGCGGGGTGGCCGGGGGAGCCGTCGAGGACCTCGATCACCACGAGGTGCGGGGAGATGAGGAGTTGGACGGCGACGGTGTTGCTGTGGGTGTGCTGTAGCGCGTTGGTGGTGAGTTCGCTGACGACGAGTTTCACGTCGTCGATGAGCGGCTGCGGCAGGCCCCGGTGGTGGAGCCGTGCGGCGCAGACGCGGCGGACATGACCGACCCAGCGTCCTTCGGACGGACCGAGGTCCGGGGTGGTGCGGTGGAGGAGGAGGGTGAGGTCGTCGTGGATGTGGTGGGGGGTGAGGGGGTGTTGGGTCGCGTTGGGTGCTTCGGGGGCGACGGCGATGGTGGTGCTTTGGCTCATGGTGGCCTCGGCTCTTTGGTGGGGGCTGCTGCCGCAGGGGTGAGCTGGGCAGGGCGGGGTTCGTCACCATGGGTTTGTAGGCGGTGACTTACTGTCAGCAGATAGCTTGCGCCTTTTTAGCTCTTGAGTGCAAGGCGTTCACTCTGAATGCGAAAATTGCGCGAACGCTTGTGCGCGTGGCCAATCGCGAGGCAGGCGTGGCAGACTGCGGCGCCATGACGCAGAAGAGAGCGACGCCGTCAATCAAGAGGCGCCGGGTGGGTGGTCAACTGCGCCGCTGGCGAGAGTCGGTAGAGATGCCATCCGGCGATGTCGCTCGGGCCATGGGCTGGAGCCAGGCTCGGTTCTCCCGTATCGAGCGCGGCTACTACCGGATCACCCGCGATGAAGTGCACGACATCTGCGCGAAGATCGGTGTTGACGATCCGGCGGGGGTGGAAGAGGTTGCCCGTGCTGCGGCGGAACCAACGGGCACGGGCTGGTGGGCGTCGTACTCCGGCAGCATCGGTCAGAACTACTTGGACTTCATCGAGCTGGAGTCCCAAGCCGAGACGATCCGAATCCATCACCCGGTTGTCATTCCCGGGCCGTTTCAGAGCGTCGGCTATGCACGCGAAATCCTCACCCGAGCGGCCATCCGGGACCCGGGGAAGGGTGAGGTGCTGGTGTCCATCCGCGTGGCACGGCAGGAGATCCTTGCTCGTGAGAAGCCGGTTCAGTTGCATGCGCTGGTTCCGGAACTCGCTCTGCACGCCAGCTTCGCAGCGGGTCCCGGCATCATGCCCGATCAACTTCGCAAGCTCATTGATGTAGCGGACATGCCCAACGTGAGGTTGCAGATTGTGCCGCTCAGTGCTCACCCGGCTTATGTGTCCAAGGGGCCGATGACCCTGCTCACGTTTCGCCATCCCTGGTCGCCCGTTGCCAGTGTGGACAACCCGATGGGCGGAAGTCATACGGAGGACGCGGACAAGTTCCAGGTTCTGGAGGCCGAGTTCGACGCGATCTGCTCCATCGCGCTACCCGTGGACCAGTCCCGGGAGCTTCTCGCCGAGTACTTGGAAGGAAGGCATAAGTGATCACGGACAAGGGGTTCTCCCTCATGGCTTCCGAGGCCGACGGTGTTGTCTGGAGGAAGTCGTCCTACAGCGGCAGCAGCGAAGGGCAGTGCGTGGAGGTCGCCGAAACCCCGGCCCACATCCACATCCGGGACTCAAAGACCCCCGAAGCCACCCCTCTGACCTTCACCCTCACCCACTTCGCCACCTTCCTCAAGCACGCCTCACGGACCGGCGCCTGAGTCCCCGTCCCACCCAACGCGCACACGGGCCCGCTTCCCGCGAGGGACAGCGGGCCTCCCTGCGGCAAGGGACTTACCGCTTCACTCGTAGTACGCGGTGTAGTAGGCGAACCGCTCCTCCGGGGTGAACCCCTCGAAGTCCCCCGCGTCCTCGCAGTACACCAGGCGCTTCAGCGCCGCCTCGCTCTCCGGTGACGACTGCCCGGCAAGATACGCCTTGGTCCGCTCCAGCCCCGCACCGCACAGAAGCTGGATGTCGATGGAGCAGCCGGCGTCCCAACTGGCCATCTTCGCGCTCCAGATCAGCAGCACGTCATCGAGGCGCGCGGCCTGGAACAACTGGACGCAGCACAGCTTCATCAGGATCGTGTCGCCGTCGCCCTGACTCCGGCGTTCGAGGCCGATGTGTTCCCTCAGGAGCGTGCGGACCTCGTCAAGGCCGCGCTCATCAGGACGCAGCCCGTGACGCAGCAGCCACTCATCTTCATCCACCGTTCCGCCCCCCCGCTCCTCTGGTCACTCAACCCCCGCCAGCCCGAACCTAGAGGTGATCAACCTCCGCTGACAAGCATCACCTCAGGCATGGTTATGTGACCCCCATGTTCAGCCTCACCGTGTCCCGGCCCCTCAGCGTTGCCGACGTGGTCGCCCTGTTCGCGGCACTGGCCCCGCCCGGCCTGCCGCTGCTGGTGCAGCCTCCCGGAGGCGAGGTCCCGGACGACGTACGGGGCGTGTGGGTGACTCTGGAGCCCACCCGGGATCCGGCGTGGCCCCTGAGCCTCGCGGTCCATGTGCACGAGTTCGATCTCGGGCCACACCCGGACCTGCGCCTCGCAGAGCACATCGCGGCGCGGTTCCGCGCGGACGTCCTGTGCGGAGCCGAACCCGCCCTTACGGGTGTCGACCCCGATGATCCGTACTACGCGCTGGCACTGGTCGGCGGCCGATGGCACCTGGCCAGTACGGCCTTCACGAGGCTGCACGCATCGGGGGAGGAACCGGACGACGAGCCTGTCATGCTGATCCGACCTGTCGCGGTCGACGCACGTCGACGGGACGGGCATCACTGACACGGTGGACCAGATCAGAAAGCGGACCCGCGCCCGTTGTCCCCAGGCTCACAGAGCCACACACTCACCGCAGATAGGTCTTCTGCCATTCGATGGACGTCATGCTGAGCGCGGCCTCTGCCAGGGACTGGGCCGCGGCTGTCTTCAGCTTGGCGACGCTGCTGTCGATCCACGGCTGGACATTCGCGCAGCCCTGTTCCCGGTACTCGACGGCCTGGAGGAGGCATTCGAGTTTGTCGGCGTCGTGGGCGCAGACCACTTCGAGTGAGTCGCCGTACTCGTACTCACGGACGATCTCCTGCGCCCCGGCGCGCACGGCGGGGTGCGCGGCGGAGACCTGGTCGGCGGTGACATCCTCGTTGGGGGTGGCGGTGAGGTAGCGGCGGCCGATGTGGGGGATGTCGCCGACGCGCGTCTCCTGGGTGTCGTGCCAGAGCCCGAGGAGCGCCGTCCTGGCGGGGTCCGCGCCTTCCATCATGGCGAGGACGGAGCCGATGAGGGCGACTCTGAAGCTGTGCTCGGCGATGGTCTCGGGGTCCTTCACCCCGGCGATCCACCATCCGGTGCGCTTGGCACGCTTGAGCATCCCCATCTCCAGCAGGAAGCCGGTCGTGCCCTTGGCGTGCTCCGGCTGCTCTGTGTCCGCCATGTGTGGTGATCCCTTCCGGGGCGTCAGGTGCGGTGCACGCGCGAAACGTCGTGCACCGGGGTGAGTTCCCGCCGTGATCGCGAGGAAATCCGCTTGGGCCGAGCAGCGGGGTGGTGTGGATGCACAGGGTGGCTGTCGACGCGGTTCCGCGAGCGGCGGGTACGTGTGTGCGGTGAGCGGGGATCAGGGCGTTCGGAGGGCCACGGCGCTGGATGGCCCGGAACCAGGCCCGTCACACGGTCTCCGGGTGCCGCAGAGCCGGATACGACCAGCGGCAGCGGCCGGGCCGCTACGCTCCCGCACAGGACCCCCCACAGAACGATCGGGAAGCCATGGACGACGAACCCCTGTCGGAGTGGGCGCGGCGCCGGGACGCGCGGGTCGGGCGGCTGCGCGCCACCCCCCTCGTCCCCGGCGACGGCCCCCAGGGCGCGCATCTCCACCCCGGCGCCCCCCGCCTCATCCAGCGATGGAACGGCCACTCCTGGGAACCCCACGCCTTCGCCGCCGATCTCGCCGAGGCGCGGAAGCTCCTCCATCCGCCGGAGGCGCGGCCACCGGCCCCCGCGCAGCCGCAGCCGCAGGCCCCGCCCCCGCCGATGCGGGACGGCCGGGGCAGGCATCGCAAGCCGCGCCCTGACGGCGCGTAGCCGTCCACGGCTGTCCCGCCCCGGTGACTCTCGGTGGCGGGAGGTGCGGTGCGGGTGACCCTCCGGGCGGGGTGTGTCCCGGGCCGGAGGCCGTGGCCCCGCCCCACCCCTTGCGTACCCCCACGGGAAGCCCGTTATAGTAGACCGAACGAATGGTCGGTTGGGAAGCTGGGGCCGGGGCTCGCGGAAGTTCACGGAAGCCCGCGGAGACCCAGGAAGCTCAGGAAGGCGGAGGGGATGACCACGACGGACCCGGAGGGCCTCGCGTCCTACTTCGAGGCCACCATCGCGCGCGACCAGCGCATCGAGCCCCGCGACTGGATGCCCGACGGCTACCGGAAGACGCTCGTGCGCCAGATCGCCCAGCACGCGCACTCGGAGATCATCGGCATGCAGCCCGAGGGCGAGTGGATCACGCGGGCCCCCTCGCTGCGCCGCAAGGCGATCCTCTTCGCCAAGGTCCAGGACGAGGCCGGGCACGGGCTGTATCTGTACTCCGCCGCCGAGACCCTCGGCGCCGACCGCGCCGACCTCACCCAGCGGCTCATCGAGGGGCGTCAGAAGTACTCGTCCATTTTCAATTACCCGACCCCCACCTTCGCCGATGTCGGGGTCATCGGGTGGTTCGTGGACGGGGCCGCCATCTGCAACCAGGTGCCGCTGTGCCGCAGCTCCTACGGGCCCTACGCGCGGGCCATGGTCCGGGTGTGCAAGGAGGAGTCCTTTCACCAGCGGCAGGGGTACGAGCTGCTGATGACCATGATGCGGGGGACCGAAGCCCAGCGGGCCATGGTGCAGGACGCGGTGGACCGCTGGTGGTGGCCGTCGCTGATGATGTTCGGCCCGCCCGACGACGACTCGCCCAACTCCGCGCAGTCCATGGCCTGGAAGATCAAGCGGCACAGCAATGACGAACTCAGGCAGAAGTTCGTGGACATGACCGTGCCGCAGGCCGAGAAGCTCGGCGTCACCCTGCCCGATCCCGCGCTGCGCTGGAACGACGAGCGCGGTCACCATGACTTCGGCACCCCGGACTACAGCGAGCTGAAGCGGGTCATCAGCGGTGACGGGCCCTGCAATGAGGAACGGATGCGGCGCCGGGCCCAGGCCCACGAGGACGGCGCCTGGGTCCGCGAGGCCGCCACCGCCCACGCCGCCAAGCAGGCGGCCCGAGCCCGCACGGAGGCCGTGGCATGAGCAGGGAGAGCAGGGAGGAGACGGTGCGGGACGGGTGGCCGTTGTACGAGGTCTTCGTGCGCGGGAAGCGCGGGCTCAACCATGTGCATGTGGGTTCCCTGCACGCCGCCGATGACGAGATGGCCCTCACCCACGCCCGCGACCTCTACACCCGCCGCAACGAGGGCGTCAGCATCTGGGTCGTGCGCTCCGAGCACATCGCCGCCACCACCCGCGACGAGAAGGACCCGTTCTTCTCGCCCAGCGCCGACAAGGTCTACCGCCATCCGACGTTCTACGACATCCCCGAGGACGTCCCGCACATCTAGGAGGGCCGGATGACCGACCGGACCACACGACGAGAGGGCCCCCGGCGATGAGCGGCGACGACGACCACGTCTATCTCAGTCTCGCCGAGGGGCATGACGACAGCGATGCCCGCTGGGCCTTCGGGACCGGCTTCGAGGATCCGCTGCACGGGGTGGAGACCGCTGTGCCCGAGGGGGTCGACGGTGCCGTGCTCGCCGCGAGCTGTATCGCGCTCGGTGATGACGCCCTGGTGCTGGCCCAGCGGCTCGCCGAGTGGGTCACCCGGGCACCCGAGCTGGAGGAGGAGGTCGCCCTCGCCAACATCGGCCTCGATCTGCTCGGCCAGACCCGGCTGCTCTACTCCCGCGCCGGCCAGGTCGACGGCACCGGACGCGGGGAGGACGCCTATGCCTACTTCCGCGGTCCGGACGAGTTCCGCAATGTGCGGCTGGTGGAGGTGCCCAACGGGGACTTCGCCTTCTCCATCGGGCGGCTGCTCGTCTTCGCCAGTTGGCGGCTCGCTCAGTTCGGTGAACTGGCCGGGTCCGCCGATCCGGTGCTCGCCGCCATCGCCGCCAAGGGGGTCAAGGAGCTGACCTACCACCGGCAGTACGCCGCCGAGTGGGCCGTCCGGCTCGGTGACGGCACCGACGAGTCCCGCGCCCGGATGACCGCGGCCCTCGTCGCCCTCACCCCCTGCCTCGCCGAGCTGTTCCGGGCCCATGACGCCCGGGACGCCGTCCTCGGTGATCTGGGTCAGGTGCTCACCGCGGCGGGGCTGGAGCTGCCCGAGCCCGACCCCGACTCCAACCCCGAGCCCAACCCCCTGCCCGGTGACGGGCGGCTCGGTGGGCACACCGAGTACCTCGCCCCGCTGCTCGGCGAGTTGCAGGGGCTCGCCCGCGCCCACCCGGAGGCGACATGGTGACCGAGCTGACCGCCGCCCGCCGCGCCCGGCATGTCGCCGAGCGGGTGCCGGACCCCGAACTGCCCATGCTCACCCTCGCCGACCTGGGCGTCCTGCGGGACGTCGGGGTCGGTGAGGACGGCACGGTGGTCGCCTCCCTCACCCCCACCTACTCGGGCTGCCCGGCGATGGCCGAGATGCGCGCCGATGTCGCCGCCCGACTGCACGCGGCCGGGTTCGAGCGGGTCGAGATCCGTACCGTGCTCGATCCGCCCTGGAGCAGTGACTGGATCACCGAGACCGGGCGCCGCAAGCTCACCGAGCACGGCATCGCCCCGCCCGGCCCCGCCCCCCGCCATCCGGCGGGCCCCGTCCCGCTGGTGCTCTCCCCGACCCGGCGGCACAGCGTCCCCTGCCCGCGCTGCGGCTCCGCCGACACCGAGGAGACCTCCCGCTTCGCCGCCACCTCCTGCAAGGCCCTGTGGCGCTGCCGGGCCTGTCACGAGCCGTTCGAGTACGTCAAGGAGATCTGATGGCCGAGCTGACGGCACCCGCCCCCCGTGCCCCGGGCCCGACCGGCACCGCCGCTCCACCGCGGCGCGCCCGCCCGGTCTTCCACACCCTGCGGATCGCCTCCGTCGAGCGGCTCTGCGAGGACGCGGTGGCCGTCACCTTCGCCGTGCCCGGGGAGCTGAGCGGCCAGTACGCCTTCCTCGCCGGGCAGTCGCTCACCCTGCGGCGCCGGGTCGGCGGACGCGACGAGCGGCGGTCGTACTCGATCTGCTCGCCGGTCGGGGCCGCGCCCCGGATCGGGGTGCGCGAGGTGCCCGGCGGGCTCTTCTCGTCCTGGCTGGTGCGCGAGGCCCGGCCCGGCGACGCGGTCGAGGTGATGGTGCCGGCCGGGCTGTTCACCCCGGACCCCGGCGTCCCCGGGCACCATGTGCTGATCGCCGCCGGGTCCGGCATCACCCCGATGCTCTCCATCGCCGCGTCGGTCCTCGCCGCCGACGACCGCTCCCGCGTCACCCTCCTCTACGGCAACCGCCGCACCGACACCGTGATGTTCGCCGACGAACTGGCCGACCTGAAGGACGCGTACCGTACGCGCTTCCAGCTCGCCCATGTGCTCTCGCGCGAGCCGAGGGAGGCGGAGCTGCTGTCCGGGCGGCTGGACGGCGAACGGCTCGCCGCGCTCGTCGGGGCGCTCATCGACGTCCCCGGCGCCGACCACTGGTGGCTGTGCGGGCCGCTCGGCATGGTCAAGGACGCCCGGGAGGTGCTGGCCGGGCTGGGGGTGCCGCGCGAGCGGGTGCACCAGGAGCTGTTCTTCGCCGACGACGCCGAACCGCCCGCCCCGCCGCGCCGCGCCGAGCCCAGAGCCGACGGTCCGGTGAGCGAGGTGACCCTCACCCTCGACGGGCGCTCCACCACCGCCGCGCTGCCCCGGGACCGCACGCTGCTGGACTCCGCCGCCCGGGTCCGCTCCGATGTGCCGTTCGCCTGCAAGGGCGGGGTGTGCGGAACCTGCCGGGCCAGGATCACCGACGGCGAGGTGGACATGCGGCGCAACTACGCGCTGGAACCGGCCGAGGTGGACGCCGGGTACGTCCTCACCTGCCAGTCGTACCCGGTGTCGGAGGCGCTGACGGTCGACTTCGACAGTTGATCCGGGGTCACTGGGCTCGTTCGCCGGGCCTGCGGAAGCCCATCACCTGTTCCACGATGTCGTCGCTCAGGCTCGGGGTGGTCAGTGGTGGGTCGTCGGGGCGCCGGCGCAGGCCGTTCAGCAGGATCTCCAGATAGCGGCGCCAGATGTCGGGGCGCATGCCCTGGGTGAAGCGGGTGGTCCCGGCCAGCATGTGCACGATCACCGGGAAGTCGGACGGGGTCACCTCCGGCCGCAGATCCCCGCTCTCCTGCGCGCGCCGGATCAGATCCGCGAGATAGGGCCGCAGTCCGCCGCGTGCCCGCTCGATGGGCGCGGAGCTGTGGCTGCCCATCATGATGACCTCGTGCAGCCCGCGGTTCTCCGAGAGGTCGCCCGCCATCAGCACCAGGAAGTCGACCAGGCCCTGCCAGGGGTCGGGATGGGCGAGGGCCTTCTCGGCGCTCTCCTGGCGGAGCCGGAGATCGTGCTCGAACAGGGCCCGTACCAGGGCTTCCTTGGTGGGGAAGCGGCGGTAGACGGTCCCGACCCCGACCCCCGCGTGCCGGGCCACGTCGTCCAGGGTGACCTTCAGTCCGCGCTCGCCGAAGATCTCCCGGGCGGCCTGGAGGATCTTCTCCCGGTTGAGCGCGGCGTCCCGGCGCAGGGGACGACCGCCGTCACTGGATCCGGCGTCTCGGGACATCTCCGTCATGCCCTCATGCTAACGCGCAGGTCCCAAGCCCTCGCCCGGCCCCGGAACACACCGTCGTTCACCTGGTGTCGAAGGTGACCGCGAAAGTGAAGCGGTCGCCCCGGTAGTGGATCGACGCCACATCCACCACCCGGTCCGCCAGGTCCCGGGTGATGCCCACGCAGTACAGGACCGGGGCGGTCAGCGCGATGTCCAGGCGGGCGGCGGTCTCGGGGGAGGGCAGCCGGGCCGCCGCGCTGTCCTCGATCAGCCCGATCCGGATCCCGAGCCGGTCCCGCAGGACGGCGGTCATCGGCATCCGCGCCAGATCGGCGAGGTCGATCCGGGCGGCGACGGACGGCAGCACGAAGTTCTCCGCGAAGCTGGTCACCTCCCCGCCCTCCCGGCGCAGCCGCCGCAGCCGTACGACCTCGGGGGTGTCCGGGAAGAGGGCGGCGAACTCGGGCGGCGGCGGGCCCGGCTCCGGCGCCAGCACCTCCACATCGTCGCCCGCCTGCTGCGAGACCACCGCGTCCACCGAGCCGAGCAGCTTCAGCGGGGGCCGCCGCACCGGCTCCTCGGCGTAGGTGCCCCGGCGGCGGTGACGGGTGATCAGGCCCTCGGACTCCAGCTCCTTCAGCGCCTGCCGCATCGTCATCACACTGATCCCGTAGTGCTCGGCGAGCTTCTCCTCGGCGGGCAGCCGCCGGGGGTCGCCGGGGCGGCGGGCGGCGATACAGGCCCGCAGATGCTGGGACGCCTGGTACCAGAGCGGGAGTTTCTGGTGGAGAGTGACCGGGGGGAGACGCAGCCAGGGTTCGGCCGCACCGTCGTCCGTCGGGGCAGCGACTTCGTCCATAAGGGCAATTCTAGGGAGGCCCCGGAGCGGGCCTGCCGGATGTCTTGACACCGGTCGTGACCCTGCCTTTACTTACCGGACCATCAGACGACCAATCGTTCGGTCGGTAGATCGTCCCCCACCCCCCGGCCCACCCGGCCGGGACCGTCCCCCCCGATCTTCCCCGTCGCCGGAGGGCAGGCCGGGCACCACCGTGCACGGCTCCCTCCACGCGACCGCGCGCCCGGCCCGTACGCGCACCACCGTGCCCGTCCGGCCGCGTCCCCGGCGTGCCCGCTCCCCGCCGTGCTCCGCGCCGACCATCTCGGCGGGCCGGCTCCTCCCTCTGTCAGGAGGCACACCCCCATGACCGTCGACCGCACCACCGAGTCCCGGGCCGTCGCCCCCGCACGGGTCCGCCCGCTGCGGGTGGCCACCGCCAGCTTCATCGGCACCGCCATCGAGTGGTACGACTACTTCATCTACGGACTGGCCGCGGCGATCGTCTTCGGCCCGCTGTTCTTCCCGTCGGTCTCCCCGGCGGCCGGCACCCTCGCCTCCTTCGCCACCTACTCCGTCGGCTTCCTCGCCCGGCCGGTCGGCGGCATCGTGATGGGCCACTTCGGCGACCGGGTCGGCCGCAAGTCCATGCTGGTGATCTCCCTGCTCACCATGGGCCTGGCCACCGTCGGCATCGGACTGCTGCCCACCTACGCCACCATCGGGGTGTGGGCCCCGGTGCTGCTGGTCGTCCTGCGTTTCGTGCAGGGGATAGGGGTCGGCGGGGAGTGGGGCGGTGCGGTGCTGATGGCCGTCGAGCACGCCCCGGAGCGGCGCAAGGCGTTCTACGGCTCCTTCCCGCAGATGGGGGTGCCGGGCGGACTCATCCTGGCCAACCTGGTGTTCCTCGCCCTCACCGCCTCACTCAGCGACGAGGCGTTCCTGTCCTGGGGCTGGCGGGTGCCGTTCCTGGCGAGCGCCGTGATGGTGATCGCGGGGCTGGTGATCCGGCTGACGGTGAGCGAGAGCCCGGACTTCGAGCGGGTGAAGCGGGAGAAGGCGGAGCTGCGGATGCCGTTCGTGACCGTGCTGCGCGAGCACTGGCGCGAAGTCGGCCTGTCCGCCGGGGCGTTCATCGGCATCAACGCCCTCGGCTATGTCTTCATGGCCTATCTGCTGGCGTACAGCACCTCGGTGCTGGAGCTGAGCCGCGATCTGATCCTCACCTTCACCCTGGTCGCCTCGGTGGTGTGGCTCGCGGTCATTCCCTGGGCCGCCGCCCTCACCGACCGGCACGGCAGGCGCCCGGTGCTGCTGACCGGGTCGATCGGGCTGGTGGGCTGCGCGGCGCTGCTGTTCCCGGTGGTCGACACCGCGGAGCCGGTGCTGGTGCTGGCGGCCCTGCTGGTGACGGCGCTGTTCATGGGTGTCGTCTACGGGCCCATCGCGGAGCTGTTCTCGGGGCTCTTCAAGGCCGAGGTCCGCTACAGCGGGGCCTCGCTGGGCTATCAGCTCGGGTCGATCCTGGGCGGCGGTATCGCCCCGACCGTCGCCACCGGGCTCTACACCCAGTGGTCGTCCTCGACCCCGATCACGCTCTATCTTGTCGGAGTCACCCTGGTCAGCCTGGTCAGTGTCCTGCTGGTCACCCGCCGACTGCGCTGACCCGCTGACCCGCTGACCCGCTGACCCGCCGGCCTGCTCGCCTTTTCGTCGACCCGCCCGTGTTCTTCATGTCCCGGGGATCTCCCTGACCAAGAACTGGAGAGATCTTCTCCACATGAATGCGTTCCCGGGGCGGGCCGACGGAGTGGTGGGCGATGCTCAGGCGGAAGCCTGCGCCCCGTCCTCGACCGGGCCGGTGTAGAACACCGACGAACCCTGCTTGGAGCGCTGCGCCTGACTGCGGGCCACCAGCCCTTCCAGGGTGGTCCGCACGACGGTGATCTTCACCGTGCGGTCCGGGTGCTGCTCACTGAGCGCGCCCGTGATCTCGGCCGCCGAGCGCGGCTCCTGCTGACCCGACAGGTGCTCCCGGATGAGCTGCACCAGGGTGGGCTGACCCGTCGCCGGGTCGGTGGCGGCGTCCTTCGGCGCCGCGGCGGGTGACTCGGCGCCGTTCTTGGCCACCGCTGCCGCCTTCGTGGCCTTCGTGGTCTTCGCCGCCGGGGCGGACTTGGCCGGTGCCGCCTTCTTGGCCGGGGTGGCCTTCGCGGCGGGCGCGGCCTTCTTGGCGGTGGCGGCCGGCTTCTTGGCGGGCGCCGACTTGGCGGCACCGGCCTTGTCGGCGGCCTTGTCGGTCGCCTTGTCGGCCGACTTCTCCGTGGCCTTGTCGGTGGCCTTGTCAGCCACCTTCTCCGCCCCCTTCTCCGTCGCCTTCTCGGCCGTCTTGGCGGCGGCCTGCTTGGCGGCGGGGGTGGCCTTCTTGGCGGGGGCCGACTTGGCCGTTGCCGCCTTGGTGGCGGCCTGCTTGGCCGCGGGTGCCTTCTCGGCGGTCTTCGCCGCTGCCGCCTTGGCCGGTGCCTTGGCCGGCTTCTTGCGCGGTGCGGGCACCACCGCGGCGGCCTCGGCCGGGGCGGCTTCGGCGGCCGGTTCGGCCGGTGCGGGCTCGGTCACCGGCCCGGCGGAGGCGACCGACTCACCCGCCGGGGCGGCGGACTCACCCTGCTCCGCCGGAACACCCAGTGCCTCCTGGAGGCTGGTCAGCACCACATGGTCGCCCTGGAGCCCGGTCAACCGCTCCCGAAGTGCGGCGATGTCGGAACTGACCTGCTCCTGCTCCTTGAGGTTGTGTTCCAGATCCTCGGCGACCTTCGCTGCGTACTGCGATGTCACCCCGGGCACGGACGTGGTGGGTTCGGACATAGTGTTCACAACCTTCCTGACACGCTGATTGACCCGATAGTACGGAACCCATGCCCCGACTGACATCAGGGTCCTGTTCACAGGTCACCCAAGAAGGCGCTGTGCTAAGGGTCAGTTACTGACTCAGTCCCTCAATGAGCCCCGGTGGGCGGGCCCTTGGGCCCTGGAAGGCGGTCGGAGTCAGTGCGGACGACTGTTCCAGTGCCGTACGCAGCTCCGCCACGGTGGTCGTGTCCAGCCACTCACCCCGGGTGTCACCCCCGCTGCCCGGCTGCTCCGGCTCGTGCGGGGACATCTCCCGCAGCAGCACCAACGGCTGCCGCCCGGCCCGCACATCGAGCACCTTGAACCGGGTGCCCGGCCGGAAGACCAGCCGATCGGGTGTGTACGGATCGATGTCACCCATGACCCGCCCGGTCAGCGACCACACCGCGTACCCCGGCCCGCCCGCGCCCAGCGCGGCCGTCGACACCGAGGCGCTCCACAGACCGTGGTCCACCACGACCGCCCGGTCCATGAACCACCCCGCCGTGCTCTCCGGCACATCGGTGCGGACGATCGCCGCCCCCCGGTGGGCCGGCAGCCTGCGCACCCCGGCGGCGGCACAGCGGGTGAGCGGGAGATGGGCGCCCAGGCCGCCGTCCAGCAGCGCCGGTTCGGCCCAGGCCCACTCCTCGGCCAGATACAGCCGCAGCGCGGCCAGGTCGGCGCGCGCACCCACCCGCTCATCGAGCCCCGCCGGGCCCTCCCCGTCCCGCCCGGCGCCCGCGAGGACGGCGGCGGCCTCGGCCATCGCGGCGCGGTAGCGGGCACCGTACTGACTCCACAGCCGCATCCGGTCCCGGGCCAGTCCGCCCGCACCCCGGGTCGCCGTACCGGCCACCGCCGCCGGGACCGGCTGCACCCGGGGCGCGGCGGCCTGGCGGGCGGGGTGCGGCGGGGGCGGCGCGGGCAGCCCGGCGTCCGGTGCGTGGGGTGTCTGGGTCACCTTCATGGCTGCTCCCGGTAGGTGGCGGCACAGCACGGGGCTGCGGACTCAGCCGGCAGATTCCTCAGACCATGACAGCAGCGCGACCCGGCGACGACGATTCGGCGGGCGGTCGGCGCGAAAGGGAACCGGGGCTGCCCGTCCGTGCCACGACACGGACCGGCAGCCCCGGCACCCGACTGCGATGAGCCGCCTACGACACCTGCCGGGCGGCCTCCGTGTGCGGGAGGTCCTCCGGGAGGAGCAGGGTCAGGGCCTCCAGATCGGGGCTGGCGACCTGGCCGAGACGGCCCGCCTGACGGGTCATCATCGTCTCCACCAACTGCCGGGCCAGCCGCGCGTTGCCGAAGGAGCGGGTGCGCGGCAGGGAAGCGAGATGGGCGCGCAGGGTCTCCAGGGTCTCCGGGGCGCACTTGTAGCCCGCGGTGGACGTCATCTCCTCCACGATGGCGACCAGCTCGTCCGTGCTGTAGTCCTCGAAGCCCACATGCCGGGTGAAGCGGGACGCCAGACCCGGGTTGGACTCCAGGAAGCGGCCCATCTCGGCGGTGTACCCGGCGACGATGACGATGGTCTCGTCGCGGTGGTCCTCCATTAGCTTCAGCAGGGTGTCGACGGCCTCCCGGCCGAAGTCCTGCGGGGAGTTCTCCGGGGTGAGGGTGTACGCCTCGTCGATGAACAGCACCCCGCCCTTGGCCCGCTCGAACGCCTCCGTGGTGAGCTGCGCGGTGTGCCCGATGTACCGGCCCACCAGGTCCGCGCGGGCCACCTCGATGAGCTGGCCGCGCTGGAGGATGCCGAACGAGCGCAGCAGATCGGCGTAGAGCCGGGCCACCGTGGTCTTGCCGGTACCGGGCGGGCCGGAGAAGACCAGATGGTGACTGACCTTCGGGGTGGGCAGACCCACTGCCTGCCGCTGCTGGGTGGTGGTCAGCAGATCCAGGATGCCCCGCACCTCGCGCTTGACCGCGCCCAGCCCGATCATGTTGTTGAGCCGCGCCAGGACGTCCGAGTCACCCGGCACGGACGAGCCCTCGCCGCGCACCTCGGCCGCCTCCGCCTCACCCACGTCCTCCGGCAGGATCAGCAGCAGATCGGACTCGTCCGGGTCGGGCACCGACGCCAGCCGGAACGACTGGCGGTCCACCATCTCCTCGAACACCCGGCGGGCCGCCCGGCCGTTGCCGAAGGTGGCGTCCCGGGGCATCGCCGCGAAGTGCACATGCAGCGCCTGCACGGCGAGCGGGTCCAGGACATAGCTGTGCGCGGCGCACATGTTCTCGGTGATGGTGACCAGCTCTTCCACCGAGTAGTTGGTGAACTCGATGGTCCGGGTGAACCGGGACGCCAGACCGGGGTTGGCGGCCAGGAAGTCCTGCATCTCCTTGGAGTAGCCCGCCACGATCACCACGACCTCGTCGCGGTAGTCCTCGACCAGCTTCACCAGGGTGTCGATGGCCTCCCGCCCGAAGTCCGCGCCGGAGCCCTTGCTGTCCGACAGCAGCGTGTACGCCTCGTCCACGAACAGCACCCCGCCCAGCGCCCGTTCGAAGACCTCGGTGGTCTTGATCGCCGTACCGCCGATGACCTGCGCGACGAGGTCGGAGCGGGACACCTCCACGATGTGGCCGGAGGACAGCATGCCGAGGTCGGCGAGGATGCTGCCGTAGAGCCGGGCCACCGTGGTCTTGCCGGTGCCGGGCGGGCCCGCGAAGACCAGATGGCGGCTCATCGGCGGGGCCGGGATGCCCAACTGGGCGCGGCGCTGGGAGAGCCGGGCCAGATTGACCAGCGTGCTCACCTGGTGCTTGACCCCGGCCAGACCGACCAGCGCCTCCAGATCGGCGAACGGGCCCTGCGGCTCCGCCGGGCTGCCGTCCTCACCGGTCACCCCGGGGGCCGTGGTCTGCGCGGCCGGGTCGGCGCCGGGCCAGGCGTCCGGGGCGTGATTGTCGGCGCTGGTCAGATCGGACACCGTCAGCTTGGGGCCCGGCTTGCCCGCGCGCAGCCCCGCGCCCTTGTTGCCCCGGGTCGCGCAGCCGGTCACCGACACCTGCTCGGCGCTGTCGATCCGGATGCCGTCGCCGCCGTTCTCGGCGCTCTCGCAGCCGCTGAGGGTGGCCCGGCCGCCGCCCGCGATCAGCACCCCGTGCTTGCCCGATCCCGAGATCCGCAGCCGCAGCAGGGTCACCTCGCCGCCGTCCTCCACGATCACCCCGGTCTCACCGGCGCCGGTCACCTCGGTGTCGCGGAGCTGGCCCAGTCCGCGCGGACCCACCGACACGCCCGCCTTGCCGGCGCCCCGGATCACCGAGTTGCCGATCTGCGGGTTGCCGTGGCCCTCGGTGCGCAGCCCGTGGCCGGAGGCCGACTCGATCGTGCAGTCCTCGATCCGGCCCCGGCCGTCCTCGGCGACCTGGATGCCGGGACCCTTGGCCCCGGTGATCAGGGCCCGCCGCAGCAGGGGGTTGGCCCCGGACCGGATGGACACCCCGATGCCCCCGGTGTCGGCGACCGTCAGCCGGTCGAACTCCGCCGCCGACTCATTGACGAGCTGGATGCCGATGCCCTCGCAGTCGGCGACCCGCGCCCCGGTCAGGGTCGGCGCGCTGTTCTCGTCGACATGGACGGCGGGCTGGGCGGCCCCGGTGAACTCGCAGTCGGCGTAGGTGCCCCGGGAGCGCTCGGTGACGATCAGACCGCTGCCGCCCGTGCGGGCCGTGCCGCAGGTCCGCAACTGCGGATCGGAGCCGCCCGCCACCACGAAGCCGTGCCCGGTCGTCTTGGTGATCCGCACGTCCTGGAGCGCGACCCGGCTGGACGAGGCGAGATACGCGCCCACCGCCCCGCCGTGCACCTCGGTGCGGGTCACCGACACCGAGGTGGCGCCCTCCAGGGCGATGGCCGGCTTGTCCGTCGCGGAGATCTCGCAGTCCTCCACCGAGCCCCGGGAGTTGCCGTTGGCCAGCAGCCCGTTGCCGCGCGCGTCGCGCAGGGTGCAGCCGCGCACGGTGGCCCGGCCCTGCTCGCCGATCACGACGGCCGAGGTGCCCAGATGCTCCACCAGGCAGTCCTCGATGATCGAGCCGGTCGGGCCGGTCTCCACGATGCCCGCGCCGATCGGGTTGGTCACCCGGCAGTTGCGCATGGCGAGCGAGCCGGTGCCCCGGCTCAGGACCGCCGCCCAGCCGCCGCCGATCACCTCGCAGCCGTCGAGCGCGACCTGGCCGCGGACCGCGTCCACCACCGGCAGATCGCTCTCACCCGCCCGCAGCACCAGATCGGTCAGCATCACGGCGTCCGCGGCGAGGGTGACGGCACTGCCCCGCACGGGTTCCACCCGCACCGAGCCGCGCGGCCCCTCGGCGACGAGGGTCACCCTGGTACGAACGGTCAGCGCCTCGGCGTAACTCCCGGGCTGGATGCTGATCACCGCACCGGACTGGGCCCGGTTCAGTGCGTCTCCGATCGTCCGGAACTCGCCCGCGCCGTCCTGGCCTACGGTCAGAAGCTGGCGTGCCACGGGCCCGTCCTCCTCAATTCTGGGTGCTGCGCCGATGGGTTGTCGGGGGTGGTCGGCCGATGGTCGGCCGGTGGTCGGCTGGTAGTCGGCCGGTGGTCGGGATCGGTCAGGTGTTGGTGGGTTGTTGTGCAGGATACGGCCTGGACGGGTCAGTCGGTCCTCGATGTGGGGTCTTGTGCGAACAACAGCGCGGTGGGGGGCGGCTCTCCGGCGGTGAGCATGGCCTGTACCCGCCGGGACACATCGGACTGGACGCCGGGATCGGCGCCGGGCGGGCGCAGTTCGGCGGCCAGCCGCAGGGACAGGTCACGCCCCTGCTGCATGGCCCACTCCTTGGCGAGTTTCGGCGTCGCGCGCCGCCCGGGGTCCTCGCCGCGCTGCCCGGCCGTGTCCAGATAGCTCCGGTAGGTGACGGCGAGGCGGTGGGCGACCAGGTTCACCACGTCGGTGTGGAGCCGCTGGTACCGGCCCTCCGCCGTGCGCGGGTCGGCCGGGCCGGGGGCGGACGCCGGGTGGGTGTCGCCCATCGCTCCGAGGGCGAGCCTCCGCCAGGCCGCGACATCGTCCGCGGGCAGCTTGTCCAGGAACTCCCGGGCCCGCGCGAAGTCGGGACCGCGCCCCTCGATCGCGCGGTCCCGGGCGGTGGGGGCCGGCTGCCGGGACGGCCCCGGGTGGGACCGGGGGTCGAGAGTGAGCCGGGCGAGGGCCTCGGTGGTCCGCCGGACGGTCCCGGGGGCCGGGGCGGGTACCGGGGGGCGGGTCAGCTCCTCGGCGGACGCCAGGGCGCCGGACACGGCCTCGGCCGCCCGGCGGAAGACCTTCCGGTCGGTGGGCAGCCCGCGCCGGATTCCCCTCGCCCGCGACCGGTCGGCGTCCGCCAGCCGGTCCCGCAGCGCCTCCAGCGCCACCCGCACCGCCGGATCCAGGGCGCCCCCGGTGGCGTGCGCGGCCACCTGCCGCACCAGCGCCTCCCGGGCGTCCTCGGCCAGGATGACCAGCCGGGCGCCGTCCGGCCGCTCGGCGGTCAGGGTGTCGGTGCGGTCCAGGACCGACGCGACCAGGTCCGCGAACGGGTTGGCGAGGATCATGCGGGCCGCCGGGACCGGGAGGACCGTCGCCGGGTCGGCGAGGTGCGCGGCCCAGTCGTACCCGCTGCTCGCGACCGCGCTGATCTGGCGGAACGAGGTCTCCAGCGCCCGGTCCGTCATCATCGCGTCGCCGCCGGGATGGCGCAGCTCCGGATCCACGTCGTAGTAGCGCAGTTCGAGCAGGGCGAGGCCGGGGTCGTAGCGTCCCCCGTGGGTGTCGAGGGGGTACTCGCGCATGCCGACCGCGTTGTCCTGGGTGACCGGGCCGCCCCTGCGCAGGCTCCCCAGCAGCACGGTCCTGAGATACATGTCCGGGGTGACCCCGCCGGCGGTGGTGGCCCGCAGCAGCTTGCGGGTGCGCACCCGGTGCTGGCCCGTCTTGTGCGCGTAGTCCCTGGCGATGCGCTTCAGGTTGCCGGTGAACTGCTCGGCGATGTCGTGCCGGTTGTCGTCCAGGAAGTGCTGGGCCGCCAGGGGGAGCGTGTCGAGGAGGTCGGCGAACGACACCCGGGACGCGGCGGGCAGCCGGTTCTTGGTGAGCTGGTCGAAGAACGCGTTGTTCATGGGGTACGCGATCAGATGCGAGTGGGCCAGCCACAGATAGCCGTGCAGGGCGGCCACCCCGGGCAGGGTCCGCAGATAGGGCAGGAAGGCGGGCACCACCTCGCGGCCCACCAGGGTGGCGGCGTACCCGGCCGTGATCCGGTCGGCGAAGGCGCGCCCGGCGGCGAACAGTTCGGGGTCGTAGTCGGAGCTGTGGTGGACGAGGGTCAGATCGAGCAGGGAGGTGAGCGCGGCGGTGGGCACCCCGACCGTGAACTGGACATAGGCGGCGTCGGTGTTGTCCACGGGAGGTTTGCCCACCGTGGTGTCCCGGAACGCCTCCGTCACCGTCCAGCCGTCGCGCGGGACCAGGAGGGTGCTCAGGAGCACCGGATCGCGGTGCTCGCTCACCAGCGACAGCCGCTGCCGGGCGTGCCGGTAGATCTCCAGGCCCCGCTCCGGGTCCAGCCGGCCCCGGTCCCCGGGCAGGGTGGCCAGCGGCGGCATCACCAGTTCGGGGATCCAGACGGGCTCCCGATGGACGCTCCGGTCGCCCGCCGCCCGCCGGGCCAGCGCCTCGCTCTCGTAGTGTCTGCCGCCGGCCCGGTAGAAGCCCTCCTTGTCGAGGGTGATCTTCGCCCCGCTGTCGTGTGTGGCGACGGTCCTGCCGTAGCCCGCGTCCTCCGGGATCCGGTGCAGCGGGAAGCGCAGTTCGGCCTCCCAGGAGGTCGCCCCGTAGTCGTGCCGGGCGGGCGGGTCCACCAGGGCCTCGGCGTACCCGACGGCGCTCTCCCGGCCGTGGCCCTCCGGGAGGATCACCCTGCCCTGCGGGTCGATGAGGACGGCCCGGGTGGCGAGGGGGCGGACATCGAGCGGGCCGACGCCGATGAGCGCCGGGTCGGGGCGGTGCGGCCGGGAGACCGGCGGCCCCTCGGTGACCCGGCTGTCCGCACCGGCCTGCATCTCGACCCAGCGCAGCCCTCCGGTGGTCCACTGGGCGGCGTAGGCGTGGCCGACCTCGGTGGTGCGGCGGGTGAGCACCACCGCGGTGGTGCCGGGCGCGGCCCGCTCCAGCCGCTCGGTCAGCGCCCGCCAGGAGGTCACCGCCGCCCAGCCGGGGCCGGGGGCCAGCTCCTGTTCCGGGTTGGCGGTGCCGACGGAGAGATCGTCGCGGGTGACTCCGGCGCGGGCCCCGCCGGGCAGCGGGGAGCCGGGCGGGGCGGGGTAGAGCTGATACAGCAGATGCCGCACCAGCACGACGCAGTTCACCTCGCCCGTGGTACGGACCTCGCCGCCCGCCTCCCGTACGGCGGTCGCCGCGGCCCGCGCCACCGACCGCGCGAGCGCCTCCGGGCTGAACGGCGTTGGATCGGGGGTCAGTAGGAGGGATGGTGCGGGGGTTTGGACGGAGGGTTGTCCGGGGGTTGGTGTGGGGGTTTGCGTGGGGGTTTGTGCGGGGGTTCGCGCCGGGGTGCCCGAGGTGTCGCTCTCGTCGAGGTACGCGGGGGTGCCGGTCCCGAACTCCTCGCGCAGCCGCAGGGACAGCTCCTGGGCGCGCAGCAGGGGCGGACGGGGGTCGTAGGGGGACTGGTACAGCTCATGGGCGACGAGGGCGGCGAAACCGTCGTAGAGGCTCCGGTACGCCTCTTCGCCGGGGGCCGGGCCGCCGGTGCGGTCGGGCGGGGGCGGCCGGTGGGTGCCGGCCATCACGTGCATGGCCCGCGCGGTCCAGTTCTGTCCGGTGTCGGGCAGGAGCTGCCCGAGCCAGTCGCGGGCCGCCTGGAGCCGGGACTGCCAGCGGGGGAGGAGGGCGGTGTTCACGGGGGGGTAGGGGGTGGGGTGGGGGTCGGGTTGGGGGGTGGGTTCGGGGGCGGGCGTGGGAGTGGGTTCGGGGGCGGATTCGGGCGTGGGGGCGGATTCCGGCGTGGGTGTGGGTGTGGGGGCGGTTTCGGGCGTGGGTGTGGGTGTGGGGGCGGGCTCGGGGATGAGGGTGGGGGTGGGGGCGAAGCGGACGCGGCGGGTGGTGGTGGGGGTGGGCTCGGGAGGGCTGAGGAGGGTGTCGGCCGTCTCGGTGGCCACGCGGAGGGACTCCGTCGCCCTGCGGTACGCCGTGCGCGCGGAGTTGAGCGACGGGGAGTTGCCGGGCGGGATCAGGGTCAGGGCCCTGGCGGTCGCGGAGTGGAGGCGCGTCAGGGCGGTGCGGGTGCCCGGGGCGAGCGGGGCGCCCAGGGCGTGGTCCACCGCGTTCCGGGCGAGCAGGTCCCGGTCCCGCACGGACAGCAGCGGCACGGCCCCGCCGTCCTCCGGCGCCTGGAGCCCGTCCAGCCGGTGGAAGACCCGCTCCAGCCGCCGTATCAGGGGATGCCTCGCCAGCAGGTCCCGGACGGCGTCCGGGGTGAGTGAGGAGGCCGGGTCCCCGATCCGCCGGGCGAGCGCGTGGGCCTCGGCCGCGGCCTGCCGGACCTGCCCGAACGAGACGGCGAACGCGTCCTCCGTCATCCGCCAGGGGCGCTGATGGGCGCGCAGCGCCGGATCGGGGGCGAAGTACCGCAGTTCGACCAGGGGCAGCCCCGGGGCGAAGGTCCGGCCGAAGGTGTCGAGGGGCATGTCCTTGAGGCCGAGGGCGGCGTCCTGGCCGACCGGACCGCCCGGCCGGGCGCTGCCGAGCAGCATGGTGTCGAGATAGGCCCTCGTCGAGACGCCGTCCTCGTTGCGGTCCCGGAGGGGATGGTCGGCGAAGCGGTCGTCGGACCGGCCGGACGCCGGGTCCCGCAGGTCCAGCAGCAGTTGGGACACCCGGGTCTCGAACCGGGCGGTGATGAAGTCCCGGTCGCCGCCGAGGAACGTACGGACGAGGGGGTCCAGGGCGGCGAGCAGGTCCGCGAAGGAGGTGCGGGACGCGGCGGGCAGATGGCCCTTGAGGAGGGTCCCGGGGTGGAGCCGGTGCTGCACGGGCAGGACGGCCACCTGGAGGAAGCCCAGCCAGGCGTAGCCGTGCAGCATGGCCAGCCCGGGGACGCCGGACAGGAAGGGCAGTTGCGCGGTCCGCACGTCGAGCCCGGTGAACGCGCTCGCGTAGCGGACGGCGAGATCGTCCGCGAAGTCCCGTCCCGCCTCCAGCATCCGGTGGTGGCGGTCGGTGCCGGTGTGGGCGAGCGCCAGATCGAGCAGCGGGGTCAGGGCCTCGGCGGGGACCCCGGCGGTGAACTGGATGTAGTCGAGGTCGGTGAGGTCGGCCGGGGGCGGGTTCACCACCACCGCGCGGGCCGCGGGCTCCACCGTCCAGCCGTCGTCCGTGGTCAGCAGGCGGGTCAGCGGGACCGGTCCCCGGGCCGCGGTGACCTGCCGCAGGGCCGCGCGGGTACGGGTGTAGAGGGCGATGCCGTCGTCGGCGGACATCCGGCCCGCCGCGCGTTCCCGGTCCAGCACCGCGAGGGCCGGGGTGACCAGTTCCGGGATGGGCCGCAGCACCTCCTCGAAGCGTCCGCGCCCGGCCTCGCGCGCCCGCCTGCGGTCCTGGTAGAGCTTTCCCCCGGCCCGGTAGTACTTGTCCTGGTCGACGACGACGGTGGCGCCGGAGGTGTGACCGGCGAGGACGGTCCCGAAGTCGGCGTTCTTGGGGAGGTTGCCGAGCGGGAGCGGGAACTCGGCCTCCACGCCCGTACCGCCGTAGTCGCGCCGGGCGGGCGGATCGGTGAGGGCGTCCACCAGACGGTGGGCGGGCAGGGCGGGCAGCGCGTCGGGGACGATCCCGCCGCCGGGGCCGAGGACGACGGCCCGGGTGTTCAGGGGGCGGGTGTCGAGGGGGTCGGCGCCGAAGACGTCCGGGTCGAGCAGATGGGGGAGTCCGGCGGGGGGCCGGTCGGTGATCCGGCTGCCGCCGCCGGCCTGCATCTCGATCCAGCGCAGTCCCTCGGCGGTCCGGGTGACGGCGTAGGCGTGGCCGATCCGCGAGGTGCGCCGGGTCAGGATCAGGGCGGTGGTGCCGGGGGGCGCGTCGCGCACGGCACCGATCAGGTCCTGCCAGGAGCCGACGGGCCGCCAGTGGGCGTCCGGGGCGAGCAGCCAGTCGGCGCGGGAGGTGCCGAGGGCGAGGTCGTCACGGGCGCGGGTGGGCCGGAACAGGTCGGGGAGGTGGCCGGGGGAGCGGCCGGGGAGGTGCCCGGGGGAGCGGCCGGGGAGGTGGCCGGAGGTGTCGCCGGGGTAGAGGTGGCGGGTGAACTGCCGGAGCAGGATCACGCAGTTGACGGGGGAGAGCGTGCCGTCGGACCTGGTTCTGGTGTCCGGGGGGAACTCCCGCTCGGCGGCGGCGGAGGCGTCCCGCACGACGGCGCGCAGCCGGTGGTCGTCGTAGGCGGGGGTGCCGCGGTCCGGGGCATCGGTGAGGTCCTGCGGGCCGTCGGTGTCCACGTCCATGGCCGAGTCGCTGTCGCTGTCGCTGTCGCTGTCGCGGTCCCTGTCCGTGTCGCTGCCGTTGTCGTTGCCGGTGCTGCTGTCGCTGTCGCTGTCGCTGTCGTCGGCGTGCAGGTCCGAGCCGCCGCGCAGCCGGGTCGCCCGGGACGGACCGGCGGCCTTCGTCGGGGGCCCGCCCCACCCGAGGGACTCCAGCACCCTGTGGGCCTCCCTCAGAGCCCCCTCGGCGCCGGGCACGCCGGCGGAGGCGGCCCGCTGGAGGTCACCGGTGATGGCGAGCAGCCGGTTGCCCGCCTCGGGCGACAGCGGGGCACCCCTCTCCCGTGCGGTGGACACGGCGGAGGCCAGCGCGGTGCGGTCGCCCAGGGAGAGGACGGCCCGCGCCCGCCCCCCGCCCATCGGTTCGGCCAGGCCCTCGGCGGCCTCGAAGAGCCGGGCGAGCCGGGTCACGACGGGGTCGGACAACTGCCGGGTCCAGGTCCCGGGCCGCGCGGGCAGCGGCATCCGGGCATGCCGTCCGGCCTGCTGATGGGCCTGGCGGGCGGCGTCGCCGATCTCCCGGAGGGAGGTCTCCAGCGCCCCGTCCGAGTGGAGGTCGGGGGCGAGCGGGTCGCGGAGATCGGCGCGGGCCCAGTAGTGGCGCAGTTCGAGCAGGGCGAGCGGGTAGGGGAAGTGCCGGTTGACGGTGTCCATGGGCTGGTCGTCCATGCCGACCATCTCCCACTGGCTGACCGGGGCACCGTGCTGCGGGGCGCCCAGCAGGGCCGTCATCAGATACTCCCGGGTGCTGGCGGGGCGCCTCTCGTCGCTGCCGAGCCGTTCGTCCAGCAGTCCGTACAGATCGAGGTCACGGGCGTCCGCACGGCCGCTGAGGTCACGGATGAGGGTGCGCAGCCGGCCCTCGAACTGGCCGGTGATGGAGGTCTGGTTGGCCCGCAGGAAGTCCCGCACCTCGGGACTCAGGGCGGCGTGCAGATCGGCGAAGGAGTTCCGGGACGCGGCCGGGAGCAGATTCTTGCGCAGCCGCCGGGGGAAGAACCGCTCGGCCAGCGGCGGCGCGGCGACATGGTTGAACAGCAGCCAGGCGTGCCCGTGCACCTCGGCCAGCCCCGGCAGATACGGCAGGAAGGGATAGTAGGGCCAGGTCAGGTCCTGCCGGAGCACCTCCCGGGCGAACCGCGCGGTGACCACGTCGGCGAACGCCCGCCCCTCCGCGAGCAGCACCCGCAGCCGGGGATCGTCCACCCGGTCCCGTACGACATCCAGGACGGAGGTCAGTCCGGCGGGCGGGACCCCGACGGTGAACTGGTCGGACGTGGCGTGGTGGGCGCCGACCGGCGAGGGCCGCAGCAGTACGGACGCCGCCTCGGGCCGCACCTGCCAGTCCGGGTCGCCGGACAGGAGCCTGGCCAGCGGGACGTCGGTGCCCGCCAGGTCGGCGCCCTCCAGCAGCCGCCGGGTGCGCAGATGGGTGCGGAGCCCGTCCTCCAGGGACCGGCCCCCCTCGTCCGGCAGCACCGCCAGCGGCGCGCTGACCAGCTCGGGGACGATGAACTCCAGGGTCTCGGGCGCGCGGTGGGGCAGCGCCGCTGCCGCCGCCTGGTACGACGCGTACAGCCGGTTGTCGCCGCCCCGGTAGAACGGCGCCCTCTCCACGACGATCAGTGAGCGCGCGGTGAGGTGCTCGGCCAGCACCTGCTTGAGGGGCAGCGGCTGGGCCGAGACGAGTTCGTACATCAGCTCGGCCTCGAAGCCGAGCGCGCCGTGACCGGTGGCGGGGGTCGGGTCGGTCAGCGCGTCGGTGACGACGGGGTCGGGGGCGCCGGGCGCGGACTCGGTGAGGGCATGGGGCCGGACCTGGCCGTCGGGGCCGACGATGACGGCCCGGGTGTCGGTGGGTTCACGGCCGGGCCGCTCGGGGCCGACCACGGGTTCGCCGTCGCCCTGCATCTCGACCCACTGGGTGACGGTGCCGACGCGGTGGGCCGCCTGGGCGTGGCCCTCCTGGTCCGGGTTCCGGCTCTCGCTGAGGATCAGCGCGGTGGAGCCGGGGCCGGTCCGGGTGAGGGCGTTCTCGACGGTGTCCCAGGAGGTGATGGTGGCCCAGCCGGGCCCGGGGGCGAGCCGCTGCGCGGCCCGCCCGGTGCCGACGTGGGTGTCGTCCTGGGTGACGGCCGGGCGCACCCCGCTGCCGCCGGGCAGGAGGTCGGGGAAGAGGGTCGGGGGGAACAGGGCCTGGGGGAGGAGGTCCGGGGGGAGGAGGCCGGACTCGGCGTAGAGGCGCTGGGTGAACTGGTGGATCAGGATGACGCAGTTGATCCAGGTGAGGGGTATGGGGGTGCCGGGCGGGAGCCGGTGTGCGGCGAGGTACTCCGCACGGGCGCCTGCGGCGGCGTCCTCGACTGCGGTGTGGAGGCGCTGGGTCTGTTGGGCAAGTTCGAGGTCGGGGGTGAGGGTGGAGGTGGGTGTGGGGGTGGGGAGGGAGGGCGGGGGTGTGGGGGTGAGGTCGGTGGGGGTGGTGGATGTGGTGGAGGCGGTCGGGTTGGTGGGGGCGGTGGGGGTGGTGGAGGCGGTCGGGTCGGGGAGGCGGCTGGCTTCGGGGCGGTCGGTGGCTTCGGGGAGGTTCCTGACGTCGGGGAGGGGGGAGGGGCGGGATTCCGGGGTGGTGTCCCAGGTGGTGGCGATGGACTGCGGTGGGGCGGTCCAGATGGGCGTGGCGATGGGCTCCGGCAGGGTGGTCAGTGGGGCGGGTGGGACGGTGCCGGTTGTGGTGAGGGGGCGTGGGGTGCCGCCGGTGCCACGTGTCTGCGGGGTCGCCGTTGCTGTGGTGGTCGTCGTGGTGGCTGTCGTGGTGGTTGTCGCTCCCTGGGCGGGGGGCGTGGGGGTGGCGACGTGGAGGAGCGGGCCGATGCCGAGCTTGGCGGTGAGATCGTTGAGGAGGTCCTTGAGGCCGGAGCCCAGATGCGTGGCGTTGATGTCCAGGGCGGCGGTGAGGCGTTCGCTGAACATCGCCGAGTAGAAGCCCGAGGCGCTCGCCGTGAACTCCCTGAACGCGAGGCCGTTGTAGACCATCTCGGCGCCGAACCCGAGAACGCCCTCCCCGATCCCCTCCACCGCGAATTGCAGGAACTTGGAGCCCAGCCCCTTCTGGTCGAAGAGCCCGCCCACCCCGGTCGACATCACCCGGATCACCTCGTCGCCGTAGGTGTCGGGCAGGCGGCTGCCGCGCAGCACCCGCTGGAGGGAGTCGCCGAGAGTGTCACGAGTCAGTTGGTCGACATAGGTGCGCGCGAACACCTGGCCGAGGTACTGGGCGCCCTCCTCGCCCAGGTCGTCGCCGAACCGCCGGGCGAAGAGGTCGCCCATGTCCGTCATGAATCGGGCCGGAACGTCGCCGCCCCGCCCGAGGCCGTTCGCGACCGAGGTCAGCGAGGTGGTGAAGTCCTGGGCGAAGGCCCGGTCCGCGCCGCCGGTGAAGGTGGGGAGAGCACGGGTGAGCGGCGGCCCCGCGTCGCCCCGCGGGAGTGGTCGCGGTACCGGTGACGGGGTGCCGCCGCCGCCCTCGTCCTGCTTGGTGAGGTTGCGAGGGGGTGGCGTCGGGCGTTCGCGCAGGGCGCGGTCGAGGTCGTTGAAGAGCTTGTTGTTCGCACCCGATCCGACCAGATTGGTCAGTTTCTTCGCGAGCCAGGCCGTGGCGAACTGCATCGGCACCGCCAGACCGCCCTGCACCGCACCGAAACCCACCGCCTGGATCAGATAGTTCATTCCGTTCGGCGTGGTCTTGCCCTGCTTCGCCAGCATCCACTGCGCCAGGCGGTCCATCGCCACCGCGAGACCGATGTTGATGACCTGCTGCACCAGGATCGACAT